>CAZFJL010000011.1:0-88325 GCA_964518905.1 uncultured Geitlerinema sp. | reverse complement strand
CCTTCACCGTGCCGACTTTCGACACGCTCTGCAACTTTTGTCCCCGTACTGAGCTGTTTCTGAGTTTGTCGGGCTTTCATCTGCCGAAGCAAGCGTCAGCTTCAGCGGTGACACAATGGACTGGATTGTTTGTGCATCGTCCAGCTGTGTTGTGGGTTTCCTTTTCGAGGCCTCGGGCGTGTTTGGTGTACCCTACGTTAGCAGCAGTTCTGAATTCGGCGACCGACAGGAGCCGTACAACGCTGACGGTTGGAAACTGGCCGCCCTTGATGCTGAAGAGGAAGCTTCTGTTCCCGAGCCGTCGCTGGCGCTGGGTCTGATGGCGATCGCGGCATCTGCGTCCCTCAAGCGAAAGAAAGTGGCCTAACCTCACTCAGCCGACCGAACGGTCAAACACCCATAAGCGAGGCGCGGCTCGATCTTCCCCATCACGGGCGATCGGGCTGCGCTTTTGCTTGGCTTCCCCTGAGGGCGATCGCACCGATCGAGGATTTGCCCGAACGCGATCGTCGTCCAGTCGATATCTGCGGCCATCGTCAATCGCCTCAGCATAAGATCCGTTGAATTTTTAACGCGATCGGGGAGACGCTCTAAAACTTCAACCAATCAAACAACGCCTCCACCGTCACCGTCACCCCCTCAACCCACTCAGGCATCGGAAGAAAACCCTCCAAATCCTCAAACACCTCAATTTCTTGCTTCGGACGATAAACAAACACCGTCTTCTCCGCCGGATCGATCAACCAACCCATCTTAGTCCCGTGCTTTAAACAATAGAGAATATTCTTCGTAACGCGAGTGTGGCTTTGGTCTGGCGACAGGATTTCAATCATCCAAACAGGCGCAAGCGGAATCAGGTTCGCAATTTCGCCATCGTCATCCAGCGGAATTTGCGCCCAGGTTAAGACGACCACATCCGGAACGATCGCCCGATCGCCAAACACACAACGCAACTCTGGAAACGCACAGCCCAGTTTTTGAGGTTTAATCGCCAAATTGAGCGTCGTAATCAGAGCGCTTTGCAGTTGGCTGTGCTTTCCTTGGGGCATCGGTTTCTGAAAAACTCGCCCGTCGATAAATTCGCAAGCCGGTTTAGTTTCCGGCTGCGCGAGAAATTCGGCGAGGGTCAGGGTTGTGGTTGAGAGCATGGGCTGGGGAAGACCGCGATGATTTCCATTCTAGCGATCACCACAATCGTCACGCTAATTGCTACGATCAAGCTATGAAGCTGACCGGCGATATCATCATTCCTGAGGCCAAACTCACACGCTATCTGCTCGTTCCGCAAGAACATGACGATAAGTCTAAGTTCCTCGCTCAAGCTGGCTTCACACAGGAAAATCCAGAGCGTTTGCGTCAGGCATTACTCGACTTGATTGCGACCAATGATGCGATATTCGATCGTCAAGAGCGCCACGGCAAGTTTTATCGCGTCGAGGGGGAGCTACGAGGCGTGAACCGAGCGTTGCTTGTCGTTACGATTTGGCTCGAACGTGTTGCGGATGGCAGCGTCCAGTTTGTCACTCTCTTTCCGAAAAAGTAGACTCGCGAAATTAGCTATGGAACTCGAACTGTATACCCGTGTTTCGCTCACGTGTGATATTCCCGAACGTAATCTGAAGCGGGGTGATGTTGCGATGTTAATCGATACGGTTCCCGACCCTGATACGGGTGAGGATGACTATATTCTTGAGATTTTCAATGCGATCGGTGAAACGCTGGATGTGGCGATCGTGCCGCCAACGGCGATCGTTCCGTTGCGGGCGAATGAGGTTTTGAGTGTGCGGGTGTTGGCGGAGGCTTAACGTGTCGCGTCGGTGTTCAGGGGGATATGGTGTTTTATCGCGCTTCTCGTTCCTACGCTCTGCGTGGGCAATGCAAGATCTAGACGCTCTGCGTCACGACCTTACCAGCAAAATACGGGACGCAGAGCGTCCGCACGGCATTCCCACGCAGAGCGTTGGAACGAGTAACCGGCGATCACCCGAGATCGAACCTACTCTCCCGACATAGCACCTACACCAACCATAAGACGCTGCACCGACAACACATCATCATCACGCAACGCCTCAATACTCGACAACGGAACCGTCACCACCGCGATCGTCTCACCCGAAACGCTAAACACCTCCAAAATTGCCCCCTCTTCACCCCCTTGCGGATGGGGAGTGCGATCGATAAACACCGCAACCGTACCGCAGCTCACCCCTGCCTCCGGCACATCACGATTAAGCGCAACATCTGTATAGAGATCCGGTGTCATAAGGACTTCTCTCGATCAGAAATCGAGATGTCATGAAACCAGGAAATATGCCAACTACGTAGGTAAAACTTGGGCATGGGCAAAGTCGATGTCACCTACTTAATCATCCTGAAATTCTTGGTAACGCTAGGCTTTGGCTTCGCACGATGTACAGTTCATCCACAGTTTGAAGATCCGTCTGCACCACCTTCAGAAAGAATACCAGGAACATTAATTTCGGTGAGTCAACAGAACGGTAGGATGCGTTAGACGGCAATAACCTTCAACTCCCACAAGGAGTAAAAATCCGTCGTCACTCATCACGATCTCATCCCGCTTTTCGCGGGGCTTCCTTGCTGAAAATTACGATTTTATAGACCTAAAGATTCTAAATACTCAGCAATGATAGCAACTCCACGGTTTGTGTTACCTTGCAAGCCGCCTTCCTTGGTGTGTCCAATTACAACAGCCGTGTTGCTACGTTGTAGTGTAATCGCACCTTGACCTTTTTTCTTTCCGAGGGCAATGCTATCATCACCTCGCAAGAACTGATATTTAACACCTCCAACTACGATGCCCGAACCTTGGAATACAGAGTCGTCTCTGGAAGTCATCGCCGCACCAATCGTATTAGCCTCTTCCTGGGACAAAACTAAAGCCTTTGGATGTTCGTGACCTGTCAAGAATGCACCACTAAGACCAATAATAGCGGCAAGATCGGCATGTCCGTAAGTGTGGCCAAGCAGGTTATCAATATACGCATCCCAAGATTCAGAATTATATTCGCTCATTGCCTTACCGTAACGACGGTGAATATTTACTCTTTGAGATAGTACACAATACTGGCAGCGTTGATCTATCGTTTCCTATTCGTCTGTTAACAACAACGCCTCGCGGTGAACGTGAATCAACGAAAACGCTGACACCGCATCCTCCGCCAACGGGTCAATCCCCCCAATCACCCGATCGAACATCTCCACCACCTGCGACGGACGTAACAAATTCCCATCGTTGTAGCTCGTCCCGCGATAGCGAATTTTTACTTGATTCGGCGCGATCGACTCCACCATCTCCAGCTCAAACAGCCGATCGCGCAGGTTAAACGTTCGCACCTTACCCTTCTTATTCGTCCGCTGGCTCATAATCTCGGACTCCGCCAAAATGCGATCGCACCAAACCGACCAATCCACATTTTCCAGCGTCGTTTCAAGCTGCAACTCGTAAATCGCCTCCGTCAAACATTGGGTCACCGACGGCGATTTTACGGGGACTTCCTCCACGCGATACACCGGCATCCCCTCCGGGAAATGCTCCTTCAACCGCGCCTCAAACGTCGCAATCTCCATCGGTTTAGCTAGCTCAAACTCGACGATCTCGCCGCTGCTGGTGTAACCCAACGGCAACGCATTCGCCGGAGCAATACGCGGATTCGGATGAAAACCACCGGTAAACGACACCGGAATCGACGCGCGGCGCATGATGCGATCGAATAACCGCACCAAATCCAAATGACCCGTCAGCGCCATATCGCCCGTCTTGCCAAACCAGACCCGGAACCGCTGCACCCGATCGGTCTTCGGCATAAAGTGGCCTTTGAACTCGGGAACCGGCGGTGGTGGTACAACGATGTTATGGCCGAAGTCGGGGCTACAAATGCCGCAGTGAGAGCAACCCTCGTAGGCGCAGTCGGGAACGGTGGCCGCTTCGAGGGCGCGTTTGAGGTCGTCGAGTAGCCAGTTGCGATCGATGCCGGTGTTGATGTGATCCCAGGGGAGCGGCGTGGTGTAGCGCGACTCGTCAGCGGTGGCATCATGGTTAGCCGTGCCATCCGCATGAAACACATTCCATTCGCCACTGTCCACCTGGCGATATTTCCAGCTTAAGCCCGACTCCTCGATCGCCTGTTGCCACGCCCCAAACGCCCGCTCCAGACTTTCCCACCAGGAGTCCATTCCCGCGCCCAACTCCCAGGCACGACGTACCACCGCTGAGAGACGCCGATCGCCCCGCCCGACAAAGTCCTCCATCGCTGAGATCCGGTGGTCGGTGTAGTTCACCTTAACCCCACGCATCCCACGAAACGCATCCCGTAGCAAGTCCTGTTTGCGGGTGAATTCGCTGGTCGAAACCGAATGCCACTGGAACGGCGTGTGGGGTTTCGGTGTGAAATTCGAGATTGTAATGTTGAAATTTAGCGGGCGGCGTTTATTGTCATAGCCGTACTGACGACATTCTGTTTTCAGCCAGCGCACGGTTTCAGCAATGCCTAAAACATCGGCATCGGTCTCACCGGGAAGGCCGATCATAAAGTAGAGTTTGACTTTATCCCAGCCGTTTTCATAGGAGGTTTTAACACCGCGTAAAAGCTCCTCATTTGTCAGACCTTTATTAATAATGTCGCGCATCCGTTGGGTTCCGGCTTCGGGCGCGAAAGTGATGCCGGAGGTGCGCATCCCGCCGATGATGTTGGCGATGTTTTCATCGAAGCGATCGACCCGTTGGCTGGGCAACGACAGCGAGATGTTTTCCTCCTGGAGACGGTTTTTAATTTCCATGCCCACCGCCGGAAGCGCCAGATAGTCGGAACAGCTCAGGGATAGTAATGAAAATTCGTTATAGCCGGTGGTACGCATTCCTTTTTCGATCGTCTCCACCACCTCTTCCGGCTCCACGTCCCGCGCCGGTCGGGTCAACATTCCGGGCTGGCAAAAGCGACAACCGCGTGTGCAGCCGCGCCGAATCTCGACGGTCAGGCGATCGTGGACGGTTTCGACGTAGGGAACGAGGCCGATCGAGTAGGCGGGCATCGGTTTGGCGACGCGGCGCAGGACTTTGGCGGGAACGTCGGGATGATTCGGATGCACCGATCCATCGTCGGCCATGTCGTAAAACATCGGCACGTAGACACCGGGAACCTGGGCTAAATCGAGCAATAGGTCACGGCGGCTAAGTCCGGCGGCTTTGCCCTGATCTAAAATCAGGCCGATTTCGGGCAAGAGTTCTTCGCCATCACCGAGGGCGACAAAATCAAAAAAGTCGGCGTAGGGTTCCGGATTCGATGTGGCGGTTTGGCCTCCGGCGAAGATGATCGGGTCTTGGAGGCCGCGATCGAGCCGTTCTTTCCAGGTGAGCGGCACTTGCGCCAAACTCAACATTTCTAGGATATTGGTCGCGCCGAGTTCATAACTCAGGCTAAAGCCGAGGATGTCGTAGTCCGTCAGTGGGCGGCGGGATTCGACGGCGAAGAGGGGGGTGTTGCTGTCACGGAGTTTGGCGGCGAGGTCGGGCGCGGGGAGGTAGGCGCGATCGCAGAGTTGGCGCGGTTGGGCGTTGAGGATGCTGTAGAGAATGATATGCCCGAGGTTGGACGCGCCGACTTCGTAGATTTCGGGGTAGGTGAGTACCCAGCGGGTGTTTGCTCGATCCCAGGGTTTGTGAACGGCTCCGAGTTCGTTGCCGAGGTAGCGGGCGGGGCGGTTAATTTCGGGGGTGAGGAGCTGTTCGACGGCGATCGGCATTGTTGTTTGAAGGCGCTAAGGTCAGGTCGCGCGGTAGTGGTTTGGTGTTGTTCATGATATCGCTTGCGGTTGTGGTCGTGCAGGGGCGATCGGGGAAACAATCCGACGTAACGGCGAGAGCTTGAAGGTTATGAAAACGTTCAAGCTCTGTGTTGTGGGTCGTCGAGATGGATTTGCTATGATCGCGATGCTGGGAGTCGTGGGTTTTCGACGATGCAAGTAACGACAGCAACGGATCGTTTAAGTTTGGCGGATTTCTTCGCGCTAGAGTTCCAGGGCGATCGCAACTATGAACTAGAGCGGGGCTACTTACGAGAAGTGCCGACTGAAAGCGATTTGAATCTGCGGATGACTTCGTTCATTTTCGCGCAGCTTTTACAGCTCGGGATTTCGCCTGCACGGTTGCGGATCGGGACGGAGATTGTGGTGCAGAGCGATCGGGCGACGGTGCGGCGTCCGGATTTGGTGGTGTTGTCGGAGGGGTTGGTGTTGGCGTTGTCGAAGGCGGGCAGTTAGACGGTGATGCCGGAGTTTCCGAGGCCGGATTTGGTGGTGGAGGTGGTGTCGCCGGGTCAGGAGAATGCGGCGCGGGATTATCGCTACAAGCGATCGGAGTATGCGGTGTGTGGGGTTCGGGAGTATTGGATTGTTGATCCGGGGCGTGGGGTGGTGTCGGTGTTGGAGTTGGTGGAGGGGTTTTATGAGGTGGTGGAGTTTCGTGGGGGCGATCGGGTGGTTTCGCCGTTGTTTGGGGATTTGGGAATGATGGTGGGGGAGGTTTTGGCGCTTTAGTGGTGGAAGAGGTATTGGTTTAGTGGCGATCAGCATCGCTGGGAGAGAAGTATGGCGGATACGTGTTGGTACATCTGACTTATTTCTTGCAACAACACTCACCTATTAAAAACGATAGCGAACTTGCAGGAAAAAGCCTTGTAATGAACTTCTATAGCAGAAACCGATCGTATTAGGACGTTCTTGTTTAAGCTAAAAACCGCACTTCGACAAGCTCAGTGCTCTCAGCTTTTTTTGTACGTCCTAACAAAATCGTTTTTTGCTATACATTCAATAAAGTTTTGTGAATTTCTATTTATGTTAATTGAGCCCTAATGCGACACCTTGATAATAATGCTAGGTTAATCCTTGTACTTTCACAAAATACAAACGGTGCATTTTCTACAATGATTGAGCCATTAAAATTTCCTCCATCTCAAAAAAACAATCCCGATGTTTTTATCATCGAGTCATTGTCGATAGAGGATGAAAGACTTGAAAGATACGAAGGTAGAGCGACAAGAGATGCCTTAAAAGTAGCAAGTTCTTGTTATCATCCTTTCTACTATTATGTAAGAACAGCCTCAGAGCTTGAGCAGGCTATCAAAATTTTCCGTCATTCAAAGTGTCGATACTTGCATTTCTCGATGCATGCTGATGAGAATGCTGTGCTGACAACTCTAGAATCAATCCCTAATCAGGACTTTGCAGAAATGCTCAAAGATAAATTACACCAGCGTCGTGTATTTTTTTCTGCATGTCTTCTTGGTGCAGGTTTTCTTGGGACTAGTCTATTCAATGCAAATCAAGGTGGACTTCACTCATTTGTTGCACCGACACACAAAGTTAAATTTGATAAAGCATGTCCATTCTGGATATCTTTTTACTCTCTAATACTCAATGAACATATCTTTGGAATGAATAAAAATGATATGCAAGTCATATTAAAGTCCCTGTGTCCAATCTTTGAGATGGAGCTCAACTTTTCTTGGTTTAACTCGAAGGAAAAAAAGGTAGTGACAGATTTAATTAATTAGGGAAAAAACTCTAAATTCTTGGGTTGCTCATACAGAGTGTGGGAACGAGAGAAGTACGCGATAGATTAGGAAAAAGGCAGATGACTGATTTTGTAGTGTGCGTTTTTATCGTTCCCACGCTCTGCGTGGGAATGCCTTTGGGACGCTCTGCGTCCCGTCAACTCGCGACGCAGAGCGTCTAAAGAGACGTTCCTACGCAGAGCGCAGGAACGATGCAACACTTTTAGGTGAGTCGCGCCACTACGGATCTCAAACCCATTCTCCCGATCGCCCTCCCCGAAACCATCCAACAAGCCCTCACCCTGTAACCCCACGCGATCGCCATTCCCCAACGGCCTCCATATTCATCCCCGATCTCCGTCATCTAACATGGGACTTAAGCTGCACCGCCACAACATCAATTCTGCCCATGAAAATCACCCTCCAGCTCCCCCCCGACCTCGAACGTCAGTTACTTGACTCCGCCGATCGTAACCAACAAACACCCGAAGCCCTAATCCTGCAAACCTTGCGCCAAAATCTGCCGATCGTTCCCCACACAGCAGACTGGCCGCAAGTCGTACTCAACTATGCAGGCGATCCCGAATTTCCCGCCTTTGAATCCGCTCGCGACGAACTACTGCCGCCCCGCGAGCCGGACTGGTTCTGATGCGCTACCTGCTCGATACCTGCGTGCTGAGTGACTTTGTAAAAGCAGAGACCAGGGACAACGCAACGCCTACTTCAGACACCTGCTCGCGAGATTGCAGTTTCGAGCTTGACAGTGATGGAGTTGCGTTATGGCTTTGCGCTGAATCCAGAACGGGCGCGGAAAGTAGAGCCTGCGATCACCGGGATACTCGATAGCGTGACAACTTTGCCCTTTGAGACCAAGGATGCAGAGTGCGCGGCGGTGATTCGGGCAGAACTGCGGCGACAAGGTCAGCCAATTGGAGCGTATGACTTCTTGATTGCAGCGACGGCGTTACGTCATGGTTTGATTATGGTGACGGCAAATCAACGGGAATTCGATCGAGTTGCGGAGTTGGTGACGGAAAACTGGCGATCGAGCTAATTGATGGTTTTCAGCACGTTGCGTACGAAACATTGATCAAACCCATCCAACAAGCCCTCGCCCTGTAACCCCCACGCCGCCCACCGCTTGCGTAACCTAGACTAGACATAACAGCACCTCCGGTCTCCTCCTGGTCAACGTCATCAACGTCAGTTCACTCACCCTGAACGAAATCCGCGCACAATTTCAACTCACCCCCACCTACGAAGACGACTTCACCACCGTCCTCAACCTGCCAGCACTGACCCCCACCCAACGCGATCGCCTCGCCAGTATCCGCACCGACTGGGATCGTTACCTATCCGCCGGGAAAGTGAGCGAAGGTGAAGTCAAAGTGCTGATTTTATCGCGCCTCCTGGTCGAAGCAGGCTACCTGTCGCGAGCTGATTTGCGCATTTCCCTCGAAGAACAGGTCGGTGAAATTGAAGTCGAAGACGGCGATCGCTGCATTCGCAGTCGGATGGATCTGTTGATTAGCCAAACGCAGGATAACGATCGCGTGCCGCTGTGTATCTTGGCGATCGAAGCCAAAAATAGCACCATCGATGTTAGAGTCGGACTGCCGCAACTGCTGTTTTATATGCAGTCATTTCTGACCCAACAGCCCACCGTTTGGGGATTGGTTACCAACGGCGAAACCTATCTCTTTGTGCGGCTCATTTCAGGAACGTTTCAGCTATTCCCCTATCTGGCGGTTAGCGCTCCATCCCAGGCTGAACGGGTACTGGCGGTGTTGATTGCCCTCGCGGGGGAAGCGCCGTAAACCGTTAATGCTTACGGCGATCGCATTGCAGAAAAATCACAACCAATTTTCAACCCGTAACCCCTCCACCCGCTGAAACTCCCGCACATTCGCCGTCACCAACGTCAGATCCAGCGCTAACGCATGAGCCGCAATCAGAAAATCATTGGGACTAATCGGTTCTCCACGCCGTTCCAAACGACTACGGATCAAACCATAGTAATGATCTGCGGGATACTCAAGCGGTAATACCGCGATCGAACCGAGAACGGACATTACTTGCTGTGATAACCGTTCTGATTGACGCTTGGCCGCACCGAATTTCAGCTCACAAGCCGCAATAATACTCGTACAAACAGCCGTAGAACCGACAGCTTGAATTCTTTGAGAAACCTTTCCCCTCGGATCGTAGACAAGCTCCGAAATGATATTGGTGTCCAGCATGTACTGGTAAGACATAGAAAAACCTACAAGTAAACATCATCCAGCGGCAGCAAACCCTCATCCACATCGGGAAACGGTTCCTCATCATCCAAAGGCTCAAGACTCTCTAACATCACCAATAGCGGATGACGATTGCCATGCTCATCGAGATTTTTCGTATCCTCCTCGTCTAGTGATGCGATCGCCGTTTCCTCCGGCTCGATCGACCCCGTCTCCGAGGCGTCATCCGTCTGGAGCGATCGCGCGATCGCCTGAATCAGATATAACCGCTCATCCGTCGAAAGCTGGAGAATCTGAGCCTCGATCGCCTGTAACTGTAAAAACTGAGTCATACCGCAAAACCTCAATGACTACCGAGATCGTATCGCAGAAAAACATTACAGCCAACGAACGATCGGGACGTACACAAAACACCCCATGATCCACGATTTAAAAAAGAACCCTGACTTTTTTAAAAAGCCAGAGTTCTTGCGGAGCGATACAGATCTATAACGAAGTAATCGAGATTGATTAACCCTTGACCGCCATCTCCGTCAGGCGCGTCAACACCTGGCTCGATCGCGACACAAAACTCGTCATCGAATTCGCATCGAAACCCTTCTGCGCCATCAACGCCAGATCATAAATGTGGCGACACATCATGTGCGATAGCTCCTGACTCGGCGACGTACCACCATCGGTGATGATGCCACCCTTACTCAAGTCGCCCAGATTTTGGATCGTCGGGTGAGCGGTGTTGATGACGAGAACATGCTCATCCGGGAAGCCCGCCGTTTCCTGCTGAAGCATCGCCGTCATATCGCGAATGCGGCGAATCTCTTCCGGCAATAACACCATCGCCGGAGGCGCACCCGCCGGGTCATCCGACTTGATCGACTCAGTACGAATCGTCACCTTCGGCAGATCCAGCGCCGCTTCAAATAGCGCCTTCACCTGCTCGCTGCGGGTCTGGTTCGTCGTCGGATCGACGATTTCCGTATCTTCTTCTTTGTCGAGCAGCGTTTCATCCAGATCCGAGTCAACCCGCGAGAACTTCACCTCGCTCTTGTCGCGCTCTAGGCTGCTGATGAAATGCGTATCGATGAACGAATCCATGAACAACACTTCGAGACCTTGGCTTTTGTGTAGGTCAACGTAGGTCGCTTGGCTGGTGGGATCGGTGGAGTAGAAAACGCGGTTTTCGTGGCGCTCTTTATTGCGATCGAGGTATTCCTCCAAGGTGGTGTAAGAGTCACCATCGAGCGTAAAGCCGGTGTCACCCTCAGCCGCCACATCCTGCCACGCATCGCCGTCCTCGGTTTCCACCTGTACCGCAGGCGCATCTTCGGTTTTACCCGACAGATCGGTGGTGGTACGGTAGATCAAAATGTCTTCGACCTGGCTCTTGAACTTGTCGTCGTTCATATAGCCAAACTTGACGAACGTGCCCAGATCTTTCCAGCACTTGACGTAGGTTTGGGCGTCTTCTTTGTAAAGCGCTTTGAGCCGATCGGCGACCTTTTTGGCGATGAATTCGGCAATTTTGCGAACCTTGCGATCGACCTGTAGCGCACTACGCGACACGTTCAGCGGAATATCCGGGCTGTCGATCACGCCGCGCATCGGTAGCAAGAACTTCGGCACGATTTCTTCGCAATGGTCGCTGACAAAGACCTGATTGCAGAAGAGTTTGATGTTGCCCTGGCTCACGTCCACGTCGGGGCGCAGTTTGGGGAAATACAGGATGCCGTTGATGTCGAACGGGTAATCGGTCTTGAGGTGAACCCAGAGCAGCGGCTCATCTTGGAACGGGTAGAGGTAGCGGTAAAATTCGAGGTAATCATCGTCCGTCAGGTCGCGGGGCGATTTGCGCCAGATCGCTTCCTGTTTATTCAGCACGTCGCCGTCGAGTTCGATCGGCACGGGCATAAAGTCGCAGTAGTTTTTGACGAGCTGCTTGATGCGAGCCGCTTCGGCGTACTCTTCCTCGCCTTCCATCAGATGCAGCGTGATCGTCGTGCCGTGCTCGGTTCGCTCCGATCCGCTCAGTTCAAAGGTCGGCGATCCGTCGCAGGTCCAGTGAACCGCTTCGGAGCCTTCCTTATACGACAGCGTATCGATATCGACCCGTTCGGCGACGATGAACGACGAGTAAAACCCGAGACCGAAATGACCGATAATCGGCTGATCCGCGCCACCGCTGTATTTCGTGACGAATTCTTCAGCGCTGGAAAAAGCGACCTGATTAATATATTTCTTGACCTCGTCGGCGGTCATGCCGATGCCGGTGTCGCTGATGGTTAGCGTTTTCGCCTCTTTATCAACCGCGAGGGTAATCTTCGGATTATCGGTGTCGCCGTTAAACTCGCCCGCGTAGGCGACCATTTTCAGCTTTTCGATCGCGTCTACGGCATTCGAGACGAGTTCCCGCAGAAAGATTTCGTGCTCGGAGTAGAGCGACTTTTTAATGATCGGAAAAATATTCTCGGTATGAATCGAGATATTGCCTTTTTCGAGGACGGTCATAATCGTATTCTGAAACCTTACGAGACGTACGGATCGGACTGGAAGGCGCGGTGACGACGTTAGAGCGAGCTGATCGATCACGCGCCGAGCGTAGTTACTATCGTCGGAGCGATCGGGCATTGGGGCAAGATCGGGCGGGCGGGCGATTTCCCACGTTGGCGGATCGGGTTTTACGACTGGGATGGGCGATCGCGATTGATGGGGTACTAAATCTGAATCAAGCCAAGGTCTACCGAGGTACGTAGACGTGCGGGTGTTTTAAAGATTCGATGAATTCTGAATCTGCTACGGTCTTTTTTCCTGAAACGAGTCACGGAGGCATTGTATCTAAGCAAAGGGTGGCGCAATGTTCACCACCTTTGTTTAAATCGATCGCTCTTCGATCGCCGATTCGCATGATGACAGCACCACCGACCTCACCTTCACTTCCTTGGCAGCACTGCGACATCCTCCGAGATGCGCTGACCGCGATGGGCGGCGATGAACCGGGGGCGATCCCGCTGATCGTGCGGCTGCTGGAAAATCCGGCGAGTCCGATCGCGCTACCGGGCAGCATCGATCTCCACGGTCATGATTGCTTGCATGTGCTGCTCGGGCGTGGGTTTTCGGCGGAGGATGAGGCGTTTGTGGTGGGGTTCTCGATGGGGACAGATAAGGCGTGTCGCTGGTGGCATGTGGCGCTATTTAAACTGGTGGCATTTTGGCTGTATCCACAGGTGTACCGACTGAATGCGGCGCAGTTGGCGGTGTTCGATCGCGGCTTGGCCTATGGGCGATCGTTAGAATGTCGCAATTTGCATCAGGTGAGCTGGCGATCGGTGGTGGATGGCTCGATCGTGGAGTTGCGCGATCAGTTTGGCCTTAAGCTAGGTTTCTGTTGGTGAGCGATCGTCATATTCATTCGGACTGCGCTAGAGCAAGGCTCGATCTTTTTCGTAAATCCTCACCACTCAAAAAAAGCGGCGATTGATTGCCATAACAGACAATCAATCGCCGCTTTTTGAGCTTTAAGATCCGTCAAGAGCATGAGAGAAATTCAGGCATCGGCGAAACCAGCAAAACTGATCGCCTCAGCCCTGAATGACTCTACATCGCGATCATTACACCGCCGACAGCGCCTTCTTATCCGCCGCCGCTTTCGCATCCGCCTCATCCGCCTTCAGCGACGTAAACACACCGAGCAATCGATCGCCCCAGTACTTGACGTCGTACTTCGAGACCGTATCGTGCAGCTTCGCGATGCGCTCGTTTTGCTCCTCGATCGGCATCGCGATCGCCTGCTCGATCGATGCATCCATGCGCTCGGTCGAATACGGATTCGTTAACACCGCTTCCGGTAACTCCACCGCCGCGCCGACAAACTCCGACAACACCAGTACACCACCGTTGCCCTTACCCTTGGCGATCACATACTCCTTCGCCACCAGGTTCAAACCATCGCGCAACGGAGCCGTCCAACAGATATCCGCCGCACGATAAAGCCCAAAGAGATCCACCTTCGACAGCGGCTGCGTATACAGCAACACCGGCGTCCAGCCGATCGTTGCAAACTGACCATTAATTTGACCCGCAAGCTGCTCAATCTCCGACTGTGCATCTTGGTAAATCTGCATCCCCGCCGCTGCCGTCACGCAGGTGACCAGGAACTGCACCTTACCGTGTAGATCCGGGCGACGTTCTAGCAAGCGCGAGTAAGCTTCGAGCTTCTCTTTATTGCCCTTCACATAATCCACCCGTCCCGCTGCCACAATCAGCGTACGATCCTTAAACTCCTCTTTTAACTCAGCGTAGCGGGTCTCCGCTTCCGGTGTCGCGAGGATTTCTCGGATATAGTCGGGGTCAGTTCCCACCGGGAAGGCATCGATATTGACAATGCGCCCTTTATATTCGAGCTGTTGCACCATCTCAGGTTCCGCCAAAGCCGTCCCCATTCGCGTCAGATGCTCTGGCGGCTCACCGGTTTTCACCACCGTCACCGGCTTCAGGCTCCGCGCTACGTTGACAAAGTTTTCGGAATAGCGCGGAATATGGAAGCCGACCACATCGCAGCACAGCAAACTCTCCACAATTTCGCTACGCCACGGCAGGATATTAAATACATCCACCGACGGGAACGGCGTGTGATGGAAAAAGGCAATCTTCGCCTTGGGCTTGAGCTGGCGAATAAAATACGGCGCTAGCCAGAGGTTATAGTCATGCACCCAAATCAGGGCATCATCTGCGGCTTCTTCACAGGCCGCTTCAGCAAACAGACGATTGATTTCTTGGAAGTTCTCCCAGTCGGAGGTTTCCGAGGTGAAATGCCAGGGGAACGAGTGCAAAATCGGCCAGCAGGCTTCTTTTGAGGTGACGTGATAGAAGTGCTTAACCTGGTTCGCGGTTAGAGGAATACGCGACACGGTGTAGTTTGTGTCATCCTCAACCTTCACGCGGGTTTCAAAGGATTTTTTCTCGGTATCTTCAACTTGCTTCCAGGCGACCCAAGTCCCGCGATTCACATTTTTGAAAAAGCTTTTCAGGGTCGGCATGATGCCGTTCGGGCTTTTTTTGGGAAGATAGCGTATCTCTCCGTTCTCAATCACCTCGTCGTAGGGTTCACGGTGATAGAGGATAACGAGTGAGGATTTAGTATCAGTCTTCATAGGAAAAATCGAAAAAAAGAGTAGAAACTTGAGCTGAACTTAAGATCTAGATACTCATATTAATATCTAGAAAAGCAATCAAAGTCTGGAATACCCTGTCTCTAAAATTGCAACAAGCATCATCTAAAGGAACGTCAACACTTAAGTCAAAACTAATTTCAATAACGAGTAACGTAAATGATCTGAATTTTGAATTGAGATGAGGGTGATTAGCTCATAAAGTGACGACCCAGCAGAGCGCGGCAACTGCAATTTTAGCGCATCATCATGATTTTGAGAGTTGATCGCACCGCCAGAATTGTAGGGTTATCCGACTATCAGAACTCGATCGCGATGCAATACGAGCTGGATTTTGTATTAAGGTCAACAACCTCAGAACTTTACTCAGAGGGTGTTTGAGCTGAGTTTTTCGGGTAGGATTAGCGAACTCGATCTAATGTTTTGGAATTTTAATATAATTAAGATTCCAGGGTAAATCGGGGATTAAGGACGTTCAGTATGAGCTTTCTTGAGCATGAAAAAGGGAAATTCCTGGAGAGGGTAAAGTTTTGGACTCTTGCTTCGGTTTGAGCAAAGTGAAGCTTAAGCCGGAGGTAAAATTCGCATGGATTTAATGTCAAAAGGTGGAATAAATCCAACCCCATAGTTCACCTTGGTTAATGATTCTGGCCGCTGCTAATTCCTCAAGGAGCGATCGCAATCTGACCATCTCCGGATGATAACCGCTCATACGTCGTGCTACGGAGACGTGAGGTTGTGATCGCAGGGCAAACGCATACTCGGCAGACCCTCACCCTAAATCCCTCTCCCAGGCCGGGAGAGGGACTTTGATCTCTAAAATCTTGCCCCCCTTCTCCCAACATGGGAGAAGGGGCTGGGGGATGAGGGCATTAACCGGGAGTATGCGTTTGCCCTGGTTGCAGGGCAAACGCATACTCCCAATTTTTCTCAGTACGGAGCTGAAATGATTGCCTTGTTGAGAAAAAGTTGATGTGGATTGAGTGGCTCAATCGCTGGAACCCTTATTCTCTCGTTTGGACAAAATTAGTATGCGTTTGCCCTGGCCCTGGTTGTGATCGGAGCTGCATCACAAGGGCTTAAGTGTTTGAATAGAGGAAGGCGATGACTCCTACAGAAATCAGGGATAGCAAACTCTGCTTCGGATGTCGGTAACGATTGTGTCGATCGCGATCTCAAGTGTGATGCTCTAATAGAGGTCTGAGAGAACGAAGTTAAGCCAAAGTTAAGCCCCTGAGCGGTCTGCGCTGGGCGAATGGGCGGTTAAAGTCTCGACCAAAACAGGCCGGGAAGGAATGCCAACACTGGCGCTACACTGACAAACATCAACATTTTGGGAGAGCTTTTGCATGGTCGTTGCCATCGATACCCGTACTCGTGTTCGTCTCGTGGAAGACGAGACTGCTAAACTCATCGACTGGGCGCGACAGAACGAGCAAGCCGATGCGACTATCTTTGAGAAAAGTCAAGCCTTTGCGCGTCGCATGGGAGCGCACTATCGCTCGGATGGCTTGACGGAAGTTGTATTTTGGGCGCCGCGTCTGCTGTCGGAGGTGATGCAGGAGCACGATATCTATCTGGAAGTGTTGACGCCGACCGCGCCGATCAATCCCGGCAAAGTGCGGCAAACGATCGAGTTTCACCGCGATCGCGTTCATCTCGTGCAGCACAACGAATTTTTCTGGGGTGTGATCGACGGGATGGAAGCGGGAACGCGCGATCGTTTCGGCTCGTTTTACTGGTTGCGCTACGTCGATCTTGATGAACGACTCCGTGCCATCCGCGATGTGATGCCTTACTCGCTCCCCTTCGGCATCTTCGCGCCTGCCGAACTTTACGATATTGCCCAGCTCGACTCCCATCGCCCGGATCTGGATTACTTCCGTCGCACCGGCAACGGCGATCCCACCGCGTCCTTCGAGAAAATCCCCCGCGTGGGCGCACCGCGAAACATTCTCGAACTCCACATCGGGACAGCCTCGCGTGCCGGGACGTTCGCGGGATTAACGGCGATTTATCAAGAAATCGCCCGTAAGCTCGAAGCCGGTGAAGAGCTGACCCATATTGAGCAAAACTATGTGGGGTATGACGCGATCGAGCTACTGCCGACGGAACCCCCGATCGAATATCGCGACGAGTACAGTCCCGAAAGCGAGTTTTTCTCGTTTATCAAGGAAGAAGAGGAAACCGTCACGATCGAGCTGAGTAAGCCCAACACGGAAGACTGGGGCTACGACGTGCCGATCATTGGTTCTAGCACCACCAACCCCGCACTACTCGAATCGCTGCGCCCTGACGAAGTCGTCGATTTCATCGCCACCCTTCACAACTTCCCCACCGGCCCGATTCAGCTCATCTACGACCTGGTCTACGGTCACGCCGACAACCAAGCCGAACTCCTGCTCAATCGTCCCTTCCTGAAAGGGCCGAACATGTACGGCCAGGATCTAAACCACCAGTTTCCGACGGTTCGCGCCATTTTTCTGGAGATGCAGCGCCGGAAAATCAACACCGGAGCGGACGGCATCCGCGTCGATGGCGGCCAGGATATTCGCTTCTTTAACCCGCTTTCGGGTCAGGTGGAACACGACAATGCCTATCTGATGGAAATGGGCGATGTGGTGCAGGAACTTGGCGGCAGTCGTCGATTAATGTTCCTGGTTTACGAAGACGGTCGCCCTTGGCCTGCGGAAGGCTGGGAGGAGTCTTCGACGTACCGAGAACTGGTGGAGATGAAGCCGGGAGCCTACCAGTGGGGGCCGCTGATTTTCGCCCACAATACACCGACGCTGAAGGGGTTTTGGGATCTGAAATGGCGGCGGGTGTGTGAGGTGATGAATCAGGGCGAGGACTGGATTACGGGTTGCGCGAATCACGATACGGTTCGGCGCGGTAATCAGGTGCTGACGGATGCGGATATCGACTGGAGCTTGGGTTCGACGATGCCGGAGGTATTGCAAAATGCCTACGACAATCCGGCCATTATGCTCTGGGTGTATGGCTTCAGTCCGGGGTTACCGATGGATTTTATTAACTCCACCATGCGATCGCCCTGGATGTTTTTCCGCAATACGGACGAGCGCTACGGCGTCAAGGTAGTGTCAGAGGAGGCGGGTTTCCTCGAATGGCAGTTGACCCATCAGCAATACGCCCACCGCAAGGCGTTTCGTCGCTTAAAAAAACACGGGTTTAAGCAGCTTGAGGAGCTACAACTGTTTGTGCGGACGCTCGAAGCGATTTTGCAGGATAAAGAGTACAACCTAGCGGCGGTGACCGATGCGCTGCGGGCGTGTCCGGGCAGTATTGCGAAAAACAATTGTGATTTGCCGGTGAGCAAACTGCACCGATCGAGCGTGATGCGCTTTTTGGCGAAGATCGACATTGATCGGCTCAAGGAGTTTGCCGCAGACTTCATGTCGGACTGTTTTGAGGAGTGCAACGTCTCCTACTACAACCACAATCTCGATCCACGGCACACCCGCTTTAACCTGTCGATGCGCGAGTTTCGCCACGCTCATCCCTGGCTGCGTCGCAACCTGCAAAATATCGATCGCTTTAATAAAATCAGCGATGGCAATAGCACCGTGTTTTACGGCGTGCGATCCAATCCGGATCATCCCCAGGAGCGGATTGCGATGGTGACCCATCTCGGCGGTGAACCGATGAAGGCCACCCTCGGCGATTGGCTACAGCTCGACTTCCAGACGGAAGATTGGCAGGTGGTTCACGCTACACCGGGACTGGAAATCGAAAATCTCGAACATTTTGAGCTATCGAGTATGCAGGGGGTGTTGCTCTATCACTGTGATCCAGAACTTGGTTGTGTGATCGAGCCAGACAGCACCGTCAAGGCCGAACCGGCGAGTGTGTTTGCTTATGCGCCGGAGAGTTCCGGGGTCTTTTGCGATACCGATCGGGCGGAAGCGGAGGATGCCGAAACGCAAACGAATCCGATCGCGGATGTAACCGCGATCTCGGAGGAGGCCGAGGACAAAGACAGCAAGTCTAGTAAGTCCAGCAAGGCCAAAGCAAAAACGAAGAGCAAGGCCAAGTCGTCGGCCAAGAGTAAGACAACAACAAAGGCAAAGGCCAAGCCAAAAACGACCAAGAAAACCAAAGCAGAACCCAGCTCAGACTCTAAAGCGGATTAATCATTCCGCGATGTTCGTTACATCGTCAAAAGTGCAAAAACTGAGGGGGGCGAGAAGTCCGACTTTTCCAAAAAGTTGGACTTCTGGGATGGGCGATTATTTTCGGGCAATACTCTAAGCAGACTGGATTTCTTGATTGAATCCGGTCTGTTTTTATGAGTCGGTTTCTGCTATATCAAGGACATTCCACGATTTGCCGATTTGACGCCGTTCAGCGCTGAGTCACCACAAGCATGACGCCGAAGACGATCGCCGCCAACCCGATCGCCTGGGTCGCCGAGATCGTTTCACGAAAGACAAAATAGCCGATCGCCACCGACGTGACGTACGCCAACGCCGTCGCCGGTCCCGCAACGCTTAAATTTACCCGCGACAGCAGCAAAATATAGGCGATCGAACCGCAGCCGTAGAACACGAGCCCTGCAACTAAGGTCGGCGTTGTCGCGATCCCGAGGATTGCCGCAACCAAAGACGCGGGCGCAGCTTTTCCCAGCTCATTCGCTCCGGCCTTAAGCAAAAGCTGACCGATGGAGTTAATCGCGATCGCGATCGCGAACAGGCCGAAATCTCGCGGATTCATGGTTGTTCTCTCTTGCCTCAAAATGTCTCAGTCCGTCAATTCGCCCATGGGTCAATCGGTTAATCAAACGGACTCTGATACTAGACGATCCCCATCTCAGTCACCCAGAAAAACTCCCACACGGATCACCGTCCCCGTGGTTCGTGCCATCCGGGAATCTCGACAGCGAGCCTTAACCCGTATTTGGTACAGTAAATCTAGTGGTACAGGTCACCAAGCGCTAACAATTCCTGGCCTTGCAAGACACAATATCCCCTCCAGGCGCTTGGCGCTCTGAATATTGTCTCAAACCTGGATTTTAAAGATGAGTGCAACCTTGAACGCTCCCAGAACAGAATCCCACAGCTCCGCTTGGCTGCGTGGATTGCTGGCGATCGCCTGGGCGGATGGTGACTTCGATACCGAAGAACGCCGCCTAATTGCGGAAATTGCCCATGAAGATTCGATTGACGAACTCAAACCGATCTCACCGCAGGAACTCGCCCAAATTTTTGGGACAGATTCGGACATGGCAGAAAATTTTCTGCGTACCGCCGTCATGGTGGCGGTGGCCGACGGTGTTTACAGTGAACCCGAAGATGCGGTACTCCACGATTTCTGCAACGCTCTCGGCGTCGGATCTGCCGCGATCGACTCCCTACGCCACACCCTCGAAACCCCAGACCAATCCGACGCCGCAGACGATATAGACCCCGCCGCACCGTTGCCACCTAGCAACGCATCTGCGACTGGACTCCACCCGCCGCAAGCCCCCACCGTAGACGTACTCGCTCCCGTACGCGGCTGGCTCGATCATCTCGAAATGAAAGACCCCAAAGTGGCGCGATTCCTCTGCAAAATGATCCCGGCGCAATGCCCGTTTGAGCGCGATGTCAAGCTATTTGGCGATAAGGTCGTCCATATTCCGCCCATGTGCAAGCTCAACCCGCTCTATGAGCAACTCGTCGGCTTGCGTTTCCGCGCCATGTCCTATCTCGCCGATGACTGTGGGGAAGATGTCTCGCCCTACTGTTAGGGATGATTATGGTCAAATACGATCGAAATATCACGATCGTATTTGACCATAACTAGCCTGCGCCCGTGCTACGAACGCCCAGGTTCTCGTTAATCGCGACCTTCTAACACCAATACCGTGACCACACCGACGGATTCGACACCACCCACGTCCATGACTCGCGATGATATTCGCATCCTCCGCGATCGCGCCCTAGCTGACGATCGCCCCGCCGATTGGTTTGACCCGCTCTACGTCGCCGCCGACGGCAACAGCGATCAAATCCCCTGGGCACTAGAAGGCGCTCATCCAGCCCTCAAATCCTGGATTTCCGAACGATCGCTCACCGATATTTTTCAGATCCCCAAAGCAAAAGCCCTCGTCATTGGCTGTGGGCTGGGTGATGATGCTGAAGCGATCGCCCAGCTTGGATTTCAGGTGACGGCGTTTGATGTTTCACCCTGTGCGGTGGGCTGGTGTCAGGAACGGTTTGAACGATCGCCCGTGAACTATTGCGTTGCCAATCTGCTAGAGCTTGACCCGGATTGGTACGGTCGTTTTGATTTGGTGTTTGAGTGTCGAACCATTCAAGCGTTGCCGCTAGCGGTACGCGATCGGGCGATCGATGCGGTGGTCGCCCCCGTCGCTCCCGGTGGTCGGCTGGTGGTGGTGACCCACACCCGCCCAACCGAGGCCGCACCGGAGGGGCCACCCTGGCCGCTGTCTCCGGCGGAACTCGATCGTTTCACCCAACACCACGCGCTTGAACTGACCTGGGAGCGGGAATTTACATCACCGGAGATGCCGCCGCGCCGTTGTTTGGAGCTTATGCGAGTTAGTGCATCCTAGGGAGAGTAACAAGCCCAAGGCTCTTACCAGTGCATTGGATCATCTAAAGTCACCGGACAAACCACACGCCCCCGCACCTGACCTATGACATCAGGCCGTAACGCTTGCACCATCCAAGCATCGGCCTGCTCCACTGGGATGGGATACGTCGCCTCAAACCCCAGGGTTCCCGCCGGAGTGAACCCATGCCGTTGGTAATACTGGGGATACCCGAGAACAAACACGAGCGCAACGTCTGCGGTGGTGAGCTGCTGGATACCGGCCTGAATTAACTGACCACCAATGCCCTGATTTTGATGCTCAGGATGCACCGCTAACGGCGCTAGAATCATCGCCTTGGTGTTACGTTCGTCCCCCTGAATGTGAACCGTAGAAAACAGAATGTGACCCACCACGCGAGCGTTAAGGTCGGCGACCAACGACAGGCATGGCTGCGCCGTCGCATCGACCAGGAGGTCATCCACCAACTGAAGAATCGTGCAGCCATCATCCCCAAACGCTGTTGTAATAACATCCGCCATTTGAGGTCGATCGCCCCCCTGAGATGCGCGTATTTGTAAGTTTTCCATGGTTTCTTTACCTCGAAAATTGTTCCGTTACATGGGGCAGCTTAGATCCCCAGATTTTTGCGAAAAGCGGGTATTTTCGCGATAGTCGATCGGGCAATCGATCACCGCCGGGACATCCTGCGCCATCGCTTCCTTCAGCGTGGGAATAAACTCCTCGGTGGAACTGATGCGATAGCCCTTCAAGCCCATGCTTTCCGCCAGTTTCACAAAGTCGGGATTGGTGAACTTAATAAACGAGGCGCGACCGTGTTGGGCTTCCTGTTTCCACTCGATCAGGCCGTAGCCGCCGTCATGGAAAATGATCGTCACAAACGGGGTTTTCGTCCGCAGTGCCGTTTCCAGCTCCTGACAGTTCATCATGAAGCCACCATCGCCGGTGACCGCGACGACCTTGCGATCGGGATAGACCAACTTCGCCGCCACCGCACCGGGAATCGCAATCCCCATCGCTGCGAACCCGTTGGAAATCAGGCAGGTATTCGGGCGCTCGCAGTGGTAATGCCGCGCCATCCACATTTTATGAGCGCCCACATCGGAAATCGCGATGTCATCGGGGCCCATGACTTGCCGCAGATCGTAGATCAGCTTTTGGGGCTTGATCGGGAATTCGGTGTCGTTGGCGTATTGTTCGTAGTCGGCGCGGATGTCATCCCGCAGAGAGATCGCGTGGGGCGGCTCCTTGTGGCTGCGATCGCTCCGGCGCAGAATTTCATTGAGCGCATCGGTCATATTGCCGATCACTTCCACCTGGGGAATGTAGCTACTATCGATTTCCGCACCGGTGGTGTTGATGTGGATAATCGGAATGTTGCCGTCGGGGTTCCATTTTTTCGGGGAATACTCCACCAGGTCATAGCCGACACAAATCACCAGATCGGTGTTGTCAAACCCGCAGCTAATGTAGTCGCGCTGCTGGAGGCCGATCGTCCACAACGACAGCGGGTGGGTGTAGGGAATCACGCCCTTACCCATGAAGGTATTGACCACCGGGATATTCAGCCGCGTGGCGAACTCCGTCAGGGCGTCACTGGAGTTGTCACGAATCGCACCATTGCCGACGAGCAGGATCGGATTGGTCGCGCGGGAAATGGCGGTGGCGGCGTCGTTGAGGCTGGCGTAGGAGGCGTACTGGGTCTCCTTGGTGTTGATCGTCAGGGCTTGACCATCGGCGGGCATCGCGGCGATGTTTTCGGGTAGATCGATGTGTACCGCGCCCGGTTTTTCCTGCTGGGCTTGCTTGAAGGCTTTACGTACCACCTCCGGCACGATGCTCGGGCGGACGATCTGTTTGTTCCATTTCGTCACCGGGGCGAACATGGCCACCAGGTCAAGATACTGGTGTGATTCGATGTGCATTCGATCGGTGCCGACCTGACCAGTGATCGCCACCAGAGGCGCACCGTCGAGATTGGCATCGGCAACACCGGTCATCAGGTTGGTTGCGCCGGGGCCGAGGGTCGAAAGGCAGACGCCCGCTTTACCCGTTAGGCGTCCATAGACATCGGCCATAAACGCCGCGCCCTGTTCGTGGCGGGTGGTGATGAACTCGATCGGCGAGTTGCGTAGGGCTTCGAGGACTTGGAGATTTTCTTCGCCAGGAAGACCAAAGATATACTTAACGCCTTCATTTTCGAGACACTTAACAAGGAGTTCGGCGGTATTCATGCGGTAAACCTCCGGGCGGAGATGAGTTAAGGAATGGGAGCGAGAAGTGAGACGTGAGACATGAGCCGGTAGGGTGGGCAATGCCCACCACAATCCCTGGGGATTTCAACTGGCTGATGGCGGGCAATGCCCTGCAAACGATGACTGGCAAAATGGTCGAAACTTAATCTCCGATCCACACTGCTTTTATGTTGACAAATTCGTGGATACCTTGCCGCGCCAGTTCACGACCGTAGCCGGATTTTTTGATGCCACCAAAGGGAAGGCGCGGATCGGATTTGACCATCCCATTGATGAAAACGGCTCCGGCATCGAGTTGGTCGATCGCCAGTTTTTGCTCCGCGTCGATCGTCGTCCAGGCCGATGCACCCAGCCCAAAGATGGTGCTATTGGCGAGATTGATCGCCGCTTCGAGATTGGGAACCCGGAAGGTCAACGCTACCGGCCCGAAGAATTCTTCGCTGTAGGCCGCACAACCGGGCGGGAGATCGGTCAGAATTGTTGGCGCAAAGTAGTTGCCGGGACGATCGAGCCGTGTGCCGCCGATCGCGGCAGTGGCTCCCGCTGCTAGGCAGGCTTGCACCTGGCGATCGATATCCTCCAAGATCGTCGGCGTCGCGAGGGGGCCAATATCCGTGGCGGGGTCGCTCGGGTCGCCAATGGTCAGGGCGGCGAATTTTGCCGTCAGCTTGGCGAGAAACTCATCGGCGATCGTCTCGTGCAAAATAAACCGCTTGGCGGCGATGCAGGATTGGCCGGTGTTGAGCAGCCGCGCGATCACGGCGATGCTGACCGCTTTTTCCAGATCAGCGCTGGGCATGACGATAAACGGATCGCTGCCGCCAAGTTCCAACACCGTCGGCTTGATGCACTCGCCCGCGATCGATCCCAGGCTCGCCCCTGCGTGTTCGCTTCCCGTGAGTGCCGCCGCTTTGACGCGATCGTCGCGCACCACGTCCGCCACCTGGCTTGCCCCGATCAGCAATGTTTGGAACGCCCCGTTTGGAAATCCCGCTTCCAGCAAAATCGATTCGATCGCCAAAGCGCACTGCGGCACGTTCGAGGCATGTTTGAGTAAGCCCACATTGCCCGCCATCAGCACCGGAGCCGCAAAGCGAAACACCTGCCACAGCGGAAAATTCCACGGCATCACCGCGAGGATCACCCCGAGGGGCTGGTAGGCCACGTAGCTAAATGTGGCGTCGGTGTCCACGGGCTGATCGGCGAGAAATTCCGGCGCATTATCGGCATAGTAGCGACACACCGTCGTACATTTCCGCACCTCGCCGATCGCCTCTTTGATCGGTTTGCCCATCTCCAGGGTGATGATCGCCCCGAGCCGTTCGGCGTCGCGTTCGAGGATATCGGCGGCATTATTGAGCCAGCGACTGCGCTGAACCATCAGTGTTCGGCGGTAGTCGAGAAAAGCCCGATCGGCGCGATCGAGCTTTTCGGTGATTTCAGCGTCGGTTAGTGCGGTAAATGTCGCGACGGTTTCGCCCGTTGCCGGATTAATTGTTGCGATCGCCATCAGCTCACCTCTCCCAATTCAAAAATTTCATGATCCAGTCAAGATCTAGATTGCATCGTTTCAGGAGCTTTAAAACGATGTGTGGTTTAAATCTGACAATTACGTTCTGACGGCATGGATCTATCCTTTTCATTGTCGAACCCCAGTTTCGCCCTCGGGGTGGTGCGTAACAAAAGTCAATATTGCGGTTTTGAGGGGCGGGAAGGGAAACCGCGAGGTTTGGTGCGTTGCCGACTGGTGTTTTGCGAGCGTAGGACAGGGGCGGGGAATAAGGGAATTTGTGGGTGATACAGTGTGTTGAGTCACGTTAGTCCTGGATGAACGATGCCCCAAAAAAAGTCTAAGACGGTCGATACGGACTCTTTCGAGCAGAAGCTTTGGAAGTCTGCCGACAAGCTCCGAAAAAATATCGACGCGGCGGAATATAAGCACATCGTCTTAGGGTTGGTTTTCCTGAAGTACATCTCGGATGCGTTTGATGAGCTGTACCAAAAGCTGGTAACGGGTGATGGCGAGTATGAGGGGGCAGATCCTGAGGATAAGGACGAGTACGTCGCTGAGAATGTGTTTTTTGTGCCGCAGGAGGCACGGTGGTCGTTTATTCAGGGCAAAGCGAAGCAGGCGGACATCGGCCAGATGGTCGATCGCGCGATGATAGCGATTGAGGCAGAAAACCAAAAGCGGCTCAAGGGAATTTTGCCGAAGGTTTATGGACAGCAGAAGTTCGACCCGGCGTCGTTGGGTGGGCTAATCGATCTCATCGGCTCGATCGCGCTGGGTGGCTCGGAGGCGCGATCAAAGGATTTATTGGGTGAGGTGTACGAGTATTTCCTGGGTCAGTTTGCGCTGAATGAAGGCAAGAAGGGCGGGCAGTTCTATACGCCGGAAAGCATTGTGCGGCTGTTGGTGGAAATGCTGGAGCCGTATGAGGGACGGGTGTTTGATCCGTGCTGTGGCTCGGGCGGGATGTTTGTCCAGAGTCAGAAGTTTGTAGAGGCGCACCAGGGGCGCTTGGATAATGTCTCGATTTACGGGCAGGAGAGCAATGAGACGACGTATAAGCTATGCCGAATGAACCTGGCGATTCGGGGGATTGACGGGTCGAATATCAAGTGGAATCCGGAGGGGTCGTTTCTAAACGATGCTCACCCTGACCTGAAGGCTGATTTTGTGATTGCGAATCCGCCGTTTAATGACAGTGATTGGAGCGGTGACCAGCTTAAGGATGATGGGCGCTGGCAGTATGGAATGCCACCTACGGGGAATGCAAATTTTGGTTGGGTGCAGCATTTCCTCTATCACCTCGCACCGACTGGGTCGGCGGGGTTTGTGTTGTCGAATGGGTCGCTGTCGTCGAATACGAGCGGTGAGGGTCAGATCCGCCAGTCGTTGGTGCGGGCGGATTTGGTGGATTGCGTTGTGATGTTGCCGACGCAGTTGTTTTACAACACGGGAATTCCGGCGTGTTTGTGGTTTTTGTCACGCTACAAGAATGGCAATAAGAATCGATCGCGTCGTGGTGAGGTGCTGTTCATCGATGCGTCGGAGCTGGGCTACATGTTGAATCGGCGGAATCGGGCGTTTGCGGATGAGGATATCGCGAAGGTGGCGGATACGTATCGCGAGTGGAAGCGTGAGGGGGGCGACTATGAAGACATCAAGGGGTTTTGTAAGTCGGCGACGTTGGCAGATATCGAGCAACACAAGTTTGTGTTGACGCCGGGGCGGTATGTGGGAATTCCGGATGAGGTGGATGATGGGATTCCATTTGAGGAGAAGATGGGGGCTTTGACGGCGGAATTATCGGAGCTGATGCAAGAGGGGACGATACTGGATGAGGAGATTAAAATTCAGTTAGCGAAGGTTGGGTTTCCTTTGGAGATTGAGTGATGGTTTTACGAGATTTATTGGCGGAAAAGCGCGAGGCAATTCTTGCGGTGGCGGAGCGGCACGGGGCGTTTAATGTCCGAGTGTTTGGTTCGGTGGCGCGGGGTGAGGAGACACCGGAGAGTGATATCGATTTTTTGATTGATTATGATATCGATCGTGTGTCGCCGTGGTTTCCGGTGGGTTTGATGCATGATCTACAGGATTTGTTGGGGCGCGAGGTGGATGTGGTGACGGAGGCGGGGTTAAAGTCTCGGGTTCGAGATAATGTTATGAAGGATTGTTTTTTGCTATGAGAAGTGATTTAGAACGTATTAAAGATATGTTAGAGAGCCTGGAAAATATTGAGCGCTATGCTACTCGGGGAAAGCGTACTTTTTTTGAGGATGAATTAATTCAAACTTGGATTTTGTATCATTTACAAATTTTAGGTGAGGCGGCGCGTGCAATGAGTGCGGAGATTAGGGAGCGGTATTCGGATTTAAACTGGCGCGGGGTGATTGATTTTCGGAATTTGGCAGTGCATGAGTATTTTCGGGTTGATCTTCAGATTGTCTGGCGGATTGTGGAGTCGGATTTGCCGTTGCTCCGATCGCGGGTTGAACAAATGCTAAATGCGGAGGGTTTGGACTGATGATTTTTGATGAGGTGTTGATGGTCAGGCGCGATCGCATTCTCGAAATCGCAGACAAGCACGGGGCGTTTAATGTCCGGGTGTTTGGTTCGGTGGCGCGGGGTGAGGAGACGCCGGAGAGTGATATCGATTTTTTGATTGATTACGACCCGGAGCGGACGACGCCTTGGTTTCCGGGTGGGTTGTTGATGGATTTACAGGATTTGTTGGGGCGGCGGGTTGATGTGTTGACGGCGGATGGGATTAGCCCGTTGCTTGAGGCGCGGATTTTGTCGGAGGCTGTGCCGCTATGAGTCAAGAGAAGGATTTAATTTATCTGGAGCATATTTTGGAGTGTATCGAGGCGGTGCAGAGTTATACGGTGCAGGGCGAGGCGGATTTTTTTAATAATTCGTTGGTTCAAGATGCAGTATTGCGGCGCTTGCAGATTATGGCGGAGTCTACGCAGCGGTTGTCGGATGGGTTGAAGCGGGATATTCCGGCGGTGGATTGGCGGGCGTTGGCGGGTTTTCGGAATGTTTTAGTGCATGATTATTTAGGTGGGGTTAGTTTGAGTCGTGTTTGGGAGGCGATTTGTAATGATTTGCCTATTTTGAGGCGGGAGGTTGAGGCGATGCGAGAACGAATTTAGTTTTCAGGGTGGGGATTGCTCACCAAGTCAAAATGGGGTGTTGATGGCAAGGCGCGATCGCATTCTCGAAATCGCAGACAAGCACGGGGCGTTTAATGTCCGGGTGTTTGGTTCGGTGGTGCGGGGTGAGGAGAGGCGGGAGAGTGATATCGATCGCGTGTTTCCTGGGATATAGTCCAAAATTCAAAATTAATCGAATGGTGGGCGATGCCCACCCTACAACTTAAAAACATCGAATTATAAATATGAATAACTGGAATCTTCACACCATCGACAAATTGAAAGGACACAATAAAACAGCACTTGCTATTGGCCCATTTGGCTCTCGAATGAAACGTGATTGCTATGTAAAAAAAGGAGTTCCTGTTATTCGTGGCAATAATATACCTGATCACCCAGGATTCTTTGGGGAGTTCGTCTTTATCTCAGAGGATAAAGCAGTTGAGCTTGGATCGAGTCAAGTTTACGAAAATGATCTAGTGTTTCCCCATCGTGGAAATATCGGAGAGGTTGGACTTGTACAAGGATCACTATTTGAGAAATACGTCATTTCTACAAGCTTAATGAAGCTGACATGCAACAAAAGAATAGTAAATCCAAAATTTCTATATTATTTTTTCAGATCTAGATTGGGTAGAAAGAAACTTTTACAGAACGCATCTCAAGTTGGAACTCCCGGAATCGCTACACCCCTAACATCTCTTCGGAATATTGAAGTTTTACTACCTCCAATCGAAGAACAAAAATCGATCGCGGCTGTCCTCTCGTGCCTCGATCGCAAGATCGAAAATCTCCGCAAACAAAACGAAACCCTAGAAGCGATCGCGCAAACCCTCTTTAAACGCTGGTTTATCGACTTCGAGTTTCCCTACGACTTCGCCCAAGGCAAGCCCAGCCCCGACGGTCAACCCTACAAATCTTCCGGCGGCGCAATGCAACCCTCAGAACTCGGTGAAATTCCCGAAGGTTGGCGAGTAGAGATTTTGGGGAATCTTTGCACCATATTCAGAGGATCATCTCCTCGACCAATTAGCAGTCCAGTTTTTTTTGAAGGTGGACATATTCCTTGGATAAAGATTGCTGATGCTACTAGATCTAGTTCGATCTATTTAAGTGAGACAAAAGAACACTGTACAGAGGCGGCCTTGCCTTTTACAAGGCTATTAAAAAAAGGGGATTTAATTCTCTCCAATAGTGCGACGATAGGCGTCCCTATGATATTAAATCTCGAAGGGTGCATACATGATGGATGGCTATCTTTTAAAGATTACAAAAATATAACAAGAAATTTCTTATTCTTTGCTTTGATTTTCAAGATAAATTTTTTGCTTCAATACGCAGATGGTAGTGTTCAAAAGAACTTAAATACGGGGATTTTACGAGAGATGGAGCTTGTCTTGCCAACCTCGCACTTTATTTCTGAGTTTACGGAACTCTCACAAAGTTTATTTGACAAGATTTTAGTCAACGAAAAGCAAATCCAAATTCTGACAAAAACCCGCGACACCCTCCTACCCAAACTCATGAACGGCCAACTCCGTATAACCCCCTAATCTGATTGACTGACAAAAATGAAACTCTTGCACAGTAAGAATTGTAGCGGTCTTCAGCAGACGTTCGAGCCTGTTATTATGCTTGTACGTTAATCTAAATATTCTCTACAAAGCTCGAATCTGTCAGGAAGTAACCAATCTGACTACAAGCTGACCATAGGGCTGGTCGCCGACGGCAAAAAATGATGTCCTGATAAGGCTTAAATGGCTATGACGTAAGAATTTTAGCTTTTTATCAGTCAATCAGCCCCCTAACGCATATTTATCATTTTGAGTAGCACCTCTTTAGAAATGCATCGATTAGAAAAACTTCGCCAACTATCAAGCAAGTACCGTAGATGGCATTCCCTAGAAAAATTTATTGATAGAATCGATCTTGTATGTGAAGTAGATATGAGATCGGCTATATCTAATTCTAATAGTCTTATAGAAACGATACTCAAAACAATACTCTATGAGAGGGTAAAGGATTACCAGGAAGATACATCAAAGCTTAAGAATGCAGGTGTTAAAAAACTGGCAACGGACGCATTAAAAAGCATAGATTTTCATAGCAATGATCAAATCAAATTTATTAGTGGATTGATAACTGCAATACAAAATCTAGGCAGCATAAGAAATGGCTTTTCACATGGCCGACATTTACAATCTGAGGATGAAGAAAAGACAGACGAAATATCAACTCTTTTTCTGTTGCAATCCGTCGAGACGATAGCGTGCTTTTTGATTGATTTTTACGAGATCGAATATCCTTTAATAAGCAAGACTGATTCAGCAAAATATGACAGCGAAAAATACGCTGAATTTAATGATTGGTTAGACGAAGAGTATGGAACTGTTATTGTTGCCGACGTTCCTATAATGGCAAGTGTTGCCTTATTTACAGATTTGATCGCTTACCAAGGAGAGTACCAAAAGTACTTAAGCAAAGATGAAGAAATTGACTGAAGCGCAAATAGAAGACTTTGTCTTAAAAATATTGCGTCGTTTGGGGTATGAGTACATACATGGAGGAAGCATTTCCCCCAGCTCTACGTCCGAAGAAAGAAGCTCTTATGGTGAAGTCTTGCTATCTAAGACGCTTGAACGTGCAATTAGACGAATAAATCCAGACTTACCGCCCACCGTCCAACAACAAGCTCTCCATCAACTCAAAACCATCACCAGCCCCGAACTTATCACCAACAACCAAACCGCCCACCAATACCTCACCGATGGCATCACCATCGAACACCAAAAAGACGGCCAAACACGCGGCGAAAAAATCTGGCTCATCGACTGGCAACACCCCGAAAACAACGAATTCCTCGCCGTCAACCAATACACCATCACCGAAAACGCCCAACGCCGACCCGATATCATCCTGTTCGTTAACGGCATCCCCCTCGTCACGATCGAACTTAAAAACGCCGCCGACGCCAAAGCCGACACCTACGCCGCCTATAACCAACTCCAAACCTACAAACGCGACATCCCCAGCCTCTTTACCTACAACGCCCTACTCATCATCAGCGACGGCCTCACCGCCAAAGCCGGATCGCTTTCCGCCAACTATAACCGCTTCACACACTGGCAGACACCCAACGATGAAGGCGATCTCCCCGAAATCGAAACCCTGATCGATGGGATGCTCCGACCCACAACCCTACTCGACCTGATCCGCCACTTCACCGTCTTTGAAGAAACCAAAACCCAAAATCCTGAAACCGGCCTCGTCTCGATCGCCAAAATCAAGAAAATCGCCGCCTATCACCAGTACTACGCCGTCAATAAAGCCCTCGCCAACATCACCCAAGCCACCCAAAGCGATCGGCGCGGCGGCGTCATCTGGCACACCCAAGGCAGCGGTAAATCCCTCTCGATGGTCTTCCTCGCTGGAAAACTCGTCGTCAGCGACCCTCTGAAAAATCCCACCGTCGTGATCTTGACCGATCGTAACGACCTTGACGACCAACTCTTCGATACCTTCGCCAGTTGCCGCCAGCTCCTGCGCCAAGAGCCACAGCAAGCCAACGATCGCGCCACCCTACAAACCCTACTGAAAGTCGCATCCGGTGGTGTCGTTTTCACCACCATCCAAAAATTCGCCCCCGCTGACGGTGAAACCCTCTATCCAAAACTGAGCGATCGGGAAAATATCATCGTCCTGGCCGACGAAGCCCACCGCAGCCAATACGGCTTCAACGCCAAACAAGTAGACCTCAAAGACGAAACCGGCAACATCATCGGCAAACAAACCAAATACGGCTTCGCCCGCTACATCCGCGACGCTCTACCTAACGCCACCTTCATTGGCTTTACCGGCACACCGATCGAAAACAGCGACAAAAATACCCCCGAAGTCTTCGGCAGCTACATCGACATCTACGACATTGCCAAAGCCGTAGACGACGGCGCAACTGTGCCGATCTACTACGAAAGCCGCCTCGCCAAACTGGAACTAAGCCAGGAAGGGCGCGACCTGCTCGATGAACTCGACGATGACCTGGAATACGAAGACCTTAGCGCCACTCAGCAAGCTAAAGCCAAAAGCACGCGGCTCGAAGCGATCGTCGGCTCGACCGAACGGCTCAAGGCGATCGCCAAAGATATCGTCGAACACTTCAGCGCTCGCCAAACCGCCAATCGCGGCAAAGCGATGATCGTCACCATGAGCCGCCGTATCGCCGCCAACCTCTACGACGAACTGATCGCCGCCCTGCCTGACGGCTGGCACAGCGACGAACTCAACCGGGGCAAAATCAAAGTCGTGATGACTGCTAACGCCTCCGATGAAGGCAACCTCGTACGGCATCACACCAGCAAACGCGATCGCCAAATCCTCGCCCAACGCCTCAAAGATCCCGACGACCCACTCGAACTGGTCATCGTGTGCGATATGTGGCTCACTGGCTTTGATGCGCCTTGCCTGCACACGATGTATATCGACAAACCGCTCAAAGCTCATAACCTGATGCAGGCGATCGCCCGTATTAACCGCGTCTACCTCGATAAAGAAGGCGGCTTAGTCGTGGACTACCTGGGACTAGCAGGCGAACTCAAAAAAGCCCTCAACTTCTACGCCAACAGCGGCGGCAAAGGCGACCTGATCCTCGATCGCGACAAAGCCCTCGGTTTACTGCTCGAAAAACTCGAAATCGTGCGGCAAATTTTAGGCGCGATCAACCCCGACGACTACCTCAACGCTACCACCGGCGATAAACTCGCCCTGCTCAAACGCGCCACCGACTACGCCTGCGATCCCACCCGCAAAGATCGCTTTCTGCACGAAGTCGTCGCCCTCTCGAAAGCCTACGCCCTAGCCGTCCCCGCCCCCGAAGCGATCGCCCAAGCCGAAACCATCTCGTTTTATCAGGCCATCCAGGCCAGCATCCGCAAACTCGAACCCAGCGACGGCAGCCTCAGTGATCGCGAACTCGAAAGCGCCGTCCGCCAGGTGGTCGATCAAGCCCTCGTGACCGACACCGTCGTTAATATTCTCGATGACGCGGGCATCAAAAACCCCGACCTCTCGATCCTCGATGAAAACTTTATCGCCGACATACGCGGCATGGAACACAAAAACCTTGCCGTCGAATGCCTGAAAAAACTACTCAACGACGAAATCCGCAGTCGTCGCCAGACCAACATCGTCCAAAGCCGCACGCTGGCTGACATGCTCGACGATGCCCTGCGACGCTATCACAACCAGGCGATCGAAGTTGCGGACGTGATCGAAGAACTGATCGCCATGTCCCAGGAGATCCAAGCAGCCGATCGACGCGGTGAAGAACTAGGACTCGCGCCTTACGAGCTAGCCTTTTATGACGCCCTGGCACAGAACGACAGCGCTGTCGCGGTGATGGGCATTGAGGGCTTGCGAGAGTTAGCGCTAGTGCTGACTGAACGGATCAAGAAAAATGCCTCGATCGACTGGAACTTAAAAGAAAGCGTCCGAGCGCGAATGAAGGTGATGGTGAAGCGCTTACTGAAAAAATATGGCTATCCGCCGGATATGGCCGCATTAGCGATCGAGCTGGTGCTAGAACAGGCCAAGCTATTGACGGAATCTGAGGTAAATCCCCTATAAATTCCCCGTGAATTCCCCATAAATTATCACTACGCCCTAGAAAAACATCCGAGATCAGTATTGGTTCATCGTTCATTCATAAAAGTCCATTCATAAAAGTCCATTCATAAAAGTCAAACTTGCAATCGCAAGGATTCCCATATGATGGGCGTTGAGATTTTGCCGTCTGCCACCCTAGGAGCCTCACCATGCAAGTCCGATCGCTAACCGTCGGCCCGATCGTCGGATCGGTGACCCCCGCCAGTGTTCGCTTGTTTGGCCGTGGCGATCGTCTAGCGGCAACCGGGTGGCAATACTGGTGGCATCGCTGGCAAACGCTATTTCGGACTACCGCGCCCCAACAGTGTTCGGGGGTGGCTCGTCTCCGGCGTCGGGGTGATAGCCACTACGGTTCGCCGCGCTGCTTCCCGATGCAGTCGCATTTTGACTGGACGGGCATCGCCGCGTTTACCGATCTCGAAGCCGTGACGGAATACGAGTATCAAATCGGCTGGTTCTACGCCACCGAGCGCGATCGTCAGCGGATTTCCCTGGATTGGTCGCAGGTGGAAACCTATCAGTTTCGGACGGCGAGCCGCGATCGCAGCCAGATGCGATCATTTATCTTCGGCTCCTGTCGCTACCTGCTCAAGCTGCTCGGGCAATCCCTGTGGGACGATCGCGGCGATAAAACCTTTCGGGCGATCGGCGAACAAATCGACGCCGGAATCGAGACCGATGCGCTCCTGATGTTAGGCGACCAAATCTACGCCGACGACCTCAACGCCTTTGACCCCGATACGAAACTATCGCAATTTTTCGCCCGCTACCGCGATCACTTCACCCAGCCCCACCAGCGATCGCTCATGTCCCGCGTCCCCACCTACATGACGCTCGACGACCACGAAATCGAAGACAACTGGCCACACAAAGCCAACGACGGCGATCGCGTCACCCTCTACCCCGTCGCCCTGCACAGCTACCTCACCTACCAAGCCAGCCATAGCCCACTTTTCGACCTCAACTCTGACGAAACACGCATCACCGGAACCCCGACGAAATTGTGGTACAGCTTTCGCGATGGCTGCTGCGATTTTTTCATGACCGATACGCGCACCGAGCGCCAGATCGATCACCCCGATCGGCTCGAACTGATCTCACCACCGCAAATGAAAGCCCTAAAAGCATGGCTCGCGGATGGGGCGGACGCGGTGAAATTTATCGGGTCAGCGGTTCCGTTTTTCCCGGATGCTGTGGAGCCCAGCGATGATAAATGGAGCGGATTTATCGAGCAGCGCGATGAGCTACTGGAGTGGATTCGTGAGCGGCAAATTCGGCGGGTGGTGTTTTTATCGGGAGATGTTCACTGTTCGCTATCGGCAAGTTTGTCCTGCGACCACGATCGCGAATTTCGAGTGATCTCGCTGATTTCGTCGGCGTTTTTCTGGCCGTACCCCGATCGCAAGTACACCGAGTTTCAGATGGAAGGCGCGATCGTCACCCATGCGCCGACGCATTACCAGGTGGAGGTTCACACGCCGATCGTGCGGGATGACAATTTCACGCGGGTCACAGCATCGCTACTGGGAATCACGGTCGAAACGTTTTCGCGGAAAGGCTCGCCGCTAACCCACGCAACCTTTTCGTTTACGTAAACAGATTTTGGATCAGAGCAGTGTGAGACGTCGGACTGCTAACCCGTTTGGCGTATGTCGTGCCTGTAAGTTTTTCTGACTTATTTATATAAGTTTTTGTTATTTTACTTTCCCCGACTTATCAGTTTAAGATATGAGCAACAAGAACACCTCTCGAAACCGAGAGAGCAAATCATGTCTATCACGCGCCTCTTCCCCCAGTCCTCGACGACCGCTCCCACCAACACTGCGAACACCATCGAAGTGACCCCCCGCCGTCCCTTGAGCCGCAGCCGCTCGATCGACTCTGAGCTACGCGCTTCACGTGAGCACGCCCGCCGTTTGACCGCACTGTACGGCCCGTGTACCCCCGCCACCGCTGCGGCCTGGGATGCCGTCGAGGAGATCTTGGCGATGAAAGCCGATCAACGTGTTGAGCGTTTGACCGCGTTTCAAATCTACTGCCAAGAAAATCCCAGTGCTCCGGAAGCCCGCATCTATGACGTTTAGGCTGTGCCTACCGATTGATACGGACTTGAATATCTTGAACCTCGCAACGACGGATTGGGCTTTAGCAATCCAAACCCTGGCTAAAGCTCAATCCCCCAATCCATCCAATCTTTTCCATCCAATCTTTAGGGGGTCGCGATCGCGATCCCCGTCTCGCGTTTGTTACTATCAGGAAAGTCCCGCACACCCCATCACGCGACCCCCTGAGTTCATGCGCTTTTCCCACCTTCGTCGCCACTTAACCGGCCATCCGCTGATCGCTTTGGGACACGCCACGATCGCCCTGTCGATCGCCATCGCCACAATCGGCCACGCCCAAACCGCAACCGCTCAGGCCGCCTACGGGAGCTATGTCGGTGTTGGGACTAGCCTCGGATTTGGCGACGATACCGAGGTCGCCGGAGTGATCGCCTTTCGCTACAACATTCTCGAACTCCCGATCTCCCTACGCGCCCAAGCTTTCATTGGCGACGGTTTTGCCTTTGCGCCCACCGTCTCCTACGATATCCCCCTCAACTGGCAAACCGATGTCTACGTTGGTGCGGGTGTCTCGTTTGCGGGTGATGATTCTGTTTTAGGTGATCAGACGGCCTTTGTGATTCAGTCCGGTGTTGATCACATGCTGTCGGATAATAATTTGGCGGTTTTTGGTAACGCGATCGTGGCGTTTGATGCGTTCCGCGATCGTAATGCGGCTGCCGTTTCACTCCAAGGCGGTGTCGGCCTACAGTTTTAGAGTTTTAGAGGGTTAGAGGGCTAGAGGGTCAGAGTTTTCGCGAGCTACGATCAAACCCTCAGTTCGGGATTGATTGATCGAGACGATCGCCCTATATAGCGAAAACCCATTGTGTTAAGACACTCTTGTCAAAGCTGAAAACCGCACTTCGACTCCGCTCAGTGCTCTCAGCTTTTTTTTTGATAAGTCCTAAGCAGATCGTTTTTTGCTATAGCTAGTCGGAGAGCGTCGAAACTTCGTCACAGATACCGATCCTGCCACGGCTAATTGACCGCAGTAGCCGATCGATCGATCGTCGCTCTTCTTCTGTTAGAGACGGGTCAAGAATGGCGGCTTGTAGTCCATGACGGTCAGCAAGAGACAGCGTGCCGGTCGTCTGGGCGGCGACTAAAATTTCACCGAGTGCGCCGGGTAGTAATAGCGGAGGATTGGGAACAGACATCACGAGTGCCATGTGAGTCGGTTGATGTGAAAGATATTCAACCTGATTCAAGTGTCGATGATCCGGCTTGATTTCTCCGTGACTTTTAGGGTGATTTTTTGTGCGATTGATCACATTTTCCCTTGATCGAGATCATGGCTTGATTCTGATATCTGTTGATTATCGCGTTAGCGAATTTCCCTCGGGCAGACAAACCGTCGATAATCGTACTCGCGTACATCCGGTCGATCGCGTGGATCGACCTCGCAGCCCGTCCCCTCCCAGTCGATCGCCGCGCGGAAGTTCAGCGGCCACACTTCGATCGCGGTGGATTGCGCTAGGACGATCTGACGTAGGGTTTCGCCCGATGTTGGTATTTGCGGTGTTTGGGGTGCTTGAGGGGCGATCGCTTCGCGATCGGCGTAGCGAGCCAGCAGATAGCGTATGTCACTCGTATTTGGGTCATCAAAGTTGAGAGAAGTTTGACCCTGATCGGCGAGACGTCCCAACTCCCAGGCGACACCGATCAGACGTCCGGTTTGGCCGTGGTGTTTGTGGCGGGTGGCGAGTAAAACCGGTAATTCGGCGCGATCGGCGATTACGTCGGCCATACGATCGGGGCGATGGTGTTGTAGATAGGTGAGGTCGAACATCGTGGCGGTTGCGCCGACAAAGCCTGCGATCAGGACGATTGCGATCGGGAGCCACTGACCCCGCTGCCAGAAGTGACCGAGGCCGATCGCCACCAGTAACACCAGCGCCGGGAAATAGGGATAGCTAAAGCGAATCGCGAGGGTGAGATCGCTTTGAAAGCCAAAGGTTAGGATCAGAATTGCAGCAAGGCCAAACCCCACGAGACCCAAAATGATCCATAACGTAATCGAGGCGATCGGGTCGATGGTGGCGATCGCGGCATCATCGCTCGATCGACGCGACGATCGGGCTGAAATAATCGCAGAGACGCCGATCGCCACCCAGCGCACCAGCGCTACCAATAACGCCAATAACACCAGCCCATTCGCGATCACCCAGCCCAGCGGCAAGCGTAGATCGTCGGTCGGCAAGGCGAAAAACATCGCCGTTAGCCAGCTTAGGAGGCGAAAGATCGCATCCCATCCCGGCGTACCGTCGTAGACCCAATCGGTTAGGGTGTTGTCGCTCAACCCTTGCCATGCGGGAATCCAGACGATCGCGCCAAGTACCGTCGGCACGGCTGCCGTAATCAGCACGCCCCAGCCGCGCCGCCCCAACCACCGCCGATCGACAATTCCCCACCAGCCGATCGCACTGAACACCGTCGCCGCCTCGATCGCGAGAGTCAGCCCAAAAAAGTAGTGCGTGGCCATACCGCAGGCGTTGACGAATCCCCAGATGAGAGCAATGGCGTAGGGTTTGGGTCGATCGAGGGGTGATGGGTGGGGTTGAGGTTTGGGGACGATTTCGGTGGCGAGGTGACGGATGATCGCGATCGTGCAGGCGATCGAGCCGATGACGAAAAGTAGGACAAGGGTATAGTGTCGGGCTTCGCGGGCGAGGGAAATGGCAAAGGGGGAGACGGCCATCAGTGCCGCCGCGATCTGCGCGATCGCGATCGCGCTAACGCTGCGCCCCAAGGCCAGCCGCGCCAGTCCAAACATCGCCGGAATGCTCGCCGCCCCGAGCAGCGCCGGAAGCGATCGCGCCACCCACAGCAACGCCTCGCGCGACTCCCAACCAAACCCCGCCGCTGGCGACCACAGCCGCATCCAGTAATGCGCGACGAAAAAAAACAGGGGTGGATGGGTGCTTTCGGTGCGGAGAAAATGCCAAACATCGCGGGCGCTGCTGCTCGGATCGAACCACAGCGGCGCGGTGAGTTCTGCCGTCGTAATCAGCCGATCGGTCGGCACATCGAGGAAACCCCGTCCGGCGCTAAAGGCGATCGTGGCGCACTCGTCCGTCCAGGGGGGCAGCGCTGTGAGATCGATCGTCCGAAAGGCTAGACCGATGACCGTCCAAGCGATCAATAACAGTAGAGAAAGCACAGAGCCAGGAAGTTTCAGAAACACATTCACGCGCGTTCGGGGCGTACGGCTGCACGCCAGAGGATCGTCGATTTTTCGATTTGTCGATTAACGAGCGGGAGGATCTCGCCGTTCCAGTCGAGCATTGCGCTCGTGATCGTACCAGCGAACGATCAGTCGTCCGAGGCGTTTCGAGTTGTGGCGTACTGCGCCCGTCAGGCGGTCTTCGGACATGATCGGCGCGGCGACCACGGCGCGGCCTAACGCGGCGAGTGCGTCGCGATCGATATCGACGGGATGAGATTCGCGCTGGGCATAGCGAATTAACGCTTTGGCGGAGGGGGGTTTGCGCTGCATAATCACGGTATCAAACAGGGTACGATCGCCCGTCGCGCGATCGATCGCTCGCACATGGTCGGCGACGCTGTAGCCATCGGTTTCGCCCGGTTCGGTCATGATGTTGCAGACATAGACCTTGAGCGCGGAACTGAGATCAATCGCTTGGGCGATTTCCGGGACGAGCAGATTCGGAATAATGCTGGTGTAGAGGCTACCGGGGCCAATGACGATCACGTCAGCATCGGCGATCGCTTCGAGGACGCGTGGCAACGCGGGAGGATTCGCCGGGGTGCAGCCCACACGCACGACCTGGCCTCGGGCTTCGGTGATGTTCGATTCGCCCTCGATCCGTCTGCCATCTTCGAGATCGGCCCAGAGGCTCACGTCCGCCAAGGTTGCGGGGAGTACCTGACCGCGCACCGCGAGCACTTTGGAACAGGCGGCGATCGATCGTTCGATATCCCCGGTCACCGCCGTCATCGCCGTTAAAAATAGATTCCCGAAACTATGACCGCTTAAGCCTTCTCCGGCCTCGAAGCGATACTGAAACAGCTCCGTAATCAGTTTTTCTTCGTCGGCGAGCGCGGCGATACAGTTGCGAATATCGCCGGGTGGAATGCCGCCAATTTCGCGACGTAGCCGCCCGGAGGAGCCACCATCATCGGCCACAGTGACGATCGCCGTGATATTCGAGCTATAAACCTTGAGACCCCGCAGCAGCGTCGATAAACCCGTCCCGCCGCCGATCGCCACAATTTTCGGCCCTCGCAGCAAACGCGATCGATCGATCAGCGCATCGACCAATTCGCCATCGCCATCGGGATCGAGCGCATCCTGGATCGATCCCATCGTCCGAATTTGCCCCCACAGCATCAGCCCCAGACCGGTCAAAATCACCACCGGGCCGCTGATATAGTTCGGAACCCAGGTGGTGAGGTTGAGTAAAACCGTTTTGATAAATTCGAGAATGTAGTAGACCGGCGTGAGCTTGGTCCAAATCGCCAACCCCATACTGATCGTCACCAAACCGGCCAGACTGATCAGCAACCAACGCTTGACCGAGAGGCCGGGGGATAGCCACTTCGACCACTGCCGTGCGCGATACAGCGTTCGCGTGCGAGAGGTATCGAAAGGGGGACGGGTCTCGTGTTTCATGCAGGGGCGCGGGCGAGGGGAGGGACACTGGACAAAGGCGAAGCATTTTCAGTCGGTGCGATCGGAATGCATCACGATACTTCGATCAACTTAACAGTATGTCGAGTTTTGGTGATGTGATTGGATCGGTCGGACGATCTTAATCCACAGAGTGGAATCGTTGATCGAGCCGTGCGACCTTCGGCCAAGGTCTCGCCGCAGACGTTTTCGTCAAAACAATGCACCATAGAACAACAAACCCCTGGGCTCAGGCTCAATCCGATCGATACTATTTGATCGAATTTCAGATCGTTAAGTATGACCTCGACTATAACTATGATCCTTCTTCGTTCTCTGACGTCCGCGATCGGCACGATTGCCGTCATCTTCGCCTTACCTCTATCGGGTAGCGCTGCGCCGATCGGTCACGACCTCGGCAAACAAATGAGCAGCGACTTCGATGCTTTCAATCTCGGCGAAACCAATATTTGTCAAACCTGTGATTTTCGGGACTATCGTTTTCCGTCCGCTCCGGACGATGACGCGGAGTTTTATCACAATTCACGTCTACGCGGATCGGAATTTCAGGATGCCAGCCTTTCCGGTCTTGACCTCACCGGCTCCTATTTCACCTGTGCCGATCTACGTGACGCAGACCTCAGCGAAACCAATCTCACCAACACGGACTTCATCTACGCTGACCTGCGCGGCGCGAACCTCAGCGGCGCGAACCTCAGTAATGCGACGTTTCGCGGCGCACTGATCGACAGCACCACGGATCTGACTGACGTGACGATCAACAACAACACGATCGCGCCGAACTCGAACTTCGCCCAGCGCAACAGCGCCTCCATGGCCGATGTCGCCCCGATCGCCTTCGACAATCGCCGCTTCTGCCCCGGACGCGATCGTTAAGTAACGCCAAAATAACCTAGTTGGAGGGGCATAGATGGCTATCCCCTCCAACTCAATAAGTTCCGAACTTACCTATCCTCAGATTATGGCAGGTAAGGTTTGTGTACACTTAGGGTGCTTCACTAAAACGTAATGTTTATGTCTTCGGTTCGCCCGCTGGTTAGTGTCATTATCCCGGCCTATAACGGCCAGTCCTATATTGCGGCGGCGATCGAGAGTGTCTTGGCGCAGACGTATTCGGATTGGGAGCTGATTGTGGTGGATGATGGCTCGCAGGATCGGACGGCGGAGGTTGTGCGAGCCTATGGGAATGATGTGCGCTACGTCTACCAGGAGAATCAGGATGTGGCGGCGGCTCGTAATCGTGGAGTGCGGGAAGCGCGGGGGGTGTGGATTGCGTTTTTGGATCAGGATGATTTTTTCTTGCCGGAGAAGTTAGCGCTTCAGGTGGCGATGGCGGTGCGTAATCCAAATGCGGCGATCGTGCATGGGGGTTGGCAGATTGTTGATGCTTGTGTTGGGGTGATGTCGAGTGTTGAGCCTTGGCAGGGTCTGCCGGTGTTAGATATGGAGGCGTGGTTGTTATGGAAGCCGGTGTTTTTGGGGGCGATGTTGTTACGGCGCGACTGGTTGGAGCGGGTGGGTGGGTTTGATGTGCAGTTTCGTCAGGCGTCGGATGTGGATTTGGTGTTGCGGTTGGTGTTGATGGGGAGTGAGGCGGTTTGGGTGCGGCGGGCGGTGGTGGGGTATCGGCAGCACGATCGGAATGTGTCGCGGAATGCGTTGGAGCAGGTGGCGGAGTGTGAGGTTGTGTTGGATGGTGTGTTTGGGCGATCGGCTGGTTTGGAGGGTGTTCGGGCGATCGAACGACAAGCCCGATACAATAATCTTGTTTGGAGTGCGTGGAGGTTGTACCATACTGAGTGTTATTCGGAGATGTCTAGTTATCTCGAACAGTCGTTACGATTTACCTCAGCCTGTCAAACTGAAACAATTTTGGATTGGGTCGCACGGTTTCGGACGTATGGCATGGAATATGGCACACAGTTCGATTCGGTACTCTTTGGTCGTTTGCTTCGATGGACTATAGTCTGAATTGTTGCCGTTGCATGAGGCTCTCAACCTCTGCGAGGTGGATTAAAGCATTCTGGGTGTGATTCGTAACGGTCGGATATGCCCCTAGATGCAAACTGAAGATTTCGCGAGGCTGCTTGACGGAGTGACTATAAAAGTATCTTGATACATGCTAGAGCCTGGTTTTTCCGCCCAAGCTCCTAGCTCATGTGACACAAACTTAAGATTTGCTTTAGAAAGCATGTTTATCCACTTTTCAAGTGTAAAACCAGCAAAGAAGTCCTGACCGCCATACGCATGGTAACAACCATCTTGAGTTTTATGAACTTCCTGATGAAGCCCAGTTTTTGCGACAAAGTCAAAGAACCATTCGTCGATAATAAAAGCTGTAATGTAAGCAACTGATTCACTATGCATGACACGTTGCATCTCATAAAAGTATTGCTGACAGTCTTCTTCTAGTAAGTGAGTAAATGTCGATATTGCAAAAACGAAGTCAACACTACCAGACTCTATATCATGTAGACCAAAGCGATTTCTTTTATCCGTAACCTGGCCGTGGTAGTAGTCGTTTGCCGCAAGTTGCTGTATAAACAGAAAATTAGGGTTGCGTGTGGATATATTGTCTTGACACCATCGGATTCCCTCTTGCCAAACATCAGTCCCGTAATACATTCCTTCATGGATAAAGTACGAGAATGGGATAGCTAAACGACCACAGCCAGAACCTATATCAAGAAGGGTAGAATCAGAGTCTAGACGACCACGTTTAACTAACTCCTGAAATAGACCAACCATTGAGAGTTTAAAGTGACCCTCCGAATGACTGCCGATTATGTTCATCATTCTCTCGGATGGTAAGTTCAGCCCTCCTAGTCCAAGGCAAGTTTTAACCACCTCATCTATACAAGCACTTCTTTGAGCAGATTGTAATTCTTGCTCTTCTTGGTGTTTGATGTATCCACTTTTCTGATTGTCCATGTGTATGGCTTGTGAGTCCAAGCTGTGGGAGTGATTCTTGATCAGATTCGGACTAAGAGAATATTTTAACAGTTCGACAGACCCCTTAACTAGCAAGGATTGCAAGGATTTTAGCTAAAACCATTCAAGCCTATACACTGTAAGGGTTTGAGAAGAATTTTTAAACGCTTTCTAAGGGGTATCATGACTCAGAGTCGAACGAAGAATAGCTCTTAAATTACTTCTCTGTTCAGCGAGATAGGAACCTAATCCCACTACAGGAAGATTTGTACGTTCAGCGTGAGTTTTCCGAACGAACTCATTACGCACAATAGCAGAATACTCGGAGTGAGTTTTTACACCAGAAATTACTGAATTTTTAAATGTATCAGCGCCTCCCGTATCACGATGGTGATAGTTACATAGATATTCTTGAATGACACCGATATCTGCTTCCATTAGGTATCGAAGGTTGAAGTCCCAATCGCCTAAAACAGGATAGCTTTCGTTAAACCCCCCTATTTTGGTATAGATATCTCGCCGAAACAGAAAAGCGATGGGAGGGTAAAAGTTTTCTATTGACATCTCTGTTAGATGAATCGTATCAATCCACCCTTGGTAAGGAAATTTTTTGTGAACGATAATGCCTTGAGGCTTTACAGTCTCTGAGATATACATTGATTTTGCAACTACGCCACTGTAAACCTTTCCCTTCTCTCCTTCTAAAAAAGCAACCGACTTTTCAAGAAACTCAGACTCCCAGCTATCATCATCATCATGTATCGTGATGTACTTTGATTCACAAGACTTTATTCCACTATTTGAGGCTGCTTCCATTCCTCTGTTTGTAGCATGATTGACCAAAAGGACTTTTGTGCGGTCACATTGATCAGATTCTAAGATCACTCGCTTTACAATTTCTGTATCTCCACCATCATTAACAATCACATGAATATAGTCTTTAAATGTCTGCTTGTTCACACTCTCCAAGGCACGCTGCAAGAACATGGGGCGATCTAATGTTCGTGTAATGACAGCAACCTTTGGAATCTGTGATATCAAACCCAAAGTAGAAGAATGTTCGTTTACGCTATTAAAGCTTTCTAACGAACGCTTACTGGTAAGACCGGAACATTTGCTTTGCAGTGGCTCCACAATTTCCGAAGGATATTCAATCGCGATTTGACCTGACGGCCAGAGTGCATCCTTAACTCTTGACTCTGTAGTACTTTGAGTCCCGAGAAGGATTGCGCTTGGAGGTATACAAAATGGTACGAGAAGATCTTTACCAAAGTTAGCTGATCGTTTGACACCAGAAAAAATTTCAACCTCATCTCTTGTTGGAAAAGCTATTAGTCTCGCTATTTCTTGCCAAGCATCACTAGCTTTTCTACGTATTCCTGACGGAGAAGAATCAGAGGGAATTTTAGACAAGTAGTCCAGAACTCCAGCAAAGAGAGGATGACTTTGTTTTGTGGGGCTATCAGATAGTATTCTCGCCACTCCGGGAGCTACTATAGAGCCATTTTCTGAACGAGTCATACATTCGATGCTAGACCCTTCGGGTTCAAATAGATGCTCGATTATATGTCTATTTAGATAGGTACAGGTCTCTGGCTTTCTAGGGTCGAATGTGTCCGATTCAAACACTAATCCAATAGTCTTTTTCCAGTACTCTCGGTCAGAATCATGGAATCCACATCGACCAAAATAAGCGCCCCACCAGTCTAATTTAGGATAAGCACTAGAGAGTAGCCGCTGCGCTGTGCCTTGCCACCCCGTATCAACTAAAAGTATACATTTGTGGAAGCCCACGAGTTTGGTCAAGTATTCATCAAAAATACTAGACTGGTCATTTAAATAATCTTCAAGAAATCGAGCAGATGAGGTATCCTGACGCAGGAAACTTTCTAGCTCACTTCCTGAACTATCAAGGGCAGGATCATCCCAATCAATCTTTTTGAGAAAGGCTTCTGACTTACATATGTTTTTGACAACTTCATATAAAGGAGTATAAAAAAACTCTTTGGAAAAAACTTTGATAGAAGATGAACGCTGTTTTAACCACACTCCTTTGGTTACCATAAGCCTTGATATCCAGAAAAAGTCACTGTTAGGCAGTTTTCTGTTTAGGGAGCTGGCTAGAACTTCTAATGCACGATAGATGCGTATGCCAGAACGAGAAACAAACAATATTTTTGCACCTCTACTTTTTTCAAAATGACTGGCATATAAAAGAAGTTTAAAGAGATAGTCACAAATGACAGGGCCAAGATATTCTCTAGCGAAGTCGAATTGAACTTGAGGAAGTGAGCTATTTGGGTTAAGTTTTTGAAGTTTTGTAATGAATTTACTCATGTTTACACTAATTCCAAAGATAGAAGAGAAGCGGAGAGAAATAGCATTGCTATTCCCTAAGCTTTAGCCCAGTCGCGGACGTCAACCCCTTGTTTTGCCATCATGGATATAAATACCGTTAGACTTTTTTGACGTTCGATTAATTCGTTGCGAGGTATCGGGAAGTGCATTGAGTTCCAGCCTGCCTGTAGTGGCCTTTGTACATCACCCACAAATGAATCTCCGATGTGCAAGAAGCATTCAGGCACAGTGTTCATCTTAGCTTCAATTTCATTGAAAATAGTTCCAGAGCGTTTTGTAGATAGAGTGTCCGCGCTAGAAAATACGTCGTCAAACTTTATAGCTAGATCTTTAGATTTTCGTCTTAGTATCTCCCTTATGTGATCACTCCCAAGATACATATCACTAACAAATATTATACGAATTCCTTGGGACTCCATCTCTCTTGCGGCGACTAAGAAAGCACTATTAACTTCGGTATTTTTTATTTCATAGTCAATTTCAGCCTGTCGGAGAATCTCTGACAAACCGTCGGATTGGTCACCGAACAAGTATTCACACATTATGTCATGCACTTCGTCAATATGTCCTTCACACAAGCCTTCCGAGAGCATTCGAGTTCGGTAAGATAATCTCATACCGGTTTCTCTAGCTGTCAGTATATCTTCTATGGTTATATCTTGCGAATAGGATTGAAATCTATGATCACTCTTGATTTTTTTCAAGATCTGTTCTGATAACTCATAGTACCGAAAAGCCTCAGCTTTATTATTCCTTAGTATAAAAGTGTCAAACACATCAAAGGACACCACCTTTATGTTTTTATCTTTGACGTACTTAGTGAGCTTACTACAAATAAATTCTGTATTTTCATCTATATAAACTTTTCGGCTAGTTTGAAGACTATCGGGGCTATAGAAATCTACAAAATCAATAATATGTGTATCAGTTTTTTTGGACTCAGTTGGCCGTTCGCTGAAGAGGTGATACGATGAATCGTACTTTATTTCAGATCTCAACGGTTTATATTTAAACATCTTTCCTGGAAATACAAACCTAGAAGAATTTTGAGTGAAGACTTTATTCAGCTCTTTGTTGGAAGCAAGGAAAGTAGAGCTGGTTACTGGATCTAAATCTACGGCAATTTGGTAAAACACTGTTGCCTCTTCACTCCGCTGCTGTTGCATTAACTCATTTGCTAGCTTTATGTAAAACTCTGCCTCGCTTGGATTTAGTTCGAGGGCATAGTGATAGCTTTCTAAGTCTTCTGGATGTTCTTCTATCGCTAACCGGTAGTATTTTGTGGCTGTGCTTAAATGAGATATGTTTCTATACAAGTCACCAAGTTTTTTGGATATCCAGGGTGTTTTGGGATTTATTTTTTCTACATGATGAAAAACTGTAATAGCCTTGCTGTATCGACCTAGTCGTGTAAGCGCTTCGCCTAGGTCAAAATATCCCCAGTAGAAACCAGGATTAAGTTGCATCGCTTCTGTCAGGACATCTACTACTGATTCCCAACGTTCTAAAGCTATCAGCACCTTGGCAAGAAAGTAGTGTGACCAAAAAAAAGTTTTATCTAGATCTATTGATTGTCTCAAAGCTGCCTCTGCAAGTTTCCAACGTTTTATCCCTATCTGTACTCGACCCATCCAATAGTTGGATATTGCAAGTTCAGGGTGCTCTGAGACCAAGTTCAAAGTCGGCTTGAGCGCCTCATCCCAACGCTCCAACTCAACCAACACCTCCGCCAAACCAACATTCAAATCAAACACATCCGGCGCAAACTCCAGCGCCCGACGATAAACCCCGATCGCCTCCTCATTCAACCCCCGATCGCGCAACACCCCCGCAAACCCACACTGATCCGCAACCTGCTGCGGAGCAACACCAGCCAAAACCCCATAATACTGAATCGCCGCCTCCCAATCCTCAAGCCCAACCACCACCTCAATCAACGCCCGCAACACCATAACCGAAGCAGCATTTGCCGTAAATGCCTCCTCCAGCACAGCCCGCGCCGCCTCCAATTTCCCCTGCTGAAATAGGACAACCCCCAGATTGTATCGCGCCTCCAACGACGACCCATCACACACGATCGCCCGTCGATAACACCGCTCCCCCTTCGACACCTCCCCCAACTTCACCCAACGATTCCCCAACGTCACATGCTCACCCACCGTCGCCCACCCCGGCTCAATCTCCAACGCCCGATGCCAACACTCCAACGATCGCACCTCATCCCCGAGCTTCTCCCACACCTTCGCAAAATTCCGATACGCCCCCGCAAACTGCGGCTCTAACCGCAACGCCTGACGAAACGCCGCGATCGACCGCTCCCAACGCTGCTGCTGCGCATACAAACTTCCCAAATTCGCAAACACCGCCGCAAACCCAGGCTGCAAACGCAGCGCCTCCTGATACGCCGCCTCCGCCTGGGCAAACTGACCGAGCGCCCCTAACGCATTGCCCAATAGCTTGAATATCGGCGCGGTTCGCCGGAGCCGCAGCGCCTGCTGACCCGTACGCACCGCCTCCGCCCATTGCCGACGATCACAGTAAGCTTGCGCCAGGAAATACAACGCCTCCCCATCAACCTCCACCTTTAACATCCCCCCCTGAGACACCTGCGATCGCACACCATCCCCAGAAGACCCATTCCCATTTCCATTCGCAGCCGCCAACGTATCACGCCCCAACTGGCGAGCCGCTGCCTCAGAACTCCGGCGATTGACCTGACCTACCTTGCCCTGATTCATCTGAATTCCTTGACGTTGCCCCAACTTCTGGGATGCTTCGGCAATTTTGTCTAACGCCTGGACTTGATACGCCACATCCCGCTTGGCCAACGATCGCCAGGTCGCAATCGATCTCGACCATTGACCCTGCGAGCTAAGAGCCTGAGCCAACCCATGATGCAACTCGATCGGGACTGCGTCCGGCTCCAACTCCAGAGCCTTAAACCATAGCTCTACAGCATCTTTCTCCGCACCGGCCTGCTGTAATAGGCGTGCCAGATTGCGATAGGCTCCCGCAAAGCTCGGATCGACGTGAATTGCCTGTCTGAAATACTGCTCCGCTGCCGACCCTTCATTCTGAGCAGCGGCAAGACCACCTAGATTAACGTAGACCTCAACATAATCTGGCTTTATCTGGATGGCATTCCTATACGCTTCCTTAGCACGTGGTAAATCCCCCAAACCCTGCAAAGAATTTCCCTTTAGCTTGTGCGCTTCAGCAAGGCTTGGAGATGCTTCAAGCAGACTGGAGCACAGATTAAACGCTTCTCGAAACTTTCTCTCCTTTAGCAGCGTTCTAATCTGATCAAGCATTGCGGTATCTGAAGTTGTGTTTGGGTGCTGTGATGCTTGCAACACTGTTACGACCAAAGATTGGGGACTTATTACCTAACTGTGGCAATCTCTCACGAAGAAGCGGTGTACGTCAAGACTGAAGAGATACAGCATCCTTTCTCCGTTAAAGGATAACTCTTGCACTTCGCCATGATTTCAGTCAGCTAAGAGAGAAAGCTAAAACTGCACAAAAGTGAAAAATCTTAGAAAGACGACAAGCCAATAACCCACGTAAACTCACCTCGTTAGAGCGATAAGAAGCCTAGAAGCTATAAGCACTCTAAAGCTAATGTAGTATACCTCTATGGAGCGAAGACCTGACTAGACAAGAATTTCAGACCTCATTGCATTTTTTTTACTTAAACATAATTTCCATTTACTTGGGCGACTAAGGCAATTTGAGCAACGCAATGTAAGGGTAAGTAAAAATACGCAATTACGTATGATTTTTATCCTATTAGAGATTTCTCGTTACGGATGTCCAAGCATTTCTCTCAATAATGAGAATGTGTTTAATAGGCATTGCCTTTCTAGAGATTGTGAGATACATTCTCCACAGTGTTCTACTCATCGCACAGACATCCTGCGCCTGACCTGCGAGATCTAAACTTGCGATACATGCAATATTACAGCCAGCAAAAAACGTCGCTCTTACATCTAAGACGAATACCTGGCCTATTGCAGGAACTCACAAACTCTAACTCCTAATATCTAACAAGTATGTCTCGAATATCTGACACAACAACCCCTTTAGAGGTTACTAGTAACGACCAGGGAGGGCAAAACATCACCGGCTCCCAAGAGGTGTCCAATAGACTCAATGGGGGTGCTGCGGAAGATTTGCTCCTCTCAGCACCGCTTGGTGATCCGAATGCCGGTGAGTTCGGCAGTGCTGACGTGATCGATGGTGGGGATGGTAACGATACGATCGCATCACTGGGTGGTGACGACTCGGTACTCGGTGGCGTCGGAAATGACATTGTTCTGTCCAATACTGGAGATGACACGGTTTTCGGAGAGCAGGGTCAGGATACACTCCTTGCGGGTAAGGGCAACGATGTGGTCAGCGGCGGCTTAGGCGATGATGTGGTCTACGGCGACCTAGGAGACGATACGCTGTCGGGCGACGACGGTAACGATATTGTTCTTGGCGGCCAAGGCGCAGACTCACTCTCTGGTGGTGCCGGTGATGATACGTTACTGGGCGGCGAGGGCAGTGACACACTCATTGGCGGAGACGGCAACGATCTGCTCTCGGGCGATCGTGGTGCAGACGTGATGACCGGCGGCGTCGGTAACGATACCTTCGCATTTTCTAGCTATGGCAACGCAGCAAATACGCCTGAAGCCATAGGTCAAGATACGATCACGGACTTTACAACCGGCAGTGACAAAATCGGCCTAGAGCAGAGTACATTCTCTGCGATTGGTGACACACTTGAAGCCGCCGAGTTTGAGACCACGACCCAGGTCGATGGTGCCAGTGCTGCAAAAGTGATCTATAACTCGCAAACGGGTGAACTCATCTACAACCCGACCACGGCTGCCGGTGATGAGGTGACGATCGCCACTCTGGCAGGAGCACCATCAATCAACTTCGGTGACTTTGAAATCTTCTAAGCAGACGATTTAATTGTGGCTGATCATCAATTGGACAGCTTGCTTGCCGCTGCATCTGAACAGTACCGGGCTGGTGAGTATCACGAAGCATTGCTTTCTTGTGATACTTACCTCGCGACGTACCCTCAGGATGCAGCGGCATTGCTATTGAAGGGCAACATTTTGGTCGCGATCGAACGGGTTGATGAGGCGATCGCCACCTATAAGCAGGTAATCATTCATTCTCCTCAGCGTCCCGAACCCTATGCTTATCTGGGCGAGTTATTTGATAATGCAGGGGACAGCGATCGAGCGCTAGCGTTCTATCAAACGGCAATTACGCTACGGCCAAATTGGCAGCCGCTAATCTACAATCTGGCGCACGTATATCTTCAAGTCGGACAATATAAGACAGCATTACAGCATTATCAAAAAGCACTACATCTCGACCCCAATGATGCTAAGTCACATAATGAGATTGGCGTAATTTATGAAGCATTTGGACATCTAAACACCGCAAAAAAGTATTATCAAACCTCCATTGAGCTTGCGCCAAATCGGACTCAAGCACGAGAGAATTTGGCTGCAACTTTGCTAAGAATGCGAGAACTTGATCAAGCGCTAAAACTACTTGAGGACTCCATTAATGTATGTCCTCAACGGTCGAGATTTTATAGCTTAAAAGCTCAAGGTGAGCAATTGTTGGGGCAGACGAGTGATGCACTTGCCAGTGCGCTTCGGGCAGCACAGCTTGATCCCACAGACCCGAGTACTCATGAGAACTTGGGTACACTTTTTAGCCGGTTGAAGCAGCCTGGAGCGGCGATCGCGTGTTTTCAGCGCTCCCTTGAGCTTGATCCAGAAAATTTAGACCTGTATGGATACTGCGCCCAGATGGCGATTAAACTCCAGCAGGTAGATCAGGCGATCGAGTATTTCAAGCAAATATTTGATCGCCTGAACGCGATGAATATAACTCAATGGCTGCAAGCATTATCACTACCCCAGCCAAAAGAATCATTGACGGATGATGTGTACGAACTGGCGTTGAAGGCTCGCCACAACTTTCTTTCTCATCTCCAGTTAGGGACTCGTTTTGATGATCGTCATGTATCACTTTCTGACTTATATACGAGTTGGGGAAATGTTCGGTTTGGAAATCGATCCTACTTTGAAGCTGAAGCCTATTTTGAAGCCGCAACCACAGTGAATCCAAGCAATCTTCGAGCCTTAGAAGGCTTAAAGATGTCACAATTGCAGCAAGCAGAGATAGAAAAGCAAAAAGAGTTACCAGCAACGCCCCTCGCTCCACGTTGGCTAGTCACAAAGGCACGAGATTGGCTCAAACAACATGCTGAGGCTCACTACTCTCCACTATATGAATCAAACGCAGCCTATTACAACGCCCCGACGCTTCGACATGAGTGTCAAGGTTTAAACTGTCGCCCCTGTCTTGGCCGTATTCACGAAACATTTTCCCCTATTCGTCTTAGTAAAGCGTCTTATCTCTGCGAGTATCAAGCAACACCAACGTCACAGGAGCTGGATGTATTTACAGCCTTGATCCCAGACGGTCGGAGCTGGGTAATGCCTCAAACAAGCTGGTGGCAAGTTTGTGAAGCGATCGCAACCATTGCGCCAGATGACACGTTATTGGCGGATTTATCCCGTGAGTATCCTGGAGAGCTTCCAGGCTGTCCTCTCACAGCTAAAAATGTCGGTCAGCATCGTATATTTCAGAAGCGTAAACTTCCTCCTTTAGAACAAGTTGATGGCCGAGTGGCGGTATTATGTGGCCTGTCAGCCAATGTATATTTTCATTGGCTTGTTGATGTTTTGCCACGATTGGCGATCCTGCGACAAAGTGACTTTACAGAGGATAGTTTTGATTATTTTTATGTGAATAGTCAATCAAAACGATTTCAGAAAGAAACGCTAGAGTTGCTTGGAATTCCGCTCGATCGCGTTATAGAAAGTGATCATCACCCTCATATCCAAGCAAAAACGTTAATTGTTCCTAGCTTTGCTGGCTACATTGGGTGGGCTACACCGAGAACAATTAACTTTCTCCGCACTGAATTCTTGCCAATGAGTCAGCATAATAATGTTGAGCCTGACTCTTTATTCTCATCTACTCTTACAGGAAAATATCCCAAACGTATCTATATCAGTCGATGTTCTGCAAAGTATCGACATATTATTAATGAGGCAGATTTAGTCGATCTACTTCAGGCAGAAGGATTCACGGTGATAGCGCTGGAAAACTATTCTTTTCTAGATCAAGTACGACTATTTTCAAATGCAGAAATAATTGTTGCAGCTCATGGTGCTGGCTTAACAAACCTAATTTTCTGTACTCAAGATACAACCGTAATCGAGCTATTTTCTCCGAATTATATCCGATACTATTACTGGACAATTTGCGAATATTTGCGACTCAAGCTTTATTATTTGGTTGGTGAAGCGCTACCTTGTACTACTTTCCGTGCTTTGATGTATCCCGACACGCTGACCGAAGATTTTTGGATTAACCTTGACCAAATGAAGCAAATATTGCGTCAGGCTGGACTTTAAAGTACACCGAAATCATGAAAGTGTGCAGATTGGTCGTGATGTGAACGGTCAAGCGATTACGCTATGTCTCGGTTATCCTATCGCTGCTAACGCTAATCGGTGGCGTGTCTACCGCAATCGACGAAAAATTGCCCCAGCGCAGCAGCGCCTCAATCGTTAACCACGTTGTTGCACTCTAGCGCCGGTTCAATATGAGCGCGAAGAGTGTAACGACTCAATAAATGCTCCTGGAATGGGCAAGAAGTCCGACTTTTTTGAAAAGTCGGACTTCTTGGGTAAGCGATCATTTTCGGGCAATATTCTTACATCTACTCCAAATCAAACGCCGCCGATCCACTTTGCACCATCAGTTTCAGCATCGATCCAAGCTGAAGCCACATCAATAGACCCGTCAGACCAACGATCGGCAACGCTGCACCGTAGGCCATCCAATTGGGAAACCCAAAGGTCGAGAGGCTCGATCCCATACAAATCGTCGAGAACAGGCAAATCCCGAAATAGCTCAGTTTGATTTGCGGCGTTTTGTAGTTCACCTGCTCCGTATCGTCGGTTTTCCAGACTTCGAGGCGATATTCCAGCATGTCTTTGAAGATGATGCCTGAGACGATCGCAAAGAATGTACTCGCCAGAACGACGACGTATACGGGAGCAAGAACGAGAGGTTCTGGATTCATGCGGATGGGGAAGTAAAAATGTGAGTGTTACAAAGCTTAACAATAAATCAAAAATAAGAGCGGGTGATATCTATATCGAAGAAGATCACCCGCTCTTGGCTTGATTGGCTTTAATCCAGGTTTGATCTGGGTTTTAGCCGAGGAATTAGGACGCGAGCGCGACTTCGAGCATTTGTTGTAGCTCGCCGTTGTTGTACATCTCGATCGCGATGTCCGATCCACCGATAAAATCACCGTTGACGTAAAGCTGCGGAATCGTCGGCCAGTTGGAATACTCTTTAATGCCTTGGCGTACCTCGGGGTCAGACAGCACATCGAAGGTCTCGAACGGAACGCCAAGCGTGCTGAGGATCTGCACCATGTTGTTCGAGAAGCCGCACTGGGGCATCAGCTTCGATCCTTTCATGAAGACAACAACTTTATTGTCGTTGACCAATTTGTCGAGTTTGGCGTTGAGTTCGGGGGTCATGATTCGAGTTGAATGGGTGGGTAGGGTTTAACGAAAGCAAAGAGGGGCGAAGGTGTCGAGACTTAGGCTCAAAACGCGATCCCATGCCGGACGGCGATCGGTCAATCGATCCTAAACGCGGCTGGATGTTTGCCACTTGTCGGGCGTGTAGGTCTTGAGCGCAAGGGCGTGGATGGCTTCTGAGGCTAGCTCAGTTTTGAGCGCACCGTAAACGAGCTGATGCTGTTTGACTAAATTTAGCCCTTCAAATTGCGGCGAGACAACGATCGCTTCGAGGTGATCGCCACCACCGGTAAGATCGCGGACTTCAACGTGAGTGGCGTTGAGTTCGCGATCGATTAATTGCTTGACCTGTTCTAGGCTAACCATTTCCTCTCCTGAGTCGATCGGGTTGAATGCCTGCACCGCAGCGCATCACATTCAACGATAAAACATCAAAACTTGCGCTTGACTGTCGCAGACCATTTTAAAGGAGTCGGGGTAGCTTCGGCGCTGTACCGATCGGCTCGCGGGCGTGGGATATCCGTACTCGATCGCGTAGCGTTCTATTTTGGTGAAATCCACTATAATTCGATCAACCGCCGATTTGTGATGACGATCGAGCAGCAACGCAAACCCCAACACAAACCCCAACACAAACCCTGTTGCCTGTCTTAAAATCTGTCCTCTCATCAATTCTGTCTCCTCCTCGTGTCCGACTCCGCCCAGATCCGACGACGTTTCAGCCGTCCGTAACATCGTGTTTACAACCGCCACCCGCCCCGCCTCTGCCCCGATCGCCCGTGACCTGTTCGCCGAAATCGACGAGCTTAAGCGCGACCTGAACGCGATCGTCCTGGCGCACTACTACCAAGATGCCGATATCCAGGACGCCGCCGACTACATCGGTGATTCCCTCGGTCTCGCGCGTCAAGCCGCCGAAACGGACGCCGATGTGATCGTCTTTGCCGGGGTTCACTTTATGGCGGAAACGGCGAAGATTCTTAATCCCGATAAGCTCGTTTTGTTGCCTGATCTCGATGCGGGTTGCTCGCTGGCTGATAGCTGTCCGCCTGACGAGTTCGCCCGGTTCAAAGCGCAGCATCCCGGCGCGATCGTGGTCTCCTACATCAACTGCACCGCCGCGATCAAAGCCCTAAGCGACGTGATTTGCACCAGCTCGAATGCGGTGGATCTCGTCAATCAGCTTCCCGCCGATCGACCGATTATCTTCGCGCCCGATCGCAACCTTGGGCGCTACGTGATGGAGCAAACCGGACGGGAGTTAATCCTGTGGGATGGAAGCTGCATCGTTCACGAAATTTTCTCGGAGAAGAAGCTGGTGCAGCTTAAGGTGCAACACCCCGAGGCGGAGGTGTTGGCGCACCCGGAATGTGAGCCGCCGGTGTTGGCGCACGCGGATTTTATCGGCTCGACGACGGCACTGCTTAAACGCGCTCAGGTGAGCGATCGCCCAGCGTTCATCGTCGCAACCGAACCGGGCATCATTCACCAAATGGAAAAAGCGATGCCCGATAAAACGTTTATTCCCGCACCGCCCGAGGGCAATTGCGCCTGTAACGAATGCCCGCACATGCGCTTAAACACGCTAGAAAAACTCCGCGATGCCATGATCAACCGTCAGCCGGAAATCATACTGCCCGAGGATATCCGGGTGGCGGCGTTGGCTCCGATTCAAAAGATGCTAGAGATGAGCCGTTAGGGTGAACAACTCACAACTAATCCCAATCCTTGATCGAGGAGATGGCATCGGTAGAGTTCGACGAATCGGAGGACGTGGACGGATCTGGGGCAGGCTGTGCCTCTGACACGATCGCCGATGCCGTCGAAGCTTCGGTCTTTGTGTCTGTCACTGCTGGAGCTGTGCTAATGGGTTCGCTGACCGGATCGGCGTTTGCGGGAGTCGAATTGGTCGGTTTTGTGAGCGGTTCGGTGGGTTGCGAGCGGTCTGTTTTGGGGCGACGTGGCGATCGTCCCTGACGTTGTCGAATGACTCCGAGGACAAAGCGACCCAAGACGATCGACCCCAGGACTGCACCCGCGCCCAACATCAACAGCGACAGAATTAACCACACCCAGGAGTCAACCACTGGGTTGCGTTGCATTTGTCCGGCTGGATTCTCGTCGGTCTCTTTGGCGGTCTCGTCGGCAGTTGCATCGGCGGCGGTGTCCGCATCATCCGTCGCGTCGCCCGGTCGTGCCGTCACGTCATAGCTCAGTTCAAACGCCTCAAACGTCTCCGCTGCTGTCGCGCTGGGTGTACCGCTGAGTTTGACCGCGTAGAGTCCCGCTTCGGGGAATACCACCTCGGCACTGGGAATATCGGTATAGGTTTCTACGTCGATCGCCGTTAATTCCGGCGCTTCGATCGTCTTGGCTTCGTCTTGGGTATTGACGATCGACAACGTGCAATCGCAGTCACTGAGCGGGATCGGCTCGCCGCCATTGCGGGTCAAGGCAAACCAAACCGTCGCGGGTTCGCCGGACTTGGGGTTGTGATTCGGTTCGAGGTGAAAGGTTGCGCCAACATCGCCGTCGGTTTCGATATTATGGGCGAAGCTGGCCGGGGTCACGCCAGGAGCCGCAACGATCGCGGCGCTGACAATGACCCATGAAAAACGACGATGGACAGACAAGCGAAGTGGGTCGGACATGGCTGAAGGGAATGATGGGCAATGGTTAGCGGCGCGTTAACGAAGAATACAACCCTCTCAACCTCAGCGATCGAGAAGCTTACAGATTTGATGCGATCGCCTCTCGCGGTCTATCCGCTACGATCGCGGTGAAATCTTCAAGGCTGCACGTACTGTGATTATTGGGTGAAACAAACTGAGTTGTCCATTTCAAATCAAACTGGCGGGTAGCGTCCTCAAGCGCAACGAATGCTACTGGATCGGGTCGCTAATCTCAAGCATCACGACCTGCCGAGAATATGATCGCTATAGCTATGGTTTTACAGGTTGTGCGCTGCCGACTGGAGCATCTTTTGGTTCAGGTCAACAAAAACGCTTCGTCTCAATTTCATCATCTTGATCATCCCCGTAAATATTTCCTGCAAAAACGCCGCTACGTAGCATATCGGCTTGCGTTGGGGGTTGTGACCTCTTTGCTGGTGGTGTTTCCAGGACTGCTGTTCCCTCAGGAGATTGACGCCGCCTCGGTGGGCGATCTCGATCGCACCGCACCGATCGCCGATCACAGTACAGTAGCGGCGACCATTCCCCCCTTTCCCAATGCCAACGATCGCGAGCAGTCGGGGCGCGACGCCTTGAGACGTCACGACTACGCCCAAGCCCAGCGTGATTTTGCAGCGGCGATCGCACACTACGAACGGACACAGCAGTGGGCAGAAGCTGCCGGAAGCGCCTACATGCTGTCGCGAACCAACTTCGAGATGGGCGAGTTTGAGGCGGCCACGATCACTCTCGATCGCGGGTTCACCTTGCTCGCAAATCTGACCAATCCTCCACCGGCTCTCAGCGCACAGCTTCAGGCTCAACGGGGTCACCTTCAGCAAGCCGATGGTCTGGCTGAATCGGCGATCGACAGTTGGGAAACGGCGCTCTCGTTCTATCAGCAGATTGATGACCCGGCGGGAACGATCGCCACTCAGCTTGATCTAGCCGCTCTCTACCATGAACTCGGCTTAGATCAACGCGCTCGTCAACGGTTAACAATGGTGCGTGATGACCTCGATCGGATTGACCTCGATCGGATTGAAAATGTTGAGCTACAGACGATCCATTTGCTGCATCTCGCAGATGTAGAGCTGACGATCGGGCAGCGGGATGATGCTCAGAATTTGTTTGAACAGGCGCTCAGGCTGGCTCGCCGCGCTCATCTTACGGACGCTCGCCGTACCATTTTGTCTCGCCTTGCCCGTTTGGCTCGCGATCGCGGCGATCCGATCCTCGCGGCTCAACGTTACCGCGAAGCCGCAGCCATTAACCCCGATAGCCCGGATGCGATCGCCGCTGCACTAGGCGCGATCGACAGCGAGATCGCGATCGAAATCGCACGCCAGGATCAGAGATCGACGACGAGCCTGGATTCATTCCGTACTGATGATGAGTTCGAGGCTGCGGCTGAGTGGATCGGAACACCCCGCGATCGTTCGCCTAGCGAAATCACCTACAGCCCTGCGATCGATCAGGCGCTGCCCAGCCTACTGGATCGAATTATTAATTTACCGGACAGTCAGGCCAAATCACAGCTTCAGGTCTATCTCAGCGAGCGCGTTCGGGATTGGCACGACCATGCTCACCGCTGGGCGATCGCTCCCCGTGATCTCGCCACTGGCTTAAGTGCTGGACTTGTCGATCGTCGAGATGCGGGCGATCGACGCACCCAGGCGAAGATCGCCAGCGAGTTGGCGCAGCTTTATCGCGACCTCGACGATCTCACACCTGCGATCGCGCTGACCCAGGATGCGATCGCTCTGGCCAACCAAGCTCAGGCGATGGGCATTGCGGCCATTTATCACCATCGGCTGGGTCGCTTGCTCGTCCAAGCCAACCGTCCAGCGGAGGCGCTTGAATCCTACCGTCAGGCGATCGTGCAGTTCCAAAGTTTCCGGCAGGCATACGCCCTGTCGGATAGTGACACTCAACTCTCATTTCAAAATACGGTCGAGCCGATCTATCGCGAGGCGATCGGGCTGCTGCTACAAAACAATGCCAGTCAGGACGCGATCCGCGAAGCTCGCGACCTACTCGAAGCGTTACAAGTGGCCGAGATCTCGAATTATTTTCGCGCCAATTGTTTAATCAGTCGCCCGATCGAGGTGGGCAAGATCGATCCCCAGGCCGCTATTCTGTATCCGATCGTGCTGTCCGATCGGCTCGAAATCCTGCTGTCCTTACCTGATGACACGATGCAGCGTCATACGGTGCGACAACCTCAGGCGGTCACCCTGGCAGCAGCAGCGGCGGCGCGATCGTCGATGAGCCGATCGCGAGGTCTAGGGGAACAACAAGAGGCGATGCAGCGCCTCGATCGCTGGATGATTGCACCCTTCGCCGCCAGCCTAGAAGCTGCACAAATTGAAACCTTAGTCTTCGTGCTCGATGCGCCATTTCGGACGATTCCGATGGCGGCATTGTTTGACGGTCAACATTACGCGATCGAGCGCTACAACGTCGCTCTGGCTCCCAGCCTGCAACTGCTCGAAACCGCACCACAGTCTCGCGCGTCCTTCAGTGTTTTTCTCGGAGCGCTCGAAGACGCACGCCAAGGGTTTAGCCCCCTTCCCGGTGTACGCAACGAGGTTAAAGCGATCGCCGATCGTCTGCCCTCCGAATTGCGCCTCAATCAACAATTCACCCTCCAGCAACTCAAGGATGCCCTACGTTACGCCTCCCATCCCATCATTCACCTAGCCACCCACGGACAGTTTGGCTCAACACCAGACAGTACCTTCGTCCTCGCCTGGGATGGCAAACTCCAGCTCACAGACTTTCGGGATGCACTCCTAAGCCGCGATGAGATGCGTCACGGCGCGATCGACTTGTTGGTTCTGAGTGCGTGCCAAACGGCGATCGGTGATAAGCTCGCAATCCTCGGTATGGCCGGATTTGCGGTTCAGAGCGGCGCACGGTCAACGATCGCCTCTCTCTGGGGTGTCAATGACGATGCGACCGCGCGACAAATGACCTTTCTCTATGAAGCTTTGGCGCAGCCGGATATCAGTAAAACCGAAGCCCTGCGACAGGCCCAACTTCAGACGATCGCACTCGGGGGCGACTATGCCAAACCGTTTTATTGGGCTCCGTTTGTCCTGATTGGGAATTGGCTATAGTTGAAAGTTTTGTAGGGTGGGCATTGCCCACCATCACGGATACTGATACGCGGGCTGATCGCGGTGGGCAGTGCCCACCCTACTGGCTACTGTGCCAATTCAACAACAGGACTTCTTCCGTAGCCCAAGAAAATTAAAGTGACTTAAGCCACGTAACTCAACCATCTTGGTTGTAAACAAGCTGGAAGCTTGTGTTACGCATCGTATCCATTCATAAGCTTGGGTGACTTGACCCATTTGGCGTAAGTCCTGTCCCCGGTGAAATATCCGAGACCACAGACCGATCGCGCCGCTGTCCTGTCGGTGCTATCCCAAGCTTCAGGAAGCGGGCTAGTCTAATTAGCAGGGAAGGGGCACGATCGCAGTCGCGATCAAAACCGGAGCTGGGCAACACATTTGAGATTGATCGAAAATTAATCGGTCGATCCACTGAAATTGAGGTGCGGTATGGCAAATCTAAGTCAGCAGTTAGCGGTAGCATCGCTGTTTGCGATCGGTCTATGGGGCTGCAATTCGGGTCAACCATCTGCCGTTTCAACCCCAAACGGTAAATCGGCCAGCGGGACAACCGCTGCGATCGCCCAGCCCAGCGAGCCGATCTCCGACGCCAAGCGCACCGTAGCGCTGTCATCGTTAGCGGCGGATATCTTGTATCAGCTCGATCCGGACAAGCTCGTTGGTGTTGTCCACGATCGTAACGTTTCCGATCACGCCGATCTGAGCCAATATCCAGATATCGGCGACGGTCGCGAGTTTGATGTTAAGGCAATTATTGATCTGCGTCCCGATCTCGTGGTGGGGATCGAAGGCGTCCATGAGCGCATCCTGGCGCAGCTCGATGAGGCGGGAATTCCCACCCAGCGCTATCGCCTCGACGGTTGGGATAGCCTCTTTGCCACGATCGAAGATCTCGCCCGCGCGACCAGCACAGACCCGACGCCGCTGCTCGATCGTTATGCTGCCCTGCGTCCGGCTTCGACGTCAGATGATTCTGGGGATTCTAGCGACTTGGATAATGCCGATGATTCGGAACAACCTAGCAATTCAGCAGCATTAGACAATTCCGATCGCACCGCAACTACACCGCAAACGGAAGACGCCGAAACCGATACCGAAACGGCGATCGCTCAAGCTACGACGGACGAGACAACGGACACGACGAAAACGGCTTCAGCCAAAGCGTTGAAAGAATCAGACGAGACCGAGGAATCGGCAGATGAATCGGCGAGTGAATCGGCGAGTGAATCGGCGAGTGAATCCTCCGCAGACAATCCCGATCGCAGCTCAACCCTGATCCTGGCCAGCCGCGATCCCCTGTTTTCCCTCAACCGCAAAAGCTGGGGCGGCAACGCGATCGAGCCGTTTACGCACAATATCGCCGCCAATCTCGACGAACAGCGATCGGCAGCCGGTTATGTCACCCTTGAGCCGGAGGCGATCGCCGAAGCCGATCCCGATACCATCCTGATCATCGAAACACCGGGCAGCGCCGCCCCGATCGCCGAGTTTGAATCCCTTCCCTTCTGGCAAGATTTACAAGCCGTGAAAAACGATCGTGTTTTCCTCGTGGACTATTACGGCTTGGTCAAACCCGCGACACTCGCCAACATCGATACAACGATCAACCAACTGGCAGACATCTTCGACATGCCCTACCGCACCGCTCGCGAGATCCAGCTCAAAAGTGATATTTCCGTAACTCGCCGTTCTTTCGCTACACAACGCCCCGCTAGTTAATGATCCGACGGTGTAGACATAATTTTCTGTAACCGCCATATTTTCGTTGAACCTCCTTAAAACGCTCGATGCTTGACTCCCTGATCATCCCGCCCCCATTCCTGGCGATCGCTGGACAGTTTGGCGGGATCGTCGCCATTCCGCTACTGGCGCTCTCCTTGCTGTCGCTGTCCGCGATCGGTGAACGCTGCTGGTTTTGGTGGCAGATTGTCCGCAAGCAAGATCCGATCGTGCGTCAAGCCTTGAAAACAATCCAGGTTAACGGCCCCGCCGCCACCGACCTCCTACGGGCAAACCTCAATCTACCGATCGCCCGCGTCTTCCTCGAAGCCCTCGAACTCGATCGCCCCACCCCCAGCGAATTTTCCCTCGCCCTCGAAACCGCCGCCCGCGCCGAACTCGTGACCCTGCGACGCTTCAGCACCCTATTCGAGACGATCGTCACGATCGCCCCCCTGCTCGGTCTACTCGGAACTATCCTCGGCCTCATCCAAAGTTTTGGCGGGCTTCAGTTGGGCGACCCGACCCAAAACGATCCGACCGCAATCACCGCAGGCATTGGCGCTGCGCTATCATCGACGGTGTTTGGCCTGGTCGTAGCGATCGTCACGCTGCTGTTTGCGAACGGATTTCGTAGCCTCTACCGCCGTCAACGCGCGGACTTAGAAGAGTACGGCGGACGGCTGGAGTTGATTTACCGGCGTTACTGTCGGCAGTATGCAGCAACACCACACCAGCCTTGAGCATGTAAGTTTTCAGACTTGATTATCCCGTCCGCAGTCGTTGACAAAGCTGGGTCAAACGGTTGAACTAGCGCTTAAATACATGTGCTGCCATTCGTCCGGAGGCATCTTTGATGACATCAACCACGCGATATCCCGTCGAGCAGATCGCCGCTTGGAACACATCCACTGGGTATTTAAACGAGCTCATGGTGTGGAACTCATCGCCCGCTTTGATCGTGATTGTATGCCCTTGAATCGTAAAGGATTGCGCCTCAGTCGCGACTAAAACGTGTTTAAAGTCGTGGTTCGGTGCATCCCATTGGGGTGCATAGCGAAACGCACCGGGATTCATGCCTTCCGTATCACAATCCCGCGCCACACGATACATAATGTTTTCTTGGATCATCGTCATTTTCGGTGTGTCATACGCCGACATTAACGAGGCTTCGTCCTGATTGGAATCCTGCACCAGGAGCAAATATTGGTTGTCCTGCGCCAGCTCACTGATCGATCGAATGAACATCGGCATTTCATCCTTCGTCAGATTGGTGATCGTGCTGCCCTTGAAGAAAATGACCGGTCGCGGACAATCCGGCAACTCCGTGAGTTGTGTAAAGTCCTGTTGAATGCCTGTAATCGGAAGATCGGGCAACGCTTCGCGGATGGTTCCCAGACCTTGATCGAGAAATGATTGCGAAATGTCAATGCCCACATACCCTTGCAGATCCTCGCACACCTTTAAGAGCGGCAGCGTTTTGAGTCGGAGACTCTGAGTGCTGCCCGGACCAAGCTCAATAAACGTTGCGCCCCCCCCAATCAAGGCCGCAAGTTTTTTCCCTCGGGTTTGGAACAGTTCCGCTTCGTATTTATATAAGTAGTAGTCCGGCTCACTTGCCAGCATTTCATTGTACAAAATGCCGCCACGTACAGGATCTTGATCGTCTTGGGGTGCGCCGTAAAAATATGGCCACAAAATACCGTGATGATGATTTAGGAAAAAATCGAGGGTTGTTTCAGTCAGCTTTGCACGCATCTTGCGATCTTCAGTGTTGCTTGCCATGCGTAAATACTCCAAACGGATGTGGTGACGGTACGGAACGGGGCAAGAGGACGTTCTCCTCTGGCTCCCGCTAGACTTTGTCATAGAAATCCGTCATTTCCAAATTGGATCACGGCATCGATTACCGTCAGTGGTAAATCAGCCGCAAAATTGTCACAGAATTTAAAGCTTCATCCTCAGACCGCCGATCCGTGGGACGCATCAATTAAGATAAGGAACTCTCGAAATCAATCGAAAGAAGAATTTAAGATGCTCGCGTCCAAAGGAGAAGGCCTTGGTTTCCTCGCTCATTAAAACAACGAAATCCGAAGAAATTTTTGCAGCGGCTCAAAAGCTGATGCCCGGTGGAGTCAGCTCGCCCGTTCGAGCCTTTAAATCCGTCGGCGGTCAGCCCGTCGTCTTCGATCGCGTCGAAGGCGCCTACGCCTACGATGTCGATGGCAACCGCTACATCGACTACATCGGCACTTGGGGCCCCGCCATCTGTGGCCACGCCCACCCACAAGTCATCAGCGCCCTACACGATGCCCTCGGCAAAGGCACCAGCTTCGGCGCACCGAGCGCCCTCGAAAACGTGCTCGCAGAAATGGTGATCGACGCCGTTCCCAGCGTCGAAATGGTGCGCTTCGTCAACTCCGGCACTGAAGCCTGCATGTCCGTGCTGCGCCTGATGCGTGCCTTCACCGGACGCGAAAAGATCGTCAAATTTGAAGGCTGCTACCACGGTCACGCCGATATGTTCCTGGTGAAAGCCGGTTCCGGCGTCGCCACCCTCGGCCTGCCCGACTCTCCCGGTGTGCCGAAATCCGCCACCGCCGCCACCCTCACCGCGCCCTATAACGACCTCGAAGCCGTTAAACAGCTCTTCGCTGAAAATCCCGACGATATCGCCGGTGTCATCCTCGAACCGGTCGTCGGCAACTCCGGCTTCATTATTCCCGATGCCGGTTTCCTCGAAGGTCTACGCGAAATCACCAAAGAATACGGCTCGCTGCTGATCTTCGATGAAGTGATGACGGGCTTTCGGATTGCCTACGGTGGCGCTCAGGAAAAATTTGGTGTTACGCCCGATCTGACCACGATGGGTAAAGTCATCGGCGGCGGTTTGCCCGTCGGCGCTTACGGTGGTCGCGCGGACATCATGAGCATGGTCGCGCCTGCGGGCCCGATGTACCAAGCCGGTACACTCTCGGGCAACCCGCTGGCGATGACGGCGGGCATCGAAACGCTAAAAATCCTGCAACAGCCGGGAACCTATGAACAGCTCGATCGCATAACCACCAAACTGGCGGAAGGTCTGCTTACGGTCGCCAAAGAAACCGGCCATGTTGCCTGTGGCGGTCATCTCAGCGCCATGTTCGGCCTCTTCTTCACCGCAGGCCCGGTGCATAACTTCGAGGATGCCAAGCGATCGGACACCGAGAAATTCGCGAAATTCCATCGCGGAATGCTCGAACATGGTGTTTACCTCGCGCCGTCGCAGTATGAAGCGGGCTTCACGTCATTGGCTCACACCGATGCTGATGTCGATGCAACTCTAGCTGCGGCTCGCACGGTGCTATCCGAAATCAAGTAGTCCACCGGGTTGTGTGCGCGATCGCGATCGCGATCGCGCTCAATCCAAAACCCAAAAAGCCCTGTGATCTTTGAACCAGATCACAGGGCTTTTTGGGTTACGTACAGGTAAAAACAGAACCGACACAAACGATCGAGACTAGCTCGCTGGCGTATCGAGCACGCTGGCATCCGGGATCAAATCGAGGAATTCATCGAACTCCGTCAGGCTTTGACGAAATTCCGCACGGGCTGCGACGACATTGTTATCTTGGGCAGCTTTGTCGATATCTTCGAGGTGAGCGAACACCTCACGGGCTTGAGCCAGTGCGGCTTTACGCTCTGAAGGCAGCAAAAGATTTTGCGAAACCAGACTCATCGTTTGGCGAATTGTACCCAGAGGACCACGAATGAAGTTGCGAACGTACGTCCAGTCTTCTTTCTCGATTAACGTACTGAGTTCGGTGCGGGTGCGATCTTCCACAGCCGAAAGGGACGCAGCATAACCGGAAAGTTGCTCGATTTGAGCGGCGGTGTATTTCGGGGGTTCTTTCACCGACGGGCCGCCGCAGCTAACGAGGGCGATCGTGATGATGGCGAGGAGACCGGATAGAAGCGAACGATAGCGTGACATGAGAGTAATTTCGTTAAAAACGTAAACATTAAAGGACGGGATGATCCCTCCTATCTTATCGCTTAGGGTGAACTAGATATAAGCCTTGTCCTGCAAAGGCTTCAGCGATGAACAAGTTCATCAATCGCTTCACTATTCGGTGAACGGCAAGCGTGGTTACGCTGCGCTAAAGGCTTCTCCGACTCTAGATTATGCAAATTGATATCAGCAAATTTACCCTAACAAATCTGATAGATCCGTAACCGAACCAGTAAAAGTACTGATTCGAGCTTCAATTGTCGCGACAAACCGACTGCGGACGACGAACCGACGTCGATCGCCCAATAAACCCAGCAAACAAATCGACCCAGCAAACACCAGACGACAGCCCAAACGTCTTGCATTGCTGGCCGCATACCGTCGAGTAGAGATAGAGATTACCGATCTATTCGCAGTAACTCGCTCGCAAAGTTTTAGATTGCCCCACCATTCCGAGTTTCACGCATCTCCGATCGCCAGAAACAAGGCTCAAATAAAGAAAATCGTACGATTTTCTTTGCCGAGCCTATCTGGATTCTTCGCGTTTCCTGCACCGAGATTTTGCGATCGCCGAACCAACACAAAATAGCCGCCTTAGATCGATCGCAGATCGCTACGACCGTTACAACCGACGACCTATTACTTTGATCTCTGCGATCTCTGTTGATCGGGCGATCGTTTTGCGCGGAGCTATCTCACCTCTACTTTGCGAGAACTAGCGCCAATCTTTTTTCGATTGAGTGTTGACACGCCTGAAGAGAGAGCACTGCCAGATCTTTGGCCGCATCATCCACCTGTGAGGCTCAATCCCATTTCGATCGCAAAGCTTTGTTGTGCCTCAAACGCCAAAAAACTCAACTTAAAGCGACAAAACACCAAAAAACATCATTAAATGTCACGAGACATGTTATCAGTATGATTCACGTAAAGTTACAATTAGATATACAAACCCTGCGGGCTCCAAGTAAGGTGACCTTTCCCAAAACTTATGATGATGGATGACACTCTTTCCGTTCTCGATTCTAGTGAATCATTGATCGCCGATTTACCAGATCGTAGTACCCGAGTTCAGCAATTGAGAGATTTAATTGACAGCCTCCATATTGCTGATGAAATTTCGGGACGAGGCTACCTCGTTAGCAGTTCCGAACTTGCTGCACTAATCGATATCAATGCGAGTGCAGTCACCAGTCGCGGTGATCACTGGGTTTGGCGAAACTGGGTTGTATCACGCGTTCGACGTGAAGGAAACCAAATTTTATGGCAGCTTGAACGAGTTGATTAAGTCAGAAAACGGGCAATTTTTGAGGTCAAAAAAAATGATCTCATTAAATTAATCCTGTTAAATTAAATGTTTTTTGACCATGAAAAACGTTTATTTTTGCATGATATATACTAATTATTTTTTATTTAAACTTGGCTTGATTAAATTGATAAAAATTTTGATTTTTCTCCAAAAAAAGAAGATGCATAATTTCTTCAATGAAAATCCACTTTAACCTTCGTTTTTAAAATAAAAATAAGAATATTATTGGCTCTTAAGTTAGAATACTTAAATGACAAAAAAACACGGACTATTTCAAATGTTGAAGCAATTAGCCTGACAACCCTGGATTTGGTCTTCCATAAGGTGAACCCTACTCTCATTGACGTAAACGAATGTAATGTGACATCGGTAAATGTAACGATGTCAGCCGAAGAGTCTCGCGTTGTCGCTAGGTTTGAGAATGCTTCTGCTGGAGGTGTGACTATGTCTGTTTTGGTTTGTAGAGATTCCTTTCAGCTTCTGCTGTTAGACCGGCAATTATGCTTATCTCTCGACTCTGTTTGACGCAGGATCGTTGATCCCACTCAAACAGCTCACCCTGTCTTACGTTTTTGCTCATTCGCGGCACTATCCTCTAGATTGCGAGTTCCAGAGAACCAATACTTCGATGTTCGCGATTTTGAAAGCGATTTTGAAAGCGATGTCGAAAACGCTTCTCTTCTGTGGCAACCTTAAGGCTACGCATCAATGTATTGATGATTCGACTCGATCTTTAAGCTAGACCCATGCAAACCTTGTCGGCTCCAACCAACCCGACCGCGTCCGGCTCCGATAGTGCTGACGCGATCGCCTTCGATACGACGATCCATCGCCGCAAGACCCGGCCAGTTCGCGTCGGTGACGTGACGATCGGCGGTGGTCATCCCGTCGTTGTTCAGTCGATGATCAACGAAGATACGATGGATATCGCGGGATCTGTGGCGGGAATTCGTCGGCTCCACGAGATCGGCTGTGAAATTGTGCGTGTGACGGTGCCGAGTATGGCGCACGCCAAGGCGCTGGCGGAGATTAAGGCCAAGCTCCAGGAAACCTATCAAAATGTGCCGCTGGTGGCGGATGTACATCACAACGGCATGAAGATCGCCCTTGAGGTGGCGAAGCATGTGGATAAGGTGCGGATCAATCCGGGGCTGTACGTGTTTGAGAAGCCGTCGGCCGATCGCACGGAATATACGCCGGAAGAGTTCGACGCGATCGGCGAGAAGATTCGCGAAACCTTAGAGCCGCTGGTGGTCTCGCTGCGCGATCAGGGCAAGGCCATGCGGATCGGCGTCAATCACGGTTCGTTAGCCGAACGAATGCTATTCACCTACGGCGATACGCCCGAGGGAATGGTGGAATCGGCGATCGAGTTTATCCACATTTGTGAATCGCTCGATTTTCGTAACATTGTGATTTCGCTCAAGGCGTCGCGCGTGCCGGTGATGCTGGCGGCCTATCGTCTGATGGTCAAGCGGATGGATGATCTGGGGATGGATTACCCGCTGCATCTGGGCGTGACCGAGGCGGGCGACGGCGAGTATGGTCGGATCAAGTCCACGGCGGGGATCGGGACGCTGCTGGCGGACGGTATCGGCGATACGATTCGGGTGTCGCTGACCGAAGCGCCGGAGAAGGAAATCCCGGTGTGCTACAGCATTTTGCAGGCGCTGGGTCTCCGCAAGACGATGGTGGAGTATGTGGCCTGCCCGTCCTGTGGTCGGACGTTGTTTAACCTCGAAGAGGTGCTGCACAAGGTGCGCGAGGCGACGAACCATCTAACGGGTCTAGATATCGCGGTGATGGGCTGCATTGTCAATGGGCCGGGTGAGATGGCGGATGCGGACTACGGTTACGTGGGTAAGCAGCCGGGATTTATCTCGCTGTATCGCGGTCGTGAGGAGATCCTCAAAGTGCCGGAAGATCAAGGGGTGGAGGCGTTGATCAAGCTGATCAAGGATGACGATCGCTGGGTTGATCCCGAGTAAGTTTACGTAATCCCCGTTTTAGAAGTCCGAGTTCTTCAAGAACTCGGACTTCTGTGTTCTTACTCGGCTAAGGGGTCGTTTCAGGCCAACCGTAACGCTTGAGGTCGATCTTTCCACGATCGTCAAACCCGATCCCCTCCGCTTCCAAGAGCGCCCGCTGCAAATAATCCGACCCCTCACGTAACACCGAGTGGGAAACCTCGCCCTTGGCATTAATCACCCGCTGCCAGGGAATCTCAGCATCATCCGTCGCGACTTTAAACAGGGCATAGCCCACCAGTCGCGCTTTCCCGGCCAGTCCGGCCAGATCGGCGACGCGCCCGTAGGTGGTGACGCGACCGGGCGGAATTTGGCGAACGATGGTGTAAATGCGATCGTACGTGGTTTCAGACATGGTGATCTCAAGCGGCTAAAGCTCGGGTTTCGCTAACGTGATGCTTGGCGACAATAGCCCGATCGCCGCATCCAGCCGATCCATGCCCTCACCCGTCGCCGACACCACCAACATTAAAACGCTCGCTCCATCCTGCACCGCGATCGCGCTGCCCGCCACTGGTTCACCCTCCGCCATCCCCGTCCAGGGCAGACGCACCCGACCCGACCCAAGCTCGATCGCCTCTCCAGCGATAAACCCTTCGCCGCGCTGCAATGTATCGATCGCGAGCTGGGTTAGCGCGGTTGCGTCTAGGGGGTCGGGCTGCGATCGCTGGCGGACGATCGCGGTGTAGGCCAAGGTGCGATCGGGCGATTCGATTAGGGGGAGACCGGCGGTGGGAGTGACGCTAAAGTCTTCGCGGGTCTGGGTTTCGGGGTTGGTTTGCGACAGGATCGCGAGGTCGTATTGACCGTTGGCGGTGTAGGTATTGCCGCTCAGGTGGAGGCCGCGATCGCTGGCGCTGGAGGTCGCGATCGGGATTGTCGTGGCCGTGACGGTGAGATGATCGCGATTCAGGCTGACGGCACTGGTGGCGATCGTGATCACCGCTGCGATCGCCGCTAGCCAAAGTGTTTTGCGAGTCATACGATCCGTGCGTTTCATCGATCGTCCCTGTGGTGATTTTCGTGTCTCAGATTTAACATACGCTGACCGGTTTGGACGTCAAAATCTCACGGGTTATGAGCGTTTTGCAAGCAAGACTCTTAAGATGGAAAATGTCGCCAATTTGGTCGGTATCTGTTCTCGTTGGCTTAATGGCACGATGTCTGCCCGATCGCCCGTGGGATCTTCAAGCATGATGCAACCTCAGAACAGCCAAATTGTGCAGATTGTCTGATCACGGCTGACGACTATCATTTTCTGACCCCACCGGCCTAGGTACGCCCATGAATGCGAAACGCCCGATGCTGCAACCGGGAGATGGTATCGAATACCCGGAATATGCCGACGACGTCAAATTTTTGGAGCAATTTCTCCAAGATATCAAGCTGCTCGCGCCCACTCGCCCGAATGAGGGGAGGTTCGATCTTGTGGTCGAACGCGCAGTGTGGCGGTTTCAGCGGCAGCATGGGCTAGTCACAGACGGTATTGTGGGAGCCGGAACCTGGGCGGAGATTGACGATATTATCGTGGCTAAAGCTCGCGAAGCCGAGCAGCGATCGGCGATTGATGCCAAGATGCTGCCCGAATTGCGACGCGGTGACGGCATTACTACTAATCTTGACCGGATTGATGATGTCAAGCGCTTACAAACGGCGCTACAAAATAATCGTTATTTCGATCGCAACGAGAAGATTGACGGGCTGTTCGGCCCCAAGACGGAACGAACGCTAAAACAATTTCAGACCGATCGCGACCTCGAACCCACCGGCACAACTAATCTCGACACCTGGATCGCCCTGTTCGGGTTGCCACCACGGGAAAAACCGGTGCGCGACGTGCCGATTTTGCGGATCGGCGACGGTCTCCAGCATCCAACGCTGATTGATGATGTTAAAACGCTACAGCAAGCCTTGAAGCGTGAGGGCTTGTTCGATCGCGACGAGACGATCGATGGCTTCTTTGGCCCCAAAACGGAACGGGCGGTTAAAGCTTTCCAGCGTCGCGTGCTCTTAGTCTCCGATGGCGTTGTGGGACAAGAAACCTGGTCAGCCTTGCTGCGGATGCCGGTACGCGCCTACACCCCCGATCGCGGTAGCCCCGTCTTGCCGACACCGGAACCCGAGTTCAGCTACAACCTCGACAAAATCGTCGCCTCGATTCCCTATCCGACGGTGCGTGAGTACGCCTACACGTCAATCCCGCTGCTGTTTAAAGCCTGCGATACTTTCGGCGTCACGGATACGAACCAAATCGCTTACATTCTGGCGACGGTGGAGCATGAATCGATGCTGGGGCAGTGGATGGAAGAATTCGCGAGCGGGCAGGCGTACGAGTGGCGGGCGGATTTGGGGAATAACCAGTGGGGTGATGGCCCGCGTTTCAAGGGGCGCGGCTATATCCAAATCACGGGACGTGTCAACTATAAGCGCTGGTCGCAACTGCTTGGGGTGGATTTAATCCGTGAGCCGCACCGAGCCAGCGAGCCGGATCTCGCGGCGGAAATTGCGGTGCGGGGGATGCGTGACGGCAGCTTTACCAATCGCAGTCTTGATGACTATATCAACGAAGATAAGCAGGATTTTTATAACGCGCGGCGGATTATTAACGGACTCGATCGCGCCGAGCATATCGCCGCGATCGCGCGGGAGTATGTCCGGGTGTTGAAGTGATCCGATCGCTTAATCCCGTCGCTTAATCCAGTTCGTTTCGAGTTCACTTAGAGTTCATTAGACCTCTTGCATGAATCGCCCTCATCCCCCAGCCCCTTCTCCCAAGCAGGGAGAAGGGGAGCCAAGTCAAAAATATTGCCTTTCAAAGTCCCTCTCCCGCTCTGGTCGAAGGGGATTTAGGGAGAGGGAATGATATTCGTGCAAGAGGTCTATTTATCAGATTTAGCTAGCCAAAGTTAATTCGCTAGTCATGATTCGTGAGTAAAACAGGGGATGGATCGATGAAACGTAAATCTAGTCCGGCGATCGCGCTTGGTACGCTGCTGATCGGGTTCACCCTTTCGGCGCATCTCACGGCGCGAACTCATAACCAGCGGGCGATCGCCCAAACCGCAACGCCGATCGTGCCCAGTTCCGCCGAGCCAGCCGAGCCAGCCCAGCCCAGCCCAAACCAGCCATTTGACGATCGCATCCATGTCGGTATCATCCAGCGTTTCGGCGAAAATCCCCAGGATCGCCTGATTTTGCGCGATGCCAATGGCGGCAGTTTGCGCGTTAGTTTCGATCGCAACGGCCAGCGCGAAACCCGCAATCTCGACGCGATCGCGATCGAACTTGATGAAATTCCCGCCGAACCGCCGATCATCGACGATCGCGTCGTGCTCAGTGTCCATCGCAGCTTCGAGAATGCCGAGGCCAGCGCCCGCGAATGGCAAGCACGGGGCATTGCCACCGAGATCGCCCAGCCCGATCGCTGGGAAGTCTGGGCCGATCGGCAGGTGTACGATTCACCGCTGCTCCTTCAGCTTTTACACGACAGCACCACGGCGGCGGATTTGACCGAGACGTTGCATGTGCAAGGCCGACGCGATCGGCGTCAGCAATTAGCCTGGAAAATTCTCGGGGAAACCATTCGCGGCGATGCGATCACGATCGAACCCAGTAGCGGCGCAGCGAAAATCGAACACGGCATCACCCAGCCCGATCGCTACACCTACGGCGGCACATTTTACATGCAGCCCAACGCCTACGGAACCTACACCCTCGTCAATCACGTTTCGATCGAGACCTACCTACGCGGTGTCGTTCCCTACGAAATCGGCACGGGTGCGCCCTACGCCGCGATCGAAGCCCAGGCGATTATTGCCCGCACCTACGCCCTGCGGAACCTCCACCGCTTCGCGATCGATGACTACGAACTCTGCGCCGATACCCACTGCCAAGCCTACTGGGGACTGACGGGATCGACCGCCACCACCGATCGGGCGATCGCCGCCACCGCCGGACAAGTGCTCGCCTACAACAACGAGCCGATCGATGCACTGTACTCTTCCACCACCGGTGGTTTCACCGCTCCGTTTGAAGACGTGTGGCAGGGAGAATCACGCCCCTACCTCAAAGCGATTCTCGATTCCGTGGAAGTCAGTTGGGATCTCGATGCCAAACCTTTATCGGACGAGGCCAACTTTCGGCAGTTTATGACGCTGGAGAAACAGTTTAATGAAAGCGACTGGCATACGTTTCGCTGGCGAGAGAAAACCAGCCTCAAAGATATGACGGCCTACTTCAAGCAATATCTACAGCGTAGCGGTCGCCCGATCGAGTTTGGCGCGATTACGGCGGTGGAAATTACGGAGCGATCGAAGGCGGGGCGGATCTTAGCGATGCGGGTCACCACCGACACCGGCGAGATGATCGTCCCCGGCGACGAAATTCGATCGGCGTTTTATCCCCCCATCAGCACCTTTTTCTACGTCGAACCCGTCAAGGAAGCACCCAAACCCGACCCGTCGGCTTCGTCACAAACCACCACTGGCAACAATCCGCCCAGCCCAATGCCCGCCCCCGCCCCGTCGCAACCCAGCAAAACACCCCCAAACACACCCTGGGGTTACGAGTTTATTGGGGGTGGCTTTGGGCATGGTGTGGGCTTGAGTCAGACGGGAGCCTATAACCTGGCGGATATTGGTAAAAACAGCACGGAAATTCTGGAGTTTTATTATCCTGGTGTGGACTTAACTCAGATCGAAAACCTTCAGCTCGATCGAGTCGATCGGCTAGATTAACGTGAGTTTGGGTTGATCAAAGCTAGAAACCGCACTTCGACTTCGCTCAGTGCTCTCCGTTTTTTTAATGCGTCCTAATACAATCGGTTTCTGCTACATCGATCGACCACCATTAACGTAGCGACGCGACATCAACTGATCGCAGCCGTCCCGCCTCGATCGCCCAGCAATGATCCGCTACATCCAGCAAATCCGCCGCATCATGGGTCACCACCAGCAAACTCCACTCCTGCTTCAGCTTCGCCAACAGCGCCACCAACTGACGGCGCATCGACCAATCCAGACCCGCCGTCGGTTCGTCCAGCATTAAAATTTGGGGCTGGCGGATAAGCTGCACGGCCAGAGCAAGGCGGCGCTGCTGACCGCCGCTGAGTTCGTGGGGTGCGCGATCGATCGACACATCCTCTAGACCGACTTCCTTGAGAGCGGCAAAGACTTGCTCGGTGCGAAGCTCCGGATGCCCGAGGCGCAACTCTTCCAATATTGTCATGCCGCAAAAGTGGCGCTCGGGAAACTGAAAAACCAGGCCGACGAGCTGATGTAGCTGTTCCGGGAGCAGCTCTTGCGATCGCCATGCCACCCGACCGCTGGTCGGCTCTGCCAAGCCCGCCAAAATATCGAGCAGCGTCGTTTTTCCCGATCCGCTCGGGCCAACGATCGCCGTGAGCGATGTGGGCGGAATTTCGAGATTAATCTCTGACAAAATCGGATGTTCGGTCGCGGCGGGGTGGTAACCGAGTCGTTCAAGGGACAGCATGGGTTTAGGGAAAAAATCGCGGACAAAGACCGAACGCCCCAACGATTAAACGAGAAACGTTAGGGCGATCGGACATTCGAGCATTTCGAGTCTCAAGAACGGAGCTAGGCCGGAGTTTTTTGCAGATCCGGGCGTTCCTCTGCGACGATCGCGCCCTCCACGGGACACACTTGTAAACAAATGCCGCAATCAATACAGGTCGCGAAATCAATCCAATACCACGCAGTCCCCTTTTTATTTTTGCCGGGGCCATCATGAATGCAGGCCACCGGACAAGCTTCGACGCAATCAGCTACGCCTTCGCAGACGTCGGTGACGATAGTGTGTGCCACGATTTTTCTCCCTTCGGAATGAACGTTGAACGAAACGACAGTACGCTGCGAGTGTGAACCTTTCGCTGTCGGAATCGCAGTCGGACCTCACATTGAAAAACCCGATACGAACCCTTCAGCTCCACTGGCCGCTCGCTGTTGATTAACCGGTTTGCGACAGGTTAACCAAACTTCACACTTGATCGTACCGTACGGCCTAACGTCAGACCGTAGAACGCACGCTATTCGATCGGCTCAGGTTGGATCGGCACTGATACAGTCGCTGATGATTAGGCCAGCGCTTCGACCTCGATCGCACCATCAGCGTTCACCCAAACCAACTGATGCACCCGACGACGCAGGGCATAGTCGCGCACGGTCGCCGACGTTGCGGCGATTTCCTCCAGGGCGACTTCGACGCGATACCCAGGGTGATCGCGGCGCAGGTCGCGGGCGTGGACGTGGGCGGCGGCATGGGCGGCAGCGTTGCGGGGAACCACGAGCCAATCGGTGGCGGCAATGGAATCGGGGAGGCGATCGCGACTGTGCAAGATTTGCTGTAGCTCTTCGATGCAGAGTCCGAATCCAACACCAGGACGGGATTCGCCGGTGGGATGATACAGGCCAAGCAGGTCGTCGTAACGTCCGCCTTTGCCCAACACGCAAGGCCCCGAGCTGGTTTCAAGCACGACGGCGAAAACGACACCGGTGTAGTAATCGAAGGTTTCGATCGTGCTGAGGTCGAGGACGATCCGATCAAGCATTGCACCATCGCGATCGCTGGCTTCGAGGGTGGCGATCGTGGCTTCTAGACCGGCAAGACTGGCCTGTTGACCCTCACTTAGATCAAAACTCGCCAGCTTGCGTAACACGTCCTTCGGCTTACCACGCAGCTCGAATAGGACTAGGGCATGGTCTTGTAAGTCGGCGGGTAAATCCATCTCGGAAAGGGCGACGCGATCGAGCTGGGCGATCGCGGTTCGTACCGATTCGCGCACATCCTCGGGAAACGGTTCGAGCAGCGATCGGGTCAGTGCGGCCTGACCGAGGACGATTTTCCAATCGGTGAGATCGATCGCCGTCAGGCAGTCCGACAGCAAGAGCAAAATTTCGGCATCGGCCATCGAACCGCCCGCACCCAGCAGCTCAACGCCCGCCTGGTGGAATTCGTGTTGGCGTCCGTGGCGGCTGTCGGGTTCGCGACGAAAGACGTTGGTGTTGTAGTAGAGCCGTTGGGGGAACGATGCGCCGGTCAAGCGAGTGACGGCAGCACGGGCGATCGAGGCGGTCAGCTCCGGACGCAAGCCGAGCAAGCCATCGTCGGGATCTTGCACTTGGATGACGCTATCGGGATCGATCGCGCCGCCCGCCATCAGCATATCGAGGCGTTCGAGGGTCGAGGTGACGATTTGATGGTAGCCCCAACGCGCGAAGACCGAATTGAGATGGGTTTCGATCCATTGTTTTTGAGCGACATCGAGAGGGAGAAGATCCCGCGCTCCGGCGGGGGGCTGAAAGACCGTCATGGTGGGTGAGGCAGGCAATAAATGATTGAGCGATGCGAATTGAGCTGTAATGCGAGCTGTGACGTGAGCTGTGCCTCAGGATACCAATTCGCACGCACCAACATACCGCGATCGGCGTGTTTCGCGAGTGTGTTTTTTGAATCGGTTTCGCAAATATTGGGAATCGCCCCGTGATGTGACGACGGGCGGTAACTCCTACCGCAAGCTGGGGTAAATCTGTGTCACCATAAGAAATTCTGAAGACCCCTCGATCCTCCTTACTCGCCGATCGCCGCGATCGGCTCGTGCACTATGACTAAAGTCGTCGTCGGCCTGTCCGGTGGAGTCGATAGCTCCGCCAGTGCCGCTCTCCTCCAACAACAAGGCTATGACGTTGTTGGCCTAACCCTCTGGCTGATGAAAGGGAAGGGTCAGTGCTGTTCGGAAGGACTCGTCGATGCCGCTGCCATTTGCGATCAGCTCGGCGTCGAGCATCATGTGGTCGATAGCCGCGAAGAATTTGAGAAATATATCGTTAATTTTTTAGTCGAAGGCTACAGCTCGGGGATTACGCCGCTGCCCTGCTCGCAATGCAATAGCGCCGTCAAATTTGGCCCGATGCTCGCCTATGCCCGCGCCGAACTTGGCGCCGACTACATCGCTACCGGCCACTATGCCCGCGTCGATCGCGATCCCAACACCGGACGTTTTCGCCTCAAACGCGCCTTCGATCGCAACAAAGACCAAACCTACTTTCTCTACGACCTCGACCAAGACGCCCTCGGCCATAGCCTCTTTCCCCTCGGCGAGCGCCAAAAAACCGAAACCCGCCAAATCGCTGCCGACTCCGAACTCGTTACCGCCGAAAAACCCGAAAGCCAAGACCTCTGCCTCGTGGAAACCCACGGCACGATGCGCGACTTTCTCGCGAAATATCTTGCGCCCAAACCGGGCGATATCGTCGATACCGAGGGCAATCGCCTCGGGCAACACGACGGCATTCAGAACTACACGATCGGCCAGCGCAAAGGTCTCGGGATTGCGGCGGCGCATCCGTTGTACGTGGTGGAGATCGATGCGGGAAAAAATCAGGTCGTAGTCGGCGATCGCGATCGGGTGCATAGCGATCGTTGTCATGTTAGCCGGGTGAATTGGGTCTCGATCGCCGAGCCGAGTGCGCCGATCCGTGCCAGCGTGCAGGTGCGCTACCGGAGCCGCGCGGTGGATGCGACGATCGTCCCGCTCAATGATCAGCGGGTTTCGATTCAGTTCGACGAACCACAATTTGGCATTACGCCGGGACAGGCCGCCGTGTGGTACGACGACGATGTTTTACTTGGCGGCGGCATCATCGATCGACCCAGCCCCCCAAACGATGAACCCTCGGCGATCGTGCCAAAAGCCGAATAGAGAGGTACGGGACAGATTGTCGAAGAGGACATCTAAATCCTTTAACGGAGGAGAGTTCCCGTCGTGCAAGCTCCTGGTTTGTCGGCAACTCAGATAGGGGAGCATCCCGTTTATGCAACTTGCCCCTCATCCCCCAGCCCCTTCTCCCAAAAAAGGGAGAAGGGGAGACCGATTCAAAGTCCCTCTCCCCCAACTTGGGAGAGGGATTTAGGGTGAGGGTGACACAAATGGGATGCTCCCTCAGATAGTTGCGTTATCTAAGTATTTATACTCTTCTAGATGTTCTCTTAAAGAGGTCGAGTTTGCGCGATCAGTATCAGGTAGGCTCTTGTAAAACTGCACCAGTAGGTTCAGTTTGATCTTTGAATTGTGTTACTGCATCTGTGTAAAGTTTTGTAGGTTGTTGCAATACCAAAAACAACAATTATGAGAATTGAAATCGCGATATCGCATCTCGGAACAATAGTTGTTTTGAAGGTGAGCGCTCTCGATCGCAAACCAGAAAAATCAATAAAACTCATACAGGTATAGACTTTTGTCGATTTTCGCATAGCCATATTCATATCTTGATCTTCGTCAAACTTTCATCAACGACACGAAATATTACATAAATATTAATAGCTGTATTTTGCTATTTATTTCATGAATCGAATACCTAACAACTCAACAGATATTGTGGATGTATTATCCCAAGACAAATCGGGAACCCTAGATAGAGAAAACGATCATGAAAGTCCGTCACCTCCTTCGAGGCTACGAGGCGGGAAACCGAAACTTTGCAGGTGTCGATCTGCACAGTGTCCACCTTGAGCGCAGCACCCTAATCGGGGTTGACTTTACCGGTGCAAATCTCATGGGTTCTGTTTTTGCCCGATCGTTCCTAACGAAAGCCGTTTTCGATCGTGCCTCGCTCAACTGGGTTGATCTCACCTTTGCCAAGCTCAACAATTCGCGTTTCGTTGCCTCTGACCTCACGAAAGCTAGTCTTGACGGTGTTTTCGCCGTGGATACCGACCTATCCGCCGCAAAATTAAGCGGTACACAGCTACGCGGCGCGAATCTGCGTGGTGCGAACCTACGCGAGGCCAACCTGCGCGGCGCAAACCTGACGGGCGTGAACCTACGAGGAGCCGACCTATCCGGCGCGGATCTACGCTGGGCGAATCTCAGCGGCGCACGGATGAGCGGAGCCAAGCTCGATGGAGCGATGCTCGAAGAGACGATCTTCACCGGAGCTTGGTTAAATGGTGTGAATTGGTCAGGGGCGAATTTATCCCGCCTGAAGTTTGAAGAAGCCAAACTCAGTGGAGCGAATCTTGAGCGAACGAATTTAGCTCATGCCAATCTTCGTGACGCAATGTTACATGGAGCCCTCCTGCACAAGGCGAATTTAACCGGAGTGGATTTTACGGGAGCCTCGCTTGAGGCAGCAGATTTACGGGAGACTAATCTCAGTCAAGCAACGCTCGATCGGGCCAACCTTAACCGAGCTCAACTGACGGGAAGCTATTAGGCTATACGGCATCGCGTATCATTTCAGCCCAGTTTTGACGCGATTTTGACAAAAAAAGCCGCACCGTTATTCGTGTGCGGCTTGTGCTTTTTACCTCGTTGCAATTGATCGCACCAGGCCAAAATCACAGATTTTCAGATTGAGCAGAAAGTTGGAAATCGTTAAAAAGTGGAAAAACTAGCGTCCACTACCGCGATAAGGAGCGATCGAGTTATTCATGTTTTCGGTTTCGGTTGCACGAGTAAAGCTGTCATTGAACTGTGCAGATGCATGAGCGGGCAGAATGTGGAGATTGATGGCAACGCCGATCATAAGAAATCCAGAAATCCAAAGAGCGTTAGAGATGCGCATGATTTAAATCGTTTAATGCGTTCATTTCTAAGTACCTCTGATGCTTGAGTCCATCCGGGAAAAATCAAAATGACAGCATATTTTTTTTTACTTCCCTCCAATAAAATCTATCCCCACATGGCAGATCCATGAGGGGATAAATTCTCGCAAAATTTGACCTGGTATAGATCGAGACGATCGCGCTGGCTGAATCGATCCTCGATCAAGCGCGTCACAACTCACGCCCGTAATCCGCTACGCCCCAGACTACGCACTCATCATGATCACCCGATCTTTTGCTGCAATCAGGTCAACTCAAACCCAAACCAAACCAAACCAAACTAAACCTAAAACAGACCTAAAACTTCGCGACAGCAGTGTTTGAACTTCGCCTGTATTTCGGGCTTCGGCTCACTATTACCCCGAAATTCCCAGCGTTCCACCGTCGAAAGTCGCCATTGCTGACCACGATGGTCATAGCCTGCCAGCTCAAGACCGATCGCGCGACGCTGTTGTTCTAGCGGATCGTCATGAAAGCGGATTTGCACCAACAGACTACGGCACTGACTCGATCGACTCAGCCCCGGAAAGTGAAATCCAATATCGATCGAGTCCGGATCGACGAGATCTCGGGTGTCGGGATCATTCGTCCAGGGCTTCAGATCAGACCGAAGATCGGGGAACTCCAGCTTAAATAAATTAACGATCGCGGCAATCTTGGTTGCCATGGCGATATCCCGAGCTTGTTCGGCAGCGTTCATCGGCGCTTTCCTCACGCTACGTAAACCTTAGTTTAAAAGGTTAACGATTTAGTGCAGATTCGCAAGCACTATGCGAACAGTTTGTTCAAGATGTAAGCGATTTCGACGCGCGATCGCCCCGATCCGACGTTCCCCGTGAAACATCCTTAAGATAGTTAAAGTTTCCTTGTGTCTCAATCATTATGCTGCGTTCGATTGTTCGTTGGGCTACGCGCTGTCTACTCGTAGTGGTCTTCGGTATGAGTTGTCTACTCGGTCATGGAGCGATCGCCTCTGCCGATCTTGCTGTGCCAGCAATGGTTACGACCTTTTCCAACCCATTGATCGGCCTGACCAATCTCGATCTCGATCGGCTCGATAGCGTCTCGCGTGCGGCCACGGCTGCCGGAGGACGCGGCGATTTTGAGCTAGCCGAACGCGGCTGGAGCCAAATTATCGAGGAAATGCCCGAAAATGCTGCTGCTTGGAGCAATCGCGGCAATATTCGCATCGGTCTGAATCAGCTAGATGCTGCGATCGATGACTATACGCGATCGATCGAACTCGCCCCGAATATCACCGACCCGTACATCAATCGCGGAGCCGCCTACGAAGCGCAGCAAAACTGGGACGCAGCGATCACCGACTACAACGCAGCGATCGCGATCGACGATCAAGACCCCGCCGCCTATAACAACCGTGGCAACGCCCAGGCACGCCAGGGGGACTGGGAGAGCGCCCTTGCGGACTACCAAAACGCGCTCGCGATCGATCCGAAATTTTCCCTCGCCCGCCTAAATGTCGCCTTTGCTAAATACGAGCTTGGTCGCGACGATCAAGCCATCCGCGAGCTACGTAGCCTCGTGCGGAAATATCCCAGCTTTGTTGATGCTCGCGCCGCTCTGACTGCGGCCTACTGGCAAAGCGGGCAGCGCGGTCAGGCGGAAAGCAACTGGGTCGCCGTCAATGGTCTCGATCAGCGCTATCAGGATCTTGACTGGGTTGAAAATATACGGCGCTGGCCGCCGCGTCTGGTTGCGGGCTTGCGAGCCTTTCTCGCATTAGAGTCGCCGAATTCTGCAACGTAGCCCGAATCCGGACGCCTAAAAAAAGATAGTTTTGTAGGGTGGGCATTGCCCACCATCACGAATACTCATGCACCAGCTGATCGTGATGGGCTGTGTCCACCCTACCGGCTAAAGAAAGTATAGATACTCACAAAACAGACTCAATAGACCTCTTGCACCAATCTTGACCCTCACCCTAAATCCCTCTCCCAAACTGGAAGAGGGACTTCTAACTCCCCTTCTCCCGGCTTGGGAGAGGGGGCTGGGGGGTGAGGGCAAAGCAAAATCGATTCATGCAAGAGGTCTAATAACGCACGAAATTTCGACCAACAAAAACAGGTCGTTACGTTACTTAAAAATGCACAACAAAACGACCGATCGCACCTATCCACAAAGCTTTAATGCCTGAGATAAAATACGCAAAGGCTATCACTACGGCGCGAAATTCAACGCAAAGTGACGATTCCGTCGTGAAAAATGCCAAAAATCAGGCCAGGACTTGTCTGATCCGTATCAAGCCCGTGTTAGCCCGCTCCATTTAACTTTGCTCTCCCGATGAACAACAAGGTCACACCCATTTCCCCTATTCGATCGTTTGAAGAGGCGATCGAGCGTTGTAAAGACCTTGGTATGCGAGTCAGTCGTCAGCGAACCGCCGTATTAGAACTGCTCTGGAGTACCTCGGAGCACCTATGTGCTCGGGAAATTTACACACGGCTTGATCATGCGGGGAGTGAGATCGGCTATACCTCGGTGTACCAAAATCTAGAGGCACTCTCTCGCCACGGCATTATCGAATGTCTCGATCGGGCAGACGCTCGCCTCTACGGTCACGTCAATACCTCTCACAGCCACATTACCTGCCTCGATACGGACGAAATCGTCGATATTCACATCGAGCTACCGCCTGAACTCGTCGCCAAAATTGAAGAACACACCGGCATGACGATCGCCGACTACCACATCGACTTTTACGGCCACCACAAAACAACCGGTGAACCGATAACTGCCAGAAACACCCGGAACGAACCGATCCAAATCCCCACCGCTTCCTCCCTCTCCGTCACGTCATCGTAAAGTCTGGTTATCAATTAAAAAAGCTGCACCAAATTTAATTGATGCAGCTTTTTTAAGTGCTTGATGGTAGAACGTCGCCAAATAATCAGGTTATCTAGCGACATGCCCAAGCATGATGGGGAACCGAACTCGACTTAACGAGCCGTACCGTGGGTGGCTTCCACACGAATCGGCTTCATCAGGTAAAGCGAAATCAGCTCAACTGCATTCGAGATATACAGCGGTAGCTTCTTGAAGAGCTTGACTAAACCATTTGAGTTCGACTGTGTGATTTCTGCCAGCTTGTTGTTATTGGCGAAACAGACATCCAGACGACCGTAGAACTTAGGATTTTCGACATCCAGGACGATCGGGAATACACGACCAGCCGTCTCGTTGGTTTTCTTGATCACTTCAACATCATACTCACGCGCATTCAGACCGAGCGCAGCGTAGAAATCAGCACGTTGCAGGTCGTTGAGGTACATCGTCGCGAAGACCGACAACAGAAAGAAACGGCACCAGAGGCGAGATTTCAAGTTATTGAGCGTATGCGGTTGCGCCCGCATGATCGCATCGAAGAAGTCACCGTGACGGTTTTCGTCTTGGCACCAGTTCTCGAAGAAGTTGAACAGCGGATAGATACGGTTTTCGGGATGCTGTTCGAGGTGGCGATAAATCGTGATGTAGCGCCAGTAGCCGATTTTCTCGGAGAGGTAGGTGGCGTAGAAGATGAACTTCGGCTTGAAGAATGTATAGCTACGCGCTTTGGTCAGAAAACCGAGGTCGAGCTGAAGGTTAAAGTCCGACATCGCCTTGTTGAGGAAACCCGCATGGCGAGCTTCGTCGCGGCACATCAGGTTAAAGCACTCAGCGAGCAGAGGGCTGCTAGTTTTGAGACGACGTCCGAGTTCTTTGTAGAGGAGGAATCCGGAGAATTCTGCCGTACAGGAACGCTCTAGGAATTCAACGAATAGCTCGCGTTCTTCACCGGTGATGTGATCCCAGGTGGTATCAAATTGCTCGTCGCGTACAAAGTGATGACGGTTGTAATCAACGCGGAATTCTTCGAGAATCGCTCGCAATTCATCTTCGTTGACCGAAATGTCCATCTTGGCCATTTCATCGAAGTCGGTGGTGTAGAAACGAGGGGTGAGAATCGTCTCTTTCGCGGGCGACTTTACGCCGGGGCGCATCTCATCGATTGCTGGTTTTTTGACGGAATCTACCATGGGAATTTTTGAGGTATTGCTGCGATCGCGAGAACTACGGTAGCCGCGTCACCAAACGCGAGTCGGTACTGTAGATCCAGGATTTAAATTGTATGTAATTAGCTCTCAGTGTATCAACGGTCTGAAAGGCGATCGGTTGACTGTCGTAAAAAGTTACAACATGTTGCGTTTGGGGATCGTGCGTTACTTCGGGGTGACGCGATCGCCTGGGATCGCTTGGAATCAAGGGGAACAAGACTGGCGAGACTTGCGCAAGGATAGTTAGAAGTCCTACCTGAGATAAGCAGTCCTAACAAATTTAGGTCGGATCGCTCGATCGCCGAATAATTCGCTTGGCTTTCACCCCGACCGCTTGGTTGAAGCGCACAAGCTCCAAGCTGCGATCGCCATAAATATCGTTAATGTGCTCCTGGCAGCACTCGATCGCGAACTCATTTAAGTCCGCTTCTTCGACCCCGTAGCGAATCTCAAACTCTCCCGCATCGACCCGACAAAACGCCGGTCGATCGTCATAGACCCGGCACTCGCGCGTCTGGCGATCGTAATTCACACACCAGCCATCATCGGCCACCATCCCGAGATATAGCGCTAGCTCCTCGGGTGTCAGATAGTCCCCCAGATCCGGTCGCTCGCTGGGTTCGAGGTAGCAGCACGCCCCGCAGTTTTTGACACATTGCCACGTTGCCATCGCTCTAAATCCTCGTTGCCCGCTAGGCACGTTCTTTGTTCTGTCTACTTTAAGGTAAATCCTTCAACTTCAAGCGAGATTTGGAGGATTTGAGCGTGCATGTCATTCTGTAAACTTTCTTAAATCATTCGATGGCACAGCCGCTAGTATGATTAACGGCATTAGCACTTTGCGATCGATATAACGCAACCGTTTTCGGAGATTTGAATTGATATGGAAGCTTTAACATCTACACTTTCCTCGGTTAACTGGGAAGTGATCGCCCAGCTCACCTTTGTCGGGCTGATCATCCTGTCTGGCCCGATCGTGGTGGGTCTACTCGCGCTGCGTGGTGGTGATCTCTAGATCGTTTCTTTCAAGCAGCAAACACACATAATTCTGTTTCCTGGCGTGGGGCGATCGTGATCGTTCTCCCTCAGCGAAACCCAATAGCCGATCTGGCGACGTCATCAGAATGGCCGTCAGATCGGCTGTTTTGTGGTGGTTGCAAGCTCGCCAAAACCTTGACAAACGATACGAACTAAGGCAGTGTTCAACACAAGCCGAGTAAGACTCCCGGCGCGAGTTCATGTTAATCAGCTCGGATTTACTGCTTCACTTTCAGCGCTGTCGCCGCCGCGCATTTCTCGATACATACGGCGATGCTCGACGAAAAGCACCGTCGGACAATTTTTTACTCAAGTTACGCGAAGATAGCCAAGCCTACCGAGAGCTAGAGCTGGCAAGTTATAGCAACTACACCCAGCCTAAGTTTACGCGCGGAAATTGGCGCGACGGGGCGGCGCAAACGCTGGATCTGATGCGATCGGGGGTTGAGTGCATCTATCGCGGGGCGCTGATGACGCCGTGGCGGGATGATGTGGATCTGGTGGCGACGCCGGATTTGTTGGTGCGAGTCGAAACGCCGTCGGAGTTGGGCGACTGGAGCTACATTTGCAAAGATATTCGGTTTGGTAAACGTCCGAAGCTGGACTATCAAATCGTGTCGGTGTTTCACGGGTTGGTGTTGGCGGGGGTGCAGGGCGTGTGGCCGGATGCGGCGGAGATTGCGTTGCGCGATCGCGGGATTCATGCGGTGAGCTTCGAGCATCGAACGTCGGAAATGTTTGAGATCCTGACGCGCTGTGTGGCGATGCTGCACGATCGCCACGAGCCGGATTTATTCCTCTCGCGCCAAAAGTGTAGCCTCTGCCATTGGCACGCCGACTGTCACCGCATCGCGCTACGCGATCATCATCTATCGCTACTTCCCGGTGTGACGCCGAATCGGTTCATCCAGCTCGCCGCCCTCGGTCTCCAGACGATCGAGGATATTTTCGATCTGCCCTTCGATCGGCTTGTCCTGTCCGTGGGTCCTGAAAATGCCGCGCAAATTTTTCGTCAAGCTCAGGCCAATCTCAACAATCTGGCGATTCCGCTGACGCTGCCGATTTCCCTTGTGAGCGACGTCGATCGCCTGCGTCACGCCTTGGCCGATCCATCGGTAGATCTACTGCCCGAAAAAATCCTGCCGCTGATGGTGGCGGAGGCGTTCCCCGATCGTGATATCGAGCTGCATTTTGACATTGAAGCGGAACCCGATCGCGATGTGGATTTTCTGCTCGGGGTGTTGGAGGTCAACCGACGCACCGGACAGCAGCAGTTTCATGCCTTTTTAGCGGAAACTCCGGAGGAAGAGGGACGCATTTGGGAAGAGTTTGTTGGGTTTATGCTGTCGCGTCCCGATGCGCCGATCTACCACTTTTGCGATTACGAGGTGAAGACGATCGCCCGGTTAGCGCAGCGCTACGGGACGCCGCCAGCGCAGTGGAAGACGATCACCGATCGCTGTGTGGATTTGCATTGGTGGGGCACGAAAACGGTGGTGATGCCGGTGGAAAGCTATTCGCTGAAGGCGATGGCGCGGTGGCTGGGTTTCGAGTGGTGCGATCCGCGAGCCAATGGGGCGCAGTGTATTTGCTGGTATAACGAGTGGCTGGAGACGGCGGATCGCGATCGGCTGGACTGGATTGTCCGCTATAACGAGGATGATTGTCGCGCGACCCATCAGCTCAAGATTTGGCTAGAGGCGTTTTTGCGTTTACCGGCGATGACCGCGCAGGTTAATACGGTTCAAAATCCGATGTTTACAACTGATTTTTCGACGAAAGTGACTGCGATTTAAGCGTATTGGCCGAAAATAATCGCCCATCTCAGAAGTCCGACTTTTCCAAAAAGTCGGACTTCTCGCCCCCCCCCCGAGAAGTCCCACGTTTTGCTGGGACAAGCCTACGCCGGGATCGTCGAATTTTGCGATCGCACAAAGGCCAAAATGTGGCCTGCGGTGGCCTGGGGTGCTTCGAGATGGGGGACGTGGCCGCACTGGTCGATCCAGTGCAGTTGACTGTTGGGCAGATCGCGATCGAACACCAGCGCGTCTTTTGTGCCGAGAATTTTATCGTTGCGTCCCCAGAGGATTAACGTCGGAACGGCAACCTCGCCGAGCTGTTTACGCACGGACGGATAGCCGCCGCTTTTGGTAAAGGCAATTAGCGCCTCATGCCAGTTGGGCATTTCGAGATGGAGCGCCGCACAGCAGCGAGCATCGTCCGAATTAAGCTGTTTGTTGAAATAGGCGGATGCGCCGATACTGCTACGAACGTTGGGACGCTTGAGAAAATCGGTGGCGAGTTTATCGAAGGGCGGAAAAATAAATTTACCGAGGATCGGGCCGTTGGCGATGCCCGCACTGTCGAGCAAGACTAGCCGATCGACGGCGTCCGGGTGACGTAGCGCAAAGCGGATCGCCGCCGCGCCGCCCATCGACGCGCCGACGATTACCACCGGACGATCGATCAGCGATCGCCAGGTGTCGTACAAATGCTGATCGATATCGTCGGGCGTGAATCCGCTGCCCGCCGTGCGATCGCTAAAGCCAAATCCGAGCAAATCCACCGCGTAAGTTTCCCGCTCGATCGACAGCAACGGCTGAAGGCGGCGATATTCAAACACCGAGCTATCAAACCCGTGAATCAGCAGGATCGGCGCGGATTGAGCGTCGGCCTGACCCGTGCGGACGTAGGTGGTACGTAGCGGCTGCGGCGCGATCGCGGTCGGGATATCGGCAGCGGCGATCGCTTGAGCCTGGGCGATCGAGGTCGCTTCGGTTAGGTTTTGAACTGTATCGGGTAGAAACGCAGGAAACATGCAGACAGACGGAACGCACCGAAGCGCACCGGGTAAAAATACAGCGATCGTTAGATAAAAAATTGATATAGCAGAAGCCGATTAAATTAGGACACTCTCGTCTAAGTTGAAAACCGCA
>CAZFJL010000010.1:0-90411 GCA_964518905.1 uncultured Geitlerinema sp. | reverse complement strand
CTCAGTGCTCTCAGCTTTTTTTGATACGTCCTAAGCAAATCGTTTTTTGCTATAGGAACGGCGATCGAGACTGATCGAGCAGCCCCTAACGGAGAATGTCATGACGATAGCGGCCACCCAACCCAAGCAATGCACAGCGGCAGATTATCTCGCCGCCGAGGTTCAGTCCAACACACGCAACGAGTATCGCAATGGAGAAATTATTCCGATGACCGGTGGGACTCCAGCTCATAATGAACTTGTCGCAATGCTTATTTTTTTGCTGAAGTCAGCATTGCGCAAACAGCCTTACAGCATCTTTGTTACCGATCAGTGGCTTTGGATTCCCGATCGCAACATTTACACCTATCCAGACATAATGGTGACGCCGCGTCCTGCGGAACTCATGCCGAATCGTAAGGATACGGTGATGAATCCGATCGTGCTGGTGGAGGTGTTATCGGCTTCGACAGAGGGGTACGATCGCGGCGAAAAGTTTGCGGCTTATCGGACGATACCGACGGTGCAGGAGTATGTGTTGATCGCGCAGGATCAGCCACGGGTGGAGCAGTACGTGAAGCAGTCTGAGTCGGAGTGGTTGTTTGCGGAGTCTCGGGGGTTGGATCAGGCGGTGACGTTGCGATCGGTGGAGGTGGAAATTGCGCTAGCGGATTTGTACGAGGCGATCGAGCTGGGGTGAAAGACGGGCGCGAAGCCGTTTTTTGTGGCGAGGCGATCAATCACCCCGCGCTGCGATAGCCGATCGTGGCGTAAAACGGATCGCTCGCGCCAAACCCGAACAGTTGCAACATTGTCGGCTGGGACGATACACGGGCGATTGTCTCGATGCGATCGAACCCGGCATTAGCGAAATAGCGCTCGACTAGCGCGACCCGGCCTTTTTCCGAGCCATCGCGCCACGCCTCGATCGCCTTTTGGTAAAACATCCGATTCGAGTAGCTGACGATCGCCACGCCGTCCGGTTTGAGAATGCGGTGAATTTCGGCAAAGATCGCCTCGGGCTGTTCGAGATACTGCACCGATACCGTAATCAAGACCGCGTCGAAGCTTTGATCTTCGTAGGGCAAAGCTTGATTTTGATTAAGATTTTGGACGAAATAGCGATCGAGCCGCTTATTTTTCGCGAGTTCATCCGCATTCAGCCCGTGACCTTCCACACGAGCAAAGCTCATCTCGCTCGGTAGATGCGACACCCAACTGCTCATCAAATCCAGCACGTGCATCTCTGGCGTCAGCCGATCGCGATAGAGCTGCGTGAGCCGATCGATGAAACTTTCGTCCACGTGGGTGACGAAACGCGGCTGATCATAGAACAGAGCGTCGTCGGCAAGGTCGAGTTTGGAGCGCTGGGCCGTTTTGAGTAAAAGCACGATCGAAATGAGGGCGAGAACAGCTCGGAGTCGGGGCTAGGCGTGGCTAAGTCTGGCGAGAGTTGCCCAGATCGAACAAATCTACGGCAGTAGCGTCGTTAAGCTTGGTTTCTAAGACATGGATACAGAGTCGTGATAGATCTGGCACAATGCAGAGATCCCGAAAAACGCTTGTTAAACTGTAGCCAATTTTCCGCAACCGCGCCGCCGATCGCTGATTTCCTGAATTTCTTCGCCATTCCTTCTGTTTGACCCTATGCGCCCGCTGCTTCCCAAAGATTTTTTGCGTAAGTTTCCCAAGCGATCGGTACTCGCAGGCGTGCAGCAACAGTTTGCAGCACTCGCCAAGCGACCGGGCTTTGTCGCGACCGTCGTCTCGATCGGCATTCACGGCGGACTCGCATTGTCGATCCCGCGCCTGTTGCCGAGTTCCGCCCAGGACGATACCGCGATCGCGATCGAAACCGACGTCGTCAACCTGTCGCCCACCGACCTCGCCGCCTTTTCGTCGATGGCGACCGCGCCCGCTCCCCGATCGTCCAACCCAAAATATACCGACCTCAACGGGCAAACCCTGCCCAATCTCTCGGCGTTGCGCGATCGTGACAAGCCCTCCGGTTTGCCCAATTCGGCTGAGACTCTAGACTCGCTCGACTCCGCAACGAGCAGCTTCGGTTGGGGTTCGGCAAGCTCCTACTATGACCGGAGCGATCGCGGGGCGAGCAGCACCGATCGCAGCTTTGACAGTGGCAGCTCGTCAACTTCCACCTACGACGCCACCCGCGAAGATGAGTTTTATCAATACTGGCAGCGATCGCAGGATCTGCTCGATCGGTTTGACCAGGGAAGCGAGACCATGAGTGGGGGACGCCCGGATACGGGGAACGCGGGATCGGGAGGCGATCGCGACGATCAAAAAGCGATCGCCGGAACTAATGGAGCCGGTGGCGCAACCGGTGGCACGACAGCGGGAACCGGTAGCGATCGCGGCACAACGACGGGCGACGGGTTTAACTCGGGCGCATCCTACACCACCGGCATGGCCGCACGCCAGAGCTACGCCGAATGGGCGATCGCGGTGCAGGACGAAAATGGTCTTAGCGATGCCGAACTGACCCCCATTTTTATCCCGGTGTCGATCCCGGTTCCGGTCACCGCGAGTTCGAGCGGCCTCATCGGCGAGCAGGGAACAGCGGGTCTACTCATCAAACCGGACGGAACACCGACCTCGGCGACTATGCTCTCGTCGTTTTCCTCGAATGAGTTGGCGAAAAATCTACTGCGTCAGTTTGTGCTGTCGGGATTTTCGGGCTGTAACGTCGGGATACCGGGCGAGACCTGGACGGCCTGCGGTTTGGATATTACGTTTGTGGCGGCGAATGGCAGCAGCACGGGGACAACGACGGCCAGTGCTGGCGGTGCTGGCAGTGTCGCCAATTCGGGTGATACCGGTAATTCGGCCACTTCGAGCGATGCGGGTACTGCGGGCGATACGGGCGATGCGGGCGATGCGGGTAACGCGGGAAATACCGCAAATGCATCGGGAGCCGACCCGTCTGACAAAACGCCGAATACATCCACGACCCCATCCGAACTGACCGCCTTACTCGCAGAATTCGAGCCGGATACACCGATCGCGATCGCGATTAATGAAGCGGCTCCGGCCTATCGTGAGTGGCGCGATCAATCCATCGCCAACCTGGGAGACGCGGCGGATCGCCTGGTGTTCCGCGCTGTACCGAGTGCGCTGCCCTATCCGCCAGACCTTGACCCAGCGTTTGATCGCAGCCTTCCCACCACCGCGATCGTCAGCTTGGCGCTCAACCCTAACCTAACGGTTATCCCAGAAACCGCGACGGTGTTACGACCGTCTGGTAACGATCAACTTGACGCGATCGCCCTCAGCTTTGCGGAAAACACCCCGCGTGATTGGTACGCGACCAATCTGGAATTAAACGGCGATCGAGGAGCGATCGTTCTGTTCACGCTCTCGTTTGTCGAGCCCGAGGGCGATCCCACGGCAACCCCGATCGAAACCAATCCCGATGCACTGGGGCTAGATAGTGAATCGGGTAGTCCGAACGACGCCGAACCCAATGCCGAACCCAATGCCGAACCCAGTGCCGAACCCAGTGCCGACCCCAATGCCGAACCGGGCGACGCAAGTTCGACCAACCCCGAATAGTGCGGCTGAATCGTCTTAAGAACGCAGTTGATCCGTTGAATGATCGGTGAGATTGTGACAACTCGCCGCAAAAACACCACGAAATCCCGCTCGGGATGCAGTATAAAAGGGCAAATACGCCAATTCTTGCCATGACTGTTCGTTCGTCTACCCTGTCCCGCCCCAAGGTTATTTTTCTCGACGCCGTGGGGACTCTCTTCGGCGTGCGCGGTAGCGTCGGTGAAATTTACGGGCGTTTTGCGCGTCAATTCGGCGTGGAAGCACCGAATGAGGCGATCAACACCGCCTTCTACGACACGTTCAAGGCCACGCCGGAAGCCGCATTTCCCGACGCCGATCGCCACGAACTCCCCAACCTCGAATATCAATGGTGGCGCAACATTGCCGCCCAAACGTTCCAGGCCGTCGGCGTGCTCGATCACTTCGACTCCTTCGATGACTTTTTTGAGGTCGCGTTCTGGTATTTCGCCACCGCTGACGCCTGGGAAGTCTATCCCGACACGATTCCCGCACTGGATGCTTGGAAAAATCAGGGCATCCCCCTCGGGATTATTTCCAATTTTGACACTCGTATTTATACCGTTCTTGATCTCCTCGGTCTCAGCGATTACTTTGAGTCGATCACTCTTTCAACCGAGATCGGCGCGGCAAAACCAGCGCGTCAAGTGTTTGAAGCAGCGCTGCATCGGCATGGTGTCGCCCCGGCGGAAGCGTGGCATGTGGGGGATAGCGATCGCGCTGATTTTGAAGGAGCGAGAGCGATCGGTATGCAGGCGGTTTATCTTGATCGGGCTTAATTCATGGGATATCATACGATGCCGCCCAAACGTCAAGCCATAGCGACAATACAGCTAAACCCGGAGGCGATCGGATCAGCGTCGATCACCCTATTCGCGGTGACAATCTCTCTATTCGCTTCCGTATTTTCGCGATCGTCACCCGTCCAGGCGCAAATCATCCCCGACAGCACGCTCCCCAGTCCCTCGATCATCACGGAACTCGATCGCCAAATCCAACGCATCGACGGTGGCACGATCGCCGGGTCAAATCTGTTCCATAGCTTCGCGCAGTTTAACCAGAGCGGCGACCTTTCGGGCAGCACGGTGCGCTTTGAGCCAGATGCGGCGATCACCAATATTTTCGCCCGCGTGACCGGTGGCAATGGCACAACGATCGATGGTCTGCTCCAAACCATCGGCAGCGCGAATCTATACCTGATCGACCCCCAGGGGATTCACTTCGGCGCCAATGCGGGGCTCGATATCGGTGGAGCCTTCGTCGCCACCAGTGCCGATCGGGTCGAATTTGCCGATGGGACGCTGTGGCCGAGTCGTGCTGAATCCGCCAATAATGCGTCCAGTCTGCTAACGATTTCGACACCGGTGGGGTTGCAGTTTGAGACGAGGCCGATCGCCACCGATTCGCCGAATGATTCCGCCGGATCGATTACCATTACCGGCGCAGGCCATCAGCAGCGCTTTTTTACGACCGATTCGCCCGAATCTCTCGTTATTCTCGACACCCTGGTCACCGACGACCCCAGCATCGATCGCGACCTGCTGCTCCAGTTTGGCGCCACGATCGATATTGTCAGCGACACGAATGGTATCACGGCCAGTAACACCGGCACGATCGCCCTCGTCGGTCGCGATCTTGCGTTCACTGGTGGGCAGATCGAGACACCCGGTGGGTCGGTCGATCTCGTGGCGATCGAGTCGGGATCTGTCGCAATTAATCCGACGAATGGATCGAATACCAACCCGATCGGTGAGCTGATTAGCGACCCTCTCGGCGATCCAGCCTCAACGATCACTCTGGGCGATATTGTTCTCAGCGATTCAGCAGCAATTAACACCAGTGGTGTCAGTAGCGGTAGAGTGCGCCTCCGGGGTCAAAATCTGGTGCTGGATGACGGCTCGGTGATTTTTGCGCGTCCACTGGGGGGCGGATCTGGAGGGCGAGTTAGCCTGGAAGCCAACGGTGATATTACGTTTCAGGGAGTCAGCGCGATCGACGGACAGGGGAGCGGCGTCATCGGCGGCACACTGGGGCGGGGGCGAGGGTCGGATATTGCGCTCAGTGGCGACAATGTCACGATTCGAGATGGTGGATTTCTCTCTTCGACCACCTTTGCCTCGGGATCGGGCGGTGACACCACGATCGCTGCTCGTGATCAGTTCGAGATCGTCGGCACGAATGGCGGGGAGTCGCTCTCGGTGATTTTTTCCGATTCTGCCGGGGTTGGTGCGGCGGGAAATATCGAAATCGCGGCGAATCAGGTGCGGGTGGCCGATGGCGCTCAGTTAACGGCGCGATCGCAGCAGTCCGGCACGGGCGGTAATATTCGCATTGCTGCCACCGATCGGGTCGAGCTCTCGGGCTTTGTGGCTCAGGGTGGTGCGCCGTTCGTGGCGAATATTTCCCGCGATAGTTTTCCCAGCGGGCTGTTTGTGCTGGTGGACAACGGCGCGACAGGAGACGGCGGCAGCATCGATATTACGGCGCGATCGCTCGATATCCTCGGCGGGGCGCAGCTTTTGGCCTACACCGACGGGGTCGGCAATGCGGGCAACGTGACCTTACGAACCACCGACAATGTCACGGTTGCGGGGACATCTCCCAGTGGCCTGACCCGGAGCAATATTTCGGCGATTATTCGTCCCCTCGCGAGCGGTAACGGTGGTCAACTGACGATCGAAACCAGTCGGCTCGAAGTTCTCGATACGGCGTTTGTCTCGGTGACGAGCTTTGGGAACGGGCGGGGCGGTAGCTTGAACGTGACAGCGGACAATGTGACGATTCGCGGTGCATCAGCGACGAATGAGCTAATTTTTGGCGGCATCTTTGCGGAAGTGCGTAGCCCCGATCGCATTTCCGGCTTGGGATTGACCGGCGAAGCCACGGGCGACGGTGGCAATGTCACGGTCAACGCTCGCGATCGCATCCAAATCCTCGATGGTGGCCATATATCCGTCCTGACCGACACCACCGGCAACGCGGGCGATCTGACGGTTCGCGCCGCCGAAATCGAAATTGCAGGCGTGGTCGAAATCCCCACCGCGTCGCCGGACAATCAACCCTTTAACCGTGCCACGATTTCCGCTGGAGCCGAAGAACTCGGACGCGGCGGCACATTACTGGTCGATACCGATCGGCTCATTGTCCGCGATGGTGGTCGGATCACCGTCGGCACTCAGGGCAGCGGCAATGCAGGCAATTTAACCGTGATTGCTCGCGAATCGGCCTTAATCGAAGGCATCCGCACCGTTACCACCAACGGCTTCACCCTGCTACCGTCCACCGTTTCCGCAAGCTCGGAAAACACCGAAATCGGCCCCGCCTCGGGAAATGCCGGTTCCCTCGATCTCACGGTCGGTGAGCTGATGGTGCGTGATGGTGGCCAGATTTCCGTCAGTAGTGACAATCAGGGATCAACCGGCGATTTGCAGATTCAGGCCGAGACGATCGCGGTGCTCGACGGAGGACAGATCACGGCGGAATCGGTGATCGGCGATCGCGGCAATATTCGCATCACCAGCGACGCCGTCCAGCTCCGGCGCAATGGTCGCATCGACGCCAACGCCTTGCGCGAAGCCACCGGCGGCAACGTCTTCGTTACCTCGGAGACGATCACGGCGATCGAAGACAGCAACATTAGCGCCAACGCGATCGCCGGTAGCGGTGGTCAGATCAACATTCAAACCTCGGGCCTGTTTCTCGGGCCGAACAGCACGATCGAGGCTAGCTCACAGTTTGGCCTCAATGGTGTCGTAGCGATCGAGACACCCGATGTGCAAAATGCCGCCGGACTAGTGGAACTCAACGCCGATCCCTTCGATGCTGATCAACTGATCGCCGATGCTTGTTCCGCCACGATGCAAGGTGGCCGTTTTAGCAATATCGGTCGCGATGGCTTCCCCGAAAATCTTGTCTCCAGCCAACGCGAACCGCTGGGCCTCATCACGCCTCAGCGTCTCGCCGAAGGTCAGCCCGATGCAATCAGCGATCGCCGAAATCTCGACGCTCCACACATCGGATCGCCCGATCCACTGACCGAAATCATCGAAGCCGAGCGCTGGCAACGCAACGCCTCCGGTCAGCCGGTATTAGCCGCAAGCCTTAACCCGGTCACCCTGGGAGACGATCGCGGCTGCGATTAACCATCCGCCTTAGCCATCCGCCAGCGCCGCCGATCGCTCTAGTTCCCGCTGATAGAACACCAGGCGCATCTCGTAAATCTCGCGCAGTTCCTCTAGATCGCGTTCCGGTTGGCCGTACCCCGCACCGGGCAAACTCGCCCACTCCGATCGAATGCCCACCAACGTCCGATCGAACTCTCCGCGCTGGATCGCATCCAGCACACCACAGCGCCGAATCAATTCCACCGCCGCTAAATCCTGTGATGCAGGCGAAAAATCCACCAGCCCTAACGGTTCAGCCACATAATCAAACGTCGTACTTAACATTTGATAGCGCCCAGCCGCATCGGAACAGAGCCAGCCGCCACTCGACCAAGCGCACTCGATCCGGCGAGGATGGTCGGCGTAACTATCAAAATAGCGATAGCTGTAAATCGTCCGATAGCCGCCCTTTCCGGCGGTTCCTTCGGCATAGGCGATCGTGTCCAGCAACGCGCGAACTTCCGGCGTCAAATCTGCCGCTGTCGCGACAATATCCTGCGGACGCAGCAGACGCCAGACTCGCGCGGCAGTACCACGCATCGCCGAGACGGAAATCCGTCGCACCTCGGGATAGACCGACAAAGCCGCGATCGCGCCCAGGACGAGCAGTAGACGGATCGCCGAAGTCATCGAAGGGTGCGACGATCGAACATGCCTGCGAGAATTTTCCATAGACCCAAGACCGGTGGGAGGCGTGCCTGATGAGGGTAACGAGGCACGACGAAGTTTAAACAAAGGGGGAGGCGTCACGGACAGATAGTTACGGGGAGTAGGAGTCGATATCAGCAGACAATCTTGGATTAGACGAAACCAATCTTACCGAAACGGAATCAGCCGAAAGTGATCAGCTTGAGAGTTAAACCCCTAGATTGTATCGATCCTTGTCTAAATTGATCGTAATTGACTGAGAGTTACAACGTCGGGCGGGTTTTGATCGAGCTCCGATCGAGCTCCGATCTTTCTGGAGACTGGTTCTAAACATGTCTCCAGGTCAGCCTTGATGGATTGAGTTTGAGCCAAAAACATAGTCCATCTCAGTATCGCGCTGAGATGGACTGTTTTGGGTTTTGGGTTTTGGGTTTGTGTTCGTTGCTTGTGATTGAAATTACAAACTACAAACCATAGCAAAAAACGATTTTGTTAGGACGGACAAAAAAAGCTGAGAGCACTGAGCGGAGTCGAAGTGCGGTTTTCAGCTTGGACGAGAGTGTCCTAATACGATCGGTTTCTGCTATACAAATTGCAAACTACAAACTACAAATTGCAAATTGCAAATTCACACAAACGATCTGATCACATTAAATCGTTTACACAACGTTAATACTGACCGGAGATCACTTTGAGCATGGCAGCCGATCGCGTCCAGAGCGACGCTTGAACGTAAGGCACGCCCCACTCTTGGCACAGCGCTTTAACGTGGGGCTGCACCCAGCGATATTGACGCAAGGTCATACGCGGCCAAACGTGATGCTCAATCTGGTAGTTGAGCCAACCTTGGGTGAAGTCGAGCGCCCAGGTTCCGGTGTGATAGTTGCAACTGCCGGTAATTTGTCGCCAGTAAAATTCACCTTTGCTGCGGGGTTTTTCTGTAAAGCGATACAGATCAACACCGGCATGGTTGGAGACGATGACGAAGAAGCTGTAGATGTTGGTGAGTAGTTCGGCGGCAATCAGGTTAATGATCAGGCCGAGGCTAGCAGCACTGCCCCAGATGCTGTAGACCACGAGGGTGGGGACGACGAAGTGACCGATCGTGTAGGGCAGCCACGACTGGGCCATGACGCTCCAAAAGGGCTTGTGCCAGGGTCGCCAGATTTCGTCAGATTCGATCGAGAGTGCGGGCTGGTCGGGGTTTTGAGAGTTCCACAGCTCGATTAACGTGTTGGGGCCGTAATACATTGGCTTCCAAAAGCAGCCGCCGAGGATGGCGAGGATGACTTTGATCGCGTTGGGGTAGTTGGTCGATCGCAGCCATGTGGTTTTGCCTTCGACGAGGTCGGGGTCGCCGCCCGGTTGATTGAGCTGGTAGTGATGGAGGCCGTTATGCTCGTAGGCCCAGGCGTCGGGGGGCATCCAGTCGAGCCAGTGTAGCCAGCGCCAGACGCCTTTTCCGAACTGTCGGCTGTGAATGAAAGAGGGTAGGTTTTTGGTCCGATCGTACGCGCCGTGACAGACGTGGTGGGCAAAAATCCAGCGGGAAAAGTTCGCTAGGGCCAGAGCCGCGATCGCGCCGATATTGACACCACCGATCGCCAGCGTCCAGCCGACAGCACTACAGATAAAACTCAGCGTTCCAAAGATAACTAAATCGATGCCAGCCTTTTCGGCAGGGTGCGCTGCTTCGGCTTCGGCTTCGAGCGCTTCGATCGCCTGAGCAAACGCCTCGGTATCAAAACCTGCGGGCAGAGCTTGCACGTTTAAAACGTGGGTGTCGTAGCTTTGCTGTGGCGGGGAGGCGGTGTTGTTCGTAAATGGGGGAGATATCTGTGTGACAGAGTTGGAGAGATTGGTCACTGTGAGTTGAAGTTGAAATCGATTAGGGTTGGGTGAGACCTCAGTATAAAGACAAAAGTTAATAAAGAAAGGTCAAGGCCAATCTGGGATCAGGGCAAATGCATACTCAACAGACCCTCACCCTAAATCCCTCTCCCAGGCCGGGAGAGGGACTTTGATCCTTAAAATCTTGCTCCCCTTCTCCCATTTTGGGAGAAGCGATGCACTGAGCGTGTCGAAGTGGGGCTGGGGGATGAGGGCATTAACGGGGGGTATACGTTTGCCCTGAATCTGGAATCAAGGGTCTCGGCGGCACAGGAGATGTGTCTACAGCGTCGGAAAAGTTGAGAGAGGTGCGTGCTTAATCCAGCGAGTCGCGCAAAATAACAAAATCGGCGATCGTCTGGGGAAGACTTTCCCAGTCAAAATCATCGAGCTGTTGATTTAGGGTTTTGCTGTAGCGATCGAGTGGTGCGTAGGTGACGGTTTGGGCGAGTGTGGTGAGTATTTTCGCGAAGTGCTCTAAGCCGTCGATGTCGAGGACATGCAAGAGCGGCGACCAAATATCATGGGAAATCTGGTCAAACTGCTGTGCGAGATGCGCTTTGTCTGCCGCAGAAAGTGGGGGGAAAGAGACTGGATCGGGTGCGTCTGGCTCTGGCAGGGCGGGAGGAGAGGCCGGAACTTGATCGGAGGGAGAGCGCGGGCGATCGTTGGGTGACGGATCGATCGATTTGATCGATCTGGTTGGATCGATCGGCAGTACCGCCTCTAGCGCCCGAAACAAGCGCTCATAACTGACGGGTTTACGTAACAGTCCTGCACCAATACCCCGTAGATTCAACTCATCTTTCTGGCGCACTGAGGCGGTGATAAAAATAACGGGAACGTGTTGGGTTCGCGGCATACTTTTGAGCTGTTTCGTCGCCTCACGGCCGTCCATCTCCGGCATTCGCAAATCCATCAAGATCACGTCGGGACGGTCAGTTTGAGCGCGGCGAATCGCGTCCTCGCCATTACAGGCAAAGCTCAATTGGTGGGCGGTGGTGCGAAAGTATCCCGCGAGGAGATCGCGATTGGAGCGAATGTCATCCACGATTAAGATGCGGGCGGCTCGAAACTGATCCAAATTATATTTTTTCTTGGCATCGATCGTGTCATGAGGGTGGTCGGTGCTAGAGGCGGCAATCTTGACGTTGGGGAACGTAAAGGTAAATGTGCTGCCAAGATCGGGCTCGCTTTCAACCTCGATTTTGCTGTTCATCATTTCAACCAGACGGCGGGTGATGGTCAGCCCTAAGCCAGTTCCTCCAAAGCGGCGGGTGAGGTTGGATTGACTTTGGGTGAATGATTCAAAGATGCGTGCTTGATCTTCGGGTGCGATGCCGACGCCGGTGTCACGCACCTGGATGCGTAGGGTAATGCTGTCACCTGGAGCTGAGGGGTCGCATTGTTCGACCTGATCGACTCGGATGCTCACTTCACCGCGATCGGTAAACTTCAGGGCATTACCCACCACGTTGAACAACATTTGCCGTAGCCGCACCTCATCGAAATAGAGCAAGAGCGGCAGATCGTCGTCAATTTCGACCCGCAGCGCCAGATTTTTGCTTTGGGCTTTTTGGCTGAAAATATGTTGAATGTCGCGGATCAACAAGCGTAGATTGACCGGTTCGGGATTGAGTTCTAACCGACCGGCTTCAATTTTGGACAGGTCGAGAATGTCATTAATCAGGGCGAGCAGGGTTTTACCGCTGGACTCGATCGCGCTGAGATAATCCTGAGCCAGCTTGTCCGTCATGAGGGGCTGTAACAGTTCGGCAAAGCCCAGTACCGCGTTCATCGGCGTCCGAATTTCGTGACTCATATTCGCCAAAAAACTACTTTTGGCACGATTCGCAGCTTCGGCCTGTCGCGCGGCCTCCAGCAAAGCACTCGTCGAAAAATTCAGGGCGGCCAGCATCAAGTTTTGATGCAAATCTCGGGCAGATGCACATTCTGGCTGGCTCCACGGTAGCGATCGATTTTGTACCGTCTGCTTCCACTGCTCGAAGGAGTTGCGCGGGCAGAGTTGGAACTGACCGGCTTTATCCTGGGTGATCGATCCAGAGAGGCTCCCCGCCCAGTGAATCGTTTGGGTCTGTTCGCGCCGAAACAACACGATGTGATGAGAAACTGAGGTCGTTACGTCGTCTAACACCACAGAGACGCCCAAAAGACCCGCAATTTGGTTTGACCAGTCTTTACTGGGGGGATACCACGCGAGCAGATTGGAGGTTTCAAACGTATCTGCTGAACGGTGTTGTTGTCGCTGCCAGGTCAAAAGCTCACGAATTTCGGCTTGGGTTGGCGTGAGACCGATCGCCTTGTAGTCACCATCAAGGCAAAGGGTAACTCCGTCCGCCCGAAATATCTCCATGAGTTCGTGAGCATAGTGCTTGAAGATGATCAGTGCGCTGTGACCTTTGGCGGTGTAGGCTTGACGGATTTTGGTCAGCAAGGCCAGGTTTTGCTGTTGATGCTGTTGCTGTCGGAGACTTTGCTGTCGGAGGAGGGAAAGATTGGCGATATTTGAGAGCAGTTGCAGCTTTTGGCGTGTGGCGTGATCGATCGCCTTGACGGTGTCATGATGACAGGCGATCAAGCCCCACAAACCCGCATCGGTGACTAGGGCGATCGTGATCGATGCCCGCACATTCAGGTTTTGCAGGTATTCCACATGGGGAGGCGAAACGCCGCGTAGCCACATGGCCGACAGGTCGAGCGGTGGTGTTGGGGGGTGGGTGGAATCCGTGACGAAGGGGACGCGGGTGTAGTTGAGATCGGGGATACATCGCAGTCCGGTTTCTAGGAAAAGCTCACGCGCCGGACGCGGAATGTCGGTTGCGGGAAAATGCAGTCCGAGGAAGCTGTCGCGATCGGAATCGGTGTCGTCGGCGATCACAACGCCGCTATAGTCCGGCTCGAAGCGATAGACCATGACGCGATCGAATCCGGATAGCGATCGCACCTCCCGCGCCACGACTTTGGCGTAATCTGCCAGATCCTCAGCGGCGCTAATCGCCTCGATCGCCGCGTTGAGCGATCGATCCAGCGAGACCTGGGAAGATGCATCCTGCGGCTTGGGTTCAAGTTCTAGCAGGATGCGCGTAGCTTGAAAATGTAGGTGGGCGTAAAACGTTTGCCCAGTGGTGCGAGTGGTGAGTTCGCAATCGGCGATCTGTTGAGAGTGTTGGGGATGAGCTGGATTGCTTCGTGGTGATGGCAACATCTCAGGATCAAACAACTCGGCAAGGGACTGACCCAACAGCGCTTCTGGTGCCGATCCGAGATAGGTCTGGGTGTTTGCGCTGACCTGTTCGATGACCCGCGAATCCGCGTGGAACGCCAGGATCATTCCGTGGGGTTGAATGTCATCGATGTCTCGAATGGGATAGATGTGATTATCTTCGAGACAGACCAGATCGTCTCTGCTTAAAGTATTGATATTACTGAAATTACTGAAATTACCGATTGAAACGTGTGTATTGTCTGGGATCATGATCGTTAGCGAGTCCGAAATCTCGATCGACAGCGCACACAAACCTATCGAGCTACCACGCGAATGTCTTCATTCTAAGATAATCTCCCCAAGGAATCCTGATCCTGATTGCCAAATTAACGTCACATCTACGCCGACTCTAGGACGGTTTGCGAGTTAAAACCGTCAGAAACATTACGAAAATTGAAGTGATCGCCTAGAATTTGCTAAATACGCGCCCGATCGCGCCATAAATCCACCCGTCACCATGCAGCATCGATCGACGATCACCCCTCCCCTTCGCGAAGCCGTCGCCGACGATGCTGCTGCACAGACCTACTCCCTGCGCCCCTACCAACAGCAGATCATCGATCAGGTGTGGCAGTTGTGGTCGTCGCGATCGGCGCAAAAGATTTTGCTGCAACTGCCCACGGGCGCGGGCAAAACGGTGGTGTTCGCCTCGATCGCCCATCGCTTCATCGAGCGCGGCGCTCCGGTGTTAGTCCTCGCCCACCGCGAAGAGCTGCTCTTGCAGGCCAAAGAAAAACTCGAAAGCATCACCGGCGATCGCGTGGGTTTAATCAAAGCCGGATATCGCGAAGACCGCGACGCACCGATCCAGGTCGCCAGCGTCGCCTCCTTGCTGAATCGGCAACTGCCCCCAGCGTCGCTCGTGATCGTCGATGAAGCCCACCACTCCACCGCGCTGACCTACACCCAACTGTTCGAGCAGTTCACCGACGCCGCGATCCTCGGTGTCACCGCGACACCGGTACGATCGGACGGTCGCGGCTTTCGCGAGCTTTACGATCGCCTGCTGGTCGGCCCCTCGGTGGCGTGGCTGATCGAGCAAAATTACCTCAGCCCCTATCGCCTATTTGCCGCTCCGAAAACCGTGGACACCACCGGAGTCGGCAAAATGGGCGGCGACTACAACCCGCGACAGCTTGCGAAAGCGGTGAACACATCCCTGGTGATGGGCGACCTGATCGACGCCTGGATGCGCTACGCCCACCAGAAAAAAACGGTGGTGTTTGCGGTCAATGTCGAACACAGCATGGCGATCGCGGCGGCCTATTGCGCCCACGGTATCGCGGCGGAGCACCTGGACGGCAGCGTCAAGGATGCCGATCGCAAGGCGACGATCGAGCGGTTTCGATCGGGGGAAACCCTGGTGTTAACCAACTGCGGTTTATTTTCCGAAGGCTTTGACGTACCCAGTATCGAGGCCGTCCAGTGTATTCGCCCCACGAAATCCCTGGCGCTGTGGCTGCAAATCGTGGGGCGCAGCCTGCGACCGAGTCCCGGCAAACCCCAGGCGATCGTCATCGACCATACGGAAAACTGGATCGCCCACGGGTTGCCCGATCGCCCGTTTCCCTGGAGTCTCGACGCGATCGAGCCAGAGGGCGATCGCTGGGGCGTGATGTGTCCCCACTGCCGGACGACATTTCGACCCGAGGCCGACGCGCAAACGCCGGGGAGTTTCGAGTGGTGTCCGCAACAGCTCGAATTTAAATCGATCGCGCATTACATTTGTCCAAGCTGCGATCAGCCGATGGCGATGGAACACTGGCACGGCACGGGCGAGCCACCACAGCCGCGCGAAATCGAGGCCGATCGCGAGGCGGAAATCTGGGAGATTCCGACGGATTGCAATGTGGAGATTTTGGCAGATTTGTTTCGGTTGGTGGGGTTTCAGCGGCAGGTGAAGCGTCACGTAACGCTGCAATGGTTGACCGATCAACTGTTGCGATCGCATCAAAATGTGGGATTTCCGGAGCTGCGCGAGTGTGCGCGACTGGCTGGAATGGAGGAGCAATGGGCGATCAATTGGGCATGGCAGACCGTCGCCCAGCGGTGGCCGGAACGTCTGCCCGTGACACCACCGCCAACGCTGCCCCCAGTTTCGGAGTCGATCGAGCCGCTCGATTCGCCGATCATGCCGCAGAGCGCGATCGTTCCTGTTACGCCTACACCACCCGTGTCGCCCCACGAAATCGTCCGGGCGATCGCCGCTCGTCGTCAGCTTGCGGGGCTGGATTCCCCTTCCCGGCTCGTCCTCAATCCGAACGACACCGCCAGCGATGACGACATCATCGATCTCGAAATCACCGATCGCGAGCCCGCTCCCGCCTGTCCCCTGCCGCAGTTGCCGCCGCTCCAGCCCCACGTTCGACCCAGCACCGCGATCGCCTACCCGTCACACTCCACCGTCCCGCGCTTCCACAGCGATCGTCCGCACGTCACCGAACACCAGCTACGCGGCCAGCTCGGCACGTGGTACGCCCGCGTGACGGTCATCCCCGACCCGGCGATCGGCTATCAGACGCACATCGCGTATCGCGCCCCGGATGGTCGCCCGTTCGATGAGCAGATCGCGGGATATCATCCCCAGCGTTATCGTCAGGGGGTTGCGGAGCTTGAGCGTCGTTTACGTCCGGCGAAGTCGCGGCGATCGCGGCGGGTTCGGAAGGCGATCGCGGTGTTGGATGCGCCGCACAATGATTTTCTCAAGCCGCGCCGCGCTTGAGGTTGGGGATGCGTTTAAGGGGTAGGGTGGGCATTGCCCACCGCAACAAACTATGAAAGAGAAATTGCGAATAGCGCGGTGTCCAGTTCAGTAACAGCAAGCGACCATAACTCATGTCAGATTCAAGCAAACCTGGTGGGCAATGCCCACCCTACAGATTGACTCAAGCGAGTAATTTTCTGGCCTCGATCGCGGGTCTAGGTGACTCTGGTCAGGTCGATATTTCGGAACGCGACGAAGACATTCTCAAGCGTGAGATCGATCCGATTCATGGCTGGACGACGAAGCCCGATCGCCGCGATCGTAATCATGCTTTGCGTCAGAACGATAAAATTTGATAGAGTTTCCGACACCGATGAGCGTTGAGCGGAGTCGAAACGCGGTTTTGGGGAGACATGAGGCGCGTCCGAGTGTCTCGTTTTTGATGGAGCTGACCACACGGCGATTCATGACAGCGATCAATACGGGTAGAGATTGTCGTGCTTGCCCGAAGACCGCACTTCGACTCCGCTCAGTGCTCATAGGTGTAGATTTAACGACTAAAAAAAGTTCTTATTTGACGGCTGAAACCCTTAACGGTTACAGTCTACAAGTCTCTGCGCGAGAGAAGATACACCCCAAATCAACTACCCACAACCCACCCGGGAGATGGGCAGAGGGAACAGAGGTATCAAAAGTTAAGTCAGAGTAGTTCAACCAATTATCACCCACACGCCAGCCGACGCGATCGCCAAATTTTTGCCAGACCTTTTCATCATACTCCCGCGTGCCGCCCAGTTCGCGATAGATTTTCGCCTGCACGCTAAAGCCGAATTTGCCGTCGCTGTAATGTACCCAAAGTTGATCGATCGTCCGTAGGTCTTCGCAGGGAAAGTGATCGATATCTGCCTCTCGCAACCAGCCTTCCTTCGTGCGTCCCGCGACCTCGCACATACGCTTCCCCGTTTCCTGATCCGCCTCTTTCCACTTCCCCGCCTTCAACAAATCCCGCAACCGGCTATAGCCCACCCCCTTCGCCGAAACCATCTCCGGTTCCGGCTGTGGCTGCACCTGAAGCCCCAAATACAAATCCCCGCCATTCTGTCCCTGACCCGCCAACCGTAACCGCTGCCCGCTGCGAACCCCCGCCGGAATCTTCACCTCGATCTGTTTGCCATTCGAGAGCTTAAACCTCTGCATCCCGCCCCGCTCCGCCAAACCCCAGGTGATCACCACGCTACATTCGAGATCCTGCGGCAACGACTCCGTTAACACCTCAACTACCCCACCAGGCGGCACAACCGGCGGCGGGGTCGGGGTCGGCGCTGGCTCGCGTACCGTGCGGCTCGACCCAGACGAAACCGGCGGATTCGATCCGTCCTGCAAGAGCTGACGACACAGTTGCTTCAGCGTGGGATTTTCCGCCTCTTCGAGGAAACCGCGCAACAACTCCTCAAGCCGTCCCCGCGACTCCGCCCACTCGATCAGCGCCGCAACCGTCAGCCGCAACGAGCCACCCTCCGGCGCAACCTCATTCAGCGCCACACTCGCGCACGACGATCCGCAACTCGTCCCGCGATCGATACGCCGACTGAATCGCCCCGCGCAATGCCTTAAAATCTGCTCCCGATAACTGTTCCATAGCTTGCCAAACCCATCACGCCGGAGAAACCCGACTTTTACGATAGCGCTTCACGGTATCTCAAGCCGTTCACGGATCGCCACCTCTTCGCGACCAATGACCTATATCAACTCCCTCAACGGCAAACTCCCAAGAAAAAACGGCCTAGAATAGCCTTGAAACCAACCCAGATTCACCCCTAAGAGGGCTTCTGAATAAGCATAATTACTTATCGTTTTTGAGCGATCCGAGGTTGTAATCATACACACATAGGCTATCAATCCTGCGAAACCGCAAATATGGGTGAGTATAAATACCTTTTCAGAAGCCCTCTAAAAACATCGCACTCGTAATACCCAAACCCCAAACCCCAAAATCCAAAACGAATAGACGATCGCCCCCCCCCAAATATCGAAAGAGTCACGATCGCGGATAGCGAATCATGGTACAAACCCCAACTAAATCCCTTTCCCTAGCCGAATTCCTCGCACTACCCGAAACGCGACCCGCTAGCGAATATATCGACGGCAACATTATCCAAAAACCCATGCCTCAAGGAAAGCACAGCTCAATTCAGACCGAATTGGCGGCGCTGCTGAACCTGAGCTTGCGGCGACCCAAAATAGCGCGGGCATTCTCCGAACTGCGCTGTACCTTTGGCGATCGGTCGATTATTCCGGATATCTCGGTGTTCACCTGGCCGCGTATTTTGCGGGATCAGGATGGTGAAATTGCGAACACGTTTGACGGTGCGCCAGATTGGACGATCGACATTCTGTCACCGGGTCAAAGTCAGACGAAAGTCACCAAAAATATTTTGTTTTGTTTGGATCATGGGTCTGAATTGGGATGGCTGATCGACCCAGAAGAAAAAACGGTTTTGGTTTATTTGCCGCAACAGCAAACGCTCATTTTTGATGATCCAGATCGACTGCTGCCGTTGCCACAGTTTGCGGGAGAACTCTCGTTAACCGTAAATGACGTATTTTCATTGCTGTTTGACTAAACCTGAACTGGAGCACGACGGCTCCGAGGCTAAATCCAATAATGCCCGATCGTCCCCAACAAAATCACAAACCCCAGCCATACATTTTGCCCAAACAAGAACCCATAGTCTGAGCGTTCTAACACTGATCGCGTCAACACCCAACACTGCCGCCCCCAACCAATCGCCGCGATCGCCAAACCCACCCAAAACAACCCGCTCAACTCCAGCAGTAACCCCACCTTAACGAAACACAACACCGTCCCCGCAAAAAACACCGCGATCGCATTCACCACCTGCGACCCAAAAAATAACGCGCTCGAATTCACCCCAATCCGCCGATCGTCCTCGCGATCGGCCATCGCATAGATCGTATCGAACCCCAACGTCCATAACATCGTCGCGCCCCACAGCCACCACGTCGCCACCGCCAGCGAACCCGTCACCGCACTCCAGCTAATCAACACCGCAAACCCCCAGGCGATCGATAACACCAGTTGCGGCACGGGAAACACTCGTTTCGCTAGCGGATAGCAGACGATCACCGGGACGGCGGCGACGCAGAGCCAAAAACTGAGCGGATACAGCCGATAGAGATACGTCGCCAACACCGCCGCTAAGGTCAGCGTCCCGAGAAACACCGCAATCCCCATCGACACCGACAGCTTGCGCGACGCCAGTGGCCGCAGTTTTGTGCGTTCGACGTGGGGGTCGATATCGCGATCCCATAAGTCGTTAATCACGCAGCCCGCCGCACTGGTGGCAAACGCGCCGAAGACGATCGTAATCACGAGACCGATCGCCGGTCGCCCCTCCGCTGCCAAAAACGCTGCCCACAGCGCCGGGACGATTAAAATCAACCGACCGGCGGGCTTATCCCAGCGCAGTAGGCGGGCGATCGCTTTCCAGGTCGGTTCGGGCGTGGACTGGGAGGATGTGGATTGGGGATGAGTTGATTCGGGCATGATCGCGTCGGGGCGTCACGGCAATGCGCCCGTGGTGTGGTGGTGTAAACAGGTGTCACGGTAAATCAACTGTAAACGAATGTTGAAGCGCGATCGCAATCAAACTCGCCCCCCCAAAAAAACAAATTAAAACAAACCAAAACAACCTCAAAACAAAAGCAGGACCGATCCAACGAATTGAACCTGTCCTGATCTCGGGTGAGAAGTCGAATTTCTTGAAGAAATCCGACTTCTGGATATCGCGGTCTTGCAAACCTTAACCGCGTGTTTTTTCCGACCAAACGCGCGTCGGCAGACCCCAAACGTAGATGAAGCCCTCCGCTGCTTTGTGGTCGAATTTGTCATCCGCACCGTAGGTCGAAAGCTCTTCGGTGATCAGTGTGTTGTCCGATTTACGACCGACGATCGTCAGTGTGCCTTTGAACAGCTTGACGCGCACCGTACCGCTGACGCGGGTTTGGGTTTCCTTGATGAAGGCATCGAGCGCTTGCTTCAGCGGGTTGAACCACAGACCGTTGTAAACCATTTGGCTGTAGGTTTCTTCGATACCGCGCTTGTACTGCGACACGTCTTTGGTCAGGGTCAGACTTTCGATGTCGCGGTGGGCGTGAATCAGCGTCAGCAGTGCGGGAGCTTCGTAGATTTCACGCGATTTGATGCCGACGAGACGGTTTTCGACCATGTCGATGCGGCCATAACCGTGGCGACCCACGATCGCGTTCAGTTCCGTCACCAGTTCCACCGGAGCCAGCGCTTTACCGTCGAGCGACACGGGCAGACCCGCTTCAAAGCCGATTTCGACGTATTCGGGCGTGTCGGGCGTGTCCGCGATCGCCGAGGTCATCGCGTAGACTTCTTCCGGCGGCTCGTTCCACGGATCTTCGAGCGGGCCTGCTTCGACGCTGCGACCGAGCAAGTTACGGTCGATGCTGAACGGCGATGACTTTTTGACGGGCGAGGGGATGCCGAATTTTTCACCGTAGGCGATCGTTTCTTCGCGGCTCATGCCCCATTCCCGAGCTGGGGTCAGGACTTTGATGTTCGGGTTGAGACCGGCGATCGCCACGTCGAAACGCACTTGGTCGTTGCCTTTACCGGTGCAACCGTGAGCCACCGCATCTGCGCCGTATTCCTCAGCGGCTTCTACCAGCTTCTTAGCAATCAGCGGACGAGCCAGCGCGGTCGAGAGCGGATAACGGTTTTCGTAGAGTGCGTTGGCTTGGATCGCCGGGAACGCATAGTCTTCAATGAATTCCTTCGTCACGTCCGCCACCAGGGAAATGCTCGCGCCGGAATCAAGCGCCTTTTGCTTGATCGGGCCTAGCTCTTCGCCCTGTCCAAGGTCGGCGGCCAAGGTGATAATTTCTTCAACGCCCCACTCTTCTTTGAGGTAGGGAATACAAACCGAGGTATCGACCCCGCCGGAGTAGGCGAGAATGGCTTTTTTTGCGCGGCCCATGACGATAGTTTCTCCAGAGAACAAACGAATGCCTATTATGTAACAGTTTGTGGCATACGAAACGACTCGATCGTTGCAGATTTTTGATCGCGCAAGTGCTTACTTGGTGAGACTTTGGCGCATTTTAGGTGAGCTTTCGTCAGGGAACGATAACCCATCGTCTCAAACTAAAATCGTTATTTCACCACACGATCGGCTGGATTCGCTGAATTTGAGGCGGATTTGAGCGTTGGTGCATTGGTGGTTATCGGCTATGAGTGTTGCTGCGATCGCCAGAACAGCCGACCGAGTAGGTACAACACGGCCATCATTCCCAGGCTCGATACGGCCAGCAGTAGCCAGTAATTGATCGCAAAATTCGCACCGGCATCGATCGCCATCCCGCCCAGCGGTGGGCCGATCGCGTAGCCCAGCGCCCAGCACAGAGAATTAAGCGAAAGATAAATCCCGCGCAGTTCATTTGGAGCCAGCAGCGCCACAAACGCCGAGGCCGACGGCGTATAGGAAACGATCGCGATCGCGAACAGCGTCAGACCCACAATCCCGATCACCAGCGGCGATACATGCAGCACACTCAGCCCCCACAAACTGACAAACCCGACGCACCAGACCACCGCCGATACACTCAGCGCTCGCACGTGATCGAGGGATTTCAGCGCTCGCGATACGGGGATTTGCAGCACGGCGCAGAGGATAATGTGGCCGGTGAATAACGCACCGATCGCCTCGGTGGGAAACGGCACGCCGGACACGGCGGTGACGACATTATTGAGGTAGAGCGGCAGGGTGGCTTGAACTTGGGAAACGTAGACCGTGAAGGCGACGTTAATCGCGAGATAGAGCAAGAGGACGCGATCGCCGAGCGCGTTGAACCAGCGCCGGATCGGATTTTCGGTGGTGTCGTCGTGGCGAATGCGGGCGATGTAGGGCAGGGCGATCGCCGCGATGATCGTAAAAATGAGGTAGGACAGCCCATCGATCGCGAATAGAACTTGATAGGCGCGATCAATCGAAACCAGGGCGCTCCCAGCGATGACGCCCACACCGATGCCCAGGTTATCGGCAAACCTTGCCAGGGTATAGGCGTCGCGATGCTGATCAAACTTGGCCGTAGCGGCGATCGTCGCTTCTGAAGCGGGCCAGTAGATTCCCAGCCCCGCCCCGGCGAATACTTGACCGAGGAGCAGTGAGGCGAAATCGTGGGTCATGGCGAGCAAAAACGCGCCGATCGCCGAGATGATCCCCGACATCAGCAGCGTCCGTTTTGCGCCCCAATGGGAATCACAGAGCGATCCGCTGAGAATACGGGCGAAAATCCCGACGATCGAGGCCGCACCCACCGCGACACCGACATCGGTAGCCGTCAGCCCGATTTGGTTAACGAAGACGATCGGGCCGTAAAACACGGTGAAGCCCGTGCCGATTTCCGAGAGAAAGCGCCCCGTACTGAGAATCCAGACAGGTTTAGGGAGTTGGAGCATAGGAGGGTGTAGTGAGAAGCGAGGGTCTTGTTTTGGAGTGATGTCGCCTAGCTTAAGCGGCGATGGAACCTCTCTCGCACGGTAATAATCACGACCCGCGCCGGATAATGATGGAATCCAATGGTATTCACGCTTAACTGAGCCATAAACCTTTCGATCTACCGTGGGTCAATGGCTGCGGATCGTCCGTTAAATGTTTGTCAAATTCTGATTAACTCTATTGTCTATGCTGCCGTTTTTCCGCGATTCTGATCGCCACGCTGTCGTGACGATCGCTGCCATGATGGGTTGGCTTGCCGGTGCGATCGTCCCAGCACCATCGGGAGACCGCGATCGCTTCGGATACGTCACGGGGAGTTCGATCGCCAATGCTGCCGAGGCTCATCAGCTAGAACAGAGCGCCCAAACCTGGTTGGCCGTTGGTCGCGACGCCTTTGCACAGGGACACTATGCCGACGCGATCGACGCCTTTAGCCAAGCGATCAGCCGTCAGCCCGATTTGGCGATCGCCCACTACAATCGCGGCGTCGCCCATTTTGTCCTCCAGCGCTACGAGGCCGCCCTCGCCGATTACAGCCGCACCATCAGCCTCGATCCGGGCTACACCCAGGCGTACGTCAATCGCGGCAACCTCCACAGCCAAAACGGTAACGCCGAAGCCGCCCTCGACGATTACACCACCGCGATCGCGCTTGACCCCACCGCGATCGAAGCCCACTACAATCTCGCCCTAACCCAAGCCTCGCTCCAAAATTGGGACGCCGCTCGTGAGGGCTACGATCACACCCTCGATCTCCTTCCCGAGAACTCGCCGCGTGCCATCCCCGTCTACTTAAATCGCGGCTCACTCAACCTCGAAACCGGCCAACCCCAAGCCGCGATCGCCGATAGCCGCGCGATCCTGGCGATCGATCCCACAAACGCTCCCGCTCTGGGAAATCTCGGCTTTGCTTACATCATGCTGGGCGATCTCGATCGAGCCAAAGCGGCCTTAAACTCTGCCGCGACACTGTTCGATCAAGATGGTTTTCACAGCGACGCGGCGCGTGTCCGCACTCTGATCGATTCGATCTCCGAGCCCGCCGAACTATCAGAACAGCCATTACTGTAATCAAACGAGTTGAAAATCAAACGAGTTAAACCCGTTCAACGTTCAACGGCTCAAGTCTTTATCTATTCCCGGTCTACTGGGTTATTCCTATGAACTTCCGACTTTTTCGCCGTCATCACTGGTCTGTTTTGTTGAGTCTTGCCCTTGCCGCCCTGGCGATCGTGACGATCGTGGCACGCGCTCAGGCATGGAGCATCAATTCCCAGTCCAATCCGCAGGCCAGCCCCCAACTGATCGCCCTGGACTCGGCAAGCTGTAGTGTGAATGGCATCGCCCTCTACGGCAAGGTACAGGTCGTTGACAGTTTTCCCGATTTAAAAGTGAAAACGGTCACGAGTTTTCCAGATCTGAAAGTGCAGTGGGTGGATAGTTTTGCCGATCGGTGTGGCGAATGGCAAGAGGTCAGCTCGTTTCCGGATTTCACTATTCAGTATGTCGATAGTTTTCCCGATCTCGAAATCGAGAACGTGACGAGCTTTCCGGGTGTGGCGTAATCAGGCAGTCTTTAAAGAGCACTACTTGCATAGTTTTTGACCAGTTCTTCGGCACTGGTCGTATCCGCCTCAATGAATTCACCACACAAAACCAACTCAAGCACAAAGGTACAATACTGTTCGCTTTGATTGTTCTCGATTGAAGCACCCACGACCCTTTTCTTGAGAGACATTCATCGTGGAATCGTTACTCAGACTTTCCCGCGCGATCGATCGGCTCACCGAATCGATCGGCAAACTCGCACTCTGGCTCATCCTCGCGATGGTCGCCGTCGGCGCTTGGAACGCGATCGGTCGCTACCTCGGACAGGCGATCGGGCAAAACCTCAGCTCCAATGCCCTGATCGAAACCCAGTGGTATCTATTCAGCCTGGTGTTTCTCTTCAGCGCAGGCTACGTGCTAAAACACGGCGAACACGTCCGCATGGATATGTTCTACAACACCTGGTCGCCCAAACACAAAGCGATCGCCGACACGATCGGCGGCCTACTCTTCCTGATTCCCTTTAGCGCACTAATGCTGTGGTTCGCCTGGAAACCCGTCTCGAACTCCTGGCGCATCGGCGAAGTATCCCCCGACCCCGGTGGTTTGCCGCGCTACCCGCTTAAGGCCATGATCCTGGTTTGCTTCGTCCTGCTGATCGTTCAGGGCATTTCCGAAACGATCAAAAATCTGGCGATCGTGACTGGCCATCGCACGCCGCCCAGTTTGATCGCCAGCGAAGTCGGCGAAGTCGGCGAAGTCGGTCAATCCGCCCGTCCCCTTTCTAACCCCAACCAACCCAACGGAGATCGCAAATCGTGACAGAGTGGCTCGGAGTCTTAATGTTCGTTGGGGCGCTTGGTCTGCTGTTGCTAGGCTACCCGGTGGCCTTTACCCTTGGCGGAACAGCGATCGTCTTCAGCGCGATCGGCGTAGCGACGGGCAGTTTTAACGTCAGCCTGTGGGGGTCGATGCCGCTCCAGATCTTCAGCACGATGTCAAATTACACGCTGCTGGCGATCCCCTACTTCATCTTTATGGGGGCGATGCTCGAAAAGTCCGGCATCGCCGAACGGCTGCTAGAGACGATCGGCATTTTGTTTGGTCGGATTCGGGGCGGTTTGGCGCTGGCGGTGATTTTTGTCGGGGCGCTGCTGGCGGCAACCACGGGGGTGGTGGCGGCGACGGTGGTGGCGATGGGTTTAATTTCGCTGCCGATCATGCTGCGCTACGGCTACGATCGCGGGCTAGCGGCGGGTACGATCGCCGCCTCGGGAACCCTGGGGCAAATCATCCCGCCCAGTGTCGTTTTAGTGGTGTTAGCTGATCAGCTAGGAGTTTCCGTCGGTGACCTCTTCATCGGCTCACTCTTGCCGGGAGTGCTGATGACGGTCGCCTTTGCGATACACGTGATCATTACGGCAATCCTTCGCCCCGACGCTGCGCCCGCCCTGCCCTCCGAGGTCTGCGATCTGCCCGCCGGAGCGCTTGCGAAACGAGTCATGCAGGCGATGGTTCCGCCGCTCGCCCTGATTTTATTGGTCTTGGGCAGCATCTTTTTTGGCTTGACGACACCGACCGAGGCGGGAGCCGTGGGTAGTGTCGGCGCGATCGTCCTCGCTGCGTTTAACCACCAGTTGAACTGGAAATCGCTGCGTGAGGTGTGTGATGCGACCTTGCGAATTTCGACGATGGTGGTGTTTATTTTGCTGGGTTCGACGGCTTTTAGCCTCGTGTTTCGCGGGCTGCGCGGCGAGCAGGTGGTGACCAATCTATTGCTAAATTTACCGGGAGGCTCGATCGGCTTTTTGGTCTTTAGTATGGCGGTGGTCTTTTTTCTCGGTTTCTTTATTGATTTCTTTCAGATTGCTTTTATTATCGTGCCGCTGTTTGCGCCGATCGCACAGCAGTACAACATGGATTTGGTCTGGTATGGCGTTGTGATTGGCACAAATTTACAGACATCATTTCTAACGCCGCCGTTCGGCTTTGCGTTGTTTTACCTGCGCGGGATTGCGCCGCCCGAGGTGACGACCGGGGATATTTATCGCGGGGTGATTCCGTTTGTGATTGTGCAACTGTTGGTGTTGGTGGCGATTATTGCTTTTCCGGCGATCGTTAATTTCTTGCCGTCATTAATGGCAAATTCGGCTGTGTGATCTCCCGATTTTCTGCGCCTTCATTGCAGATTAAGTAGGCCAAGTCAAGACATAGATTGATCGTATGGAGCGAGACCTTTGATACGAAATCCGACTGTGTATAGCGTAAGCCGATTGTGTTAGGACACTCTCGTCCAATCTGAGAACCGCACTTCGACTCCGCTCAGTGCTCTCAGCTTTTTTTGAGAAGTCCTAACCAAATCGTTTTTTGCTATATAAGCTTAGATCGTCGATCCAGGCGGACACCGCTATATCAGCTTTTTTGTGAGTCCTTAATTTAATACAATCTTTTTTTGCTACACCTACCAATCGTCGCGTGCCGCCGATCGATTCCAGTCGTCGGGTTCCTGTTCGTCCGAGCGTTCAATGATGGCAAGTTCGTAGTCTTCGTCGCGGTTGCTGGGCGTGGGGGCGGGCTGCGATCGGGGGTGGGAATCCGCATTGAAGGGAATGGGGGCAGCGGGGCGATCGGCGATCGGGTCGAGATCGGCGTAGATCGGTTCTGGACGATCGAGATCGCTGGACGAAAACGGGGTGATCGGCGTATCGTCCGCCCAGCGATCAAACTCGCGATCGGCGATCGGTCGTCCCTCCTGCACAAACAGCGGCCCTTCGTCGAGATCATCCGGCTCGATCGATAGTTTTAGCGGCTCGACCACTTTATTAAACGCATCTTTGACAAAGGCTTTGACAAACTCCTCTTTGCGCGTGAGCTGAAACTGTCGCTGCACCACCTCGGTCATACCACCATCGCCCCAGTCCTGATCCTGGCGGAAATATTCGATGAAACTTTTGCCCGCAATCCGAGTTAAGTAAGCTGCGACAATGCCCTGAATCGCTCGCCCCACGACCAGCGTCGCGATATTCAGCGACAGCGCCCCGGCCACCAACTGCACGGCTCCTTTGACGATGCCCAAACTGGCGAGGGTTTTTCCCAACGATAGCGCCAGCTCGCGACCCCGTTCCATATTTAGCTCGCAGCCGTACACCGTGGCGATTTCGACCACCATTTGCGCATTCACTGCCGCCGCCGCCAACATATCCACCACCGGCAACGGCGTCATCGCGACGGCTCCCGCGCCGATCCATTGGTAGCGATCGACGATTTTGGCGGCTTGGCGGTGGCGCTGGGCGTCGATCAGTTTGCGGGCGCGATCGCCGAGGCGCTGGGATTGCAGCAGGATATTATCGGCGATCAGATCTTCGCCTTCCGCCCGCAAAACCGCGATGATTTGCTGCACGAGGGCGATGATTTCCGGGTTGGGCTTGATGACTTCACCGCTGTCGAGCCGGACGGAGGGCGGGTTACTGGCGATCGCGACGATGTCGCTGGGCGGAATCCAACGGTGCAGGCGCGATCGCAGTTTGGCGAGAATATCATCGCGATCGGCTTCTAGGTATAAATCGCTTTTGTTAAAGGCGACGATCGAACGTTTACCGATCTCAGCGAGGGCAATTAGCGGCGCAAATTCCGCTTGGGTGAGGTCGTTATCCACCACAAAAATCAGCAAATCCGCCTCTGCCGCCCACTGCCGCGCCACCTGCGATCGCATCCCGCCCGCCTCGCCTGCTTCCAGAATTCCCGGCGTATCGACAATCTCCACCGACTGCCCAACCCCGTCCAATTCCAGCGTAAACACCCGCCCCTCCTGGGTTGACCCCATCGGCGCGGCCACGCGACCCACCACGCGACCCAGTAGCGCGTTAATTAGCGAGGTTTTCCCGGCTGATCCCGTGCCAAAGACGACGATTTGGAGGTTGCGCCGTGCCATGTTGGTCTCAATTTCGCGCGATCGGCTCAGGAGAGCGCGGCGAGTGACCTCGTCCTGGATCTGGCTGACCTGTTTACGAACGGCGTTGAGGTTGGCGGTCGCGGCGTCGGTTTTGTCGGTCGGAGCGCGAAGGGTGCGGCGTGTTTGATCCGATCGGGAAGATTTGCCAAATCTGCCAAATTTGCTAAATTTACCGAATCCTGACGGGTTAAATAGGCCGAAATAATAGAGAAAGGCGTAGAGGGCGACGGCGATCGTGATGATCAGTAAAATCACGAGCAACCCCGCCAAAAACGGCGGCGCTGACCAGGCAATTTGGCTATAGAGCCAGCCCAGCGACGTGATCAGCCAAATCGACAAAGCGAGGATGACGCAGACGCCGAAAATGAGGGTGAGGTTGCGGGGCGGTCGCATGGGGTTGGGGAGATAGCGGGAATTCGGCGGTCTGAAGGACGCTAGGTATCCTCTCGTTCTGCATCATAGAGCGTCGCAAAGTAGGTTTTGACGTCTAGCGGGATCGAGGTGAGTCGTAGACGGAACGTATTGGGTTGTGATCCCCGTTTCATAACTTTGGCGTAAAACTCGGTTTCACTCTCCTCGCCGTTCGTCGTTAGGCGAAATTGGAGGTTGGTGAGGGGCGCTAACGATCGCTCGGTGACCAGATCCACATGTTTTTCCGACAGACCCGTCAATTGTCCTGAATAGCGATCGGGGCTAATATCTTTTCCCTTAATTTCGGCGAAATTGAGTTTGATCGGCGAATCGATCGCGTGTAATTCCTCGGTCTCACTGGCTAGACGCAAGTTGTATTTGCCGCGAATACCCGTGACCGAGTGAATCAAAATCGGTTCGATTACGCCTTTCGGTGACACCTGCTGTTGGCCGTCCGTTTCGATCGGAATCGTAAGCTGATTTTTGGTGGCATCCGTAATTAAAATCTGGCCGCCTACCGTATAGCCTTCAATTCGGTAAGTTAGATTGACCTCGGAGCCAACCACGCCATATTTGCTGCGCTGCATCGAGCCAATATTGCCCACCACGACTTCGCCGGTATGAATACCGATCCCCATTTCGAGTGACGGCAGATTGCGATCGGCCATTTGCTGATTGACGCCAGCCATCGCCTTTTGCATCGCGATCGCACAGGCCACCGCTCGCTCGGGATCGTCTTCGCGCTGGGTCGGCGCACCAAATAACACCAGGATGCCATCACCCATAAACTCATCGATCGTCCCTTGATGATTGACGATCGCTGTCGCCATCGCGTCCAAATAAATATTTAAAATTCCGATCACTTTTTCTGGTGGCAAACGCTCCGAGATGCCCGTAAAGCCTCGCAGATCCGAAGTCAAAATCGTGATGCGGCGACGCTCTCCCCCCATATGTAAGCCATCGGGCGTTTCGAGCAGGGTTTCAACGACTTCATCGGTGAGATAGCGGCTAAACGTTTGGCGAATGTCCGCCGCCGATCGAGCAACATAGGCCGTGATCGCGATCGCGGTGCTAATTTGGGCGACGACGGGCGGCACGATCGGAATCCACCACCCCGCAACAAAGCAACCATAGGCAATACCGCCACAACCAACCACCCCGAGAATATGCGGCGCAATTCGCCAAAACGGCGAGCTATAGCGCCAGTTCCAACTAAGTACACCGCCCACACAAGCCCCGCCCAAAATAATGAGTGCCTCTGCCCAATCCGGGATCATGCGGATGTTTTTGCGACCATCGAGAGTTGCACTCATGATCTGACTGGCGATATGGGCATGAACTTCCACACCCGGAACTCTCGCCTCATCCGTGCCTTTGTGCAGGCTGGTAAACGGTGTTGAAACGACATCTTTAACGCTCTCGGCGGTCATCCCAATCAGAACGATGCGATCGTGAAGGATCGAGCGATCGACTCGATCCGATAGCACATCGTCGAGCGTGACCCGATCAAATGACCCGTTCGGCCCACGGTAGTTAATCAAAATTTGGTAGCCGCCGCTATCGTTGTGTACGTAGCTGCCGCTGTTGCGTTCGATCGGGTAGAAAATCGTATCTTCAATTTGCACCCACAGATTGTTATCGCTCATGCGCGGAGTGATGCCCTCCTGATCGAGATAGATCATGGCGAGCTTGAACCCCAGCCCAAAATAGGTGTCGCCGTCTTCCTCAGGCTTGAGGTATAAAAATCCGCGTCGTTGGCGATCGTCAATATCCGGCGGCAGATCATTGGCGCTGATTTGCCCCAAACTTTCGAGTACCGGCGAGGGTGCAACACTTTCATTGCCGCCCGTCACTTTGGTAATCCCGATGATATTTGGGTTTTGTCGAAAGACATTCGTTAAGCGTTCGTAGCTGGGTTCGGTCTCGGCTTGAGTTGCCTCGCTGGTCAGCCGATCGGGATTCTGACGCAGTTCTTCGAGTAGTTGATCGTAGGGGGGCGGTACGGGCAAATCGCGATAAATATCAATGCCGATCGCCTGTGGATCGGTCGCTGCGATTTTTTCAAGTAGGGTGGCGAGGATATCGTCGTTAATCGGATAACCATACTCTTGGATATCAGGCTCGCTAATGCCGACGATCGTAATCCGTGGATCGCGTGCTTCCAGGGGACGCCATTGAAAAAAATAGTCGAGCATTTTTAGCTCAAATCCCTGAAGCCCCCCGACTCCGCGAATCAGCAGTACGAGGATCGTGATACTGGGCACGGACGCCGCCACTGCACGCCACTGCCAGAGTATTTGTTTGAACGTTTTGAGAGCAAAGCGATCGGACATTGTGAACTCTGGGAGCGGTTTGACAACGAACGTGGAGGGCGCATCAGACTAGCGTGCTAGCCATGCCCGTTGAAGCGTTAAGCCACAAAGTAGAGCAGCCGCCTCGTCTGTTCGCCTAACCTTAGAATCCTCGGACTTTAAGTCCGAGGAGCATGTCAACCCAAACTTAGGGCAGCGTCACCCAAGATGGGTCTCAGAGGGCGGCGTCTTAGCTTTCGCGATCGCTAGGGCTGAATCTGGATGATTTGCACATTGGCATCCTGCGGCGAAGGAGCGATCGTCGCCTGCGAGAGATCAGCGCTATCGTCGATCGCAGCGCTGAAACCATCGAGAATATAGCTCCAATTTTCCGATCCGGCAGCGATCAGGTTGTCGAGATACTCAAACCAAATCCCTGCTTCACCATAGGCCGCCGCTGCATCATTTGTGCCAACCGTGCCGAGGCCGACCGGATCACTGCCTGCACGCTCGATCCAGCCATAGGTAAAGGCCAAGGTCGTGGGATCATTGCTGTCAGGCTCGCATTGAATTTCGATATACCACTCGTACTGAGTCGAGGGATCAAACGTAAATTCGGAGTCGGGATCAACCCCGACACTCACAATGCTGCGCGTGGCATCTGGCAGGTTGAATTCTTTCTCGTATGCAGGCTCGAACGCCGGAGCTTCGGCAGAATATTCGTAGATGTAGAGCGTGGCCAGTTGAGCGCGGGAACCCTCTGCGCGAAGGGTATAGAGATGTAGCTCCGGGCGATCGCTCGTCGTCAAACCGTAGTATGAGCCGTTGGCATCTTTCGGCACAAGCGGCGACATCGCAATACAGCTATTACGGGTGGCGCTACTGCCCGCACCTTCAGGAGCGGAGAAATCGGGAGCGGAAAACCGTGCCCCGCCACCATCTGCCGTAATCGGCGGGGGACGATCGGCGGGGCTGAACTGCGCCAACTGATAGGCGGTCGGGGACGAACCGACGGGCGAAGAACCGGCGATCGCGGGCAAACCAAGTGCGCCCAGAGCCAGAGTTGTCAGGAAAATTGGTGAGGCAGAGCGAATCATCATTAGTTGTTTAGTCATGGCTTAACGAACCGAAGTGGGTATACACATTGCTAGACGCCTGAGATCGCTGATTAGATTCTGATGGCGATTCCGATCCGATTCTGATGCGATTTTCACACGATCTCACGGCGATCGCTGACAGATGACTTCGAGGAGTGATGTCGTACGCTTCTACCTTCAGCCCTAACCTCGATAACTCCAGACACTGGGACAGGCCCAGGCAATTAAGAGCGAGTCAATAGGGCTTGAATTTCGGCGTCACTTAGGCGCGGGCCGTATTTCGTGACGATTTGGGCTGAAGCGCGTGACGCTAAATCACCGGCTGTTGCGTAATCCATGCCGTGGGTAATGCCGTAAAGGAAAGCCCCCGCATACATGTCTCCCGCGCCAACGGTATCAATCGCCGTGACGGGATAAGACGCAATCTCATGCAGCGTTGTGCCGTCATAGATTAGCGATCCCTTTGGCCCTAGGGTGATGACAAATTCCTTGGCGATCGTCTTGAGATAGGCGATCGCATCCTCGATCGATTCGACTCCCGCCATCTCGATCGCTTCACTTTCATTCGCGAACAGCAGGTCAACGCCATCGCCAATAATTTCGAGCAACCCGGTTTTGAAAAACTTGACCATATTGGGGTCAGACAGCGTGAAGGCGACCTTCGTGTTGTGTTCACGGGCTAGCTCACGAGCGCGAATCGCCGTAGCGCGGGCGCTGTCCGAGCTAACGAGATAGCCTTCGATATAGACATAGTCGGAGGCGTCGATCGAGTCTGCTTCCAGATCGGCGATCGAGATATCCGCCGACACGCCCAGGAAGGTATTCATGGTGCGATCGGCGTCGGGCGTCACCAACACCAGACATTTACCCGTCGTCCCAAAATTCAGCGTTTCCGGCGGTGTGATGTTGGTCGCGATGCCAAAGCGGGTGAGATCTTCGAGATAAAACTTGCCCGTTTCATCATCCCCAATGCGACACGAAAAGAACCCCTTGCCGCCCATTTGCGCGATCGCCACAACAGTATTCGCCGCCGAACCGCCACAGGCACGATGACATTCCGCACCGTCGAGCGCCGCGACCACGTCAGCCTGTTTCACTTCATCGATGAGCGTCATCACGCCTTTCTCAATGCCAAGACGATCGAGCGTTTCGCTTGATACGTTGTATTCGAGATCAACGAGTGCGTTGCCGACACCATAGATGTTGTAGGAATTCATTCTCAGGATAAAAAAAGGTGAACAGGCCGAATCGTACGCTAAATAACGACCAAACCACAGACTAAATTCAGTTGTCTTCTAGTACGAAACTCGTAACTATCTGCGCCGATCCGCTCCGTACATAGAAAAAGAAAACCAGGACTCGCACCAAAGTATGGCGAAAGTCCCAGCCTTCTAAACTCGACTTGAAACCGATAAAACTCAACGCACACATTGTGATGCCATGGGTTTTGATTGAAGTCGAGACAATTTAAATCAGGTCTTTTCGTATAAACCGTTCCGTCGGAGAAACGGTTATTCGCGAACGCGTTGCGTTCGCTTATTTCGATAAGCCGATACCCGCTACGAATTATCCTTCGCGGGCTGTACGCGTTGCACGCGACTCTTGAACACCGACGAGCAGTTGGCTCGGGCTGATCAAAACCTGTAGACCGTCGGGGAGTTGCAGATCCGAGACTTGCAAACCTTGGCCGACATCGAGCGCGGTCACATCCACTTCGATCGACTCAGGAATACCATCTGGCTTGCAGACGACCTTGAGCGACGTGAGTAGCGCTTCGAGGATGCCGCCCTTAGTGACGCCCTCAGGAATCCCGACAAAACGCAAAGGAACCTCAACTTCAACTTTCTTCTGGTTCTCAACCGAGAAGAAACTGAGGTGGTGCGGGTCGTTCTTCCACGGGTGGGTTTGGACTTCGCGCAGGAGGGTTTTGCCGCTCCAGTCCGGAAGAGCCAGAGAGATCAAGCGGTTGCCCAGTGAGGGTTGCTTGAGCAGGGTCTCGACACTTTTGAAGTCGATCATAAATGCAACCGATTCTGTACCTTTGTGTCCGTACAGAACGGCAGGCACGAGACCTTCACGGCGCAGCGCGCGCGGCTTGCTGCCTTCCGGTCTAGCTTTGCCTTCTACAGTCAATTCCATCGTAGTTTTCTTTCGGGGTTGGCTAAAATCGAGCCTCTAATTTTAGCACGCTCGATCCGACCGCACCAAACAGAGCTTGGTTTGATCACGATGGAGGGTCTGTTCTTGCGTATTTTGCACGTCAGCAGGCCAATAAAACAGCCGGTCAACGCAACAACTGGCTAACTCAGTGAGCTAACGGCTGCCTGCGCGTTCTCGGTTTTGGACATGACGGCAAGATGACGCTCGACATTGAGCAGGGCAAGGCCGAAGTTTTCCTCAACGTAGGCAATGCCGTGTTCTTGGCAAAAGGCTTTGACGATCGGGCTGGCGGCGCGATAGCGATCGATCGATACCCAAGGAAATAGGTGATGTTCGATTTGGTAGTGCAGCCCGCCAAAGTAGTCATCAAATAGCGCCGGAACGACAACGTTGCGCGACGTGATCACCTGTTGCTCAAGGAACGACAGGCCGTGATCGCTCGGAACACTGGGCATACCGATGTGGTTAATGGCGAACAGTTTCGCCAGGATCACGCCGGAGATCATGCCCGAAATGATGTAGTTCGTCAGGGTCATTTGCCAGCCGAGAATCGCGATCGGGATGACCAAATAGGTCAGCACGTGCAGCGGAATTAGCACACGTTCCGCACGACAACGCACCGGGTTTTGATGGGTATACACCCAGCTCATCCGCTGGAACTCAAAGTTATGGAACAGCACCAAGACCCAGAGCAGCACAGCTTGGTTACGAATCACCCAGTTCACCCAGGCGGGACGTTCGCGGGCGTCCGATTCGTAGAGCTTGAGGAAAAACGCATTCATGTCGGGATCGCGCGTTTCGTCGTTGCAGTAGCGGTGGTGTAGGTCGTGCTTGTACTGCCAGAAACGGAAGCTTGCACCGGCGATAAACGTATGACCGATATGGCCTAGGCGCAAATTGACGTTTTTGTTGTCGGAAATGGCGTAGTGTCCGGCGTCATGACTGACGTAGTAAAACTGGATGCCGGAGAGGGTGAGGCCAATTAGAGCGGCCCAGCGCCAGGGTGTTTCAGCACAGGCGTAAAGGCCGATGTAAGACAGGATATGCAACAGGCCGTAGGTCGTGATTTTGCGCACGTAGTCAGCGGTGTTGCGCTTGAAGAAGTCTGTTTCTTCAAGACGATCGCGCAGGTCTCGATAGAGCTGTTGACCGGGGTTTAACACGATGATGCCTATTAATGAAGAGTAAAAAAGTGGTTGTGGTCCGGTGATGTTTGACGTAGGTCGCGGGATTGTACGTGATGACGATCAAGCGCAATTAATTGGGGTTGATCGCATCGAACACGCCATCAAAGATCGCCGGAGTAACGCTCAAAGATGCAATCAAGAACGGATCGAGCCTTAACAAAAGTACACTGATCCCGGTCTTAGTTGCTGTCGGTGATGTCGAGAGCACATCTTCTAGGTTGCAAGTTATTCGGTCTCAGGCTAAACCCACCACAGAAAACCCAGGACTCCGTCTAAGGTCTTCGATACTACCGAGATTCAGCTTATTAATTTCGGAGCATTGAAGTGAAACACCGATAATCTATACGTTTATTTTCTATAAAGTCGAATTAAGATCAATACACTCTAGGATTTTGGTTGATCGAAATTTTGCTCTTGCTGTGATTTTGTTTCCTCTCGAATCTAACCATTGAATCTAATGGTCGAATGCAAGCCATAGAGCTTGATGATCTCCCCGACCTTCCAGACTTTGTAAGCACCTTCTAAGACTTGAGGTAATCAAGATGAACCGCAATTTTTCGCGTCGGAAACTGATCGGGGGTTTATTCGGCCTGACAAGTTTGCCGCTGTTGAGCAAGGTTTTGACGGGGTGTAGTGTTCCTGGTTTACAATCAAGATCGGAATCAGGATCGGGATCGGAATCAGGATCGGGATCGAAGAGTGCTGGGGGGAAAGCGCCGAATGTGTTGGCGATCGTGGTGGATGATTTGCGGCCACAGTTGGGCTGTTATGGGCGATCGGACATGATTTCGCCGAATCTCGATCGGCTGGCCAAGGAAGCGACGTTATTTGAGCGGGCATACTGTCAAGTCCCGATTTGTGGGGCGTCGCGAGCCAGCTTTTTATCGGGGTTACGAGCCGATCGGACGATATTTGGGAGCGCGTATAACGCCAGTAAAGATAAGGATGCGCCCAATCTACCGAGTTTACCGGCGACGTTTAAGCAGAACGGCTATACGACGGTTTCCCTCGGTAAGGTGTATCACCAGCATGATGATGATCTCGATGCTTGGAGTGAACGGCCTTGGCGACCGTCGGGGATGTGGGCGGAGCAGATGTATATGACACCGGAGGGTCGGCAGTCGGCGTTGGATAATCCGGGAAAGTTTAAGCTCGGGCCTGTGTTTGAGCGGGTGAATGTGACGGATGATGCTTATGCGGATGGCAAGATTACGAATAAGGCGATCGAAAAACTAAAGGGATTTGCGGAGTCGAAGGAGCGGTTCTTGTTGGCGGTGGGGCTGACGAAGCCACATTTGCCGTTCAATGCGCCGGAGCGGTATTGGGCGATGTACGATCGCGACCAAATCAACCTAGCGGATAACCCATTTCGCCCAGCGGGAACGCCGGATAATGCGTTCTCGAATTGGGGAGAGTTGCGGGATTATCAGGGGATTCCGAAGGAAGGGCCGCTATCGGATGAGATGGCAAAGACGATGATCCACGGGTATTACGCAGCGACGAGCTACGCCGATGCCTTGGTGGGTCAAATTTTGGCGGAGGTCGATCGGCTGGAGTTAGCGGAGGAGACGATCGTTGTACTGTGGGGGGATCACGGCTGGCATTTGGGCGAGCAGGGTTTGTGGTGTAAGCATACGAATTTTGAGTCGTCGCTCTGGTCGCCGTTGATTGTGCGGGTTCCGGGCAAAGCGGCGGGGCGGCGGGTCGCTGGGTTGACGGAGTTTGTGGATCTGTATCCGTCGCTGTGCGAGCTGTGCGGGCTGGAGTTGCCGTCGCATTTAGAGGGGGATAGTTTTGTGCGCTTGATCGATCAGCCGGATTTAGACTGGAAACAGGCCGCGTTTAGTCACTATGAGGATGGGGATTCGATCAAAGTAGACGGCTATCGCTATACAGAGTGGCGATCGGATGAGGGAGATCAGTATGCGCGGATGTTGTTCGACCATGTAGCGGATTTGGCGGAGAACAACAATATTGCGGAAGATCCCGATCGGGCGGAGTTGGTGGCACAGTTAAGCCAAATGCTCGATCAAGGTCGGGGCTGGGAGACGTTACGCATGAGCTAAGTTACCCCAGCTAAATATGGGATTGATCACGTTGAAGCGAGACCTTTGAGGTTTCCAAAACCTCAAAGGTCTGAAGTCACCTAGCAGCGGGCGATTCCCTCTTGGCGGGCGGCTCGCTGCACGGCGGCGGCGACGGCGACAACGACGCGCTCATCGAATACCGACGGTACGATGTTGTCCGCCGCGACCTGGGTCGGTGAGATCAACGAGGCGATCGCGCTGGCCGCTTCGAGGTACATGTTCGTGGTCAGATCCACGGCGCGACAATCGAGCGCACCTCGGAAAATACCGGGGAACGCCAGCACGTTATTGATTTGGTTGGGATAGTCGCTGCGTCCGGTGGCGATCACCGCTGCATCGCCCTGGATCAGCTCGGGCTGAATTTCGGGGATCGGGTTGGCCATCGCCATGACGATCGACTTCGGAGCCATCGACTGCACCATCTCGCGGGTAAGCACACCGGGAGCGCTGACCCCGATGAAGATATCGGCATCGCGCACGGCATCGACTAACAGACCGGTTTCATCGCTGGCAAATTCGCGTTTTTGCTCGTTAATATCGGTGCGCGATTTGGAGATGATGCCCTTGGAGTCACACATCAAGGTGTTTGTCGATCCGGCCTTGAGCAGCAGACGGGCGATCGCGACGCCTGCGGCTCCCGCACCGTTAATCACAATTTTGGTCTTCGCAAGTTCTTTATCGACGACGCGCAGCGCGTTGAACAGGGCGGCGAGGGTGACGATCGCCGTGCCGTGTTGGTCATCGTGAAAGACGGGAATATCGAGACGTTCGCGTAGGCGTTTCTCGATTTCAAAACAGCGCGGCGCGGCGATATCTTCCAGGTTGACGCCACCAAACACCGGCGCGATGCGACATACCGTTTCGACGATCTCGTCTACATCCTGGGTGTCGAGACATACGGGGAACGCATCGATCCCCGCAAACTCTTTGAATAGCATCGCCTTGCCTTCCATCACCGGCATCGCGGCTTCAGGCCCTAGATTTCCGAGACCGAGGACGGCGCTACCATCGGTGACGATCGCCACGGTGTTGCTTTTGATTGTTAGGGTATAGACCAGATCGGGATCTTCAGCGATCGCGCGACAGACACGACCCACACCGGGCGTATAAGCCATCGCCAGATCATCCTGACGCTTGAGCGAGAGCTTACTATCGATGCGAATCTTGCCGCCGCGATGGAGGTTAAATGTGCGATCGTACACATCAATCAGATTCATATCCGGAACCGCTTTAATCGCATCAACGATTTTGTCAGCGTGCTCGGTACTTGAGGCATTGACCGTAATTTCGCGAATCGCGACTTTATGAGTTTGCTCAATCAAGTCAATTTGCCCGAGGCTACCGCCGACCGCTGCAACGGCATTGACGATATTGGCTAACATTCCCGACTGATTCGGGATTTGACAGCGCAGCGTCAAGCTATAACTAGGGTTAGGAGTGAGTTCTACCATGGTGAAAGTCGGGCGAGCGGGCTCGCGGTGATAACGGTGATGCAAGCTGGATGAAGCGGACGGGCTTGCGTAATTTCCTGTTAACTTTAACAGTCTTATGAGCGAGTGGATGATGCACAATCAGCTTTATTTTTGCCCTTAATTTTCTGTTGAATCGGTTAAATCTATGCGCGTGATTGGTTTGATGAGCGGTACGTCCGTAGACGGCATTGATGCCGCTCTGGTTGAGCTGCATGGCGGAGATCATGATCTTAAAATCGAACTCATTGCGGCTCAGACCGTTCCCTACAGCGCCTCCTTACGCCAACAAATTCTTGACCTAGCCGGTGGTGAACCGATCGCACTAGCAGACCTTGCCGACTGCGATGATGCGATCGCCACGGCCTTTGCCCAGGCGGCGATCGCCGTTCAGGCCGATCATCCCCCCGCAGAACTGATCGGCTCCCACGGTCAAACGGTGTACCACTGCCCCCCCCGTCCGACCCTCAATCCCCTCTCTCTCTCTTCTCTGACCGACAATGGATCGCCGCATTCCTCAGTTCCCGACCTGGACCCGCCCGCCCGCCAACTCGATCGCCTGGGCTACAGCCTGCAACTCGGACGCGGAACCACGATCGCCCACATCACCGGCATTCCCACCATTAGCAACTTTCGCGCCGCCGATATTGCCGCCGGAGGCCAAGGTGCTCCCCTCGTGCCACGTGTCGATGCCTGTCTTCTCGGCCACATGGCGCAAACCACCTGCGTTCAGAATCTAGGCGGTATCGGTAATGTGACCTATATCCCACGTCTACGCCATCTCTCCGGCACGATCGCCAGAGGCACAACTTCCGAGACCTATAATTCGTCATTAGAACAGGGCTTCGATCGCGATATTCGCGGCTGGGATACCGGCCCTGGCAACTTGTTAATCGACCTCGCGGTACACCTGTTAAGTCAGGGTCAGAAAACATTTGACTGTGATGGAGCCTGGGCCGCCACCGGACGAATCTGTCAGCCACTGCTCGATCGTTGGTTAAGCGATCCATTTTTTGCACAGCGGCCACCCAAATCCACCGGACGCGAATACTTCGGCCTAGAGTTCACCCAAACCTGTCTCAGCGACGCGCATTCGTTCGACCTCGACCCCGCCGACACGATCGCCACCCTGACCGAACTCACCGCAACCTCCGTCGCCGACAGCTATCGTCGCTTTTTGCCCGCACTGCCCGATCGTGTTCTGCTTTGCGGTGGCGGCAGCCGTAATACCTACCTTCGCCAGCGCCTCCAAGTGCAGCTCGGCTCCTCTTGCCGCGTCCAGACGACCGATGATGTCGGCCTAGATGCCGACAGTAAAGAAGCGATCGCTTTCGCGGTCTTGGCCTACTGGCGCTGGCACGACATTCCCGGCAATCTTCCTAGCGTTACCGGCGCGACCCATTCCGTCCTGCTGGGCGATATCGCCTCACCATCCCCATCAGGAGCAACCGTCTAGCAGAATCCCCCCAAATCTCGTAAGATTCCGAATACAGGGTCACATTTCAAGTACTGTTCTGAAAAAATTATGATCAGCCGACGTCTACATAACTAGCGCACTCTTTACAATCCCGCCCTTTAACTGTTCCGTCTCTGCATTACCGTGTCCCATACCTTTCTCCTCGAACAAGGCCGCTGGAAACTCCAAGGGAATTGGCTTGAGCGCAATTCCCCTCCGATTCAGGTGGTGGGTCGCGTCATTGTCGCCTGGAGTCAGGATGAGTGGTTCAGTATGGTGACGCAGTTCACCTTTCCTAAGGCGGAGCGCGAGGCGATTACGCTGCAATATCGCGGGCGGTTGGATAGTGGCGAATGTCAGTACACGTTTGTGTTGCAACACTCGGAGTTGGGCAAGGTTGAGGGGGAGGGCTGGATTACGCCGGAGTCGATCGTGCAGCGCTACTGGGCGATTAACGATAAGCAGCGCCGCAGTGGCTTCGAGACGCTACATCGTCTGGATGATCAGCGCTATGCGTTGTCGAGCGGCATCATGGAGGGGCTACATTTGATCTGTGCGATGGATGCAACGTTGGAGTTGCAGTATAGCTAGGGGATCGGTTTAGCTAGCTGGGGGGCATGGTGCGTAGGCGTTCGTTGACGCGATCGAGCAGTTTCACCAAGCTCGGCTCTTTTTCGAGCCGCTGCGAGATTTTTTCGCAGCTATACAGCACTGTCGTATGATCTTTGCCGCCGAACTCTTCGCCGATTTTCGGAAAGCTGAGATTGGTATGCTGGCGCATCAGGTACATCGCTAACTGTCGCGCTTGGCTGATTTCCCGCCGTCGTGAGGCGCTTTTGAGATCGTCGATCGAGACGTTCATTTCTAGTGATACGGCCTCCAACACCGACGCCGGACGTGCCGCCACGATCGCCAGTTGTGGATTGAGAATGGGCGCAATATTTTCCACCCGCAGCGGCAAACCCGACAGGGAAATGTAGGCCACCGCTCGAATCAGCGCCCCTTCGAGCTCGCGAATATTCGACTTGTAGTTGGTGGCGATGTACTCGATGATGTCGCGCGGCAGGCGCATGTTTTCGTATTCGGCTTTCTTTTGCAAGATCGCCATGCGCGTTTCCAGGTCGGGCGTTTGAATGTCGGCAATCAGCCCCATCGAAAAGCGCGAACAGAGCCGCGCTTGTAGACAGGGGATTTGATTCGGCGGACGATCGCTCGCCAGCACGACCTGTTTGCCCGCTTCATGCAGCGCATTAAAGGTGTGAAAAAACTCTTCCTGGGTGTACTCCTTGCTTTCGATAAACTGGATATCATCCACGAGCAACACATCGGCTTCGCGATAATGCTGGCGAAACTCTTGCATACTGTCGCGGCGGATCGCGTCGATGAGGTCATTCGTAAACCGTTCGGTCGAGACGTAAAAGATTTTCGTGTCGGGATTGGCATCGAGGCGATAATGCCCGATCGCCTGCATCAGATGCGTTTTGCCCAGACCGACGCCACCACAGAGAAACAGCGGATTAAACTCGCGTCCGGGATACTCCGCCACCGCGAGCGCCGCCGCGTGTGCCATCCGGCTATTCGCACCGACCACAAACCGCGAAAAAATGTACTTGCTGTTGAGGTCTGAGAATCGTGCTGAGTTCGGCGCGATCGGCGGGCGTTTCGGCTCGCGTCCCGGTTGCGGCCAGATCACCGCATCGGCGATGCTGCCATTGGAGGCCGGATCAAGCGTCAGCTCCACCTCGACCATATAGCCGATCGTCTCGCTCACTGCCGTCGCGATCGCCTCTAAGTAATACTTTTGCAGCCAGTTTCGCGCAAACGGATTCGGGACGCGCACCGTCAACCGCTTGCCGTCAAACTGTTCGGCCTCGGTTTCCGCCAGCCAGGTTTCAAACGTTGGCGGACTCAGTTGCTGTTGCAGTCGATCCAGAACGCTATTCCAAGTTTTTTCGAGGGTTGTAGTCACAAATAACGATGCGATCGGAGCGATGCAAAAGGATTCAGGCGGGCAAACAGTAGGTCAAGTGTAGCGCCGCGCTCCCTCCCGTGTGCGATGCGATCGGCAAATCATCATCAACCCGAATCCGACGAGCCGAGAATATCCTCGCCATCGTTTGCATAAATATAGTCGTAGTTAAATTGCAGCGCATTGGTGTGACGAATCACGGAAAACCCAAAATCGGTGACCTGCTTCGCCGGAAACGTCGCCATCACAAGTTCCACCAGCTTACGGGTCGGAATTTCGGGAGTCTGAATATAATAGTCGCGGCGAGCGAAGAATTTATTTTTATCGCGCGGCACGATGATGCCATTAATCCGATGCGCCGTCTGGATCGGCTTAATATAGCCCCGCATGAATTCTTCTTGATTTTTCTGCAAGCGATACAGCCGTTCCTGTTGCATCCAGCTCATCCGAAACATCATTTTCAGCAGCTCGAACCCGAGGGTGTAATTAAAGGCGTTATTGCTTTCTTCCGAACTGCTCATCAGCTTGACGGCAATTTGTAGATACTGCTCGGGCTGGCGATGGAGATCCTGGGCGCAGTGGATATAAAACTGACGGATGTATTTACGCAGCAGGGTTTCCGTTAGGGTCGTTTCGATCCGGAAAAATTGCAAATGTCGCTCGACTTTGCGCTGGGTATCGTAGTCGTCGAGCAGGCGAAAGACGAGGCCATCGGCGGTGTATTCGTCGAGGAATTCGGCCTGAACGCTGGGCGGCGCGGCGCAGAGGACATGGCAGAGCGACAGGACGTAGCGGCGTTCGTTCCATTGCAACGAGCTAACCCACGATCGAACTTCTCCGGGCAGGCGCGAGAAGACCGCATCGGAGTCGAAGGTTTCGTTTGACAGCATGACGATCGCGGTGGTGATTCCTGGATGGGCGGGCAGGACGGGCGATGAGCGGATTAATCTGCGGATCGATCTCTAGAAGTCTCTAGAGCGAGGCTCGATCGTAATCAACCGATCCGATTCAGATACCCATCATCATCCCTTGAATCTCGTGCACCTGTCTGTAGAAAAATAGACGTGATTGGCGTCAGAAAGTCGCCAGCACACATCATAAGCAAACCGCAGCGGGTCAGAACCTGGGTGTCGGAGGCTTGATCCTTATCTTCTGTTAGAGATTGGCCGAGCCAAGAAAATTAGCGAATTCAGCCTTGCGATCGCCCCGAAAATAACAGGTCGCCCGATCGAGGCAATTTCGCTCTGTTTTGACAATTTCTTCCAAAATCGAATAATTCAGAGTCAGACCCTCCAGCGTGATTTCATCGCTTTTTTTAGCGAAGTATCACGATATTTCAATGGTTTCAGCGATTTTTACCTTCGTTTTAAGGACAGAAACAAGCAAGGTTCAAGCGATCGAGACGTGGGCTGAGACCCCTTTTTTGTCAGGATACTGTGACAGAAAAAATAGGCAATTCAAGTGAATTCACTGAGATCGAGAACGAAATTAAGCCTTAAGATTCGGGTAACGGAAGCGAGACAAAACCATCACGTTCTGAATCGTTTTTCCTCAACTATTTTTTTGAGCGACTTCACCGCGATCGGCTCGGTCGGCTTTGGCTGACGGATGTTGCGATCGTCCGACGATCTCCTGCATGGAGGGCGACGGAGTCGTTTGGGTAATTCTTCCACCTTGCACTTCTTTTAGCATTTTGCCTTCAATGTCTAACTCCTCTCTTGCCAACGCAGCTTCGATGCAAAACGTTCTGTTTGTGGATTCGCGCTTGGATTTCGATACGTCGGAGGTTTCGGAGAGCACACGGGTCGTTCGCATCGCGCCGGATGAGGACGGCGTGGCGGTGATCTCGCAGGTGTTGTCGCAGCACGGTGAGCTGGCGAGCGTGCAGGTGCTCGGGCACGGGAGCGCTGGCAGTTTGTCGCTGGGGTCGGTGGATCTGAGTGATGCGACGTTGGCGCGGTATGAGTCGGCGGTGCGGGACTGGGGCGCGGCGTTGTCGGAGGATGGCGATCTGTTGCTGTTTGGCTGTGATGTGGCGGCGGGTGAGTCGGGGCGGACGTTTGTGTCGCGGATTGCGGAGCTGACGGGCGCGGATGTGGCGGCGTCGGATGACCTGACGGGGAATGCGGCTCGTGGTGGCGATTGGGATTTGGAGTATCGGACGGGAGCGATCGAGGCGGTGGCGGCGCTGTCGCTGGAAACGCTGGCGGAGTTTGAGGGCGTATTAGTGTCTGCTCCGAATGAATCTACGCTCCGCAGTCTGATTACCAGCGGTGCATCGGAGATCGAGCTAACTGCTGACATCAGCCTGACAGGCGGATTGCCTGTTATCAACAGTGGTCAAAATATCAAGATTGACGGCCAGGGGTTCAAAATTGACGGCAACGATGCCCATCAAATCTTTTTGATTAAAGGTGGTTCGCTTTCGTTGGTGAATGTCACGCTGGAAGATGGCTACGTTCGGGGCGGTAATGGCTCGGGCGGCGGCGGCGGTGGCCTCGGGGCTGGTGGAGCGATCTTTCTGAATAATGGAACGCTTGTTGCCGATAATGTGACTTTTTCGAGCAACTCTGCTGTGGGTGGTAGTGGTAGCCGAGCTCCAGGAGCAAACATCTACGATCATAAACCTGGTTACGGAGGTGGGTCTGGCGGAGACCTCAATGCTTCGGCAGGAGGCTTCCTTAATTCAGGTGGTAATGGTGGTAAGGCTGGAGATATTGCGATCGATGGGCGGCTCCCTGCCCAGTCTAAGCAACATGGTAAAAATGGTTCATTCGGCGGTGGCGGTGGCGGCGGTGGCAGCGGCGGTGGCGATGATGATGGTGGTAGTGATGGTGGTCGAGACGGTGGTGATGGCGGTGATGGCGGTTTTGGTGCTGGCGGCGGCGGTGGCGCCGAAGGTGGTAAGGATGATGGAGATGAGGGAGATCCAGATCACGGCTACGGTGGCAGCCGTGGTATTGGCGGTCAGCACGCTGGTAATGGTACAAGCGGTGACACATGGGGCGGCGACGGCGGCATGGGCGGCGGTGGTGCTGGCCTCGGTGGTGCACTTTTCGTGAAGAGTGGTACTGCGTACCTCATCAGTAGCACCTTTGAAAACAACTCCACAACAGGTGGAACAGGCGCTCAAGCTCTCGCCGATGATGTCTACAGATATGGAGGCAGCGTCCTTCAGCTCAACTCTTCGATTGGTGATAGCTACGGTACGATCGGAACGCTCTCGAAAAAAGATGTCACGATCTCGGTCGTTGGTGGAGACTTAACCGAAGATGGTGATGAAGTCACGATCGAAATCGGCTTTGTTTCTGGCACGTTCGAGGCTGATGTCCCGGTGAGCTATAGCCTGGGCGGTGATGCCGTAGAAGGTTCCGATTACCTCGTCAAAGATAGCGACGGCGAGACCCTCTCCGGACTCATCGCGATACCAGCGGGGAGCAACAGCACGACACTGACTCTCGTTCCTCAAGACGACACGGACTACGATCCAGCCGAAGAGATTATCTTTTCCCTGGCAGCGGGAAGCCTGTATGACCTGAGTGGCACAACCAGCAAGACGATCGCCGTTGTAGACAACGAACCGACGATCGATATCTCCCCCAACACGACCATCACCGAAGGCGACAGCCACACCTTCACGATCGCGCTCGACAAACCAGCCCCGCACGACTTCGTCATTCCCTACACCCTCGGCGGAACCGCCACCGAAGGCAACGACGCCGACTACGCACCCCTGGCTAAGACCCTCAGCATCGCGGAAGGCAAAACCAGCAAAACTATTACAGTCAACACCGTTGACGATACCGAACTCGAACCCGACGAAACCGTTATCGTCACCCTCGGTAACTCCAGCAACGGAGACAAAAAAGACTACAACCTCGGCACGGCGAGCGCCACGCTGACGATCGAAGACAACGAAATCCCGCCGGTCGCGACGATCGCCAGCGTCGTGCAGCCCACCGAAGGCAGCACCAAGGCTAAATTCCGCGTTCAGCTCGGTAGTAACGCCCTCGGTAACGAAACGTCCGGCGCACAAACCGGGACATTTTTCTCCTATATCGTTACGGCTGGCACAGCCACCGAAGGCGATGACTACCAAGACGCCAATACCACCGCCGGGAAAGTCTTCATTCCCGATACCGCTAGCTCCGCCGAAGTCGAAATCGATATTCTCGATGACCTCATTTACGAAGAAGGTGGCGAAACCTTCAGCGTCGAACTCGTCAACCACGACACCAACGCCGATCTCTACGAACTCGGTACAACTACGACGGTGGACTTCACGATCGCCGAAGACGACGTAATCCCCACCGCGACCTTGGCAAAGGTCAGCGACCCGCTCGAAGCAGGCGAAGTGCTGGGCAAATTCAACGTCAACCTCAGCTCCGCATCGCTGAAGAAAACCGACGCCGCAACCGAAACAATCATCGATTATGAAGTCGTTGCCGACAACAGCACCGCAACAACCGATGATGACTACGTCGCCCTCAGCGGCAGCGTCGCGATTCCTGCCGGTGAAACCCGAGGTGAAGTGGAGATCGTCCCGATCGATGACGCGCTCTACGATCCCGGTGAAACGATCGAGATTCGCCTAAAAAATCCGAGCAACGGCGAGCTCTACACCACGGGCGGTGCGCCGATCCAGTTCACGATCGGCGAAAACGACGATCTGTACACGGCCTCGATCGCCAAGAGTCTCGACGCCAACGAAGACGGAACCCTCGGCGCGTACCGTGTCTCGATCGACAAAGCGGCTCATGCTGACCTCGAAGTGGTCTACACGATCGCCGCAAGCAGCGACGCCGAATCCGGCACGGACTTCACCCCCATCAGCGGTCGCACGACGATCGCCGCCGGTCAAACCAGCGCCGTGATCCAGGTACAAGCCCAGGACAACCAGATTGATGAAGGCGATCGCGCCCTCACCCTCGATCTCGAAATTCGCGATCCCTACGACACCAGCAACCCGAACTATCTGGATGTATCGGCCAATCGCGAAATTCCATCGCGATCCGTCGCTCCCGACAATAACTACACAATCGGCACAGCCTCCGCCACGATTCTCGTCCAAGACGACGACACTGCTGGCATCCGTCTGACCCGCCTCGGCAACGTCACTAACGAAAAAGGCACGACCGCCGAGATCGAAGTTCGCCTCGAAACCCGCCCCACCGCCGATGTCACCGTCACGCTCACCTCAACCGACGGCAGCGAAGCGCTGATGCTCGACGGCGCAACCGAAGCCGCCTCCGCGTCAGTCACCTTTACACCCGACGAATGGCAAACCGCCAAAAACCTGACGGTGAAAGGCATCGATGACGCGATCGAGGACGGCGAACAAACCTATAGCGTTGTGTCCAGCATCACGAGTGACGATACGGCGTACAGCATCCTCGGCGCACAATCGGTCAGCTTGACCAACCTCGACGACGATGGCTACGGCCTGCTCGTCGATACGCCCAACCAAGGCAGCGAAGGCGCGGGAGCCATGACCTACGCGATCGCGCTGACGAAAACCCCGAGCGAGCCAATCCCGGTGGAAATCTACGCCGACGAACAAACGAAAGTCAGCGCCGACGGGGTGACATTTGCCAGCAGCGTGATCGTCAACCTGGCTGATACGACCACGAAGACGATCGCCGTCCAGGTGATCGATGACACCGACGTGGAAGGACTCCACAGCAGCACGATCGGCCATCGCGTCCTCGATCATAACGATCCGTTCTACGCAAAACAGACCGAACTCACGCCCGCCGTCCTTACGCTGAACGACAACGATGCACCACTCGTCGGCATCCTCAAAGCGGAAGCCGCGAGCGAAGAAAGCGTCATCGCCGGACGCTTCGCGATCGCCCTCGATCAGCCTGCTCCGGCGGGTGGAATTACCGTTGACTACACCGTCACCGCCGGAAATGCCACCGCCGGAGCGGACTACACCAATCTGAAAGGATCGGTCTTTGTCAAAGAAGGATCGACCGGAGCCGATATCACGGTCAACCCGATTCAAGATGCGATCGTCGAAACCGGCGGCGAAGACATCACGGTCACGATCGACGGTGGCACGGGCTACAACGTCGATGCGGCCAGCGCCTCGAAAACCGTGACGATCTTTGACGATGACCAAGCGGGTGTCCGCATTCGTCAGTCCGGCAACAGCAGCCGCATCCGTGAAGGCTTGGCGGGCGACAGCTACACCGTCGAACTCACCAGCCAGCCCAGCGATCCGGTGACCGTCACTCTGAACACCAGCGGCGAAGTCAACCCCAGCCAAACGACGCTGACATTTACAGCGGCGAACTGGAACTCCCCGCAAACGGTCGCGTTGCCGCAAATCGATAACCAGGAGGCCGACGGCGATCGAACCCAAACCATCACCCACACGGTGACGAGTGCCGATACGAACTATGACGGCTTGGCCGCCGATGCGGTGACGATCGACATCATCGATAACGACATTCCTGGCATTAAGGTCGAGCAAAGCAGCTTCGTGACTCAGGTGACGGAAAACGGCGCAACCGATACCTACACGATCGTCCTCGAAAGCCAACCGGCCAGCGATGTGACGATCGAGCTGACGAGTTCTGCGAACGCGATCGCCAATCCGTTTACCGGCGAACCGGAACTCAGCTTTAACCAAAATTCACTGACGTTTACCCGCGCCAACTGGGATCAAAAACAGACGGTCACAGTCACTGCGGTGAATGACGATATCGATCTCGACGATCGTCAAGCCGCGATCGTTCAAGCTGTCACCAGTGCCGATCCGAACTACAACGGCTTTGAGCTGGTCGATATACCCGTTGATATTCGAGAAGATGACGAATTCGGGATTATCGCCCGAGGCACGGGATCGCAAAACTACGTGATTGAAGGCTCCGACAACCCCGACTTTATCGAAATCGAATTCGCCACCCAGCCGATCGCCGATGTCACGATCACGTTCAATACCGGATCAGACCTAGAAGCGATTCCCGACCTCGTCATCACGCCGGATAACTGGGACAGCGCATTCTCGATCCCCGTTTTTGCCCTGCGTGATGATGATCTCGAAGTCATCGAGTTCCCCGATCTCGGCTTCACTTTTACCAGTGCCGATCCAAACTACAACGGCTATATTGTCGAGCCGCTACCCTTCCAAGTAGTCGATACCCAGCTTGTCGGTACCGAAGTTGCGGCGGGTTTAGCATCTATCCTCGACCAGATCGATGCACTGCTCGACACACAGCTCGATGCGGTCGAGCTGCCGCTGATCGGCTCACTTGGACAGTATGCCCCCGACTATATCGGTACATTCCGCGACCTGCTCGTTGCCGATGTCGCCGAACTCGGACAGGCCACTGCGGATGAGCTTGGGGCAACCATTGAGGAATCCATTCAAACCTCGTTTGATAATGCCGGTCTGGATATCGATGTTGCCGTCGCGATCGGTGTGGCACTCGATGAGCTGACCTTTGATATCGCGATCGGATCGAGCGACAGCGGAACCGTCGATCTCTCCGCAGATCTAGGTTTGCCCGCCCTTGGTTTGAAAGTTGACGGTCAGGCCAACGCCGGTTTCGAGTATGAACTGGGTCTCGGAATGGGCTGGCACGAAGACTTTGGATTTTATGTCAACACGGAAACCACCGGCTTTAAGGCGAATGCAGGCGTCGATCTCAGCGATGACTTCAAAGCTGAAGGTAACCTCGGATTCTTCCGTCTTGAAGGCGCAAATAATCCCGAAAACCCGACCCAAGCCGGAGCCGAACTCAGTTTTGTTCTCAACGACCTGGACAACACACCACAGGTTCAATTCCTGGATGCAGACGGTAGCGGCGTCTGGGAACCGGGCGAGCCGATCGTCGAACAAAAACCCGATAAAAGCTATCCCGAGCTACCCATCCTCGGACGCTTTGACACCAACAGCAACGGTCAATACGATGCAGACGAAGGCAGCATTATCGAGCAAGCGGCTCCGGATGATGGTGAGCGGTTAACCTTGACCGAACTGACCCATGACTTTGAGTTTGGTGAATTATTCAACCCGACCTTTAATGCTGGTGCGAACTTAGGGCTGAACGTTGTCACGAGTGCGAAAGGCAGTAATGTGCTGCCGCAATACCTCTTTGATATCAATGTTGATTGGAACGCGCTGAGTTACGAGAATGGCAACTTCACCGGGCCGCAAACGCCGGATGTCTCGTTCGACAACCTACAGCTCGACCTCGGCAGCTTTGCGACCAATTTCGCAAAACCCGTTTTTGGCAAAGTGAATGAAGTCATCGACCCACTGCGTCCGGTACTGGACTTCTTGCAAGATGACATTAAATTCTTCGACAATCTGGCATCGTTGGGAATTAATGGTGTTAAAGGCGTCGATTTTAATCAGGATGGCCAGGGCGGAGTCTCGCTGCTCGATTTAGCCGAGGCGATTCAAGAAGCCTTTAGTAGTAGCGACTCCAAAAATAAAATCAACGTTACGCCCTACATCAACGCGATTAAAACAACGGCAACCTTAAGCGAGTTGATCAACGATCTTGCCGAAACAAAGGGCAACTACATCATCGATCAAGGTGACTTTGAGATTGATTTACCGTCTCTCGGTGAAGGGTTTAGCGTCCCGTCGTTTGACGATTTCAAATCGAGTGATATCACGACGAGCTTACGCAACTTTAAGTTCAGCTTGTCGAACTTCAGCCTCGATGATTTCTCCCTCGGTTTAGCCGATATGTTCGGAAGCTCCTCCGACAATGACTCCAGTTTTACGTGGCCGGATCTGTCCTGGAGTGACTTCTCCGGTGGCTTGAAAAAAATATTTTCGAGTACGACCAGTCGTGCTCGCCTAGACTTCGATTGGTCTGACATCTCGATTACGGATTTTCTCGCACAGTTCAACGTTTCGGGTGGGGCAAGTCTGTCACTCAACTCCATCATCGGTTCGACCGGCGTCACCCTACGCGACTTTGCCGCAGGATTGAGTGATTTATTTGGCAGCACGACCAGCCAAGATAGTACGAACTCGACATCGAGCCGATCGAGCATTAACTGGTCGAAATTCTCGCTGGATGATTTTGCGAACGCTTTACAGGCGCTTTCTCTTGGAAACGCGAAAAGCTATGCCAGCAATCTCAATCTGGACAACCTTTCGCTCAAAGATTTATCGGGTGCGTTCTCATTCCTGTTCTCGACTTCATCGGGTTCTGGCTCCGGTTCGAGTTTTGACTTTGACTTGCCGACACTATCGATTCCGAAGTTCCAACCGCCGAATATTGAGACACAAATTAATATTCCCTCGGGCAAAGACTTTTTAGCCTCGATCAAAAATGACGCCACGATCGATTTTCCGTTCTTGACTGATCCGATGGTGGCGATCGACCTATTACTGGGCAAAGAAGATGTAACACTCTTTACCTACGATCTGCCCCCACTGGAACTAGGCGTCGGTTTCGATGCAGATATTCTTATTTATCCTGCCCCGACAATTTGGGCTGATTTTGGTGGAAGTCTGGGTGCAAGTCTCGACCTTGCTTTCGGGTTCGATACCCAAGGTCTTTATGATTGGGCGAATACTGGCTATGCACTAGAGGCCGCTTTTCTCCCGCTGGATGGCTTCTATGTGAGCGATACCGAAAATCCCGATGGGACGGGTGAGGATGTCGCTGAGTTCACGGCAAATCTTGGGGTTGAGTTAGGCTTGAATGCAGGCTTAAACGTTGCTGTTGCCAAGCTTGCAGGCTACGCTCGTGGAGGTCTGGAAGGAGTACTTGACATTGATTTTCGTGATAGTGGCGAATCCTCTGGCACAGCCGATGGCAAGATTCGCGCCCTCTCTGAAGTTGGCGCTAATATCCTTCAACCCTGGCAGTTATTCAACTTATATGGTGTCTTAATGGCGTCGGCTTCGATCGGTATTGAAGCTGAATTGCTAGGAGTATCCAAGACACTCCTCGAAAAAGACTTTGGGCCTTATAAGCTGCTGGAAATTGAATATGGGGAAAATGGCATTGTCTTTGCAACCGCCTTTGATGGCCCTATCGCCTCGGCAGATGTGTTCTTTGACACGAACTTCAACGGGATTCATGAAGCCAATGAGCCATTCACGAAAACCCTAAGCGACGGCCAATACAATCTGGCGGTTCCGCTGGAAGTGTACGACAGTAATGGCAATGGCAAAATAGACCTGAGTGAGGGACAAATTGTCGTCAAGGACGGCGTCGATACCGACACGTACCAAGACCAGCGTTTTGCGTTCTATTCTTCTCCCGAATGGGACGTCGCCTCGCCGCTAACCTTGCTAGCGCTACGTCTCGAACAGCCCGATCCCGCCACCGTCGAAACGCAAATCGAGACCGCGCTAGGTCTGCCATCAAACTTCAACCTGTACGAAGACAGTGCCCTAGCCGGAATTGAGGCCGGGAATAGTAGCGCTGCTACGGTATTCCGTAAGCAAGCACAACTACAGACATTCCTGATTCTCGGGGCGAACAGCCTTGGGGGAGAAGGCGATCGCAAGACGGCGGCGCTGTCGTTGATTAACGAAGTCGTGATTCGCATTCAAGCGGGTGAGTCGATCGCGCTCGACAATGTCGATCAACTGCGCGGCATCATCGAAAGTACAGCCGGAAAACTCGGCGTGACACCCTTTGAGCTTGATTTTGCACTCGAAGAACTGACCTATCTAAGTGGCGAAATTGCCAGCGTCTCCGGCAGTGGCTCCACGGCACGCAGCGCGATCGCGTCGCAAATTCCTTACAACGTGGCCGACAGCAGCTACCTCGATCTACTCGAAGATCCCTGGACAAGTTTGCTCCGTGCTGCCGTGCCGACACCGGATATGGAGACAGCCAAAGCCAAGGTGAATGACGCCTTGGGTTTACCGCGATCGCTCGATATTGCCACCTTCAACCCGATCGCGGAAATCGAACAAGGTAGCTTGCGCGGCCTGGAAGTCTACGTCAAACAGGTTCAGCTCAACGCCACCTGGACGCAGCTCGCCGACATCGCTGCGGGATTTGACATTGAGGACGCTGAAAATACCGTCATCGATCGTTTCCTGGTTCAGCTCGAAGCGGGGACATCCTTCGAGGACATGGGCGATCCGGCCACGATTGAAGCCCTCGTGAAAGATCTCGCTCCCCGTATCAATACAGAGCGCCTTGAGGTTGCCGTTCGCCTGATTGCCAAACGGAACGCGAATATGAATGCTCTGCTCGAAGCCGCTCGGAGTAACGGTGACGTGCAAGCTGCACGGCTGGATATTGCCGACGAGCAACGCCTCGCTCAGGGTATTCAATCTCAACTGCTGCAAGCGATGGTGTTGGGCGAAATCGATCCGAGCAAAGTGGAAGAGTTGATTGCTCTCAATCAAGAGTTGACCATCAACATGGTCATCGAAAACATCATCGATGGAACCGAAGGCGACGATACGATCGTCGGAACCAAGCGCAATGACATGATCACGGGCTTTGCGGGCAATGACCTGATCGACGGCGCGGGCGGTGATGACCTGATCTTCGGCAATGCGGGTAACGACACGATCGACGGTGGTGACGGCAACGACGCGATCTCTGCTGGCCGAGACGATGACATCATCACCGGCGGTGCTGGCATCGATAATATCTTTGGCAACAAGGGCGATGACCAAATCGATGGTGGTGACGACACCGACCTACTCTACGGCGGTCAGGGTAACGACACCGTTCGTGGGGGAGCTGGCGATGACCAAATGTTCGGCGACAAAGGCGACGATCTGCTCGAAGGTGGCGACGGTGACGACGTGATGCTGGGCAGCGACGGTAACGATTCGCTCTATGGCAACAATGGCGATGACCTTGCCTTTGGCAATATCGGCTTCGATCTCTTGGTTGGCGGCGACGGTAACGACTCGCTCTCGGCAGGCAAAGATGATGACATCGTGAATGGGGATGCTGGCGACGACTACGTGTTCGGCAATATCGGTAACGATATCGTTCACGGCGGTGACGGCAACGACGTAATTCACGGCGGTCAAAACGAAGATAACCTGATCGGCGGCGGGGGCGACGATACCCTTTCGGGCGATCGCGGCGTGGATACACTCACGGGTGAAACCGGCGCTGACATTTTCCAGTTCCGCTCCGGTCACGACGGCGATATCATTACCGACTTCGCGATCGGTGAGGATAAAATCGAACTCCTCGGCTTTGAGGGTGTCGCGATCGAAGCTCCGGAGACAGGCATCAATGCTGGCATCGAAGCGATCGCCTTTGAGCAAATTCAATTTGCCAATATTAACGGCAACCTCAGCGTCAGCATCAACGGCGAGCAAATCGTTACGCTGAACGGAATTACCGGATTGAGTCCGACCGATTTCGTTGGTTTAGCTGTATAGCATACTGGCTTTAGAAAGGCTCGCGAGGTGATCGCGAGCCTTTCTAAAGCCAATTCCAGCGAGGGTCAAACCGGCTCGTCTTTCTTGTGCCTCCCCCATGTCTCAGTCCTTTCGCTATCAGATCGGGGGAAGCCTCGCCCCCGAAGCTCCGAGCTACATTCCTCGCATCGCCGACGATCGCCTTAACGACGCGATCGCGGCGGGCGAATTTTCCTACGTGTTCAACTCGCGGCAGATGGGCAAATCGTCACTGCTGGCGCGATCGCTGCAACGCTGTCGGGATGCGGGCTATGCCTGTACGACGTTGGACATGACCCGGATCGGTGGCGAGGTCATGCAGCCGAGCGAGTGGTACAAGGGCATCGTCTCCGAGCTGTGGCGGGGCTTGGGGCTGCGGCGCGAACTGCGGTTGAAAGCGTGGTGGGATGAGGCGGACGAGGTTTCGCTGTTGCAAAATTTGGGCAATTTTATCGATCGCGAAGTGCTCGATCGATTGCTCCACGACAAAATCGTTATTTTCATTGACGAAATCGACAGCATTCTGACGCTACCGTTTCCGGTTGACGATCTATTCGCCCTGATTCGCTTTTGCTACAACCAGCGCAGCATCGACCCGCGCTACGATCGCCTCTGTTTTGCCCTGTTCGGAGTCGCCAAGCCGTCGGATTTGATTCGCGATCGCCGTCGGACTCCGTTTAATATCGGGCAGGCGATCGAACTCGATGGCTTATCGCTCGATCGGGCGCAACCGCTCGGGCTAGGGTTCGCCGAATACATCACCCCAGAAACCGTAGACGCCTTACTCGCCGCAATTTTGGACTGGACGGGCGGACAACCTTTTCTCACCCAAAAACTTTGCGATCTCGTGCGCCGCACCTTAGCAGAACCGGGCAAGCATAACCGCTGCAAAGTCGATCCGGCAGCATGGGTCGCGAACCTTGTCCAAACTAACATCGTCGATCGCTGGGATGCCCAAGACGAACCGGAACACCTGCGAACCATTCGCGATCGGCTCGTCCGCGACGAACGGAACGCCGGACGCCTCCTCGGTCTGTATCAACATATTTTGTTGGGCGAGTCTGTGGCCTACGGTGATACAGACGATCTGGCCGAATTGTTGCTATCCGGCGCGATCGTGCGGCAGGGTGACGGGTTTGCCGTGAAAAACCCGATTTATGCTCGCGTGTTCAATTCCCTCTGGATTGAGCAAACACTTCAGCAGCTTCGTCTCTACGCCAAGGAGATCGAGATGTGGCTCGCCTCCGGACGACAGGATCGATCGCGCTTGCTACGCGGCCAAACCCTGCGCGATGCTCAAACCTGGTCACAGGACAAACGCCTGGGTGACGAGGACTATCAATTCCTCGCGGCATCGGTGGAGGACGATCGGCAGATGCGCGAGCAAGCCCTAGAAGCCTCGCGGACACGGGAAGTCGAAGCGCGATTGCGGGAGGAACATCAGCGCTTGGAGCAAGAGCGCCGTAACGGTCAGTTGCAGCGGTGGTTATTACGGGGATCGCTGGTCGCCCTGGTGCTTGTGTCTGGCTTGGGGATGGCGGCGGCGTGGCAATATCGACGAGCCGTCCGCAGTCAGCGTACGGCACAGGTGGAAACCATTCGCGCCCAGGTCGCCGCCTCGAACAGCGCCCGCATTTCGGATGATGGCCTCGAAGCGCTGGCCTCGGCGTTGGCGGCGAAAACGGCCTTGGTGGATTTTGACGAAGGTGATTTTGATCCGGAGGGAGCCGATCGCGAACTCAGCGATGAGGTCGATCGCGCCTTACGCAGTGCGGTCTTTAGCACCCATGAACGGAACCGACTCCAGGCACACCCCACCGGAACCTATGGCGTGGTGTGGCATCCCGATGGGGGCATGATCGCCTCTGGTGGTGAGGATGGGACGGTCAAACTCTGGGCGGCGGATGGTCGGCTGTTGGCAGTGACACCACCGCGCCGGAAGACGATCTCGGGGATTGCCTGGACGCCCGATAGCCGGGAGCTATGGACAACGGGGTTTGACGGTGAGCTTTGGCGCTATGTCGTTTCCGACGCGATCGAGGAGCAATATTCCACCCGTAGCGATCGCGATCATTCCAGCGACGATCGCTCCCAGTCCGACCTCAAAATTCGCGACACCAGCGAGCCGATCGTCATTCGGGGAGAACGCATCCTCTCGGGTTCGCCGCAATTTAGTCTTGCGATCAGTCCCGATGGAGCCTGGATTGCCACCGGGTCACACCTGATCGAAGCGGCAGGCGATCGCGATTCAACTCCGCGAGCATTAAACAAAAATCCAGGTCGTGCAGCCGGTAGACCGCAGATTGTCTGGGATACGACGTTTACGCCCGATGGCCGCGAGCTTTGGCAAGTCTCCGATGATACGATTGTCCGCTACACCCGCGACGGCGACCCGCTTTCTGATCTCAGGCTTGAAGCGTCGGACGATGGCCTGATCTATAGTGTGGCGATCGCCCCTGATGGCCAGACGATCGCCACCAGCCACGATACGCGGGCGAAACTCTGGAGCCGTGACGGTCAGTTATTGCACGATCTGCCCCACGATCGACGGGTTTGGGATGTGGCGTTTAGTCCCGATGGAACCCTGCTCGCCACCGCTAGCGATGACGGTCGCGCCCGTCTGTGGTCGCTGGATGGGCAGCTCATAGCGACGTTTAATGCCCACCGCAACACGCTCCGCAACCTCGCCTTCAGTCCAGACGGAACGCTTCTGACCACCGCTAGCCGCGACGGCACGGTCAAGTTTTGGCAGTGGCAGCATCCGCTGCGGACTGTATTGCCCGTGGCTGACGATAACGTCTCGCGGGTTGTCTGGTGGCCGGATGGTCGCCAGTTCGCCACGGCCAGCAGCGATGCTCAGTTAAACATCTGGCAGCGCGATGGTCGTCTCCAAAAATCGATCGCCTTTCCCGGTCGGATTGTCTGGAGTCTCGATATTCATCCCCAAAACGAGACGATCGCCCTGGCGACTGGGACGGCACTCTCGCTCTTGCAGCCAGACGATCGCGACGATCGCATCGAACCGCTCAGTCGCGGCCTGCGCTATCTGGGATCGCGCTTCAGTCCCGACGGTCGGCATTTGCTGTCCGCGCTAGAGTCGGTGATCTCGGTCTGGACGATCGCGAACACCAGCGCCACTAACACCACCAGCACTAACACCACTAACACCACTAACACCACTAACACCTATACCCTCAGTCAAAAAATCGATACGGGAAGCCAGACCGTGACGACAATCGATATTGCCACCGATAACACGATCGCCAGTGGTGGTAGCGACGGGACGATCCGCCTGCACGATTTCGCGGGTCGTCTCGTTGGGATAATCGAAATCGACGACCCCATTGCCGAGCTAGCCTGGATGCCGGATGGTGAGACGATCGCGATCGCCACCTCCGGACAGGAGAGCGCAGCACGGCTCGAACTCCGGGAGCGTAACGGTCGCCTCCGAGAAAGCTTCGATCGCGATCGCCTGAAACTCGAAGCGCTTGCCGTTCGTGCCGATGGGCAACAATTGGCCGTAGCGGGACTCGATCGCGACATCGAACTCTGGCAACCGGGCAACCCAAACCCGACGCTGCTCTCGCTCCACACCGACAAAGTGCGCGACCTGGCCTTTTCTCCCGATGGAGCCTATCTGCTCTCGGCTAGTGAAGATACAACGGCGGTATTGTGGAAGCTCGATGCGATCGCCACCCTCGAACCGATCGCCTACACCTGCCGCTGGTTGGCCGACTACCTGCACGATCGTCCTGATTTGCTCGATCGTTGTAACTAAACCACCGTTGTCTTAAGCCGATCCAATTAAGGCAGAATGCTAGAATTCACACTGTAGTTGAGAATCGACTATGCTGCTCCAGCGTAACGGTATTCCCTATCTCGTTCCGATCACAGGGGCCGTCGGTACCTGTATCCAAGCCCTGCAATCCGAGGGAGCTTTAGTCCGAATTCGTGCGCCATACGGATCGGGTAAAACGCTGCTGCTCAATACACTGATCGATCGCCGTCGTGAGGCAGGTGATCGCGTCGTTCGTCTCGATCTCACCCTCGCGGATGAAGCGTTACTAGCCGATCCCGATCAATTTTTGCGCTCGCTGTGCTCTTATACCAGTCACGCGATCGGGCAAGTGGCGGCAATTGAGAGATTTTGGGATGAGGATATCGGCAGCAAGCTCAATGCGTCCCTCTATTTTGAAAGCTATATCTTCGAGGAGGGACTCGCGCCAGACGAGCGGCTCATCCTCGCGATCGATAGTCTCGAATGTCTGTTTCAGTTTGAAGCGACGACCAAAGCTATGCTGGCGCTGCTGCGATCGTGGCATGAGGAAGCGCATCGATCGCCCGAGTGGCGTCGCTTCGGCCTGATCGTCGCCTATTCCACCGAGTGCTACGTCGAACTCGACCTCCGGCAATCGCCCTTTAATGTCGGCACGGCGATCACCCTCGAACCCTTCGATCGCGATGCCATCCTCGACCTAACGCAACACTACGGTTTTGCCTGGAGTTCCGCCGCTGCCGATCGCCTGGTGCTCGCGCTTGGTGGTAATCCGGCACTCTGCCATCGGGCGATCGCGGATCGTGATCTGCTGGGGGTTGACTCTCCCTTGCCGGATGAAATTGATCGAAAGCTACGCCGCGCGATCGATGACGATAGCTTTTATCGCGATCGGTTCGTTCAGCTCTGGCGGGCATTTTTCAACGATCCCGAGCTATTTTCCAACCTGCGACGCCTGCTTGAAGCGGACAGCAGCATCGAAGTCGAATCGCGTATGGCCTATCAGCTCGAAAGTCTCGGAATTGTCGATCGTGACCGGTGCTGCATTCAGATCCGAGGTGAACTCTATCGTTGGTATTTCAACCGCCAGATCGCCGAACGCTGGCCGAACTCCATGCCGACGATCGATCCAAAAATACAGCTTCAGTTCGATCGCGAGCGTCTCGCCCAACTTGAAGCCGAAAATGCCGATCTACGCCGACTCGTTGAACGCGATCCACTGACAGGGCTCTACAATCGCCGCGTTTTCGATCGATGGCTGGCACAGGCATGGCAGGAGGCGATCTCTCAGCGACAAGCGCTTGCCATTATCTTCTGCGATCTTGATAACTTTAAGCTCTATAACGATACCTGCGGCCACATAGCCGGAGATGATTGCTTACGGCGTGTTGCGGCCACACTACTATCGCTGAAAGAGGAATTTTGTGATTGTATTGCTCGGTATGGTGGCGAAGAGTTTGTCGTCTTGCGCCAGGGAGCCGATTTAAGTGAAGCGATCGCCCTGGCGGAACGGATTCGCTTGGAGATTGAAGCCATGCGGATCGAGCTGGGTGGCGATCGAAAGCTCTTCGGTCTGCCATCGAAATTTTTGACAATCAGTCTCGGAGTTGCCGTCAGTCAACCTGAGCGACGGCGATCGCCACAATTACTGGTCGATGCTGCCGATCAAGCCTTGTACCGTGCGAAAGACAGCGGGCGGAATTGTGTGCGCTGGGAGGAGACCTCGCCTTGAAGGTGGCGTTTGGCCGGGAGAAGCTTGAGACTACGCGCGATCGCTTTTCAGGGCGCACGAAAGTATCTGCGGACGATGACAAGAAAAATGGGCGACAGCATCCACTCGATCGATCAAGACGTACTAGACATGGAAAAGGTAGAGACACATTTTCGCTACCACCTTGATCGACTCCTTGCTTCACGAGCCTGAATTCATGCAAAACACAAACTCTAATCCGATAAATCGCTCCACCCTGAACGAATCTCGTCGTCGCTTTGTTTTGGGAGGTGCAATGCTTGCCGGACTGGGCGGCACACTGGGCTTGAATGCTTTAAAGCCACAGTCTTCCCGAGCCGGTGGTCATACGGCGATGGGGTCTCATGATGCAGCGATGAACGATGCTGAAGTACTGAACGGTGCGCTGTTCTACGAGCATCAGGCCATATGGGCATACGGCACTGCCGCTGGAGCCTTGAGTGATTCCGCTGTCGGCCAAGCGGTCTTAGCGATCGCTCAAGCTAATATGACAGACCACCAAGCTCACCGTGACACGCTCGCCGAAGTCATCATGAGCCTTGGCGGCGATCCGGTGATGGCTATGCCGGAATACGACATCTCGGCCTATTTAGACAATGGCGACGGCGGATTAGATTCCGACGTGAATATTGCAAAGCTAGCGTTGGCTCTAGAGACCGATGCAGCGATCGCATACGTCTCTGAAGTGGCCAAACTTAAGACTCCGGCTCTCGTCAGTGCAGGCGCGAGCATTGCCGCCGCTGAAGCGGCGCACGCCACCACAATTCGCGCCGCATTTATCTCCCTCGGTGTGGAGATTGACTATGTACCTGCGGCCTTTATCAATGCTGATACCCGCGACGCTTGGGTCTTGAAGGTATAGCAAAGAACGAAATACTCTAGGGCGTGTCATCAATTAGCACAAGACCCCTTACGGGGTAAGCGGTTGAACGCCCGACCCAACAAAAAACAAAAGGGGCTGAAACCATTGCTGAATCAAGGCTACAAATTTAATTGATGACAGCCCCTAGGAAAACCTCATTTCCCGAAAATAATCGCCCACTACAGAAGTCCGACTTTTCGGAAAAGTCGGACTTCTCGTCTTCCTCATGAACGTTTATTGAGTTGTTGTACTCGTATCCCAAACTCAGCGTTTACTCCAGATTGAGTTTGATTTGCTTGTCTTTGAGTTTGGCCTGTGTCCACTGCTCAAAGAAACGCTCTTGCAGTTGCAATAACAGTTGACCTTCGAGTTTCGCTTCGGTGTATTTCTCGACGCGCAGAATGGCGTAACGCTCATCCACCGGCAGCGGGCCGATCAGGTCGCCCTCTTGCTTACCTTTGACGCTATCGCGGGTGTTTTCCGGCAGTTGGCCGACCTGGAGTGCGCCCATCATGCCGCCAAAGGTTTTGTCTTGGGTGACCGAATGCTCGCGAGCCATCTCCTCGAAGGTCTTGCTGAAGTTTTCGATTTGGGCGTAAAGCGATTCGGCGAGGTCGCGATCTTCGACGACGATACGCGAGAGGACGACAACGGCGAGCAACTCACGGTTCGCCTCGAAGTACTCTTTGACCTGAGTGCTGGTGAGTTCTGCTTTCAGTTTTTGCAGAGCGATCGAGTTCTCGATGCGCTGGCGGAACATGTCGTAGTTGATGCCCTGGGTTTGCAGCCATTTTTCAAAGGCCGTCGGGTCGGTGAGCTTTTGCTGTGTCAGAAATTGCGCGATCGCCTGTTCGATCATTTGATCTTCGACCTTGAGGCTATCTCCTCTTTGGCTGATTTCAGCTTGCAGGACATGCTGATACAGAATTTTTTGCATAAAGCGCGGCAGTTCGCCCGCGCCGTGAAGATAGCGAATCGCCTGTTGGAGCGAAATGCTTTCGTCGTCGATCGTAATGAGTTTGTTGGTATCCACGATGTTAGGAGGAAAAGTACGAATAAAACGGGCGGAAATCAATCAACAGCGATTATGGAGGCTTAAACGCCGATTGTGTTGATGATGTCGATCTTTTCAGGCTATCCCTAAAGTTATCGGGATGTATCGACGTTTTTAACGTGTTCTGACTGTTTGCCAATCGTGTCGGACTGTGCGATCGAATCATTTCAGATAATGCCAGATCACCAGATCAAATGATGCGATTAGCAGACAAATTCGCCTTTTAGACTATCGCACTGATGCGACCGCGATCGAGGCGGTTATCCCACCCAAGTCGTAGCCTGAAACCTTAGTCTGAGACCTGGGCTGTCGGGTCCCGATCTATCTTGATCAAGATCGCTGATCCTAAACCGAGATCAGGCCAAGATTAAGCCGATCGTTAATTGGTACCGACGCATAACCAGCGATCGCCATCCCGTACCCAGGTAATCACCATCCCATCATCCACCTCGCGACCATCCGCCATGATGTAGCGCAAACTGGTCTCCACCTGAGCGCTATCCTCGGTTTCGCTGATCAGCCGCGTCTTCAACACCTCCACTGATTGCACTGAGTCACCCCACCACTCTTGATAGCTACCAAACCCATTGGGGTGAAGATCCGTATTTTGCTGATAGCTCGGATCGAGCATCTCCCAACTGCGATTGTAGTTGCCGCGTGAGATTTGTTGGAAGTACTTCTCGGTGGTCTCGGTTGGGGAGGGGCCGTTGAATAAACCCCGTACGTTGTCGATAATCGTGGGTAAGTTGCCGGGATTGATATTGGTGGGGTTAGGGTTGGGTGTGGGAGCGGGATCGGGGCTGGGTGTGGGGGCGGGATCGGGGCTGGGATCGCGATTGAGGAGAGGGTTGTCGGTAATGATATCGGGAAGCTGGATGGTCTTAGGGGCGGGGGCGGGGGCGGACTGGGCGATCGCGGTTTGGGCGTTAATCAGTTGTCGATCGGCGTTGGGGTCGGTGCTGGCAAAGGCGCAGTAGGCATCGCCAATCGTTTTGCCATAATCCACCAGCGCCTTGATGCAGCGATCGAGGCTGTTAAAGCGATCGGCAAACACCTGCGCCGCATTTTGTCCCGAGAGATTGGCATATTGCGGTATCCAAAACCAGCCCGAATTCCGATAACCGGACTGTTTCAGAACCTCCACACGATTGTTGGCATAGGGGGCATAGTCGGGTTCCCAAAATGCAGAGTCAGCCAGAAAATAGAACGAATCTGGCGTGTTCGCGGCTCCGAGTTCGCGCGGTGTGGCGGTTCGACCTTCAGAATCCTGAATCGAGCCAACACCGATCGAGCTGCGATCGAACATATTGGCTCCGGCGATCGTCAAACCGCCTGCGAGTCCGGCGAACAGGGCAAATTTAACAATGCCGCCAACGGGAGACTTGGGCGGGTCGGTGTCCTCTGTGCGGGTGCGGGTGCGGGTGACGGTGGGCGCGGGTGACGGTGGGCGCGGGGAGGTGGAGGTGCGGGCGGGATCTAGCGATCGAGTCGGTGAGGGGGACGTGACCGGGACGGTCGGGCGGTAGACCGGCGCGACGGCGACGGTGGCATCGGTGGCGGGTGGGGCTGGCCGCGCTGGGGGCGTCATCGGCGGCGACGACGAGATGGGGGGCGGCGAAATCGGTGCTGAGTTGGGGAGGGGATTGCCCGGTGTAAAGGACGCGTTGGGCGAGATTAAGGCGCTGATGGCGTCGCGAGCGGTGGGGTAGCGATCGTGGGGATGGGAGGCGATCGTGCGATCGATCACGGCTTGCAAACGCGGACTACAGGCGGGCGCGTAGGACTGCCAGAGAATTTCGCCGGTGCGGGGATCGGTGGGCAAATCCTGGGGGTAGCGCCCCGTCAGCAGATAGATCGCCGTCAGCCCCAGGGCGTACAAATCGCTGGAGAACACCGGACGCCCGACGGCTTGCTCACTGGGCATAAATCCCGGTGTACCGATCACAATGCTGCTTGTGGTTTGGCCGACCTCGTTGTACTTCGTGCCCATGGTTTCCCGCACGGCTCCGAAGTCGATCAGCACCGGTAGGCCATCGCGCTGGCGAATGATGATGTTGTCGGGCTTGATGTCGCGGTGAATCAAGCCGCGATCGTGCACGTAGGACAAGACGGGCAAAAGTTGCTGTAAAAGTGCGGTCACCTCAGTTTCGGTTAGCGCCCCGCGTTGGCTGATGAACTGCGTTAGGGTTTGGCCTTCGATCCATTCTTGGATGAGATAGAAGCGATCGTCACGGACGAGATAGGCGTAGAGTGTCGGGATTTGGGGATGGTCGCCGACGGATTCGAGGATGGCGGCTTCGCGGCTGAAGCGATCGCGCACCAGTTGAACCAGTTCCGGTTTGTCCGTGCTGGATCGTAGCTGCTTGATCACGCAGCGCCGCCGCGATGGCATTTGGGTATCTTCAGCGAGGAAGGTTTCGCCAAATCCGCCGCGCCCAAGGCTGCTAAGAACGTTGTAGCGATTGTCGAGCAGCTCAGAGGTCATAGCGTTCGCGTAACGGGACAATTGACATGCTCCCCGGACTTAAAGTCCGAGGATTCTAAAGCTAGGCGAACAGACTCGGCTGCTGCTCTACTTTTTGGCTTAACGCTTCAACGGGCATGGCTAGCAAGCTAGTCTGATGCGCCCTCCACGTTCGTTTAGAGTCTCCGAGTATCCCCCGGCGACTTCGTATATTCTAACCAAACAGGGGCAAGATGCGGACTAAAAGTCCGGGGCTTGAGACCCACCCCAGAATGGTCCAGATACAACCAAACCATCTCAAAATAGACCTAACGGGATCGAAGTTGAACCGTATACTCTCAACAAGACCCATCGCACCTTGCCTCCCGCCATTACGCCAACCTCAAGCCCATGCTCGTCCCCATCACTCGCAGCACCCTCGAAGAATTAATCCCCGCCACCGCCACGGGCGCACAATATGTTTACGTCTGGGATGGGCTGCAAACTTTCGTGAAACGGGTGATCGGCTCGATCGCCGGGGTGTTCATTGTCTGGCTGTTCAGTGGTCTTTTGCAGTCCGATGGTCTAGCCCTCTTTTTGGGAATTTTCGTCGGGCTGTACTGGCTCTGGGCTCCCGTGGCCAAAGCCAGCTTTCGCAATAATCGCAATCGTCGCTATCCCTATGCGGGGTTTTGGCAGGGGCGAATTTTGGATGTGTATGTGACCGAGGAAATCGTCGGTACGGAAGAAACGACCAATCAGTACGGCGAGCTGGTGATTGTGGAAAATCGCGAGCGGCGACTCAATCTCGAAGTGGGCGATCGCACCGGTTTTGAAACCCTCCTACAAGTGCCACTCCAAAAGCAACACAAACTTCTCGGAGCCGGTCTAGCCGTGCAAATGATCGTCCTGTCGGAAACGCCCGACCTGTCGAGCATTGCCAAACTGTCCGATATGTATGTCCCGAGCCGCAACCTGTGGGTCAGTGATTATCCGGTGGTGCGTCACGATGCCTTTGTGAGCGTGAGCCAGAAAATTGTTGGACGGGTGAAGTCGCGATCGTCGCGATCGCCGCGATCGGAGTCCGTCTCTCGATCGCCGGATGAGTTTGACCGTCCAGACCGTGACCGCTACGGTGCAGGCGAACCACGTCGCGATCGCCCCCGTCGCCCCGCTCCAGAGTCCGCCGATCGTCGCCGTGCCGAACCTCCCGTCTACGATGACGATCAGCGCTACAACCGCGACGATCGCGGCTACCGTCCCCCTAGCCCAGACCGTCGCCCGCCCGATCGCGCCCCGAACCGCACCCCTAACCGTTCACCAAATCGTCCTCCGGATTTTCCGCGTCGCTAGGATCGGCCACACCCTGGGCCTGTGCATGGTGAATCATGACCGCATCGATTCCCAGTTGCATGAGCAGTGATGGACGATCACTCATCTGTAGCTCGGCTCGATCCTTCCAGTCCTGATACAAGCTATTAAACGGGATGCGATCGGGGGTCTTTTTGTCCAAAAGCCAATAGGTCTTCATTTCACCTTTGCCCTTGATCTCGATCGTGCCGCGCTCTTCGAGGATGTACTTATCCTTAAGCTGGTGATAGGTGTTTTCCGTGACCTGAATCTGTCCCGGCGTGCCAGACGACTCCATCCGTGATGCCACGTTCACAGCATCACCCCAGAGATCATAAATAAACTTATGAATGCCGATGACGCCCGCAACAACAGCGCCGGTATTAATGCCGATGCGGATCTGGATGGGGTTATCTTGATCGGCTCGATCGCGATTGAGCTGTTCGATCTCACAGCGCATCGCCAGCGCCGCATCGGCAATACATTCCGCATGATCGACCCGCACCGTCGGCAGGCCACCCACCACCATATACGCATCGCCGATCGTCTTGATTTTTTCGAGTTCGTAATGGCGCGTCAGGCGATCAAACGTCGAAAAAATATGATTGAGCCGTTCAACCAGTTCGAGGGGAGTGACCGAGGAGGCGATGTTGCTGAATCCGACGATATCGGCAAACAGGATCGTTACGTCGTCGAAACGATCGGCGATCGGGCGCGAGTCAATTTTGAGCTGGGCGGCGATCTCCGGCGGCAAAATGTTCAGCAAGAGCTGCTCGGATCGATCGCGCTCCGATCGCAACTCGTACGTTCGCTGCTCAACGCGAAATTCCAGCTCTTCATTCGCCTGAAACAGCTCGTCCTGGGTCGATTGAATCTCGCGCAGGTAGCGTCTCAGTGTCCGCAACACCAGATACCAAGAGGGAATCAGCAGGATCAGCGTACTTCCCGATACAATTCCCGACAGCATCAACCATTGCCGATAACTCTCGATTTTTTGCTGGATTTGCACCTCAATCGCCGCTTGACGTTCCATCACCCCCGCCGAATAGCGGTCTTTTTGCTGCCCATAGACTGGACTGAGCAGGAGTGCGAGAGCTGCGTCCGAGTTACCATTTGTGACCAGTTCAAACGCCCATTTCTCGATCGCAATCAGTTTTTGGTTGGCCGCGTCAATTTCGGCGGCATCGTTCGTATCGTAGGAGGACGGGGCAAGCTCGATCGAGGCGGCGATCGTTTCGTCAAGCTCACTAACGTGATCCTGATAGCGTTGTTCCCACTGCCGATCGTTCGTCGCGGCATACAGTCTGGCCGACATCGTCAGCACTTCATCGAGATAGGTGATGCGATCGCTGAGATGCTGTAGCCGCAACTCATTATCAACCAAACGATTAAACGCACGGTAGGACGCTACGGTACTCGCAACCAGTGGCGAAAACAGCAACAGGGTCGCGATGGCAGTGGTCTTAACGAGATTGGTCGGACGCCGGACTAAAAACATGGACAACGATTGCCGCCGCGTACAGGTCGCTGGACGGCAAAAGAGACGGGGAAGATGACAATTGCAATCGTGCCGGTGACGTATTATTACGCTTGAGATTGCAGATCGTCACCCCCCAAGTCTAGTTGCTCCGATTCTTAAACCTCAGAATGTCCGCAAAACTTGATGTTGCGTGGCTCGATACTGACCGGATTCATGCTTGCTGAAAGTATTGACAAAATGAGTTTGATTTTATAGCTTTATTTCAAAAGATCGCTACTGTGGCCGTTTGAAATAACACACCGTCGTTGAATTCTCATCACGGCGCTCCTGGGCATACAGGCAGGTCACCATCTCAAAGCCGTCCTCGCCCAACTCACTTAAATCGCGAAAAAAGCCCGCATTGCCGGGATCGCTCGCTTCACTTGTCGAGATCGATCGGTACTCCCAGCGTGTCCGCACCGACGTAGAACCGGGCGAACTCGTCCCTGGACGAAACTGCCCCATCGCTGCTTGACTCACACCCCACCCAAACGCCAGCACCAGCCCCAACACCACCACGATCGCATCCCGTCGCGACGTGGGAACCAGCGATCGGGAAAACCCCGCGATCGGCTGCCAGATAGTTGCCCAAGCTGAACGAAAAACGCGAAAAATCATAGTCACAGTTCCAAAGATAGGGAGAAGACAAACAGAAAAAACGGTCGATTTTCCAATAACTTAGCGCGAGCTAGAAAAGCCCCCGCAAATCTGCCATGCTTACACTGAGGGCTTAATAAAAGGAAACATTTCGCCGTTTCGCGCCCAGTATGTCCAATTGATGTTGTTCTATGCCGCGAGACTCGTGTCCGCGAAAGGTTAAAAACGTATGCTGACTTTCGATCGCACGATGTTTCGTCGTGTCTTTTTTGCGACGGTGTGGCTGGGCTTTTTGGCCTATGCCTTTTTGTATGCACCCCCAGAACGCCCCGATACAGCAGACCTGATCGTCAGCCTGTCTACCGGACAAATAGACGCGATCGATCCCATTTTGGTTTCGCTGTTCAATCTCATGGGCGTCCTTCCCGCGATCTATAGCTGCCTGATCTATCTCGATGGACGCTGCCAAAAAATTAGCGCCTGGCCGTTTGCGGTCGCGTCCTTTGCCGTCGGTGGCTTTGCGCTCCTGGCCTATCTCGCGATTCGGAATGATGCACCCAAATTTGAAGGCAAGGTGAATCGCTGGCTGGGCTTTTGGGATGCGCGTTTAGTCGGAGTCGCGGTCACGGTCGCCTTTGGGGCGCTGGCCTTTTCGGGTCTCAGTCATGGGGACTGGAGCGTGTTTATTCACGAATGGCAAACTCGCCGGTTTGTGAATGTGATGAGTTTGGATTTTGTTCTGCTGGTGTTGTGTCTTCCGGCACTCATCGGCGACGACATGAAGCGACGCGGGATTCATAATCGATCGCTGTTTTGGGCGATCACATTTTTGCCGATCGTCGGGCCGCTCATCTATCTCTGTCTACGTCCACGCCAGCAAGCCACCGCCTAGAGCTTGAGCAGAATCTAAAACATTTGGAGGGATCGCAGAGAGCGAGACATTTGAGGTTTCTAGAACCTCAAATGTCTGAAGTTAGGGCTCACGCTCTTGGTTTACTTACGGAATCACCAGTACCGGACAAGGCGAGAGGCCGATCGTCCGGCTGGCGACGCTTTCCCGTGCGCCTTCATCCGGCATCACCGAACCGCTGCCGCCCATCACGATCAGATCGGCCTCAATTTCATCGGCCACATCACAGATCACAAACGACGGGTTCCCCTCCCGCTCGATCGTCTCCACGGTGATGTCCTGCTGTGCAAATAAGCCTTTGACCCCATCAAGTAGCTTGGCGATCGCCTCCGCAGAGTTACGCTGTCCCGGCGCTTCACCCTCAGGCAAGGGCTCAACCACTGAGACGATCGTTAGCGCTGCTTTGTGTACTTTGACCAGTTCGATAACGCTCCCCACCGCATTACGCGATTCCGGGCTGCCATCGACAGGAAACAGAATTTTGTTAAACATTTAGTCGTCCATCCTGGGTCGTGTCTAGCGACCGCACTCCTGTAGAATTGTGTCGGAATTGACAGATTTGTCTCCACAAAGTACCGGAACAAGCGGGTTTGAGGGGACACATAAAATAAGGAGGCTAATAATTCAGTGTCTAAGAAAACTGTAGCAAATTTATCGGCAGCGGATTTAACCGGTAAGCGCGTTCTCGTCCGTGTGGACTTTAACGTTCCCCTCGATGGCGACGGTAAGATCACCGACGATACCCGCATTCGGGCGGCACTACCGACGATCCAAGACCTGATCAGCAAAGGCGCAAAGGTCGTGCTGATCAGCCACTTTGGTCGTCCGAAAGGTAAAGTTGTCCAGTCGATGCGCCTGACGCCAGTGGCCGTTCGTCTGTCGGAAGTGCTCGGTAAGCCGGTGGTCAAGGCTGATGATTGCGGTGCTGATGCGACGGCGAAAGTGAATGCGATGGCGAACGGTGATGTCGTCCTGCTCGAAAATGCACGCTTCTACGCAGGTGAAGAGGAAAATGATCCTGAGTTCGCCAAGCAGCTTGCGTCACTGGCAGATGTGTACGTCAACGATGCCTTTGGTACGGCTCACCGCGCCCACGCTTCGACCGAAGGCGTCACCAAGTTTATCGATACCTGTGTTGCGGGTTCGCTGATTGAGAAAGAGCTGAAATTCTTGCAAGCGACGATCGATAATCCCCAGCGTCCCCTCGTGGCGATCGTTGGCGGATCGAAAGTGTCGAGCAAAATCGGCGTGATCGAAACCCTGCTCGACAAGGTTGACAAACTGATCGTCGGCGGCGGCATGATCTTCACCTTCTACAAGGCTCGTGGCCTTAACGTGGGTAAATCGCTGGTCGAAGAAGACAAGCTCGAACTGGCGACGGCACTCGAAGCCAAAGCGAAGGAAAAAGGCGTCGAGCTGCTGCTCCCGACCGATGTCGTCCTCGCCGATAACTTCGCGCCGGATGCAGCATCGCAAACCGTGGCGATCGATGCGATTCCCGACGGCTGGATGGGTCTCGATATCGGCCCGGATTCGATCGAAACCTTCAAAGCCGCACTGGCTGATTGCAAATCCGTGATCTGGAACGGGCCGATGGGTGTGTTCGAGTTCGACGCCTTTGCGAAGGGTACGGAAGCGATCGCCTACGCGCTCGAAGAAATCACCGCCACGGGTGCAATCACGATCATCGGCGGTGGCGACTCGGTCGCAGCGGTCGAGAAGGTCGGCGTTGCAGACAAAATGAGCCACATTTCGACCGGTGGTGGTGCAAGCCTCGAACTGCTCGAAGGTAAGGTTCTGCCCGGTATCGCGGCTCTTGACGAAGCGTAAATCGTTACGTGCCGAGTGGGATTAAGTTTTAGTTTCGGTTAGAACTTGAATCTCGGTTAGAACGCAAAAAAGGGGTGTCATTCGTAATTAACGTGTGGCACCTCTTTTTTTTGACCAAAAAACTAAATCAACCGCTATGGCTCGATCGGTACGCGCAACCGATCAAAATCGAAGTCGAAATTTATCTTCAGATTTGCCAGATTCGCCCTAAAAACGCAAAAGGGCCCGAAGTCCACGCCTATCACAAGCATCCCGTATTGCTGCTACCTTCCGGTCCTGACAAGATTTGAGCGTTGTAATTGCATGGGTTCAGACCCAGACACCAATATAACACCGCGCTTAATCTCGATCAACATGAGATGGCAATAAATTTAGGAGAAACCTTGATCCGTTTCCGGTTCCGCGACAATACACCAGTGATAGAGGTCGTACTCGACACAGCCCTGCACGACCAACGGATCGCGATCGACGATCGCCTGCGCGGCCTCGTAGGACTCCGCCTGAAACAGCATCATGCCGCCACCGCGCCGATTCCAGTAGCCGCTACGCGCCTGATGACCGGCTGCGATTAGCTCGCGGACGTAGTCGAGATGGGCGGGGATGTGGCGATCGAAAATAGCTTTCGGAACCAAACCGCGTTCAATTTTGGCAAACCAGGGCATAGCATTTGGAGAGGACACAGACTCAAGGATGGGCACGTTGTAGCACACCATATCGTCTCAATGTTTAACGCCCAAAGCTCGGCACAGGAACACGGAAAAAATCGAGGGTTAGACATCAACCCATTGGGCCTCCTGGACTAGGGGTAAGCGATGGGCAATTCCATACTGAACTTTTGGATGCGAAAAACAATCCGAGACTGCAATCTCAGGAAAGTCTTCTAGACCCAGATCATTTTTGACAAAAAAGGCATTAAAGCCATATCTTTGAATCCCAACTAAGCGATACCCTTTGGCCTTCGCTAATTTAGCAAAAGCGGCCAATGATGCACCGGCATAATTCGGGCCATACTGACCAAACTCAGCTTGGAAATTATCACTGTAAGGCACGGTAACAGCTCGATCTCCGCCCCAAATATCTTGATATTCCACCACAACTACGCGCGGTTGCACACAGGTTATGGCTTCCCAGATCCAATAATCAACTCCATCAATATCGAGCGAGAGCAAGTCAATTTCACCTAAAAAACCGTGCTTTGTGATTAGGTCATTAATATTGTCAGCCGTAATCCAAGTATTGACTAATTGAGGTGGCCAGACGCACGTATCACGACAGCGCTGATAAAACTCTTGACCGCATTGGATGGCTTTGCTATTACCATCAAACATCAAGCCTTCCCAGCCATGATTAACAATCAAATTGGCCGTATTACACTCGATGCCTGAACCGACGCCGATTTCTATGCAGCGACGATTTGTTGTCCCCAAGATCGAAAAGAGTAAATGTAGAATTCCGTCCTCACCATTTTGAGAAAAGGCTCTGAATTCGATATCCTCAAACTTTGGTAATGGTAATTTTTCACGTTTTAAGGCTTGGTATTGTAGGGTCAAAAGAATTTGTGTCGCTTTGCTTGTGGCAGAGGTATCAACCTGTTGTGCAATGCGAGAAATACGATCAGAGTCGGGCCTGTTATTATCAATAAAACTAAGGAACTTACGGACAACAGACTTGAATTTACGTAGCATCTAATTGCAGAGGATTTATGACTTATGTATAAGGTATCGAAGTTTCTGTTTGTTCAGTAGTCTAAGGTAACAAAAATAAACTTTGGCATAGAAGAGATTTGGGAGCATCCCATTTGTGTCACCCTCACCCTAAATCCCTCTCCCAAGTTGGGAGAGGGACTTTGAATCGGTCTCCCCTTCTCCCCTTCTCCCTTTTTTGGGAGAAGGGGCTGGGGGATGAGGGGGCAAGTTGCATAAACGGGATGCTCCCAGAGATTTAAGATTTGGGGAGCATCCCACTTTTGCAGCTTGACATCACAGATTATTTTTTGCACATCAATCAAGTCTCTAAACCCATTGCAAATACGACTTTTGAGAGCTCTCAATAAACCTGAAATTGTTGAGATTCGCATCCGTGGGATTCTCCCAACTTTGAGAGATTTTATATTCATCAGCTTAATCGATCATTTTTTCAACATTACCGTCAATGCTTTGCTTGGGTTACTCATAATACTGAACCAATGTTGTTGAGCAGGAATTTTCGCCTTGAGTATAGGAATAAAAATTAGAGATGGCCGAGAAGCCGTCTGAACTCGTCGGCGGGGTTGCGTATCGCAGAATTCAACAGAATCCGCAATGCCTGACGGCTGTTGGGTCTCGTTCATCAACCCAGCCTGCAAGGTTTGCGTTTCTCCCGATACTGTGGTCCCGTGCCTAACCCGTCTAGAACACGACGGCCAACGTTGGCCAATTGCCGCCCACTTTATCTTTGGTTTAAGCTCGCGGTGCTTGGATATTGTTAGGTGATGATCGAGAAAGCCATGATTGAATACGACCCGGCGATCGCGTCGGCGCTGGTGACGGCGGCGGAGATGCAGGCGATCGAACAGCGCTGGTTTGATGGGGGGATGCCGGTGGCGGCGCTGATGGAAAAGGCGGCGACGGCGATCGCGGTTCGACTCGTGGAATTGGTGGACGATACGGCAGGTTTGGGATCTCGCGAGATTTTAGTGCTGGCGGGGCCGGGTCACAATGGCGGCGATGCGCTGGTGGTGGCGCGAGAGCTGTGGTTACGCGGGTATGCGATCGCGATTTATCAGCCGTTTACACGCCTCAAACCGCTGACGCAGCAACACGCAAATTTTGCCGACTATCTCGCGATTCCCCGGATTGAGACGCTTCAGGATCTCGATCGGCAGATCGATCGCAGTGTCGCGATCGTCGATGGTCTGTTTGGCTTCGGTCAAACCCGCGCGATTACCGGCGAGTTGGCAACCGTGATTGAACGAGTCAATCAGGCCGATACGAGCCAAACCCTACGGGTTGCGATCGATCTTCCGACGGGGATTCACACAGACCACGGTGACGTGATTCGCGCGACCGATCCTCCCGTCAATCTGGGGCTAGAAGCCGCGATCGAAGCCGCAGGAATCGCCTTTCGCGCTGACGTGACGCTTTGCCTCGGGTTACGCAAGCTCGGTTTACTCTGCGACGCCGCCCAGCCCTATATCGGTCGCGTGGAACTGCTGCCGTTTGGCCTACGATCGGACGATATCGCCGCCGTGTTTCCCGACGGTCTGCCCCAGCGTCGCTATACGCAAACCGACGCGATCGCTGCCCTGGGTCTACCCCGATCGCCCCTGACGCATAAATACAAAGAGGGTCATTTACTGCTGATTTGCGGCTCGCAGCGCTACATCGGGGCGGCGATGTTGGCGGGACTGGGCGCACGGGCGAGCGGGGTCGGGATGTTGTCGATCGTTGTACCGCGATCGCTTAAGCCGATCATTGCCGCGCAGTTGCCCGAAGCTGTAATCATGGCGGCTCGTGAAACCGACGACGGCGCGATCGCCATGCTGCCCGATGACTTTAACGATGAAACGATCTGGGGCAAATTCGACGCGATCGCCTGCGGTTGTGGTCTCACACCAGAACCAGTTGGCCTGATTCAGCAGCTCATCGTTAAACATCGCCCGCTGATTCTCGACGCCGATGCCCTCAATATTTTGGCAACCCTGCCGCCCTCGTTTCTCACCCGCAACGCGCCCACGATCCTGACGCCCCATCCCGGCGAATTTCGTCGCCTCTTTGGTCACCAAGCCGATCACGCCTCGATCGATCTAATCCGCAAAGCCGCCCAGCAACGCCGCATGATTATCGTTCACAAAGGCGCACGCCCGATTGTCGCCGCTCCCGATCGACCCGTCACGCTGATCGACGCGGGGACGCCGGGACTGGCGCGGGGCGGCTCCGGCGATGTGCTGACGGGATTGATGGGAGGCATGGTGGCGACGGCAGCACGGCAGGGACGCGATCTCGTTGAAACCGTGGCGGCGGCGACCTGGTGGCACGCGGAGGGCGGACGACGGGCGGCACAGGTGCGATCGCAGTTGGGCGTCGATGGTACGACGTTGGCAGAGTTTATCAACCGGGCGATCGCGGAAAGTGTTGCCGACTAAACCCATGCTCTGTGTCGGAGCGAGACCAGATTAAGATCGTATCCAACGAATCCAGCCAGGACTGACGCAGAAGTTCGACTCCTGTAACGAGCCGTCGCTATTCCAAATCGCGGGACAATGTGAGAAGTCGAACTTCTAAACCGTCGGTTGGGTTGCGATCGAAGCACGATCGTCACCGATTTTCCATATCAGCAGAGACCGTGTGCATGGTATCTTGAGGTGTTTCAAACCGGCTCGATCACGCTTGTTGATCGGGTGGTTTTGGGCTCGTTTTTTGCGTGGCGATCGCGCCTCTCCGCTCGATCATGACGATCGCGCATAGCGTAGCCCTTTGCCGAGACCCGGCACGTCTTTTTAGACCAACCTCAATACAGAACAATCCCAGCGTAGAGTGCGAGAAGTCTCCCTATGATCCACGAAGTCTTTATGCCTGCTCTCAGTTCCACCATGACCGAGGGCAAGATCGTCTCTTGGACGAAAGAGCCGGGAGACCAGATCGAAAAAGGTGAAACGGTGGTCGTGGTCGAATCGGATAAAGCCGATATGGACGTCGAATCGTTTTATGCCGGAACGTTGGCCGCGATCGTTGTACCGGCAGGCGGCACGGCAACGGTCGGCGCTCCGATCGCGCTCTTAGCGGAAACCGAAGCGGAAATCGAAGAGGCCAAGCAAAAAGCAGCGGCGCTCAGTTCCGGCAGTGCCGCACCCGCCGCAACCGCCGCGCCAGAACCGGCAGTACCGTCTGCGTCTGCCGTTCCTGCCGAAGCTCCCGCCGCTACTGCACCTTCCGCCGCTAGCGGTCGCGTCATCGTTTCACCCCGCGCCCGCAAGCTCGCCAAATCCCTCAAGGTTGACCTCACCACGGTGAACGGTAGCGGCCCTCATGGTCGCATCGTGGCCGATGATGTGCAGCTTGCCGCCGGTAAAACCCCGACAGTCCCCGTTGCAGTGCAAGCGCCGTTATCTACGGTTCCGGCGGCCTTCAGCGCTGCGCCGCTCGCGTCTGCAACACCTGCCACGGCGGCTGATGTTGCGCTGAATGTCCCCGTTGCGCAACTGACGCCGCTGACCACTATGCAGCGCGTCGTTACTGACAACATGAATGTCAGCCTCGGCGTGCCGGTGTTCCGCGCGAGCTACACGATCGCCACCGATGCCCTCGACGCGCTCTACAAAAAAATCAAGCCCAAGGGCGTCACCATGTCGGCGTTGCTGGCGAAAGCCGTGGCCGATACCCTGGTCGCCCATCCGTTGCTGAATACGAGCTACAGCTCCGAAGGCATCCGCTACCCCGACGGGATTAACATCGCGATGGCGGTGACGATGCCCGATGGCGGTTTGATCACGCCGGTACTGAAAGCCGCCGATCAGCAGGATATCTACTCGCTGTCGCGCACCTGGAAGGATCTGGTCGCCCGATCGCGCACGAAACAGCTTCAGCCGGACGAATACAACAGCGGTACGTTCACGATCTCGAATCTGGGCATGTTTGGCGTCGATAGCTTTGATGCAATCTTGCCGCCCGGTCAAGGGTCGATCCTGGCGATCGGAGCCTCGAAACCGACGGTGGTCGCCAATGCTGACGGTACGCTCGGCGTTAGCCGTCAAATGACGGTGAATATCACCTGTGATCACCGCAATATCTACGGTGCGGATGCTGCGGCCTTCCTGAAAGATCTCGCCGATACGATCGAAAACGAAACGGCTTCACTGACGCTCTAAGCGCAGTTGCGATGATTACGGCTTAGGTTAAGCCTCTGTTGCTAAAAAATCTCATAGCGATCGCTATGAGATTTTTTATGGCCTGAGCGGAATAAGAAAGTTGATAACTCGATGTGATTCATCACGGTGATCACCGATCGCCTTCTGTCTCTTGCGTTAAATCCGTCTTGGATAGCGTGTCGGCCTGGTACACACTAAAACCATTGCGGGTCTTCATCTTAGTGTGGTAAAGCGCCGTATCAGCTTGGTTTAATAGCATCTCGACGCCAGACTTCAGATCCGGAATCAGGGTCGAGATGCCGATCGAAACTGTGACGTAATCACAGACCGGCGAGGCTCGATGGGGGATTTGCTTTGCGGCTAGCAGTGCGATCAAGTTTTGGGCAACCGCGATCGCACCATGTTCATCCGTATTGGGCAGCACAATGGCGATTTCCTCCCCGCCGTAGCGTGCGACCACATCGTCTGACCGACGCACTGCCGCGAGAAAAACTTGCGCGACCTCGATTAAACATTGGTCGCCAGCCGGATGACCGTAGGAGTCGTTGTAGGGCTTGAAAAAATCGATATCGGCCATGAGCAACGAAAGGGGCTTGCGATCGCGCCCCAAACGCAACCACTCCCGCTCAAGCGTCGCATCGAGATAACGCCGATTGGCGAGCTGGGTCAGCGGGTCAATGCGAACCAGGTGCTCTAGTTCTCGCTGGGCAGCTTCGAGCTGTTGATTGAGCTGACTAATCTTGTTGTTGCGGTCTTGGAGTTCGTTGTAGCGTCGTTGCAGTTCGATTTCAATCTCGTCAGCATGTTGCACAACCATGTCATGCATGATCCTGAGATCGGATTGCTCTTGCTCCATCTTCACAATCTGATGCTTTAACTGTCGCAGTTCCGCCAGCAATTCGGGTCGAGAGCGTTCATCCTCTGGTTTAGACGAATGATTCATCCTGCTATTTCCTTTGGAAGAAGTCTGCGAACTAGGAACTGAGCGCACATGCGGCTCGGATTTTCCCAAATTAACAGGAAGCCCGTGATCGCGGGACGTAGATTCATGATGGCTCATTCAAGAAGAAGGCGAGTTATCGGGAAAAATCCCAATCTCGTCCTAAACGAAGAGGATTAGTTAAAAAGTTTTAATCAGACAATCTCGCATCCTAATCGCTGGGGGGTTCATCGAGTTGTCTCGATCGATCAGAATGTTATTGCAGTTATCTCGCGGCAAAGTGTCGTTCGCGATCATTTCGCTGATTGATACAGAACTACACACGATCGCCCTCCCAGTCGGGACACTCCTCGTCTTCCCAACCGTAGGGATGCATCGCGCACACCAGCAAGTGTTCGCCGTAGCGATAGCCGTGATAGTGCTGGCAGCCCTGACAGGCGGGATACTGTTTGGCGGTTGGTCGCACGTGGGACAGCGGCACGAACCAGTTCGGATCATTTTCGTAATCGGGGGGATCGAAGGGCGAGTTTGATCGGGAGTTAGACGGGTCACGATCGCCCGACTCGCTATCCTCTTCGCCCGTTTCGTCTTCTCTTAGATCAAGCAAAACATCGATGAGTGCATCGATAGATAGATCAATCGCCTGATCGCACTCCTCTAGCCATACTTCCAGCTCATCCCAGGCGTGGCGAACCTCCGGCGGGATCAGCGGCTCCACTTGGTGAGCGAACTCCGATGCTGCCGTGTCGATTTCCTCTAGCGTCTCGATGAGCCAACGATCGACCTGATCGATCGTGTCATCGAACTGCTGCTCAAACTGCTGTTCAACCTCAGAGGCAACCTGATCGATCGTCTGCCGTAACTGTTGCTGTAACTCGTCAAACCAGTCGTTCATGGCTGCCCTCGTTTAGCGGGATACTCTCTATCTCGCTCTATCTTAATCGTCGATCCCGTTAGCTGTAGGTTTCGCGATCACGCATCACGTCGCAGCCGCTTTAGCTCTTCCTTCAAAACTGCTACTTGATCATGAAGATCGCCAATTGAGGTCTCCGGCGTGATTTCTGGGGAGGACGATGGATGCTTCGACGTCGTATTCGTAGCAGTAGGCGGCGTGGGATCTTCGTCATCATCCAGGATTTCAATGCGGCGCGGCTCTTTCGGGATATCCGCCGAACGCGTTGCATTCTGGCTTGCTGAGGAGGCCGCGCGATCGACTTGCGATGCCGCCTGAGTTGCTTGATCCATCGCTTGCGATGCCGCTTCCTTTCCCTGCTGCATCACATCATCAACAAAGCGCCGCGCTTCCTCTGCCGTCATTTCGCCCCGTGCGACCAGCTCATCGGCTAATTTTTGAGCCCGCTCCTGTAGTTCACCAAAGCGACCACTCGCCTGTTCACTGGCATAGGACGCCAAACCCACCCCTAAGTAGAAAGCTTTTTGCATCATGTCTCCGAATCCCGGCATGGTTTTTATCTCCTGATATTTGATGGGATCTATGCGTTTGGTGCGGGTCGAGCCGAGTCGAGCCGATATTGTGCGCTTCTCCTAGTTATAGTCCAGCTTTTGAACGCGATCGAGTCCGAAAAACCGCCCATCTCCCTGATCTCCACGATGAGAGGTCTGCGCTACGAAATCCGAAATCAAATTGTTCTAAGCTAAATCAAATCTACTTATGTTCGATAGCATTTTTCTTTATGGTTTGCCCGATCTCCTTGATGCCTTCAGGGTTCACGATCGCCGAGTCTGCGGCGGTCTCGCGCGAGGTGGTGATTCTTGATAGAAACGTCAGCGATCTCGCCATGCTGCTCGCGGGTTTACAGCCGGGAGTTAACGCTTATGTGCTGGACTCGATGCGCGACGGGGTGGCGCAGATCTCAGAGATTTTGCGGCGGGAGGTCAGGGCGGGGGGTGGCCGATCGGTGACGATCGTAGCTCACGGATATGCGGGCGGGGTGCAGCTTGGGGCGGGGATGCTGAAATGGGGAAATATCGATCGCTACAAAGCCGAGTTATCGGCATGGTTCGCCGATGCTGAAGCAACCGGGATTAACGCCCACCTGACGCTACTAAGCTGCAATGTTGCCGCTGGAAATACCGGGGTGGACTTCGTCGAAACCCTGGGTGCATACACCGGCGCAACGGTGAGCGCGAGTGCGTGTCCGGTGGGGGCGGGCTGGTGGCCATCGGAGACCGATCGCGTGTTCCGGCGATCGACCCGTCAACGCTACACCGCTACGTTAGCTCTACAACTCAATGCCAGCTTTCAGGACGGGATTGATAGTGTTGATGGTCTACAAGGCGCGACGGACATTGCCATCAGTCCCGACGGGCGACAGGTGTTTGTGACCGGTCAATCCGAGAGTGCATTGGCGATTTTCGATCGCTATCCGGCCAATGGTGACGTCATTTTCGCGAGAACTGTACGCGACAATCAAGACAGCGTCAATGGTTTGGGCGGCGCGTCTGGGGTTGCGGTGAGTCCCGATGGTCAGCAGGTGTTCGTCACGGGTCAGGTAGACAATGGCTTTGCGGTGCTCGATCGTGACGTGGCCACCGGCGATCTAAGCTTTCGGCAAGCCTTTACCAGCCTGAGCAGCCTGGGGGGAGCGTCCAGTGTGGCGGTAAGTCCCGATGGTAACCAGGTGTTTGTGACGGAGCAATTCGAGGATGCTTTGGTCGTCTTCGATCGCGATGCCAGAACGGGAAATCTCACGCGCCGCAATTCCTGGCGGGATGGTTTCGGTAGCGTGGATGGCTTGGATGGAGCGGCGAAGGTTGCGATCAGCCCGGATGGTCGGCAGGTGGTGGTAACCGGGCGATCGGAGAATGCGATCGCGGTGTTCGATCGCAATGTCACCACCGGTGATCTGATGTTTCGCACGTCATTCAAGGATAACCGGGCGGGGGTTGATGGCCTCGGTGGTGCGTTTGGCCTGGATATCAGTGCTGACGGTCAACAGGTATTCGTTGCGGGGCCAAATGACAACGCGATCGCGGTGTTCGATCGTAACGCCACCACCGGTGATTTCACCTTCCGCACGGCGTTACAAAATGGTCAAAACGGTGTCGAGGGTCTGGGGGGTGTCTCGGATGTGGCAGTCAGTCCCAACGGTCAAACGGTGTACGCGGCGGCTCAAGTTGATGCAGCTTCTGCCATTTTCGATCGCGATTCACTTACGGGAGCGCTCACCTTTCAAGGCTCGTTTGGCGATGCTGCCCTAGGTCTCGATAGCCTAATTGGGCTGGCAGCTAGCCCCGACAATCAGCAGGTTTTCGTCACCAGTCAGGTTCGCAATACTTTAGAGGTCTACCGTTCGGCATTACAAGCACCCAATAGTACGATCGTCATTAACAATATTGCCGAAACCCTACGTGTGTTTGAAGGAGCTAGCACCGATCGCTATGAACTCCGCCTCGGTACGCAGCCTGCGACAGCGGTTGAGATCGCGATCGCGGCATCTCCAGGCGTGCAAACCGAGCCGAGCCGCGTCACCTTTACCCCCGAAAATTGGGATAGCCCCCAGACGATCACCGTCTTCGCGCCCGACGATACCGACCCCACCGGCGATCGCCTCGCCACCCTTTCTCACACCGTCACCAGCGCCGATTTGGGTTTCGACTCGCTGGGTATTGACGATCTCACGGTGCAGATTGTCGATGACGATCGCCTCGATGGTGCGACCGATCTCGGCCTGGATGTGACCCTGACCGCCAGCGATCTCGTCAGCCTGAGCAACGGCAACGATCGACTCCAAGCGTCGGATGCCGCCGACTATGTTTATGGATTTGGTGGTAACGATATCTTGCTCGGGCGCGGTGGTGGCGATCGGCTTTACGGCGGATCGGGCGATGATTTCCTCAGCGGCGACGCCTTTCCCAGTAAGCTGTTGGGCGAGAGCGATCGGGATAACTCCACCGATCTGCTGTGGGGCGGGGCGGGCGATGATTTCCTCTGGGGTGGCGGTGGTCGCGATTTGCTGTTTGGTCAGCGAGGCAACGATCAGCTTGAGGGCGGAGACGGTGACGACATCCTGAGCGGTGGTGCGGGCAATGATGAACTGTCCGGCGGCGCAGGTGATGATCTGCTGATCCTGAGCCTGGGCGACGGGGACGATATTGTGATTTTGGGGGCGGGGTTGGGTCGCGATACGATCGAGGGATTTTCGCCCGTGGGCGATCGGTTTAATTTGATCGGTGGTCTCGATTACGATCGTCTCAGCCTGATTGCGATTGATCAATCAACCGCGATTATCGACACCCAAAGCGGCCAAACCTTAGCGATTTTGACCAATACCTCACCGGACAGCCTGCGAGAGGTCACGTTTTTTTAGGGCTTGAAATCTTGAAGTCTTGCTGATTTATTCTGATTTTTTAAACCCCATCCCATCTCCTTCTGTTCGCGTTGAATTCTCCTTGACGATCGCGCTCTCCACATTCTTCCATTTCCCATCTACCACCATGACAGTGAAACGTTCTGCGCTATGGACTGCACTCTCCTTTAGCCCAATCACCCTGATTCTCCCGTCCCTAATCCCACTGCCATCCCCCGCGATCGCCCAGCTCATTCCCAGCCACACCACCGAAATCCAACCCGACCCCAACACCGGCAACACCTACCAAATCATCGGCGGCGATCGATCCAGCGACGGCTCAAACCTCTTCCATCAATTCACCCATTTCGATCTTCAAACCGGCGAAACCGCTAGCTTTGTCGTCGATCCCAGCATTCAAAATATCCTCTCCACCACCCTCCAAGGCCCCACGACGATCGACGGCCTGCTACAAGTGGTCGGCGGCGCGGCGAACCTGTATCTGATTGATCCCGCCGGGATTCTCATCGGCGAAAACGCTCGTCTTAACCTAGCCGGTGATTTCTTCGCCACCACCGCCACCGCGATCGACTTTGCCGCCACCGCTGAGGATGCCATCCAGACTATCTGGATCACGACCGATCGCATCGATCCGCGATCGGTCAATGGCGAGCCGATCGGTTTTGAGCTGGCGACCAGCGGCGAGATTATCAATCACGGCAATCTTCAGCTCGCCGATAGTGCCACCCTCGGACTGTTCGGGCAGAGCGTCAGCCATACGGGATCGCTGAGAGCGGGCGAGATCGCGGCGATCGCGGCGGCGGGCGGCTACATTCGCTTAACTCAACCGGGCAACGTCCTCAGCTTCGAGATTGCCGCCGATCGACTGGCTGCGCGATCAGGAGACACCGCCACCCTCGATCTGCCCGCCTTACTGACCGGCAACCTCAACCTCTCCGGTCACCTAACCGCCACCCAAATCAACCTCACCGCTGCGGATAATTTGACGGTGGCGGGCTTGCGGTTGAACGCCAACGGGACAGCGATCGTCCAGGCTGGAGAGCTGGCGATCGTGCGTGATGCCACCACCAGCGCGACGCAGCTCGTGACAGGTGAGCATCTGGTGTTACGTGGCGATCGTGAGCTGGATATTTTGGCGTTAAACCAGAGCGATCCGGCCTTGCAAGCGGGCGGCGATTTGTGGTTGGTGAGTGACGGGGTGGTGTCTGCCGATGCTAATCTCTGGAGCGGTGGCAGTGTGCGTATCAGCAATCGGCTGGGTCAAGCGGGCAGTGTCGTGAGTCGGTTTGACCCGATTATCCGATCCGCCGGTGATGTCTTTTTCGGGGACTATACGGGAGCCTCGCTCAAAATTGAAGCAGGCGGCAGCATTAACGCCGGAAATATCGCGATCACAATGCCGGACACCCTGATTGCTGCAAATGCTGATGACCCGGACGTGGCGATTTTAACCAGTGAACCGGCGTTGATTTTACGCGCCGATCGCGCCTCTCGATCGGGCGATGACACCCTCTCGTCACGCCTACGGCTGAACAACACCGACTTTTTCGCCTTCGATGCCGCCATTGGTGGTGGCATTGCCTTTGAGACGATTACCACCGCCGGGGGACGAGCGATCCTAGAGGCGGAAGACGGCATTCGCGGCACTCAGATCGTGACCGATGGCGGCGCGATCGCCCTCACCAGCCCGATCGCCGATCTCAATGTTGCTCACCTCGATAGCTCCAGCGGGCTAAATCCGGGCGGTGCGATCGATCTCCAGGGCGCAAGCCTCAGCTTTGACACGGTGAATGCGTCATCTCGCGGAGGAGACGGCGGCTCGGTGACGATCGCCGCGAACACAATCAACACCGAGGCTGATACATTCACGAATTCACCGCGATTTACGTCGATCGATACAAGCTCGACTGCTGGTCGTGGGGGCGATGTCCGCCTGGATATTGCCGAGGCTTTTGCCCTAGAGAATATCGCCATCGATACGACACCGGTAATGAATACGAGTTCAAGCGTTGATCGCGGTGGTTCGATCGCGATTACCACCGGCAACACTTTGACGCTACGCAACGAAACCAGCGATCGCCTCACCCCGTTTAACACCCGTGGCGCGACCGCCAGCGGCGCGATTTCGCTCACCGCCGATCGCGAGCTAACCCTCACCGGCATCGAACTCAATACCCAATCGATCGACGGAGCAGGCGGTGATATTCGCGTCACGAATGGCTTTGGGGATGTGGTGATCGACGGGGCGATCGCCGATGGTCGGACGGCGGGCGGGGCGATCGAGATTCGCGCGGCTCAGGGACGCTTGCGGTCTAGCGATCGTGATGTTTCCGTGGAACTGTCGAGTCGCGCGACGGCTGGGGTGGGCGGCGCGGTGGTGTTGGAGGCGAGCGATCGGATTGAAGCGACGATCGCGGTTGATGGCAGCGAGGCGGGGGGATCGGTGGCGATCGTGGCGGGCGGTCGGTATGAAGGTGAAGGGATTTCGGCGACGTCGAGTCGCGGTGTGGGAGGTTCGATCGATGTCGCGACGGAGTTTCAAATCGAACTGAGCGGCGATCTGGATGTTACGGGAACCGATGGCGGCTCGATCGCGTTGCAGACGGTCGGCAATCTCAGCGCCCGCGACCTGATTGCCACCGGAACCACCGGCAACGGCGGCGCGATTCGCCTGGAAAATCAGACCGCGATCGAGCTGGGGTCGATCGATGCTCGGGGTCAAATCACGGGTGGCACAGTCGATATTCGCTCGCAAACTCTAAGTCTCGCGCGATCGATCACCGATCGCGACGGCCAGACGGTTAGCTTAACCGCGACCGGCGATACACCGGGGAACATCGCGATCATTAACGGGGCGATCGCTGCGGATCAGCCGTTTAGCCTTGGTCGTATCGGTGAGAACAGCGCGATTGGGGCAATCACCACCGGTGTTGATGCACTGTTGCCGGGGCAAACTATCCGCGAACCGTTTATCAGTCCGACGTTAACCTTCAATGCGATCGATCCTGTTCCGGTTGAGATCCCGGTTGAGATCCCGGTTGAGATCCCGGTTGAGATCCCGACCCCTCCCGAAGCAACACCGACGGAACCGATCGACGATCCCGCGCTGTCCTCAGATCCCGATCCTGCAATAGATCCAGCACTTGATCGCCCACCGGTGGAGCCCGCCCCCCCAGAGCCGGACACGACACCACCCACCACAGACACCACCGCAGAAACATCCGATATTCCCGATCGGCTCAACCTTGATAATGCCGTTCAGCTTCAATTGGCGACCGATCTACGCGCGATCGATCACGACTCCTCGCCCCCTCTGACCAGCCTCGATCCTCGTTCCAGCAGCGCTCAGGCGTTAGCGTCTACGTCCCGAGGTCTCGCCCGCGCTCGTGTGGAAAATGCCCTCGATTCGGGTGATCTTTCGGCGGCGATCGAGGCGCTGGATGGTGCGTTTACTCAGGAGTTTACGGCGTATCTTGATCTACAGCCGGATGAGTTTCCAGTTCGCGATCGGGGGGCGGGGGCGATCGGTGCAGATGGGGCGTCGGGAACGGCGGTTAGTCCGAATAACGCGAATAATGCGAATGCTGGCAATCTCGGCGCAGCGGCAAATCCTGCTGATCCGTCTAATTCTGATTCGTCCAATTTATCTGATCGATCTAGCTCATTTAGTTCACCAAATTTGTCTAGTTCTGATTCGTCTAACTCGTCTGATCTTTCCAGCTCAAGCAGTTCATCGAATTCTGATTCTTCCAATTTATCTAATCTCGGTTCATCAAATTCGTCTAATCCTTCTAGTGCCTCGAATTCATCCGATTCATCAAATTCGTCCAATTCTGATTCGCCCAACTCGTCTGATCCTTCCAGCTCAAACAGTTCATCGAATTCTGATTCTTCCAATTCATCGAATTCATCTGATCCTGATTCGTCTAACTCGCCTGATTTCTCCAATACTGATTCATCAACTGTAGAAGAAAATACAGCACGCCCGATCGCGGAATCGAATCAACCAAACTCACCCAACCTACCGAACCTATCCACCACCACCAATGAGAACGACGACACCGACGATTCGAGTTCTAAACAAGGCTCACTCAACGCCGACCTCATTCAGCAAACCCAAATAACCCTACGCGAAGCGATCGCCACCACCGGCACAACCCCCGCCGTCGTCTACGTTTTCGCACGCGAAGATCAGGTCGATCTGATCCTACTGCCCGCCTCCGGAGACCCGATTTATCACGCAGTCCCCGTCTCCCGCGATACCCTCCTGCAAACCACGAGCAGCCTACGCAGCCATCTCGTCACCTATCGCCTGCGGCGACTCGGTCGGCATACAGTCTACGCCCAGCAGCTTCACGACTGGCTGATCGCACCCCTACGCGAACAGCTCGACGCCCAGGGCATCGACACGCTATTGTTTTCGCTCGATCGCGGCCTCCGCAGCCTACCGCTCGCCGCACTCTACGACGGCGATCGCTACCTGATCGAAACCACCGCGATCGGGCTTTTGCCCAGCATCAACCTAGTGGACTTCCGCCAGCGCGACCTCGACACCTCCGCCGTCATGGCCATGGGAGCCTCCGAATTTTCGACCCAGGCTGCACTCCCGGCGGTTCCCTACGAAATCGAGCTGGTGAGCCAGATTAGTAACGGGCGCAGCTTTCTCGATGGCGAATTCACCTTCGATCGCCTGATCGACGAACGGGAGGATGCGCCGCTACCGATCCTGCACCTGGCGACCCATGCCGAATTTGTCGAGGGCGATTTTGCCAATTCTTACATCCAGCTTTGGGATCGGCGGCTGCAATTGGATGAAATTCGCACGCTGAGTTTGAACGATCCGCTGTTGGAGCTGATGGTGTTGAGCGCCTGTCAGACGGCGGTGGGCAGTGAGGATGCGGAACTTGGATTTGCGGGGATGGCGGTGAAGGCGGGCATCAAAACGGCGATCGCCAGCCTTTGGTATGTCAGCGATACGGGGACGCTGGGGCTGATGAGTCAGTTTTATCCGCTGCTCCAAACCGCGCCGACGCGGGCAGTGGCGCTACAGCGGGCGCAGATCGCGATGTTGCGCGGCGAGGTACGGATCGAGAACGGGGCGATCGTTGGTTTAGGCGAGTCGTTTCCACTGCCCGACAGTTTGGCCGATTCCTCTAGCCCAGATCTGACTAATCCGTATTACTGGTCAGCGTTTACGCTGATTGGTAGCCCGTGGTAAGTCCTGATTCATTGCCGCCGATCGGGTCACCCTAGCTCGCCGGAGCGAAAATCTCACGGGTGAAACTGCCGTGCAGACCATAGGGAATGTGATACGGCAAATTGAGCTTGGCGATCGCCCCCGCTTCGATATTTTGAGCATCGAGGATATGCAGCGATGAGCGATGGCGATCGGCCTCGTACACCAACACCAACACCCAGCCATCATCCTCCGCCGTACCACCCGGACGCGGCACAAACACCGGCTCGCCCGTAAATCCACGCGGCGCAACGCTGTAGATTTTGCGACCAATTTGACCATCTTCAGCCCCTAAATCCAGCTTGATCACGGCTTGTAGGGGAGCGTTGCCGCTGGTTTGATCGGTGGCTCCACTGTAGAGGTAGCGATAGGAGCGACCGACGCGATCGGGATGGAGCGTGGGAAATTCGCAGCAGCGCGATTCGATCACGGTGCGGCTGACCTGGCCGGTGGTGCGATTAATCCGAAACCGCCAGAGTTCACCGGCGGGTAGCGCGTCAAAATCCACATCGAGAAAGCTCGTGTTTTCCTCCACCGTCGGGAAGTTGGCGTAACAGATCGAGTCGAGAATGACTTCATCGCCCGATTCCCAGGCGTTGGCGTGGTGGAAAATAAAACACGCTTCAGTTTCGTAGACTTCCGGTGCGCCGCCGTCACGCGGCAAAAGGTAGATTTGGGTGGGCGATTTGGGATCAAATTTGATGCACGCTCCCGCTCCACTGAAGCCGAGCAGCATGGGGAGTGGATTAAACGTCACCGGGTTTTGGCAAAAAATGCTGTAACTCGGCGTGATCGCCATGTCGTGCATGAAGGCAAAACCGGGAATCGATCGCGCGTGACGACGCAGCAACGTACCATCGGGCGCAAATTCGTAGGTATTAATCGTGCTCGATAGACCGGCTTTAATGCCAAAGTTCACCAGGCAGGGCTGACCGCCATCGGCGACACAGGCTGGGTCGATGCGGGGATGCGCCGCGAATTCCGCACCGAGCGCGAGTGTGCCATCGAGATCTTCGATGCCGATCGTCTCTAGCGTGTGGGGATCAAGGCGGTGCGGCTGCGATCCTTCCCACAGGGCGAGCAGTTTTTCGCCCCAGTAGATCACGTTCGTGTTCGCAATATTTTTAAAGTTGGTATCGAAAATATTTGCCAGCCAGCCGCCCGGTTTCTGTGTGCCAAACACGCCGCGATAGAGCGGCTTTCCGGCTTTTTGCTCGGCCACGAATCCTGCTGTTTGGACGTAGCGATTTTGAAAGTGGGCGCGTCCGTCCGTGAAGGCGATCGCGTTGATCATGCCGTCGCCGTCGAAGGGATGGGCGATCGGTGTGCCGCCGATGTCGAGTAAACCGGGGCCATTACGAAAAAATGTACCGTTCAGCTCGGGCGGGATCGTCCCCTCGATGTCAGCAGCACTCAGCCACTGCGCGGATTCTTGACGCTGGGACTGATAGCCACGCCGCCAATCGTCGCGACTGTAGCGATTTTGATCTGAGCTGATGGAGGCGGGTGTGGTAGTCACGATCAATAGCGGCGAATGCGGCGACGAAGTGTAAATCTAGTTTTATCTTAACGTTTTGTATCGAAGTGTTAAGCGACCTTCAACTACATCAATTCAAAAACTCCCCCAAACCGTCTGCCTGGGGGAGTTTTTGAGCGTACTTCTGGGGGAGGGCTAGAAGTCCGACTTTTCCAAAAAGTCGGACTTCTGGGATGAGCAATTAACGCGATCGCAGTCTCTAAGCGGCTTTGGCGGCCTCGATCGATTTAACGAATTCCTCGAAGAGATAATCCGCATCGTGAGGGCCGGGGCTGGCTTCCGGGTGATACTGCACCGAGAATACCGGCAGGGTTTTATGGCGCAAACCGGCAACGGTGCGATCGTTCAGATTTAGGTGCGTCACCTCGATTTGTGCGTCTAGCGAGTCGGCATCGATCGCAAACCCGTGGTTTTGGCTGGTGATCTCCACCTGCTTTTGTTCCATGCCACAGGGCTGATTGAGACCCCGGTGACCGAATTTCAGCTTGAAGGTATCCGCGCCGATCGCCTGACCCAAAATCTGGTGACCCATACAAATCCCGAACATCGGCTTACCGGCATCGAGCAGCGCCCGCACCGTCGCCACACCTTCGGTCACAGCCGCCGGATCGCCAGGGCCATTCGAGAGGAAAATGCCGTCCGGGTTGTGCTTGAGGATATCCTCCGGCGACGTGCCGAGGGGGACAACAATCACGCGGCAACCGTAGCTCGCCAGACGGCGTAAAATGTTGCGCTTAACGCCAAAATCGAGCGCGACGATCGTATATTTCGCGCTCGTCGCCGCTTTCGCACCGGGGCTAAATTCCCATTCCTCCGGCGTCACTTCCGTCCATTCGTAGGTTTCTGAGGTCGAAACTTGAGCGGCGAGGTTTTGACCGGCCATGCTCGGCGCCGATCGCACCTGCGCTAAGAGTTCATCCGCACTCATCTCGGTGGAAATGCCGCCGTTCATCGAGCCAACCGATCGCAGCTTGCGGGTCAGAGCGCGGGTATCGATGCCGTAGATGCCGGGGATACCGTATTTGATTAGGTAATCAGGCAGGCTTTGGGTCGATCGCCAGTTGCTCGGGCGGCGGCTGATGTTGCGGGCGATCGCGCCGATCACAAATGGGCGGGCGGCTTCTTCGTCGTCGGCATTCACGCCGACGTTACCGAGTTCAGGATAGGTGAACGTCACCAACTGGCCGCAATAGCTCGGGTCGGTAAGGACTTCCTGATAGCCGGTCATTCCGGTATTGAACACAACTTCGCCGATCGTGGTTCCCTCTGCGCCGAACGACCACCCTTCAAAGGTGGTTCCATCGGCTAAAACTAGGATGGCGCGGCGATCTCCGGTGATGGGCATGACGCTCTCTTTTGGGATTTAAGTCGGCGATATTATCCCACGATCGCGATCATAAAATGGTATCTAACGGGTCGAAACTGTCGGGGTTTGCGGACATTCTGGCTTTTGATTTCTTGGCTTGCAGTAGAGAAACCCGAGAAACCGAGTTTTTCAGTAGACCCAGTTAAACCTTGAATGGATCGCAGGGATCGAGACCTTGGAGGTTTTCAAAATCTCCAAGGTCTGACAGGGCAAACGCATACTCGGCAGACCCTCACCCTAAATCCCTCTCCCAGGCCGGG
>CAZFJL010000009.1:0-93170 GCA_964518905.1 uncultured Geitlerinema sp. | reverse complement strand
GCATCCGGCAAAGCCGTCCTGGAAGGACGGGGTTTTAAACCCATTTTTCTGATAAATCTGATGAGCGATCGACGCCGCCCCGACTATTCCCCCGACGATGCCAACGACGACGATTACGCCGATCGCGATCGCCCCAACGACAGCGACGAGTTCGGCGACGATCCCGGCGAATTTGACGACGGCTACGGCGATCGCCCCCCCAACCTGACCACCCGAGCACCCCGCGTTCCCCGCTGGCGTCGTGGCTGCGCCTTCGCGATCGACGTTCTGATCGCCGGATTTTTCTGTGCGCTGCTCAGTAACGAAAATGGGTTCGGTCAGTTCATCACCTTTAACTTTGGCTGGCTGGCGATTCGGGCGATCATTGTCTCGTCCAACTACGGCCAAAGCCCCGGTCGCTGGCTGTTCGATATGCGCGTGATTGATGCTCGCTACCAGCGCACGCCGCTACTCGGCGAACTGCTGAAACGAGAAGCGATCGCTGGAAATGGCGCGTTTTTTGCCTTCGTCGGCCTCACCGCCCTCGGCTCGCGCAATGCCTTCTATCTCCTGCTTCTCATCCCCCTAGCGCTCGATGTCGGCGTGGCGTGGCTAGAACCGACCGACCCGTCCGCTTTTCACGATCGCATCGCCGGAACCGCCGTCGTCGCCACCCGTCGCGGCTACTCCCTTGACTTGAAGGTCAAGAAATGGGTTGCATTGGGGATGGCTAGTATGAAAAGATAGGCGATCGTGTCTGAATTTTTAAGCAGTTAGAGGAAACGACTCCCATGGCTAAGAAGGGCGTACGCATTACGATCACTCTCGAATGTACCGAGTGCCGCACCAATACCAACAAGCGATCGAACGGCGTTTCGCGTTATACCACCAAGAAAAACCGTCGTAACACCACGGGTCGCATGGAGCTGAAAAAGTACTGCCCCCACTGCAACGCCCATACGGTTCACAAAGAAACGAAGTAGAGCCGATCGCCACAGGCTCTTTACAGGAGCGCCGCGTCTCATCCGATCAAGTCTTGATCTTTAATCTTTGATCGTACTTTGATCGTAGAGCCTGCGTCCTCTTCCCTGGCCTGCGTTTATCTGACTTGCTTCTCGCAAGCGTCGATTTTTCGGGATTGCGCACCTGCGGGCAATTGCCGTTGTTGCGATCTCCATCGATCTCAGACCGATCGCCGAAAAGCTGCGCTTAACGCTATTTTCATTTTTCAATACTCATTACCGACCCACTGAGGACTTAAATCTATGGCTGGCTTTTACCGTCGTCGCCTTTCGCCCATCAAACCCGGAGACCCGATCGACTACAAAGATGTCGATCTGCTCCGTAAATTCATCACCGAGCGCGGCAAAATCCTACCCCGTCGCATCACCGGCCTAACCTCGAAGCAACAACGCGACCTCACCAGCGCCATCAAACGCGCTCGTCTGCTCGCCCTGCTGCCGTTCTTGAACAAAGAAGGCTAAGACTCGTTTTTCGGTTTCAACGTGTGGTTCTACGAAGATCTTGGGCGATGTTTGATCAAACAAAAAGCCTAGGGGGAATAACTTTCTTGGTTGCCTGCAAGCTAGAAGCTTGCGCTACGTGAAACAACCGATAACAAACGCGTTGAAGCCGAAAACCATCGCCGATAACGAGTCGTTCGCTGGGGTCTATTGTTGCGAGTGTTCCCATCAAACTCGACGATCGACCATTTGCGGGCGACTTTTGTCGTCAATGGATGTAGTTAAGTATTACAGTGGCTTCCATGCGGCGATCGTGTCGTCGCGCACGGTCGTAAACCCCCATAGAATTCGGTGGAAAAAGGAAGGCTGATTGAATTTCGACTGCACGGTGAGCGCACGCTTGCCGTCCTCGATCGCCCAGAAGGTAAGAAAAACTGGGTGGCGATCGATGCTAGCGGTCAGGCGCGGACACTTGCCCCGAAGCAGGTGACCTATGAGGTGGCGGCAAACGATGCCTATAAACCAACAGACATTGAGCGGTTTTTAGCGGACGTCGAGCCGTATCTTGACCCGTCGGGTCTCGAAGTGGCCTGGGAGTTGTTGTCTGAGGATAGTGAGCCAACAACCCCGGCGGAGTTGGCGCTGTTGCTGTTTAGCGAAGAAACGCCCGCCCAGTGTTACGCGGCTCATTGTTTGCTGTCGGATGACAAGATTTATTTCAAGCAGAAGGGCGAGAAGTACGAGCCACGTCCGGTGAGTCAGGTCGAAGATCTGAAGCATCAGCTCGAAGCTGCGGCACTGCGCGATCGCGAGCGTCAAGGCTTTGTCGATCGGGTGCATCAGGTCTTGGCCGGTGAGACGATCGAGTGGGAAGCGAGCGATCGCAGCCGCATCGAGATGATCGAACGGTTGGCCGCCTTTGGGGAGGAATGCCCGAACCGTGCCGCCGCGATCGAGCTGCTCGAAAGTGTCGGACGCCCGCCCTACGCCAAAGCCGCCTTTCAACTGTTGGTCGAGCTTAAGATTTGGAGCGAACACGAAAACCTTCATTTACGACGCACCCAGCTTCCGACCTACTTTTCGACCAAGGTGCTTGATGTGTCGCATCACTGTTTGCAAGATCCGCCGCCAGACACCGAAACCGATCGCCTGGATCTGACGCACCTCAAGGTCTTCACGATCGATGATGCCAGCACCACCGAAATCGACGACGGCCTGAGTCTGGAATATTGCGAAGACGGACGCGAACGCCTCTGGATTCACATCGCCGACCCAACCCGCTGGATGACTCCCGGCGACTCCCTTGACCTCGAAGCCCGCCGCCGTTGTACGACGGTGTATCTGCCCACGGGCATGGTTCCGATGTTGCCGGAGGAGTTGGCTACGGGGCCGATGAGTTTGAATCAGGGTCAGATTTGCTGCGCCCTGAGCTTTTGTGTCGAACTGACCGCCGAGGGTGCGATCGATACCTTCACCATTCACCCTAGCTTTATCAAGCCCACCTATCGACTGACCTATGACGACGTCGATGAGATGTTGCACCTCCAGCTCACGAACGAGCCGGAAATTGAAGCCCTGGCGAATTACGCCAAGCTGCGTCACGCGTGGCGGCAATCCCAGGGATCGATTTCGATTCACATGCCGGAAAATACGGTAAAAGTGCGTGGCGACGAGGTTGATATTCAAATCATCGACGACAGTCGATCGCGTCAGCTCGTGGCGGAAATGATGATCCTCACGGGAGAAGTCGCCGCGACCTATGCCGCCAAACACGGCATCCCCATTCCGTTTCGTGGCCAGCCCCAACCGGAGCTACCGCCCGAAGAGGAACTGTTACGCCTGCCGCCGGGGCCTGTGCGAGCCTGCGCCCTGCGTCGGTGTATGCCGCGCAGCGAAGTCGGGCTATTCGTCACGCGCCACGCCAGCCTCGGCTTGGATCACTACACTCAGGTCACGTCACCAATTCGCCGTTACGCGGATTTGCTGGCCCATTTTCAGATCAAGGCGCACTTGCGCGGGTTGCGGGATGAGGAGCTGCCGTTTTCCGCTGACGAACTGAAGCAAATTTTGCTCAGTATTGGGTCGTCGGTGAAAGAGGCGAATTTAGTCGAGCGTCAAACCAATCGCTATTGGTCGATCGAATATCTACGCCGCAATGCTCAGGAAGTGTGGCCGACGCTGGTGCTGCGCTGGATTCGGGAAGATGAAAATCTCGGGTCGATTTTGCTCGAAGATCTCGGCCTAGAATTTGTCTGGCGGATTCCGCGCGGTCTGGCTCCGGGCGATCGGCTCCAGTTGCGCGTTGCCCATGCTGACCCGCGCGAGGATACGATCCATTTTCAACCCGTGGAAAGTGACACCGCCCAAGCCTTAGAGGTGTAGGCCGCGATCGATTCAACCCTCTTGGATACGTAGACAAACACCGATGACCAACGGACTAGATCGCTACGCCAAACTCGACTCGCCGATCCATCATTGGGAAGTGCGCTGTAAATTTGTCGGCTTAATGTCGCTGATTTTTGCGTTTTCCTATGTGCAGGATGGCTGGTTGCTTGCCGCTGCGACGATCGTTGCCGCCATGCTTTACGGCCTGTCGGGGCTACCGCGATCGTTCTGGATTAGTCGCCTGCGCTATCCCGGTTATTTTCTGGCCTTCGTTGTGGTGACCCTGCCGTTCGCGGCGGGCAAAACTCATCTGATTGAGTTTGGTTCCATGCTGGCGATCAGCCTGGAAGGGACGCTGGCGGCGGTTTCGATCGTCGTACGATTTCTCGCCATTTTGACCGTGACGTTAGTTTTGTTTGGCACGCATCCGATCGTTGACACTCTGGCGGGTTTGCGAGCCTTGGGCTTGCCGAGTTTCCTCACCGATACGATGCTGCTGTTTTATCGTTACCTGTACGACGTCACCGGCCAGTTTCGCGTCATGCAAACGGCGATGCGGCTGCGGGGGTTTCAGCGACGTCAGCTCAATTGGCGCTACATCAAAGTCTTAGCGCTCCTATCGGGGACGCTGTTGGTGCGAAGCTATGAACAGTCAGAACAGATCTATCGCGCGATGCGACTGCGGGGCTATAGCGATCGCGCCTCTCAGCGCCAGCTTGTGCCGCCCCAACAGGGCGATCAACTCGCTCTAGCCGCAACCGTTACACTGGCGATCGGCATTGCGATCGCTGAGTTTTATTTAAACTCTTGAACTGAAATTCTTGAACTGAAACTCTTGAACTGACGCTATCCCTCTGACGGAACGACACTTCTAACGACTATGACGATCCGCGAATACTACGATCGCATCAATACGAAACTTCTGGGTCTCATTCCGACCGGCATGGGATCGGTGCTGGAAGTCGGCTGCGGAACCGGGGCGCTCGGCGCACACTACAAGGCGAGCAATCCCGAGACCCAATACACCGGGATCGAGCTAAACCCAGAAGCCGCCGAGATTGGCCGCGAGCGGATCGATCGCGTGATTACCGCCAACGTCGAACAGGCCGACGAGCCGGAGCTTCAGTTTGCCGAACAGTCCTTCGACGCCATGATTTATGGTGATGTCCTCGAACATTTGATCAATCCCTGGGACGTGCTCGATCGTCATTCGCGCTGGCTCAAGCCCGATGGCTACGTGGTCGCCTCGATCCCAAACGTACAAAACTGGACGATCCTACGCGACCTGATGCGCGGACGCTGGGACTATCAAGACGAGGGACTACTCGATCGCACTCACCTGCGCTTTTTTACCCTCGATTCGATCAGATCGCTGTTTGCCCAGGCCGGGTTACGCATCGAGAAGATCGAAGCGACCCAGTCCCACGACCCCAGCGAGCACGCGGCGATCATCCCCCACATGAACGCCCTCGCCACCTGGATGGGGATCGACCCCGGCCAATTCGACTATCTGACCAGCAGTCATCAATTTGTCGTCATCGCTCGCAAGGTGGCGCGTCGCCTGTTTGTCCAAACCATGCGGTTTGGCACTACCAACAGCGAACGGGTACGCACCTGCGATGTGGATGTTTGGAATAATCAGGTTCCGGGCGTGCGATCGCTCTCAGACCACCGGCAGGCGGTGTTGAGCCTCGCTCGTCCTGACGAAGAGAAAGTCTTTCTTTGGCAAGACGCCCAGCTTCCGGCGTCGTTAGTCCTACAACAACAGCCCAATCTGCTGGCGCGGGGCTATCTCACCGTGGCCGATGTCGATCGCGATCCCCGCATCAATGCCTACCTCGTGGACTCGAACTATCTGCTCTATCGCAGTTGCCACGCCATCCAAACCGCCAGCCCCGCTCTGGCCGAGATCGTCCGACCGTATAACCCCCATGTGGCCGTCTTTCCGAATCAGTTAGCGGAACTGCCCATCCCGCGCGGCGATCGCGACTATGATCGCGCCCAACTGCTGATCGGTTCCGCCACGCCGGGACAGGACTGGGAACCGCTGATCCCGGCCTTAAATGCACTACTGGCCGAATTTGGCGATCAAGTTTCGATCACCGTCGTCCGCGATCAAGCCTGCTTCCAGGCGATCGACACGCCCCATAAACGCTTTTTCCCCCAGCAGCCCTACGAAACCTATCAACGCATCCTTCGCCTCTGTAATATTGCCCTCCTGCCCCTGGAACCCACCCCGAGCAATCAACTCAAATCTGATATTCGTTTTCTGGATGCCGCCAGCGAAGGGTTAGCCGTCCTCGCATCCCCCACCGTCTACGGCGAGACGATCGACGACGGCGTAACCGGCCTGATTTACCAGTCCCCCGAGGACTTCGCCGCCAAACTTCGCGCTCTGATTACTGACGCCGCCCTGCGCGATCGCCTCGGACGATCGGCCTACGCCTGGGTCGGAGAACATCGCCTCCTGAAAAACCACGTCCGCGATCGCATTCGCTGGTATTACGAACTGCGTGATCAGCTCCCGCAGTTAAACGCTGACCTACGCGATCGCGCTCCCGAACTGTTCGCGCCAGCCAGCGAGTAAGCTTAGAGTAAAGCCAGCAAGACGAACAATGCGAGGCTCTCGTTAATGAAGGCTCCACGAAGGCTGCCATTAATGCCTCGCATCATGAATACGTTTTGAATCGGTCACTTTCCCGTTAACGCTAACGCCCCCCGCTTCATGCTCGAACTGCCCATTAATTATTCCGGTACGGTTTACGTCTACTGTTTTGATGACAACAATCCCGCCAAAGGCATTAAAACGCTGTACCGACAGGTTGATCTGCTGAACAAAAATGGGATCTCAGCCCAGATCGTGCATCAAAAACCGGGGTTTCGCTGTACGTGGTTTGAGAATGAAACGTCGGTGACCTGGTGGGATCAAACGAATTTCACGAAGAACGATACGATTTTGCTGCCAGAAGTACTGGGCGCGAACATTCCACGAATTATGCCCGAGGTTCCAAAGGTCGTTTTTAATCAAAACGGCTTTTTGAGCTTTCATAATCATGTTTCGCCGCTGGTGGACACACGAGATAGTCCCTATGTGCATCCTGATGTGATCGCCGCCTTGACGGTATCGGAGGCGACGGCGGATTTTCTGACCTATGGGTTTCCGAAACTCCCGGTGTTTCGGATGTCTTACAGCATTGAGCCGGATATTTTTAAGTACACAGCGACGAAAAAACGCCAGATTTGTTATCTGCCGCGTCAGCATAAAGATGATCCCGATCGCCTGCTCAACCTGCTGAAATATCGCGGTGTCCTCCAGGATCTCGACCTTATCTCGCTTGACGGCAAAACCGAAGCCGAGATGGCGACGATTTTGCAAGAGTCGCTGATTTTTCTCAACTTTGGCTCTGCCGAAGGCTTTGGGTTAGCACCGGCGGAAGCGATGGCCTGTGGCTGTATTGTGATTGGTTATGACGGGATTGGTGGCCGGGAATTTTTGACGTCAGAATACGGCTATCCGATCGCCGCTGGTGATCTGGTCGGCTTTGCCCAGACGATCGAGCACGTCCTAGAGTTGTGGGAAAGCGATCGCCCGATGGTCACGGCGATCGGTAAACATGCCGCCAAATTCATTCGCGCGACCTATTCCCAAAGCCAAGAAGAATCGAGCAGCCTCGAAGCCTGGGTCAATATTTTGCGGGTTCGCGGTGGTGAAACCCTGCGCGATCTCGCCAATAGCCCCACCCAACTCGATGCACTGATCGAACCTCCTGTGGAACCCTTTGCTCCGATCGATCCTGAGCGCAAGCTCTTCATTCAAAACCTGCTGATGGCGCCGACCGCCTGCGCCGAAGTGCGGGCGATCGAGCCGTCACGCTACCTGAACCAAATTCCGGGTGTGCGAGCGGTGACCTCGAAGAAAAATGCAGTATTGAGCAAAGCCGAGGCGGGCGAGGAAAAAGTCTTTGTCTGGCAACGGGCGATCCTGTCACCCGATCGCGCCTTGGCACAGCAACAAAACCTCCTCGAACGCAACTATCTCACTGTGGCGGAAATCGACGAAGATCCCTCACGTTGGCCGGAAATCGCCCAAAGCGATTATTTTGCCTATCGCAGTTGCCACTGTGTCCAAACCGCGAGCGAACCCCTTGCCGAACTGCTGCGTCAGTACAACCCCCACGTCAAAGTGTTCGCCAATCATTTGGTCGATGAACCCCACCCGCGCAGTTCAGCGGAATACGAACGCGCCACGATTTTCTTTGGTGCGATCGATCGTGCCGGTGACTGGAAGCAAATCATCGAACCGCTGAATCGCGTGATCGAGGAAACGGGCAATTTTGTCCGCGTGGAAGTGATCCACGATCGCGCCTTTTTTGACGCGATCGAAACCAGCAATAAAAACTTCATCCCCTTCGCGCCCTACGACGTTTACCTCACCATCCTCAAGCGTTGCACCCTGGCGATCCTGCCCCTGGCCGACACCCAACGCAACCGCTTCAAGTCCGATCTGAAATTCGTCGAATGCGGCGGTCACGGGTTGGCGACGCTGGCGAGTCGGGTGGTGTATGGCGAGACAATCGTCGATGGCGAAACCGGCTTGATTTATGGCACGCCGACGGAGTTTGAGCAAAAATTCCGCCAGTTGGTACTCGACACGGAGCTACGTCAGCATTTGGGCGAACGATCGATGGCTTGGGTCGTAAAACACCGCTTATTAAAAGACCGAGCGCGAGAGCGGGCGGAGTGGTATCTCGAAATGCGCGATCGGCTGCCGGAGCTGAATGCGGATCTAGAGCAGCGTGTGCCGGAGCTATTTGCGGATCGGTCTAGTTAACCGCGATCGGGCTTCGATTGTGCATCATCGATCGCGATCGTGCTGATTTTTGGCGAGTGAGTCGCGGAAATGCTTGGATTGCGCGAAATCAGGCAAGATTTTAGGAAAAAGATCGGCGATCGTGAATCGGAGCGAATTCGAGAATGCTAGAATGATTCGACGCGCATCGGTATCGATCGAAACGAAAGCGACATCAACGCCAAATTCGTCGATACCGGTTCAGCATCCTGGGGATGTGGCGGAATGGTAGACGCTGCGGACTTAAAATCCGCTGCTAGTGATAGCGTGCGGGTTCAAGTCCCGCCATCCCCATCCGATTTCATGACTTGCAAAGGTCTCAATGCAAAGCCCTCGCGATCCGGTCATCGTGAGGGCTTTGGGTTCTTAGGTCATCGTTTCACGCAGATTACTTAGGACACGCGTAACACAAGCATCCTGCTTGTCCAGAAGCAAGCTAGAAGCTTGCGCTACGCGAAAATTCTGTTCGATCAACGTCCCTGACCACCCTGAATTAACGGTCGTACCAGCCAATAGCCCGCCCCAAACGCCGTCACCACCGTCGCCACGATCGCCACCAGCAACCATAACCCGCTCCGTTCCCCCGGATCATCCGAAAAACTCGGTGTATTCCAGCGCTCAAAACCGCCCTCCTGCTCCGTATAGACCGCCTGCGGTTCCGTGAGACCCGGATCAAACGTAGCTCCGACTCCAACCGCGATCGGAGAATCCGACGGGGACATCGGCAGATCCGCGCGTTTCCCAGGAGACGACGGCATCACCTTCGCCTGAGCTGGGGAAATATCATCGGGACGCTCCTGGAACGACTCCGCCACCTGACGCATATTCAGCGTCGCATTCACCACATTCACCACCTCCGCCTGAAGCTGCTGCTTTTGCTGCGTGAGCTGCTGATTGTGCCGCGTGAGCTGCTGATGCTGCACATTCAGCGTATCTAGCATCGCTTGCGTGGCTTGCAGTTCCGCCGCGAGTTCCCGATAGACGCTCATCGGCACAGACGCCGCGCTGTAGTTGGACGGGTTGCCACCTTTTGTCTCGTGGTTAGCGGAAGGATCAGAAGACGGGGAGGGAGGCTGTTGCATGGGGAGTCGTCGGAAGGTCGGTGGGGAGATCTTAATCGGACGGGTGACTATAGTCTGTCGTGGGGGAGGGAACATTGCGATCACTGCTCTAGTCTCGCAACAAGAGGGGATTGGCTATCTCGTTGCAGACCGCGCCCCCCTTAACCTGTTTGTTCATCTATCAGTTTAATTTTGCAGTTTAATTTATCAGTCTAATTTTGTGATCTAATCTATCGGTTTGCTCTTAAAATGCAGACTCAGAAGAGTGTGCGTCCGGACATCTGTTTCGTTTCCCAGTAAATCGTTACGTTTGGGCGTTACGTTTGGGCTTGCATCTTCGTGAACCCATGTCACCGCCTTAACTGCAATTCCGTCCCGAATTGCCTAATTTTGTTCCCCTGCCATTCTCCGTCATCTTCTTGCCAACACAACCTGTGAACAACAGTTGCAAGAATCATGCGTGAGGCCGAAATCGGTTCAATTACAGTTCGGCATCTAGATCTTTTTTCTATTCCATGACGACTATTTTCCCCTCGTCTGACTCTCCCAATCGTCTACCACGTTGGCTGATTGGGTCTATTGTTGGGATCTGCCTCGTGCCAATTATCTTGAAGATGGCTGGCGTTGATTTTGGTTTGGTAAGGTCGGGGACATTAGATGCGACGTTGCTCGATGTGCCGCCAGATCAATTGAGTGACACAATTTATCATGCGCTCGGTGGCAGTTTTCTCCATACGATTTTGGAGTGGAGTGCATTTTGTACGGCGATTTTTACCGTCATCCTCTCCTTTACATACTTTCACATTAAGCGGGATATTACGACGCCCATTTTGGGGGTGGCGCTTTTTTGTGCCGGGATGATGGATGCGTTTCACACTCTTGCGGCCGATCGCCTCATTGATGCCGTCGCCGATAACACCAACTTAATTCCGTTTACCTGGGCGATCTGCCGCTTATTTAACGTCCTGATTGTGCTGGTTGGGGTGAGCCTGCTGCTGATTGCCAAGCCCCAGAAAATTAAGCACAGTTCACCGTTTATCCTGATTTCCAGCTTGCTGTTCGGCGCGATCGCCTATGGCATCATTCGTTTTTGCGCCACCAGCCAGGTGCTACCCGCAACCATGTACCCGGAGGCACTCGTGACGCGGCCTTGGGATGTGATTCCGCTGTTGCTGTTTCTGGGGGCGGGGTTGATAGTCTATCCGCAATTCGATCGGCGGTATCCTAGCCTATTTTCCCACGCCTTAATCGTGAGTACGGTTCCGAATGTGGTGACTCAGTTGCACATGGCTTTCGGCTCGACGCAGCTCTTTGATAGTCACTTCAACATTGCACACTTTCTCAAAATCATTGCCTACCTCGTCCCCCTAACCGGTCTCATCCTCGACTACAACTACACCTACCGCCGGGTCGATCGCATCAACCAAGATTTAAAAGAGACCCTACAGAAACAGCAAGCTACTGCCGAAGAACTGCAAGTGTCTGAGGAAAATCTAAAGCGGCTCAATGAAAAACTCGAAGGCAAAGTTCTCCGCCGCACAAAAAAACTCGAAGAAGCTACCGCCCAAGCCGAGGCCGCCAACGAAGCGAAAAGCCAATTTTTGGCCAACATGAGCCATGAATTACGCACACCGCTCAACGGCATCATGGGCTATGCCCAGGTGCTGCAATTCATGCAAGATCTGCCGCAACAAGCCCGCGATCGGCTGAATACGATTTACCAGTGTGGGTCTTATTTGCTAGCGCTGATCGACGATATTCTCGATATCTCGAAGGTGGAAGCGGGCAAGATGGAGCTGAAGCCGTCGGTGTTTCACCTGCCCTCGTTTTTAGAGAATATCGTCGAACTCTGCCGTGTGCGAGCTGAACCCAAGGGTGTTACCTGTCAGATGACGCTCGATCCGGAGCTGTCCATGGGAGTTCATGCTGATGAAAAACGCTTACAGCAGGTGCTGCTCAATTTGATCGGTAATGCGGTGAAATTTACCGATCGCGGTACGGTGACGCTGAGTGTGACGCGCAGCAACGACGGGAGCGTGCGCTTTGAAGTGCGGGATACGGGGGTGGGGATGACTCCGGAGGATACGCAACGTATTTTTCAGCCGTTTGAGCAAGTCGGGAGCCGCCAGCAACAGGCGGAGGGAACCGGCTTAGGGCTGGCGATCGGTCAAAATATCGTGCAGTTGATGGGTGGCCAGATCCAGGTGGACAGTGAGCTTGGGGTTGGTAGTGTATTTTGGTTTGAGCTTCCACTACCCCCGGTCGAAAATTGGTCGCAAAGCCTACAGGTCGATCGCGATGGGCGCATTGTGGGGATTCGCGATCGCCAGCCTTGCGTGTTGGTGGTGGATGACAAATGGGAAAACCGATCGGTGTTGGTGCAGTTACTCTCGCCGATCAATTTCGATGTACGCGAGGCAACCGATGGTCATGCTGGGCTACGACTGGCGATCGGGCTACAGCCCGATCTGATTATTTCTGATTTATCGATGCCCGGTATGGATGGTCTAGAGATGATCCGACGCATCCGCCAGTCTGAAACGCTTTCGCAAATCCCGATCCTGGTTTCATCGGCGAGTGTGTTTGAATCCGATCGCTATCAAAGTCTCGACGCGGGAGCCAATGACTTTTTAAGCAAGCCGATCGATGTGGCCGAACTCCTCCGGAAACTGAAACACCATCTCAATTTGGAGTGGATTTATGCTGATGCTGACCATGACTCGAAGGATCGGTTAACCAACCAAAGCGATCAGACAGATTTCGTATTGCCGTCGTCCGAGGCGATCGATGAACTCTACGCGTTAACCATGAAAGGCAATATGAAGGCGATCCTTCGCTATCTCGAAGACCTGGCGGAGACCAACCCCAACTTGATCCCCTTTACCACGAAAGTGAGTCAGCTTGCCGAGACCTTCGACGATGAGGCGATTCTGGTCTGCCTCGATCGCGCTTAATCCTGATACAGCGACAGACCTGCGACGTTCATCTCTTGCATTTCCCACCACCATGACAGACTCGATTCATCCGCCGATATTCAAGCCTCACCCGAAGAATATTGTCCTGATTGTGGATGATAATCCGACAAATCTCGGTGTGTTATCGGACGTGCTCGATCGAGCCGGATGGGACGTGTCTGTGGCAAAATCCGGCCTCAAGGCACTAGATCGCATCCAATTTGTTCATCCGGATTTGATCTTGCTTGATGTGATGATGCCGGGAATTGACGGGTTTGAGACCTGTCAACGCCTGAAAGCAATGCCGGAAACGCAACACATCCCCATTATTTTTATGACGGCGCTGTCGGATGTGTCCGATAAGGTCAAGGGACTCGAACTCGGCGCGGTGGATTACATCACCAAGCCGTTTCAACAGGCGGAAGTGCTCGCCCGCGCTCAGACGCACCTCAAGCTGTATCGGCTTCAGCAGCAAGTCCAACAGCAAAATACAGAACTCGAAACCCAAGTTAAGCATCGCACTCAAGAACTTGAAACCGCGATCGAGACCCTGAAATCAACCCAGCTTCAGCTCGTCCAGACTGAAAAAATGTCGAGCCTCGGCCAATTGGTCGCCGGGATTGCTCACGAAATTAATAACCCCGTTAATTTCATTCACGGCAATCTCGCCCACGCAGAAAGCTATATGCAGCAAATGCTAGACGCGATCGCCATTTATCGCCCGTTCGCCCAGAATGTGGGCGCAAGTGAGGCTCTGGAGATGATCGATGAAGATGAGCTGGACTTTACTCAAGAGGACTTTCCCAAGCTGCTGAATTCAATGAAGGCCGGAACGGCTCGAATTCGCGACATTGTCAGCGGGCTGCGGACGTTTTCTCGGATTGACGAATCTCCCTGCAAAGAAATCGATCTGCATGAAAGCATCGATAGCACGCTGATTATTTTACGCAGTCGTCTGAAGGGCAAAGGTGAATACCCAGAGGTGGAGATTGTGCAAAATTATGGCGACCTCATGGAAATCGAGTGCTATTCCGGCGAGCTGAATCAGGTGTTTATGAATATCTTTGGCAATGCGATCGACGCGATCAAGGAACGCTATCAGAATCAACTCGCGAATCAGATCCAACCCCAAGCCGGACGCATTGAGATCACGACCCAGCTTGATAACCCCGAAACCGTACGCATCACGATCGCCGATAACGGTCTCGGCATGTCCGAAGCGACGCGCAACAAAATCTTTGAACCGTTCTTTACCACCAAGGCTGTTGGCAAAGGGACAGGGCTGGGTTTAGCCCTGGCCTATGCGATCATCACCGAAAAACACCAAGGTCAATTAATCTGCGCCTCTGAAGTTGGCAAAGGGACACGCTTTGATATCTGTATCCCAGTGCGGATCGCGATCGCCGTCGAACACTGATTTAGGGATCAAGGAAGGTCGCTCAACACTGCTCAACACTATAAACTGGGGGACTTCTAACCCATCCTGCCGAAGTCCTGACCTTGAAAGCAGCGGTCAATCGCGCTATAATCAGGGACACGCTGAAAAGCGATATGCACGGGGCCTTAATGGTTTCGACGTGTTGGCGAAATCCAAACCGTGATGCAGGCCGAGAGTGAGCCTCCTCTCGTAAATCAAGACTCAAAACAAAAAGTAAATGCGAACAACATCGTTCCTTTCGCTCGTAAAGCTGCACCTGTTGCTGCCTAATAAAAACTTCTAAGTTTCGAGCACTCGTTGTCGGACTCCGTTAAAGACATCGGGTAACCCCCAACGGATGCGCTGTGCTGATGCCTCTGGTCATCCTCATGGCAAAGACTTTACTAGAGCATCCCACCGTTAGGGATAATTGACGGTCCCTGTTCCAAGGGTTAACGGAACTAAGCCTGTGAATGAGCGCAAGGTCAATACCCAGGGCGGACACGGGTTCGATTCCCGTAGGCTCCATTTCTGATCTGTGTTTGTTTGATCAAACCCCAAAACCGCGTTTAGGTTGTGTACAAACAGCTTAAACGCGGTTTTTGTTTGGCCTGACGCGGAGTGTACTGCGCGTCGTTTATCATTTTTATCTTTGCTCCTGACCATGCCCGATCGCTCCCCTCGTCCGTCTGCAAAATCTGATCGCCCAGCTCAGGGCAAGGCTCAGGCCAAAGCACCGATCGCCGATCCGCGCCAGTTGGCGTTTGCTGCCCTGCGCGAAATCACGAAAAAAGATGCCTATGCAGACGTTGCGCTCGATCGCCATCTCGCCAAAAGTCAGCTCGCCAGCCGCGATCGCGCCCTCGCCACAGAGCTAGTCTACGGCTGTGTGCGGCGGCGGCGAACCCTGGATGCCATCATCGATCGACTCGCCAAGAAACCCGCCAGTCAGCAACCCCCCGATCTGCGCATCGTGCTGCATCTCGGGCTTTACCAGCTTATTTATAGCGATCGTATTCCCAGCTCTGCCGCTGTGGACACCACCGTTAAGCTCGCCAAAAGTAACGGTTTATCGGGGCTTTCCGGCCTGGTGAACGGTATTTTGCGCCAGTATCTCCGCACCTACGGCGAGACCTCGCCTAGTTTTGACGAGATCGAGGAGCCGATCGCCCAGCTCGCAACACGGACGAGCTTTCCAGATTGGATCGTTGCGGCTTGGGTCGAGCAACTGGGCTGGGATGAGGCCGAACAGCTTTGTCATTGGTTTGACTGCGCTCCCCAGATGCACCTGCGCGTCAATCGCCTGACGACAACCCGCGACGAAACCTTGACGCAATTTACCGCCAGCGAGATCGAGGCGGAGCCGATCGCCGGATTGCCAGACGGGATTCGCTTGGTCTCCGGGGCGGGGCGCATCGTCCAGCTTCCCAGCTACAGCGACGGCCTGTGGAGCATTCAGGATGGCAGCGCCCAGTTGGTGACGTATTTGCTCGATCCGCAACCGGGCGAAGTGATCGTTGATGCGTGCGCGGCTCCGGGGGGCAAGGCGACCCATGCGGCGGAGCTGATGGGGGATTGCGGCACGATTTGGGCATGCGATCGCACCGCGTCACGCCTCAAGAAAGTTGCCAGCAATGCCGCACGGCTAAACCTGGCGACGATTAACGCCTTGGCGGGGGACAGCCGCGAGCAGCCGCAGTTTGTCGGACAATGCGATCGCGTCTTGATCGATGCGCCCTGCTCCGGCTTGGGAACGCTGCACCGACGCGCCGATCTGCGCTGGCGACAAACCCGCGAAAACGCGATCGAACTCGCCACCCTCCAAGGCGAACTGCTCGATGCTGCCGCCACTTGGGTCAAACCCCAAGGCGTGTTGGTTTATGCCACCTGTTCGATCCACGAGCCAGAAAATGAGGGCGTGATTAACGCATTTTTGGCACGAAATCCGGAGTGGGCGATCGTGCCACCGCCGGAGGGCAACCCGGCGCGAGCGTTTTGGAATGCTGCGGCCAATCCCCAGGGCTGGCTCAAGCTCTGGCCACACCGGTCGGGTATGGATGGCTTTTTTATGGTGCGTTTAGAGCGGCGATCGGCGGATTCTTAACTTGAAATCGAGCGGCCATAAACGCGACACTATGCCGTCATTCGGTTGGCCGCCGTCAACAGTTCAACATTAAGCCACTTCAGATCTAAACCCTGGCGAAAGATCTGATCGATCGCGATCATTTCGCCGGTCTCCGTCATGAATTTATGATCCGGCGTCGCCCGAACGATCACGCCAGTTTCCAGCGTATATTCATACACGTCACGCACGCCGCGATCGTGCCACTGGGCGATCGGCTGTGTATACACAAACCCATTCGGGTCAACACTATAAATCGTGCATTCCAGCCGTTCAGCGACGATTTGACCGATCGGCATTGCCCCATATTCGACGGTCATAATTTCCATATCTGCGGTTAAGCAATATTCCGCAAATAAGACCATCTGGTCAAACAGCGCATCCGAAATTTTCTTGGCAACGCCATTCTTCGCCGCACCATCGATAAAAATTTCGCGATGTTTCTGCATTTCTGATATTTTCTTTTTCCCCATCGCGCGTCGTAACAAATCCGCTTCACCGAGCGAATATCCGGCCATATCCTGCGCGATTTTCATGATCTGTTCTTGATAGACCATGACGGCATAGGTTTCTTGGAGAATCGACTCCAACATCGGGTGATCGTAGACAATTTCTTCAAGACCGTGCTTCCGATTAATGAACTTCGGAATCAGACCGGCATCCAACGGCCCCGGACGATAGAGCGCCAGAATCGAGGAAATATCATCGATACAAGATGGTTTGAGATCGCGTACCACCTGCCGCATTCCCGATGATTCGAGCTGAAAGATCCCTTCGAGCTTGCCCTGAGCGAGGAGCTGATAGGTTTTCGCCACGTCTAGGGGCATTTGGGGATTACCGGTTCGACGCGCCACATCCTGAGCTTTGCGTTCATCGAGGGGCAGACGATCGGGATCAATATCAATATTTTGATTGGCTCGAATTAAATCGAGCGTATTCTCGATCATCGTCAGGTTTTTCAACCCGAGAAAATCCATTTTCAGCATTCCCATCGATTCCAGATCTTCCATGGGGTACTGAGACGTGACGCCACCATCTTTATTCAACTGAAGCGGCACAATTTCATCCAGCGGGGTCGCGGAAATCACCACGCCCGCCGCGTGAACCCCCGTCGATTTATTCGTCCCCTCGACCCGCAACGCCATATCCACCCAGCGATGTACCAGGGGATCGTTATCGTACGCGGCCTTAAATTCCGGGGCAGGCGTTCCCGCCGCAATCATATTTTTCAGCTTCTCGGGTTTGCCTCGCGCTACCGGGATCAGCTTCGCCATTTTGTCCGCTTGGGCGTAGGGAACGTCCAGCACGCGCCCGACATCTTTGAGGACGGCTTTGGAGGTCATCCGGTTAAACGTGACGATTTGGGAGACGCAATCGCGGCCATATTTTTCGGTGACGTACTTGATCATTTCATCCCGACGATCGATACAAAAATCGGTATCAATATCAGGCATAGACTTACGTTCTGGGTTCAGAAAACGCTCAAATAGGAGGCCATGATGTACGGGATCGATATTCGTAATTCGCATGGCATAGGCCACCAGAGAACCCGCCGCCGACCCGCGACCGGGGCCAACGGAAATGCCACTGTCACGCGCAAATTTAATGTAATCCCAAACCACAAGGAAATAGGTCGCAAATCCCATTTCCTGCATCATTTCCAGTTCGTATTCGAGTCGCTCACGATAGCGATCTTCTAGCTCCGATCGAGATTTTACATTGAAGCGATCGAGCAGTCCCGACCAAGTTACCTCTTCCAGATACGTATCTGCGGTGTGATTAGCCGGAATCGGAAAATCGGGGATGCGCGTATCGCCAAAAATGTCGTAGGTTTCGATTTTGTCCGCAATTTCAAGCGTGCGATCGAGCGCCTCCGCAATCACATCGTCTTCGAGATGATCCCGAAATAGCAGCGCCATTTCGTCTGCGGACTTGAGATACTCCGTACCGCTATAGCGTAAGCGTTTCTCCTCTGTGACGAGCTTGCCGGTTTGAATACAGAGCAAGGCATCGTGGGCTTCGACGTCAATACAAGAAATGTAGTGTGAGTCGTTTGTTGCAATAAATTTGATGTCGAGTTCGCGAGCGATGCGGATAATTTCAGGGTTAACAATGCGGTCTTCGGGTGAGCCGTGATCTTGGATTTCTAGATAGAAATCATCGCCCAATAAGTCCTTATACCAACGCGCGACTTTACGGGCGGCATCGGGGCGATTTTTCATGATCGCTTGGGGAATTTCTCCTCCTAGGCAAGCGCTGGTGACGATGAGACCTTCGTGATACTGCGTTAATAGATCCTTGTTAATGCAAGGACGGGAAAAAATCCCTTTTCCCTGATAGCCTTCGAGGTGTGAAATCGTCGTTAGCTTGACTAGATTTTTGTAGCCCTGAAGATTTTTCGCCAGAATGACCTGATGGTAACGAGGCCGACGTTCTTGCTTCGTGACGTCCCCATTAATCAGGTACATTTCGTTGCCGATAATGGGTTTGATGCCCTTATTTCGACAGATTTTAATGAGCTGGGCGGCTCCGTACATGACCCCGTGATCGGTTAGCGCGATCGCGGGCATCCCCAGTTCAATGGCGCGGTCAACCAAGGGATCGAGCTGGCTCGCTCCATCCAGCAAGCTGTAGTCACTGTGGATATGAAGACCAACAAAAGACATATCACAGACTCCGGGGCTGAATGGTATTGAGAGAGAGCGGGTAAGCGTCAACTTTGGCGGGCGGGACAGGCCGTCAACCCAGATTCATCTTAGAGCGAAACTACGATCGTCCTGCGGCGATCGCACCAGATCATTCAACTGCATTCGCCCTTAGTTGGTTTCTAAAATTCTTCGTCCCGGCGTAATCTCGTAGCCAAACACGCCGAAGGGGAGCGTTTCGTTTTGGGCGACCCAAACCATATTGCCCCGACGCTGAATTTTCGCCCGTGCGGATGCTCGCAATTTTGAATCGAGATCGATCGCGTTTAACAGCTCTTTCCCAAAGGTGAGACGAAAATCACGGGCGTAGTAGGTCGCCATGACGAGAAAGTGTCGCTTGAGGAGGCGAAATGTCTTCAGATCGCGATCCTTGAGCGATCGTAAAGCCCGCTCAAACTGTAACTTGCCAATCCCGGACTTAAAGCGCTGTACCGTCACGGCTTCAAGCTGTAGCTGAACCGACATTGCGGCGGTTGTGCTGGCGCTGATCCCCGCGATATTGAGGCCAAACATTTGCAGAAGACCGATCGCTGATTGTCCGGATTGCTCGGTGGAGAGCGATCGAAAATTGAGCGCGGCAGGTTGACGCTCGGTCTCAAAATCTTCGGGCGTTAATGGTGGAATCAGAAAGGGCTCAATTCGCCCGATGTAGTGATCGACGCGGCGCGATTCGAGTAGCGCCCCCGGCATGATGTCAGGGGTCGCGATCGTCAAAAAGTTGATTTCAGGAATTGCGCGTTCGAGCGCTGCCTCAAGACCGGCCATTTTGAAACCTATAAGAGTGAGACAACCCAACCCACCAGCGATTATCTTGCGCTAGATGCTGCTCGACATTCAGTTGCTAGGGGCTGTCATCAATTAAATTTGCAGCCTTGATTCAGCAAGGGTTTCAGCCCCTTTTGTTTTTTGTTGGGTCGGGCGTTCAACAGCTTACCTCGTAAGGGGTCTGGTGCTAATTGATGACACGCCCTAAGTAGACCAAGAAAATTAAAGTTACATAGGTCAAGTAACTCAACCATCCTGGTTGCAGACAAGCTAGAAGCTTGTGCTACGCATAGTCTCGATTAATTAGCCTGGCCTACTTAACAACATCTAACAATAATGCCCAATCCCGAATTAGCGGATTGACTAGATCCGGTGCTTCATCGTGAGGACAATGCCCCGCCTTAATATAATGCTCCGTCACGCCGGGATAAAACTCACGAAATTTCGCGCCCCGATCGCGCGTTTTCATCCACGGATCACCCTCGCCCCAGATCGTCATCAGTGGACATTGCAGCTTCGCTAGTAGCTCATCGACGCTCGCCCCGCGTGGCGTCTTAAACACCGACGCGAAAACCTTCGCCGCACCGGGATCACCCGACGGGCGAAAGATTTCGTCAATTAGGCGATCGGTCACAGCGGTTTTATCGAGGTAGACCTTTTCGAGGGTTTTACGAATGACGGACTTGCGGCGCGTGTTTTGAAAAATCAGATACGCCACCCAGTCTTGGAGCGCAAACCATTTCACGAGGCGCTGTACCGGGCTGGGCTGGCGATTTTTGAGATTGCTACCATCGTTGAATGGGCCTGCGCTGTTGAGCAGGGCGACACCGGCCACCGAGTCGGGATAGGTCGCGCCAGTGTTGAGCGCCGCATAGCCGCCGAGGGAGTTTCCGGCGATCGCCGTCGGCTGGCGGATCACGTCGGTAATAAATGCATGAAGCTGATCGCGCCACAGGTCGCCGCTATAGGGAATATCCGGCTTGGCCGATCGCCCGAAGCCCAGCAGATCGATCGCCCAGACGTCAAACTCTTGTTTCAAAGTGTCGATGTTTTTGCGCCAGTGGTCGGTGGATGCGCCGAAGCCGTGGACGAGCAGCAGCGCGGGGCGATCAGCGCGAGCTGTGCCAGCATGGACGTAGTGGATGCTGTGCGTGGCGTGATCCGGGGCGTTCCAGTCCCAGTATTGAGCTGGATAGGCATCGGGATAGGGGCTAAGGCTGAGAGTGCTGCTAGTCATGGCGTAGGGCTGGGCGGTTGCGCTCTTTAGTGTAGCGATGGGATTGAGTTTGGATCGGGTGCGGTTAGCCGGTGTGTCGAGTTCGGGGAAGTTTGGGGCGTCGAAGTCAGTGCGATGGTTTAGGCAAACAGAGCTAGATTACGGCCTTGTTTGATATCGAGATAATGAGTGAGTCAGCCAAGATCATCAACAGTGACTTCGGACCTTTGAAATTTTGAAAATCTAACGCGGAAATGACTGGCTCTAGGCGGTATAGATTAGTGAACTGCACCGATCAAAATTGCATTAAACCTGATGTTTGAATATTGCTAATGCGTATTTTTTTACACGATCAGATCAGTGTTTCTAGCACTATTAATAGCTCATCCTCAAAACGCCCCGATCGCCAGATTATTTCAACTTATCTTTCTGCTGTTCGCCCGATCGCGATCGGGCTTTTCCTCACCACGGCGTCACTGATTCCTGTAGGAGCGATCGCCCCTGCTCAGGCTCAAACCCTAACCGAGAAAATCCACACGATGGAAACCGGGTTAGAGAACGAATTTGAGACGCATTTCGGGCGCGATCTGGCGACGGTGACTCGTGATGTGGACGACATTGCCGAAATTTTGCGCGACCTGGGCGAGGAAACTGCGACCAATCCCGCCGTGCTCTGGGCGATGCCGCGTGGTGACCATTTACACCTGGTGTTATTGACCGGCGAGGGGACGCCGATCATCCGCGATCTCTACGACGTTCCAGAAGACCTCTTGCGGCAAGTGACGCGCCGCTTCTTTTTCGAGGTGGTTCGACCGCGTCCGTCCAACTTTGCCGCCGCGCAACAGCTCCGCGAGTGGATTATTGGCACATTTGAGGCGGACTATCTCGAAGCCCAGGGTATCGATAGCCTGCTGATTTGCTTGGGTAATGGTCTCCGAGGCTTGCCGATCGCCGCGCTTTACGATGGCGATCGTTTCCTGATCGAAGACTACGACCTCGCCCGCATTCCGGCATTTAACTTGATTTCGATCGACTATGCATCCCTCACCGACGCCAACGTCCTGACGATGGGCGCATCCGAATTTGACACCCTCTCATCGTTACCGGCGGTTCCCTTCGAGCTAGAAAATATCCGATCGGCCTTCACCACCGAGCGCACCGTACCCAATTACGGCTATCGTCGTCGTCCCCGTACGATTCAACTCGCCCCGGAACCCAGCCTTTTAAACTCGGAATTCACCGTCGATCACCTCGAATCACGACTCAACGACGAAACGTTCAATATTATTCACCTCGCCACCCATGCCCTGTTTAACCCCGGCGAGCCGCAAGACTCATTTATTCAATTTTGGGAAAACGCATTCCCTCTGAGTCAGATGAACGACCTGCCGTGGGATTTACCGGCGCTGGATTTGTTGGTGCTGAGTGCGTGTCAAACGGCAACGGGTGATGATGAAGCCGAGCTGGGGTTTGCGGGGTTAGCGTTGCAGGCCGGGGTCAAATCGGCGATCGCTAGCCTCTGGAGTGTCAGCGATCTGGGTACATCGGCGCTCATGAGCGAGCTCTATCGTCATCTGGGTCAGACCACGACCAAAGCCGGAGCCCTGCGCCAAGCGCAGCTTCAGCTTTTGCGGGGAAATGTTCGCATCGAGGCGAATAACCTCGTGCTGTCTGATACTCGGATTCCGCTACCCGCGAGTTTTTTAGAGCAAGGTTTGGTCGTCGATGATGCCATGATTACGTTTGAGCATCCATTTTTCTGGGCGAGTTTCACGATTATTGGTAGCCCTTGGTAAGGCTTGATGTTCGTGATGCTGCCCCTGGGGAGGGCGAAAAGTCCGATTTTTTGGAAAAGTCGGACTTCTGGGATGGACGATTATTGGATAGGCGATTATTTTTGGGCAATATTCTAAAAATAATCGCAATCAGCGAGACTTTTGAGGTTTTCAAAACTTCAAAACTTCAAAAGTCAACTATTCTAAGGCTTGCAGTTCAGGGGCGCTGGCTAAAATCGGATTGACATCAAACCAGTAGCCATCTGGATCACGATATTCGTAGACGAACATGCTGCTAATTAGCGTGTCATATCCGGCTTCACCCATGACTTTTTTACGATCGCGCACCTGACGCAACAACTCCCATTCATCGTCGGTAATCGCTAGCATCATGTGATTACGACGCGTCCGGATCACTTTTTCAAGCCCCTCACGCGAGAGCGGCAACTGACGATCTTTTTTGATCCAATCGTTGAGCAGGCGGAGAATTTCGCGTACGTGACCGCCACTAATTTTGCAGAGCCGATCGAAGGTTTCTGGGGTGTCGAATAGTTCGGTGATTTTCGAGACGCGCTCTGTCTCGCTAAAGCTGGGGAACGCCCGCGCCAGGATGATTTTACGCACAAGCGCCATGCCTTCGACGTGTTCGCGGCCATCGCGGTGACAGACGGGAACCATGGGCAAGACGACGGGATCGGTGTTGAAGCGGCTCGATAGTTGATTGAGGTCGTTGGAATAGAGCAGCGCCAGGGGGATGGTGTAGACGACGTGACAGTTGAGCTGGCGCAGTTGCTCGCCGCGATCGACAAATAAATATTCTGGCTGCGGGCGTCCCCAGGGCTTGGGTTTGCGCTCGACGCGATCGAGATTATCGACGATCACGACCAAGCCTTTTTTGCCGATCGCTTTCAGGCGATCGATCCCCGGTTCGAGCAGCTCGCGATTGATCGAATCCAGCACATTCGTCGTCCGCACTTCGAGATATTCGCGCAGTTTGCTGCGTAACTCGGGGCTATTTTTCGCCCGCGCCGTGATTTTGCCAATGCCCAGCGCCACCAGCGAAATTCCCTCTTGATTGTTCGCCGATATCTGCCCCAAACCGGGCACACCCACGTCAGCGGAAAACGAACCTTTGCCCTCGGTGCTGCCGCTGACCGTGCCGATCCCCGGTACTGACGCTTCAGCCGAGAGATCGATTTCGGTTTGCAGCAGTTTCGCCGCGCCGGAGAGTAGACCCTGTAAGCCTTTCGGTCTTTCTAGTTCGATCTGATCCAGCTTGATCAGGCTTTCGCTGACCCGCCGCGCGATCGCCATCAAAATATCGCTAATATCCACATCGCCGACTTCGAGATCCTGGGACGACTCGAAATACACCACATGAAACCCCTCTTGGCGTAACTCGCTCGCCAAGCGCAGCAGCTCCGTCGATTTGCCGCAGCCGATATGCCCCGTAAAGAGCTGCACCGTCGGGTTATCCGGCGAAAAAAAGCTGATATTTTCGCGCATCTCGCTGATCAGACCGCTGCCACGCACGCCGGAAAAATCGATATAGAGACGGCGATCGGCCTCATTTTCGACATTCAGCGTGTAGCCCGGATTCGTCGCTTGGAAGAGTTGGCGAATGTCTAAGCTCATGACGGCGGTTACGGCGGTTAAAAAGTGAAGTTAAATGATCGCGATGTATCGTCACAATCACCTGAGATCCAGTATCGGTAGTTGTCTGCCGGTTTGCCAACCGGGTTCTCACCCCTAACGCCGTTTCGCCTCGTTGCGTCACGGTTGGGGTTCCGAACAAATCCCCGATGAATTCCAGACGAATCCCTGATACATCCCTGACGTCAGATCATCAACTCAGCGCTGTTCCAACACCGATCGCCATTCCCGCACCACGGCAACCGGTACAGTCAGATCGACCCGATCGCCACTCGCCAACTCCAGCCCGAGATCCATCACACTGTCGTCCTGCAACTCGCGCATCACTTCAAATAAATCGAACTCTGCGGTATTAGCAGGCAGTTCAAGAACATTGAGTTCAGCCGTCTCGACATTGGGAACCGTCCAGCGCTGCCCGGTTTGCGCCGCTAGGGTCAGCGGCGATCGCGCCAGTTCTAGACCCGGAAAACCAACTAGGCGTAAATGAATCAGCTTGATTTCACCGCGATCGACCTGATCGAAAAATACAAGCTGCCAGCTTCGTCCGGCTTGATCCCGTAGGCTTTGCAGTGATCGGAATAGGGTTTGTTCCGATGTCTGCGGGTAGGCGTGAACCGAGGCGATCGCCGGTTGAGCCATCGGCCAAGCCAGAGTGACGCAAAGGATGCAAGCGATCATGCTGATTGTCTGTTTTGATCTGGGCAGAAACGATCGATCTGTGTGTTTTTCTGTGGAGCGATCGTCAAGAAAACGACCAGAGAAACGCCGTAATTTATCCCAAGTTTCTATGATATTCATACCTAAACTCAAAGGCTTTAAGGGTCAGAATTTGGCTTAACTTAATTTAACTTGGGCTCTGTCTATCAGTAGCCCAAGTCAAAACTTGAATGTATCGCAGGGAGTGAAACCTTTGAGGTTTTAAAAACTTCAAAGGTTTAAAGTCATTGTTTATTTGCTTGGACTACTTAGAATCGATCGCAAGGAGCCTTAAACGTTGAGTCTAAGCTCCTTGCCAAACCAGATTGTCGGCTAATGACTAGCCAATCACTGCCGCTGCATCGGTTGCTGACACTACAATCAGCGACGCTTCTACATCGGCAGTGGACGCATTTAAAACCTTGGTAATAAATGTTGTTGCGTCCGTTTGTACCAGCACATCAGCGCCCGAAGCCGTGAACGATAGCGCTTCAACCGCTCCGAAAATTGCGATTTTGTCGCCATCGATCGCGCTAAAATCCGCAATCACATCCAGCGCCGCGCTATCCGTCGTGGCGTCCACCTCCACGCGCAGCAAAAACGTATCGGCTCCCGCGCCGCCCGTGAGCGTATCGATGTCGCGATCGCCAATCAGGAAATCATCGCCATCGCCACCATTCAGCGCATCATTTCCCTGACCACCGCGCAAGAAATCTGAGCCAGCATCACCGTTAACGACATCATCATCCTTATTGCCATGCAGGATATCGTTACCATCGCCGCCGTTGATCGTATCGTTGCCACGACCGCCACGTACGAGGTCGGCATCTCCGCCCGCATTGACCACATCCTCGCCCGCATTCAGGCCGATGTTATCGGGAAACTCTGAGCCCGTCACGGTGTCGTTACCGCCCAACATCACGAAACCACCCTGAAGTGTATTGGCGGTTTCGGCATCGATCACGAAGGTGTTATCCGCATTATCGAAGACTTGTCCCTCTAGAGGCAGCGTCGAAAAATCAAGCCGATTGAGAAAAGCATTGAGACGCTCTAGACCCATAATCGCGGAGGAGCGACCTGGAACCGTTCCGGAGATGATACGAGCCGCGTCGATCGGGGTCTCCGCAGGCGGATCTCCGAATAAAGACAGCGATCGAAAACCCGTGAGTTGACCTTGGATTTCCCCAAAGGAAACACCGTCAAACTCTTTATTTTGAACTTTGCCAACAAATTGACCAGCGGCTAATAGACTCGCCTCATCAACACCACCGAACTGAACAATGAACGGGATTCCTCCTGCTGACAGACCAAGAAATACCGGGTCAAGATTGGCTAAGGGTAAGAAATTATTCATGATGCACGTGGAAAAATTGACCTTAGATTTTGATTGATTCGACTTTACTTAGAGTGGACTAAATCCGGGCGATCGTCACTTCTTCGCTTTGATTTTGATATTTGCCTTGACGATCTTCGTAGCTAACGGAGCAGGGATCGCCTTCAAAAAAGAGCAATTGCACCACGCCTTCGCGAGCATACATCCGACAATCGGCGCTGGACGAATTGGAAAATTCTAGGGTTAAATATCCCTTCCAAGCTGCCTCAGCAGGCGTAATATTGGCGATAATTCCACAGTTATGAACGAAGACCCCAGCGTCTAGCGCAAAGTTTCCAGTTTCCGGAACCGTCAGGCAATACACATCATGGGTTCCCGGCAGTTCTCGAATGGATTTTACTTTGTGGTTGTTGGGATGCTTGGCTGCACCTGCACTCGCCACGCCTCGGAACGCTGCAATCTCATCCGGGAAGCGTCGGAACACGGAGCGATCGCAGTTCAGATACCGTGCCGCACCACGAATTGATCCCGTTTCATGCAACGCCTTACGCACCGCTTCAGACGTAATATCGTGACGGGTTCGCAAGCGATCCACGGTGGCTTTCATATTCTGTGACTGTCGCTCGTGTCGCCCACTGGTATCTTCTGACCACGCCTTCCGCGAAAGTTCGCTCGTGCGGTTTCGTGCTTGAGCGTCCTGATAGTAATTGAGCATCGCCTCACGGTGTTTTTGGCGTTGTGCTTCGGGCATATTTTGTCGTGCCGCCAGCAGAATTTCGCGGCGCTCTGCATACTCGGGCGAGTGCCAAAAGGCCAGGGCTCGCTCCTGTTGCACTTCGGAGTAATGCGCTACCCATTCGGGGTTTGACCGCTTACGTTCCAATGCGGCTTTGACCGCTTCACCGTGCTCAACGGGATCAAACTCTTCGCCGTAGTTCAAGTCGTTATGCAGTTTGATATGGTCTTGAGCCTCCATGCGAATGATGTTCCACGGATTGTTATTGCGCCGATCTCGATCAATATGATGACGATGGGTATTGGGCGCATCTTGATAAATCCCTTGATTGAGATTCCATTCATCGCTCAGGCGATGAGTTGGATACTGAAAACCATTCAACGGCTGATATACCATTTCATAGCCGCGTTGATACTGACGATAAAGCGGCATTAACGAATCATTCGGACGCAGCTCACAGGCCGGAACCATGCGACCATCGCGCGTTAAAAATTGGTGATCGGGAGTGCAGCGAATCTCATAATTGTTGTCGAGTGTAATGCACAGTAAGCTATCGCGATCGATATAGCGTGGCGCTTCGAGCTGGGTCACGATAATCCGCCCAAATCGGTTTACGCTATAGCCCCAAAATAGTTCGCCCTGCTGAGCCCGTTCGCTCATTTCTTCGAGTGTGGGAGCAGAACCATCCACGAGCGCCACCCGAGTATCGCCACTGAAACAGCGGGCATACGTCGATTTTCCAAGGCAGACGATCGTCACATTGTCCGGAACTTCGAGCCGCTCTAGTGCTACCCCGAGACCGTAGGAATGGGCGGGCAAAATGAAAAACTCGCCGCTATCGTCGCTGTGTAGCGCTGCCGTTTCGAGATTATCGGGATTGAAGTTTTTCGGATCAACCACCGTGCCGGGAATATGGCGAAAGATGCGGAATTCATTCGGCGAGAGGCGAATATCATAACCAAAGCTACTCAGGCCATAGGAAATGACGGGGCGATCGCCCTCCCGACGCACCTGTTGCGGCTCGAAGGGGGCGATACCTCCACGATCGGCCAGTTCACGAATCCAGGTATCGTTCTTGATCAAGACGGTAGCGCTTTACGACGCAGCTAAAAACACTCTAGAAGGATACCGCTTGCGCTTTCCCTACGTCCCGATCGGTCTGGGGATCGGGGTGATTGCTAGGATTATGCAACGAAATAACGAAATAATGTTGTGCGTGGGTCAGCGTATCAGCCTAAAGTATGAGCGCTAGATTTCGATCGGCGACTCTAAATCCGCGAATTAACCCAAATTGTCAAAACGTTTGAAGTGATAGAGGAAAACTACGAGTGAGACTGGTCATTTTAGGCGGCCCCGGTGCGGGGAAAGGAACCCAAGGTCAGCGCCTCTGTCAAGCGCTGGACATTCCCTGTATCGCTACCGGGCAGGTGTTTCGGACGGCGATCGCGGAGAAAACGCCGCTGGGCTGTAAGGCTTCGGCCTATGTTGAGCGTGGCGATCTGGTTCCCGATGAACTGGCGATCGAGTTCATGCGTGAGCGGCTAAACCAGCCAGATACAAGGAATGGTTGGCTCCTCGATGGCTACCCACGGACAGCATTTCAAGCCGAAGAGCTGAATTTTTTACTGAGCGATCTGGGTCAGAAACTTGACTGGGCGATTTGGCTCGATGCGCCGGTCGCCGTGATGATGGAACGATCGCTGGCACGATCGCGCGATGATGATGCACCAGAAATCGTCCGCCGTCGCTTGGATTTATTCCACCAACGCACGATCCCGATCATCGAATTTTATGAAATGCGCGATCGGCTCCTGCGGATCGATGCCAGCCTCGATGCCGACACCGTCCATGCCGACGTGCTAGCGCAGGTCAACGCCAAGAAAAACGGTTAGTTATGTCGCATCCGTTTCAGATCGAAAGCCACTACGTCCCGACCGGCGATCAGCCCAGCGCGATCGCCGGACTGGTTCGCAGCCTAAATGACGGCCACCGCTGCCAAACCCTACTCGGCGCCACCGGAACCGGCAAAACCTTTACGCTCGCGAACGTGATCGAACAGGTGGGACGCCCGACCCTGGTACTCGCTCATAACAAAACCCTGGCGGCACAGCTCTGCAACGAACTGCGGCAATTTTTCCCGCACAACGCCGTCGAATATTTCATCAGCTATTACGACTACTACCAGCCCGAAGCCTACCTCCCCGTCACCGATACCTACATCGAAAAAACCGCCTCGATTAACGACGAAATCGACATGCTGCGCCACTCGGCGACGCGATCGCTGTTCGAGCGCCGCGACGTGATCGTGGTGGCGTCGATTAGCTGTATCTACGGCCTGGGGATGCCGGTGGAGTACCTCAAGGCGTCGATTCCGCTGGAAGTCGGCATGGAAATCAATCAGCGGCAAATGCTGCGAAACCTGGTCGGCGTGCAGTATGTCCGCAACGATATCGAGATGGGACGCAGCAAGTTTCGCGTCAAGGGCGATGTGGTCGAGATTGGCCCCGCCTACGAGGATCGCATCGTGCGGGTGGAGTTTTTCGGTGATGAAATCGACGCGATTCGCTACGTCGATCCGGTGACGGGTGAGGTCATGCAAAGCGTTGATAGCCTGCGGATTTATCCGGCGCGGCACTTTGTCACGCCCGAAGATCGCCTCGCGATCGCCTGCGACAACATCCAAACCGAACTCGAAGACCAGCTCGCGTTTTTAGAAAAAGAGGGCAAACTCGTCGAAGCTCAACGCCTGAAACAGCGCACCCGCTACGACCTGGAAATGTTGCGCGAGGTTGGCTACAGCAACGGCGTCGAGAACTATTCGCGCCACCTCGCCGGACGACAAGCGGGCGAACCGCCGGAATGTTTGGTGGATTATTTCCCGAAGGATTGGCTGCTGGCGATCGACGAGTCTCACGTCACTGTGCCGCAGATCCGCGCCATGTATAACGGCGATCGCGCCCGTAAGCGCGTGCTGATCGACCACGGTTTCCGGCTGCCCAGCGCCGCCGATAACCGTCCACTCCAGGCCGAGGAATTTTGGGACAAGGTGACCCAGTGTGTGTTTATTTCCGCCACGCCGAGCCAGTGGGAGCTGGAACAATCTGAGGGTCAGGTGGTGGAGCAAATTATCCGCCCGACGGGGGTGGTTGATCCCGTGGTGTCGGTGCGTCCGACGGAGGGACAGGTGGATGATCTGCTCGGGGAAATTCGCGATCGCGCTGATCGTCACGAGCGGGTTTTAGTGACAACGCTGACGAAAAAGATGGCCGAGGATCTGAGCGAATATCTCGACGAGCGCGGCGTAAAAGTGCGCTATCTGCACTCGGATATTACGTCGCTCGATCGCATCGAAATCATCCAGGATTTACGCAAGGGTGTGTTTGACGTGCTGATTGGTGTCAACCTGTTGCGCGAGGGTTTGGACTTGCCGGAGGTTTCGCTCGTGGCGATTTTGGATGCGGATAAAGAGGGCTTTTTGCGCGATGAACGATCGCTCATCCAGACGATCGGACGGGCGGCGCGACACGTGGAAGGGCAAGCCATTTTATACGCCGATCGATTAACCAAAAGTATGGCCGCCGCGATCGACGAAACCGATCGCCGTCGCAAAATCCAGCTCGACTACAACGAGAAACACGGCATTATCCCGCAGTCGATCGCCAAGAAAGGCGACGATTCGATCCTGGCGTTTCTCAACGTCTCGCGTCGCCTGAATGCCACCGAATTCGACACGGTCATCGACCACGCCGACGATATTCCCCTGGAAAATCTGCCGGATTTGATCCAGCAGCTCGAAACGCAAATGAAAGATGCGGCGAAGAATCTAGAGTTTGAGGAAGCGGCGAAACTGCGCGATCGGGTGAAGGTATTACGCGATCGGCTGCTCGGACGGTGATGGAGAGATCCGAAATACAGCTAAATTCACGGTTTTGCAGCTAGGGATACAGAAGATTTCTACTATCAAGAACACTCTAGATCTTAACCAGACTAATCAACACATTGGGACGTCATAGTATGGGTTTTACTAATTCTTCAATCACAGAAAATATGCCGATCCCTTTCGCTCAAATGAGTCCACTGCGCTACCAACTCCAAGAGTTTTTGGATATCCTCAAACCGCTCATTCGTGAGCCGTCAGTTGTCGGCCACGAAGATGCATTCTTTCGGGTGTTACGGCGTGAGCTGGAAGAAATTGGGGTTGATGTTAAGTACTATCACGGTGTTTTGGTCGCTCAGGGGAGTCGCCCTGAGGATCTATTTTTATCGGCGCATATCGATCGCCACGGGCTAATGTGTACGGGACCGAATGAGTTTCGCTATGCGGCATTTATTGCGGGCAACCAAGGGGAGGTGATGGGCGGATCAGTGTCGGAGCACATGATGCATACGATCGAAAATCGCTTCCAAGGCCAGCGGGTTCAGGCGCAGTTTCCCTATACCGGAACCTATCTCGGACAGGGTGAAATTACGCGATCGTATATTTGCCCAGAGCGCAATAATCTGATTTTTGAAGTCGATGGTTTGGCCTTTTTGCAGCCCGGTACTCCGGTCGCATTTCTCGATCGCTTACAAATCGAAGATGGACTGATTTCAGCGCAGCTCGATAACGTCGTCAGTGCTGCAATTTTGATCTATCTCTTCCGTAAAGGCTTCCAGGGTACGGGCATGTTTACCGCGCAGGAAGAGTCCGGACGGAGCTGGCGTTATGCGCTTTCTTGGTTCCAACAACAGCGTTTAACCACGCAACGATTGGTCGTTTTGGATACCAGTCCTTACGCTTCTCGCGAGGATGCCGACGCCCAGCAAGTGGCGTTGCGTCACCAAGATGCTAACGGCCCGTTCTCTAAAGAAATGACGCAGGAGCTGGTGAGCCGCTGTGAGTCTCTGGGTATTTCCTATGGCTTTAAAGATGAATACATCATGCAGCAAAACGAGAAGCTCGGTAAGAGTTATCCGTTAGGTCGTACGGAGTTAGGACGAGTGGTAACGGCAACGGAGGGGGCGATTAATGGTACGACGCTCCAGATTCCAACGACGGAATATCATACGGCATTTGAAACGGCGTCATTGTCCTCGATCGCGGCTGTGATTAAATTGCTGATGAGCTACGTTTAACAGTGTTAGAGTTCGTCTAATTCGACCAAGATCATCCGTCGTGATTTCAGACCTTTGAGGTTTTCAAAACCTCCAAGGTCTCACTTCCTAGATCGGTTCAATTTAAGTATGAAGATTGAACAAACCGATGCTTATTTAAGCATTCGGTTTAAAACCGCTCCACTGCATCGCTCCGCTGCCAAATAATCGCTCCATCGCCAGGATTTGGGCGTCGGGGGTTTGGGAGAACGAGAAGACGAAAGGGACGGCGTCCGCTGCGGGGAATGTCGCGCGGAATTGATCGAGAGCGTAGGGGCTGCCGTAGATCACGAGACCGGCGAGCCGATCGCAGGCGATCGCCGCCTCTAACCAGCGTTGGGCTTTCGCGGCGAGGTCGGCGCTGCTGCCGAAGGGATTGCCACGGACGAAGACTTGCAGGACGATCGCGCTGGATTCGGGCGTCAGGTCGGGATCGCGGAAACTTTGCGAGTCGAGGCAAAGGAGGTCGTAGCCGTGCTGTTGCGGGACGGCGACAGCGGCGCGGTGATGGCCGAGGACGCTACAGCGCAAGAGGTCGTCGATGATGATGACATTGCGAGGCGATCGCGAGGTCGTGGTCTGGATCGGTTCAAGGGGCGCGATCGGTAGCGAACCGCCACAGGCGATCGAAGCGTGCAAAATCTGACGATCGAGCGCGATCGCATCGGACGTGACGAGCTGCTGACGCAAATTCGCCGCTGAAATCGCCTGACGCTGTGCCGTCAGTTTGGCCTTGGCCGCAAACAGCCGCGCGACCGACGCTTCGATTTGATCGCGCGAAATCTCGCCCGCCTCCACGGCGCGACAGATCGCCTCAATCCCGCCGATCGCATCCTCTGGCATCAGCACCACATCCGCCCCGGCCTTGACCGCACCGAGGATCGCCGCTTCATTGGAATATTCCCGCGCGATCGCCCCCATCACGAGCGCATCCGTGGCAATGATGCCGTCAAAGCCGAGCCGATCGCGCAAGATGTCGGTGCTAATCGTCGGTGAAAGCGTCGCCGGATTTTGCGTATCCCAGACCGGGACGCGCACGTGGGCGGTCATCACCGAATCGACCCCCGCCGCGATCGCCCGTTCAAACGGGGGCAGCTCGACGGCGGCGAGACGATCGGGATCGTGGCTGATCGTCGGCAATTCCCAGTGTGAATCAACGCTGGTATCGCCATGACCGGGGAAATGTTTCGCCGTTGTTAAGACGGGATAGTCCTGCGCCCCTTGGATAAAGGCTGCGCCTAAATCCGCGACGATCGCCGGGTCAGCGCTGAACGATCGGACGTTAATCACCGGATTATCAGGATTGTTATTCACATCCACCACCGGCCCCAAAATCCAATCAATCCCGATCGCCAACGCTTCCCGCGCGGTGACCCGTCCCAGGTCTCGGGCTAAATTAACAGCCAACTCGCGATCCTCACGGGCGATCGCACCCAACGCCATCAGCGGCGGTAGATGACTCGCCCCACCAAACCGCTGCCCGACGCCCTCTTCGATATCGGCGCAAATCAACAGGGGGATCGCCGCCTGTGCCTGTAATTCCTGCGTTCGTAGCGCGACCTCTGGCGCACTGCCATCGATCAGCAGCACGCCACCAATGCCGCGATCGCGGATCAGTGCTTGTAGCGCCTCACGATTGGGTTCCCAGGCCGGGTAGCGGATTTGCCCATCGAATAAATGACCGGACGCACGCACGACAAAGAGTTGCGCCACCAGTCGATCCAGTGGCAACGAAGCAGGATCGGGAAATAAAGTCATGGCTCGAAGGCGCAAACGGATAGAGTGGTAAATCGAGATGATAGGACTAACGCAAGATGCAAAAAACTAGTCCGCGTCCATGGCGTCTGGCACGTTATCAACGTCCGCATCGGTATCCGCGCTGTCCTGACTTTGTTCAGCCTTGGCCGCTTCCGACTCTTTGCGCTCTTGGCTGATGCGTTCGAGCAAATCGATCATTTTGACGCCGCGTTCGAGCGATCGATCTTCAAAAAACATCAGCTCTGGCGTCCGACGCAGACGCACCCGCGCCCCAATCTCGCGCCGCACGTAACCGGTCGCCGCTGCTAACCCCGCCATTGTTTCCTGTTTAGCGTCCTCTGACCCATAAATGCTGACGAAAATCTTGGCGTGTTGCAGATCGCCGGAGACGTCTACATCCGTAACGCTCACCAGGCCAGCCCCGACGCGATCGTCTTTGATCGCACCGCCAACCAACATCTGACTGACCTCGCGTTTAATCATCGAAGCCACGCGCGAAACGCGACGGTCATTCGCCATGATGTTTGCTTCCTTAAAAACTTCAATTAGAGACAAAAATATCGAGCGCTCAAGTGGATGATCGCGCCCTCACGATCACCCACTCATCATCCATAAAGTGCCCCACCAACATTCTACGAGTTGAGGGTAACGGCGATTCAGTTATGCAATGGGAGCTATAACGATCGCAGATTTTAGTCTGGGATTTTAGCCTGGGATTTTAGTCTGGGATTTGAGCCGATGTTGATCGCGATCGGGCTTGAGCCGGTCGGACTCGTTCCACTGCGATCGATCCCAGCGTTCTAAGCCAAACCCAGCATGGCTTGCAGCGTAAACGTGACAAAGAAGAAGCCAGAAATCGCAATTCCGACCAGTGCCGCCAGGGTTACAGGACGTTTGCCCAGCGGCTTAAGCAATTCATAAATCGAATAAAACACCCCGAGCGTAAAGGTGATGAGATAGCGCGGGTAGCGAGAAACATTCAGAAAAAACTCGTTCATCTTACAAATGGGGGTGTGTTAAATCGCAGTTTATTTAAGGATATATATCTTAGCGGTCTTTCGAGGGCGGAACAGATGGAGACGATTGATCGCTGCGGCAGGTCATAACAGGTTGTGGCCGATCGCGATCGCACGCAACCATTTTCGATCCGTTGGCCGGTAGCCAAAAGATTCGGCAGACCTCGGCAATCTTCGGCCAAACCGGACAGGAGCCACGACTTCGTAGAATGCAAACTTATATGAAAAGGTATGAATAAGTCAAAATAATCTTTAAAAAGCGTAGATTGCATTTAAGAAACGTAAAATACGCGAGACAATTGTTGATAACGGTTGCTCCAATGAACGACATGGCGTCGATTCTCACGAGCTAGCACGATCGCGCGACCAGTTTCATGGGGCGATACACGATACAATCTCGACCCGACCGCGATTGAGATATGGTTCTGATATCGCCCAGATCTACTCATCAAGCGAAAGATGCGCTCTGGAAAACCGTAGATCGCCCGCAATAGAACGTCGTCCCAAGACGATAACAAGACGTAAATGCTTCCTGACACATTTCCGTGGTTGACCGCGATCTTCGCGTTCCCCCTCGTAGCCGCTTGCCTCATCCCTCTGATTCCCGACACTGACGGAAAAACCCTCCGCTGGTATTCGATCGTCGTCGCTGTCACCGACTTTGCTCTGATGATCAAAGTCTTCCTCGATCATTACGATCCTGGTGTAGCTGGGTTCCAGTTGGTCGAAAAATTCGACTGGATTCCCCAAATTGGCCTCAGTTGGGCTGTTTCGATCGACGGCATTTCCATGCCCCTCGTGCTGCTCTCTGGCCTGGTGACGACCCTGTCGCTCCTGGCTGCATGGCAGGTCGATCGCAAACCGCGCCTGTTTTATTTCCTGATGCTGGTGCTATACGCCGCCCAAATCGGCGTCTTTATTGCCCAGGATTTCCTCCTGTTCTTCATCATGTGGGAAATCGAGCTAGTACCGGTGTACCTGCTCGTCTGCATCTGGGGTGGCCCGAACCGCCAACAGGCCGCCACAAAATTTTTGCTCTACACGGCCATTTCCTCTGTCTTTATCTTGGTTGCCGCGCTAGCCTTTGCCTTTATTGGCGGGCCGCTGACCTTCGATATTGCCGAGCTAACCGGACGAGCGCTGCCGCTCTCGCTGGAAATTGGGATCTATGCCGGTCTGCTATTTTCCTTTGGCGTCAAACTCGCCGTTTTCCCGTTCCATACCTGGTTACCCGATACCCACGGTGAAGCCTCGGCTCCGGTATCGATGATTCTGGCCGGTGTCTTGCTGAAGATGGGTGCGTATGGTCTGATGCGTTTCAATATGGGAATGTTGCCCGACGCCCATATTTACTTTGCGCCCGCACTGGTGACGATCGGCGTGATCAATATTGTCTACGGGGCGCTCGCCTCGTTTGCACAGACGAATATGAAGCGCCGCTTGGCCTACTCGTCCGTGTCACACATGGGCTTTGTGCTAATCGGGATTGCCTCATTCACCGACCTGGGCATTAACGGCGCAATGCTGCAAATGATCTCCCATGGTCTGATTGCGGCTATGCTCTTCTTCCTGACCGGTGTCACCTATGACCGCACCCACACCCTATCGATGAAAGATATGGGCGGTGTCGGTATTTTGATGCCGAAAGTTTACGCGCTTTATGTGGCTGGGGCGATGGCCTCGATCGCGCTGCCCGGTATGAGTGGTTTTGCGAGCGAGGTGTCAGTTTTCCTCGGTATTGCAACCAGTGATTTTTACGGCCTCACCTTCCGCAGTGTGATTGTTTTTCTCGCCGCTGTGGGCGTCATCTTGACCCCAATTTATCTACTGTCAATGGTGCGTCAGGTGTTCCACGGATCGATTTTTGGCAAACAAGCCATTCCGAGCTGTGATATCACCGACCCCAATCGCCGTCAAGATTTCCTCGACAGCCAAGCGGCAGTGTGTTTCGGTACGAACTGTGTGCTACCTGGTCAAGCGGTGTTCCGCGATAGCCAACCGCGCGAAATTTTCGTTGCGGTCAGCTTCCTGGTGCTAATCGTGGCGATCGGCTGCTATCCCAAACTTGCGATGCAAACCTACGATACGCAGACCGTCGCGATTAACCGTCTATCGATTCAGGCGTATGCGGATGCGTATGAAACGCGCGGTTTGGGGAACAACGCCCAGGCGCTACCGAATCCGGTGGCAACCCTGAGCGATCGCTCAAACTAAGCAAATCTCCGCGATCGGTCTGCATTCATCTTTCTTGTTGAACAGCCTGATCACAGCAAACCTCGCCACAGTGAATTCTGTCGCGAGGTTTATTGTTTTAAACGTCGATCGCGGCTAGCTTAAGGCCATCGATTTTTCTCTCTACTGGCGATACAAGTAGGCCAAGCTAATTCATGGATACGATGCGTAACACAAGCTTCTAGCTTGCCTGTAACCGGGATGGTTGAGCTACGTGGTTTAAGCGCTGCTATGGAAGTTCCGAGATGTCGATCAAACAACACAGGCTAGAAATAATGCGGCTGATACTGCAATCCACCATTCAATCCCCGCCAAGGACACACTCGCGACACCGTCAACGCCAGAGGACGCTATCTCGATGTCTGACGATCCTGGCGGCACTATTCACCGTCGCGTGTCAGCCTGCGAATCCCTCCAAGACTGATACAGAAACGGCACGTGCTCCCCGCCTCGAACCGCTCCCCCAAGATCCCGACATCCGCGCCTACTTCAACCACAACGAAGCCCAACGCTACACCGATCCCTATCGCCAGATCGAACGCCCCGGCGATAACCTCGAAGCTGAAATCGTCGCCGCGATCGCCAGCGCTCAAACCCGTATCAATCTCGCGGTGCAAGAATTTCGCCTACCTGAAATTGCAGCCGCTTTGATTGATCGCCATCGATCGGGCGTCACGGTGCGCGTAATTATTGAAAATTCCTATAACCAGTCCTGGGCGGATCTGAACGCGAAGCAAGCGCAGCTCGACGATCGCGCCCGATCGCGCTACGACGACTTAACGCAATTGATTGACCTCGACGCCGATGGCAACGTGACGCCCGCCGAGATCGGACAGCGTGACGCGATCGCGATGCTGCGATCGGCGGGAATTCCGCTGATTGACGATACCGCCGACGGCTCGAAGGGTAGCGGCCTGATGCACCATAAGTTTGTGGCGATCGACGGTCAGCGGGCGATCGTCACCTCGGCGAATTTCACGCCGTCGGGCACTCATGGCGATCTATCTGACCTGAGCAGTCGCGGCAATGCGAATAATTTGCTGGCGATCGAGAGTCCCGAATTTACGGCGCTGCTGGATCGCGAGTTTGAGCAGATGTGGGGCGACGGGGTAGGCGGCGCGACCGATAGTCGCTTTGGCGTGAAAAAAGATGAGCGGGCGATCGCCAACGTCACGATCGGCGATTCGTTGGTGTCGGTGCGCTTTTCGCCGTCATCGAGCCGTGTTCCATTTGCCGCCACGACCAATGGTTTGATCACCGCTGCGATCGGACGTGCCGCGCGAAATATCGACCTGGCGCTATTCGTCTTTTCTACTCAGGAAATCGCCGATGCTCTGCAAGCTCGCCATGCCGATGGTGCTGAAGTTCGCGCCTTAATCGATCCACAATTTGCCTTTCGGGATTATTCCGAAGCGCTGGATCTAGCCGGTGTCGCGCTACCGAATAAAGCCTGCGCGATCGAGCCCGGTAATGCGCCCTGGTCACGCCCGATCGCCAGTGTGGGAACCCCCGACCTGACTCCAGGCGACGTGCTGCACCACAAATTCGCAACGATCGACGATCGGCTCGTGATCACCGGTTCTCATAACTGGTCCGAAGCCGCGAACCGCAATAACGATGAATTGCTCGTGGCGATCCAAAATCCGACGGTGACGGCTCACTTTGAGCGAGAATTTGAACGGCTCTATCGCACCGCACGGCTCGGACTCACGGAACGCATCGCCGATCGGGTCGCTGCCGCCGCGCAATCTTGCCCGATGTTGGCCGCACCTGAATGATCCGAACAGACTCAACTGTCTCGATCGCCAAGAGCGAGACCTTGGAGATGGGAGCATCCCGTTTATGCAAATTGCCCCTCATCCCCCAGCCCCTTCTCCCAGAACGGGAGAAGGGGAGCCAGATTTACAGCTCAAAGTCCCTCTCCCGCTCTGGGGATTTAGGGTGAGGGAAAAGCCCTGAACGCAAAGGTTTCTTATCCCGAACTCACGTTTAATTATCTTTAGCAGCCATTCCAACCGAAAAAACTAGACCGGCGGGGACGTCGGAACACACACGGATGTGGCTTGAATTTCGCCATCTTCTAGACAAATGGTGCTATCCGCGATGTCCACAATGCGCGGATCGTGAGTCACCATCAACACCGTGACGCCGTCATCTTTCGCAAGCTTGCGTAGGAGTTCCATCACGGCATGGCCACTATGGGAATCAAGGGCAGCGGTCGGCTCGTCAGCCATCACGATTTTGGGGTGGGCGACGAGAGCGCGGGCGATCGCCACTCGCTGTTTTTGTCCACCGGAGAGGTCGCGCGGGTGGTGGTCGATTTTGTCGCCGAGGCCGACGTGTTCGAGCATGTCTCGCGATCGATCGCGGGCAACCTGGCCGCGAATTCCCCGTAGATCCAGCGCCAGTTCGACATTCTCGATCGCCGTCAGCGCGGGAAAGAGGTTAAAGCCTTGAAAAATAAAGCCGATATGTTCGAGGCGGAAGCGCGAGAGTTGAGCGCGGGAAAGCTTGGTGATGTTTTGCCCCAGTAACTCCACGTCTCCGCCCGTCGGTGACAGCAAACCAGCCAAAATCGATAGTAACGTCGTTTTACCGGAACCGGACGGCCCCATCAACAGTTTGATATTGCCGCTTTTGACGCTCAAGTTAACGTCTTTCAAAACCGGAACCTGCTGCTCACCGAGCTGATAGGACATCTCGACCCCGTGGGCGACGATCGTCTGTTGCGTCGTGATCGACCCGTGACCGACGAAGGGAACGGTCAGATTACGGACGAGAGAAGCGTTTAGTAGAGTCACGATCGGTACGCTGAACGATAGGTTAATTAATCAATGTGCAAGGCGCGGTCAAAACGGATCAAAGGCGGCGTCTACGGGCGATTTTAAGCTTAGTTTTGAAGTTTTGAAGTTTTGATATTTAGCATTGTATCGATTGAGTTTGGGCAAACGCCGTGTCGAGAGGAACACAATCGTTTTGATCGCAGGGTGATCTAGGCTTTGAAGACGATCGCCGGATCGACCCGTGTCACCTTTTGGATCGCAAAAAAGGCCGACCCGACACACATCGCCAAGGTGATCCCCAACACCACGACCGAACTGATCGGCGTCATGAGGATGACAATCCCCATGGAGGAGGCCGTCCATTTGCTGATGGCAAAGCACAGTAGCGTTCCGGGAGCATAGCCCGTGACCGCCATCCAGAGCGATTGCTCGACCACCACACCGTACAGCATCAAGTCCGAGGCTCCCATCGCCTTCAGTGTGCCAAATTCTTTGATGTGGTCTGATACCGAGGAGTACAAAATTTGACTGACGATGACGATGCCGACCACGACCCCCAGACCTGCGCCCATGCCCAAAATGAAACCGATACCGGTCCGATCGCGCCAATAGGATCGGGTTCGTTCGGCCACCTGATCCGGAGTCAACGCGCGAACATTGGAAACTTGAGCCTCGATCGCCGCGCGGACGGTTTCGAGATCGGCGGTGTCGTCCAGCTTGACCAGAATATGGGTGATCCCATCCGAAGCTTCGAGCGATCGGACATTACTTTGATTGTTGTCCCACTCTTCCGGGGGCAAGCGACGGGCGACACGATCACAGTTCAGATTGCCATCGGCGTCGGATAGACACGACATCGAGGTCTTAAACGTCGATGTGCTGTAGGACAAGGCCGACTCGATCGAGGTGAAGGCGAAGGCACTCGATGCGATCGACTGTGTCCCCTCCGTAAAGCCCACCACCTTGGACGGGATCGAGTTAATCTCAGTCAAATCATCCACCGCCTGAACATCCAGCGATTTTTTATTCGACTGATCAATAAACACGGTGTAGGGCGTATTGAGCGTTTCAATCTCGCCTTCCCTCACATTCCAGGGCTGGAACAGAACACCATCGGGATTAAAGCCAATAATTTTGAGCGGTGCGATTTGACCGCCTGCGCTATGCCACTGAGCCGACGGCAGCAACAGCGGTTCCGTGAGGGTCACCCCTTCGATATCCCCAATCAAAAACATCGACTCCGCTGGAATCGACGGCGTCAGCTCGAAATACACCATGTCCTCCGAGGACACCCACAAATCCGCTTCCGCTTTATCGACAATCAGCGCCGTCGATCGCAAAAATCCGCGAAAAATCCCCAACTGAACCGTCACCAACACCACAGCGAACATGATGCCCGCCTGGGCGACGAGAAAACGCGGGATATCTTCGAGTAGGTTCTTACGCGCGAGGGAAGCCATAAGCCAGGGAAAAGCGAGGGGTAGATTTATCCGAGTTCAGCGTTCAGCGTTCAGCGAAATAGTCCGAGACACACTAACAAGTTGGCGCAATTGTGGACAATGCGGACTCTGCGGATGATTTGGACTGGTTAAACGCAGAGAATCAGGTCGATTTATGTAAACAAAAGTTACAAGAATTGTACCGGATGGCCTTGAACACGTCGGCTGATTACTCGTTTTTCAGATTAAAAGGTGAGACAAAAGAGATCAGCTTTAGTCTCACGCTACCGCCCGCTTAGTGAGTAAAGATGCAGTTGTATTGCAATAAATCGAGTGTCACAAGCGTTGGAATGATGTCAAAACACTGGGTCAATAGTTCGAGGCGCTCCTCGCGATCGAGCATAGTGACGAGGGTTTGCTTGACGCCGACGAGGTAGCGCACATCGTTGGCGGCATAGCTCAGTTGCTCATTCGTGAGGTGATGCGCGTTGCCCCAATCGGAGCTTTGGGCGGTTTTATCGAGTTCGATGCCCGCCAGTTCGCTAACGAGGGATTTCAGGCCGTGGCGATCGGTATACGTCCGCGCCAATTTGCTCGCGACCTTGGTGCAAAACATCGGCGCGACGTAGATCCCGAGGTGGTGGCGCAGGGTGGCCAGATCAAACCGGGCGAAGTGAAAAATCTTGGTGCTGTGGCTTGCTTCGAGGAGTTGCTTCAGGTTCGGAGCTGAGGTTTGGCCGCGTTCAATCCGGACGACGCTGGTATACCCCTCCGGGTCGCAAAGCTGCACCAGACAGAGCCGATCTCGGAGAGGATTTAGCCCCATCGTTTCCGTATCCACGGCAATATCGCTGGCCTGGAGGTAGCGATCGAGGGAATCCGTCGAAAGGTCGCGGTCGAAAACGTCGATCGGGAGAACTGTCATATCAGGTCGAGTCCGGAGTGCGGTAAATCTCGACGAATGCTAACGCGAAACGTGCGCGTCGCGTTGGGTTTGGTCTGAGTTTTGGTGTGAATGCGAAAAGGCGATCGGTTCACCGCTGGCCATATCGAGGGCGTGGGGCGAACCGGAGCGATCGCGAACTTGCGGGTCACGGATCGCTTGCATAAGCTGAACCTGCTGCAACACATCAAGCGCGGCATCGCGAATCGCGCCATCGGTTTCGCGTCCGAGCAGATATTGCAAACAGGCCGCGACGGATTTACATTCAGCGCGATCGAGGCGGCGTTGCTCGATCCACTGGCCGATCTGACGAATCGCGATCGTCCGCTTCAGGCCATTGTCATCCGCCACTTGCAGCAACATCGGCGTTAAATCCACGCGATCGCGCCCTGTCAGCCGGGTTAACGTTTGCCACACCAGCAACACCAACACCGCCAACGTCGCCGCGCCTTGGCCAATCAAACCGCTCGCCACCCAGTGATTTTCCGTCGCGCCCCACACCGCCAAACTGACGTACACCAGCAGCGAGACGATCGCCCCGGCTCCGATCGCCAGCAACACCGGCTGACGCAGGCGATCGCCGAGACGCGACATCGCCACCCAGTCGATCGTTTTGCCCGAGGTCGCCGCCAGATACACGCCCAACATTGTCCCCGATCCGGCCAGCGTCGCGAGCAGTAAATCGGGATGCCAGAGCATCAGGACGATCGCAAAGGCTAGCGCCAACCACCAGCCACCGGAGATTAGCAGGGCATTGCGTTGGGTGCGATCGCCACGGCGATTGCTCCGTGACTTAAGTTGAGTTTTGCTCACACTGTTTCCAGAAGCGGCAGGGAGCAGAAGCCGTTCTAACGTCTGAATTAGGACGTGTTGCCAATTGGAAGAAGCGTGTGCCACGAAAAAGGGGGGTGAGCGGGTTGGTTTTGCCTTGAAGTATAGCAAATGCGGGCTTTAGCCTATCGTCTCATCCCTACGACTTTCGTTTGATCGATAACTCTACAATCCCCAAGTTATGCCTCAGATCCCTGACTGTGACCAAAGCCCAAAGCTTTATTCACACTTTTTAACTTGAGTGAGCGGAATCGTTTCTGTGCCGATCGTGCGCTCAACTTGAAACACATTTTCACACCCCGGCAAAAGATCATGAGGGTGAGGGGTCACCGCCTCGCCCGAGCTGGAATAGAGCATCACACGAGGATAGGCGAGAAAGTAAAAGGGTCGGGGGTAATCCGTTGCCGGGAAATCGAGGATGGTTGGTGGAACACCCTGAATGCTGACTCCCGGCTTTGCCGAAGGTTCAACAATATGCGGAAAAACGGCATATACCGACTTTGTGGTCTCTGCTTGTTCTCCAATCCAATACATCGCTTCTCGGCCACTCGTGATCCAATAATCCGTCTCGAATTTTCGATCAATCCCTACAATCCGAGCAAGGGAATTGAAGTAAATCTGCTCATAGGGATGTAGGCTTTTCATGTCTGCCATGACAGTGCTGTAAACAACAATTGTTAAGGTAATGCAGGCAACGTACCAAGCACGAGAATTTATTACGTTAAGGAGCTTGTTAAAGCCAATTACCGCAAATACGATCAGCGCAGGTATGACGAACAAAAATTGTCGTTCCGCATCATAAATTGTTGTTTTTTTGAGGACCACGATGATTGGGAAAACGAAGCACTGAAGCGTCAACCAAGCAATTAAACTCTGATTTTTTATTTGCTGTGATGTGAATTGAGTCCACGATTCCCAAAGGCCAATAACCGAGAAGGTCAAAGTCATTAAAGGAACAGTCACACCAAACCAAACAGGCAAATAAAACCAGGGTGGTTGAGCGGGTAAGGCCATCCCTAAGGTCAACGTACGACCCGGCCAGGAATGATTAGCCATATAGTTTATAGCCGCCAGTAACCAACCCAAAGGATTAGACCAAGCCGCTGGAGTTAGTCCAATCACAATCACGAACCAGGTGATGACGACGACGAATCCTAAGACAATCAAACTTATGAATGTTTTGGGATTGAGGAAAGAGGCTAAAGGTTCTTGGGGAATTTTGGATAAATCGTCATTAGACTGCAAGCGATTGACGGTTAACACTCCCATAATCGTGATAAGGCTAAACCCAATAACGATAAATCCTCCGATCCGAATACAACTTAATAAACCAGCGATAACACCAAAAAATACAGCCCCAAATAGTAGCTTATAATCCTGTTTGATGTTGAGATTTTCAGAGTAAATGCTCTTGACAATTTGGGCGATCCATTGCGCACCAAAATAACTCACTAAAATAAATAGAGCGGCAAAAGGAATATCCTTCGGATTGAAAAATGAATGTCCCCAAAAGCGTGGAGTGAGAGCTAAAAATAGAATTCCGACTGGTGCTAGCTTCCAGTTCAAGAGATCTTTAATACAGAGTGAGACACCTAAGTATGTCAAGCTGCTAAACAGGAAGGTAAAGAGGTGTTTGTTCAAATAGATCGATTCACTCCTTAAGCCTTGATCGAGCAAGCTAGCCACTGGAGGAAATGACGTTCTCAAAGATTCGAGAGCCATGAAAAACAACATGGAAATCCCATTAAAAAACGTCCCATAAAATTCTAAGTCAAAGGGAATTTCTCTGAAATCACCATCGCTCCCAATACTTTGCAAGTGCCATAAGACCATTTCAGTCTCGACTTTTTCATCAAACGAGATTCCGTAATCACCATAGCTAGAGATTCCAATGCTGATTAGGATGAGCATTAACCCGATGGACAGAACAACACCGGGTCGTTGTCTTGTAATCATTTAAACAAGGTTTAAGAGATTGTTATGGTCGACTGGAGTGAGGGACGAAACCCAATATTTGCAAGCTTCACCACGATTTTGCTGGGTTTCGCGATCGCTCAACCCAATCGACAAAGTTCACAGATGTATTCGTCACTTCACCGTCACCGAAATCGGATCAGAGATGACGGGCTGATCGTGCGGCACATGAGCATAATTACCGAGGACAAGCTGTAGGGTATGCTCTCCCGGCAACAGGGTTAGATCGGTTTGTGTTTGGCCGCCACCGAAGTGACGCACGGTGTCGTCACCGGCGGGGAGCGCTTTGTCAAAATCGGGAAGTTCAGCGCGATCGATCAATACATGATGATGACCCGTATTTTTGATATCGACGCCCGCCGGAGCAATGCCCATACCCACCAGGCCAAATTTAACCTCGAAGGTGGGATCTAAGATTTCGCCATTCTCAGGGGTGATGAAATACACCTGGGCGTTTTCTGGGGCGGGCGATTTGTCGATCGCGATCGCAGGCGTCGCCCAAGCGGCGATCGCCCAGAGACCGACACAGACAACGGTTAGCGTCCGACGAATAGCGGCAGATAATTGATCGAGGGAAAAGGGAAAACGACTCATGGCGCTCAGGTGAGGAAAGAGAAAAGCTGAAGGTTGGGTGAACCTTGGACGTTGTCCATACGCTAGAACGCAGCGGGGCGATCGGGCAACTTTTATCCAAATAGTCCTGTTAGGGCGTGTCATCAATTAGCACCAGACCCCTGACGGGGTAAGCTGTTGAACGCCCGACCCAACAAAAAACAAAAGGGGCTGAAACCCTTGCTGAATCAAGGCTACAAATTTAATTGATGACAGCCCCTAGAACTGCACCGAGATACGAATGCTGGATATGCTCTTAACCTGTTTCTGATCGATTCTCATTGAGATTGGTCGCCTTGAATCAACAATCGCGTGCGGCACGGATCGTCGAGAGCGTTAAACTAGAAAGACGTTCTCGAAACATGCCGTTACAATCGACGCCCCGTTAGCGCTTCTTCGTGCCGATGACTTTTCAGACCGAGCTTCACGCTCTTTTTTCGTCCCGTCGATCGCCGCGTATACCGCGTCGTCGCCCGTCCCTCCGCACCCTGGCCGCAAGCTGGGCGTTGGTGCAGGTCTTGTTAATGGGCACACCGGCCTTGGGGCAATCGCCTGGAAATCGTGAGAAGGAACTCAGCTACGGCGAGTTTATCGAAAGCATCGAGGGAGGCGATGTTAAGTCGGTCGAACTCGACCCGGCATTGCAAATTGCGCGAGTTCGCCTCAAGGATTCCCAAGAAAGCGAAGCACCTTACAAAGTGACGCTGTTTGAGGATGATCCAACGCTGGTAGAGCTGTTACGGGCGAACAATGTTGATGTTGCGAGCAACCCGACGCCGGATAACAGCGCGGCGGTGGCGATGCTCGGTCATATTATTGTGATTGGGATTTTGATCGGCGGGCTGATGTTGATCGTCAAGCGATCGGCGCAGTCGGGCAATAATGCGCTGAATTTTGGCCGATCGCGGGCGCGATTCCAAATGGAAGCGAAAACCGGCGTCACGTTCGATGATGTGGCCGGAGTCGAAGAAGCGAAGGAAGAATTGCAAGAGGTCGTGACGTTCCTCAAGGAGCCGGAACGCTTCACGGCGATCGGGGCGCGAATTCCACGCGGAATGCTGCTGATTGGCCCACCGGGAACGGGTAAAACGCTGCTGGCGAAAGCGATCGCCGGTGAAGCGGGCGTACCGTTTTTCAGTATTTCCGGTTCGGAATTTGTCGAGATGTTTGTCGGGATTGGCGCGTCCCGTGTGCGGGATCTGTTCCGTAAAGCCAAGGAAAATGCGCCCTGTTTGGTGTTTATCGACGAAATCGACGCGGTCGGACGCCAACGCGGCACGGGCATCGGCGGCGGCAATGATGAGCGCGAGCAAACCCTAAATCAGCTCCTCACGGAAATGGACGGCTTCGAGGGCAACACGGGCATCATTGCGATCGCGGCCACCAACCGCCCCGATGTCCTCGACTCAGCCTTGCTGCGTCCGGGTCGCTTCGATCGCCAAGTCACCGTCGATCTCCCGGCCTACAACGGTCGCCTCGGCATCCTCGAAGTCCACGCCCGCACCAAGAAAATGTCCGAGGCCGTCTCGCTCGAAAAAATCGCGCGGCGCACACCAGGATTTTCCGGGGCAGATCTGGCGAATTTGCTCAACGAAGCGGCGATCCTGACGGCGCGACGGCGCAAGGAGGCGATCGAGGATGCCGAGATTGACGATGCGATTGATCGCGTGACGATCGGCCTGTCGCTGACGCCGCTACTCGATAGCAAGAAAAAGCGTTTAATTGCCTATCACGAGGTCGGTCATGCGCTGTTGATGACGTTGCTCGATCATGCCGATCCGTTGAATAAAGTGACGATCGTGCCGCGATCAGGTGGTATCGGCGGGTTTGCCCAGCAGATTTTCAACGAAGAAATGGTCGATAGTGGCCTGTATACCCGCGCCTGGATGACGGATTTAATCGTGATTTTCCTCGGCGGACGGGCGGCGGAACAAGTCGTGTTCGGTGATTCAGAAATCACGATCGGCGCGTCTAATGATCTGCAAAACGTCACAAAAGTGGCTCGCGAAATGGTGACACAGCTCGGCATGTCTGACCTCGGCCCCCTGGCGCTTGAACGCCCCAATGGTCAGGTCTTCCTCGGGCGCAACATGATGCCCAGCACGGAATATTCCGAAGAGATGGCGACACGGATTGATCATCGAGTGCGTGAGATTTCGCAGCAGTGTTACGAGCGTGCCTGCGATCTATTGCAGCAAAATCGGGCGGTGATGGATCGGCTGGTGGATCTGTTGATTGAATGCGAGACGATCGAGGGCAGCGAGTTTCGTAAAATCGTGGCGGAATATACGCAGCTACCGGATAAACAGCAGAATCTTGCGGCGGATCAAGCCGATCGTGACGGTCAGGTCGATCGTGATGAGGCGAAGGCGACTGTTGTAATGTCTTAATCGAATCAGAGCATCGCCTAAAGGAATAAAAATCGGCTCATAAACGTGTTCAACGTTACGGCGGTTTCATTCTAGTAAAGAGCTATGCAAGATAATGTGGACTTGCGACTACCCGAGTTGCGAGTCCGCATTGCTTTTTTTGCTATTAATCAATATTATCTAGACTTCACTGACTCGTGCTCATATCCTTTCAATATTCAGAGCAAATATTTATAATGTTGCCAATATTAGATCTTCTCAAGAGAACAAATTCAACCGAAATAGCGACTCAAGAAGCTTCCTTAAATATTCCAAAGATAAAAGTAACGAAGTTTCTTTTTCTCTGTGTTGCGCTGTTTTTCTGCGGACATCTTGTTGATGCAATCGTCACGAGCGAGAACTCTATCAGAATCATGACATTGGGATTCTGGACAGGACTTGATACTGAGAGAAATATTCCCACGCTATTTTCGACTCTACTGCTATTCTCGTCCTCCTGTTTGTTAGGAATCAATTCGTATATCGCAAAATTCCTCCAACAAAGACGAGTCGGCTACTGGATTTTATTGTCTTTTATTTTTCTGCTACTTGCTTTTGATGAAGCTTTCTCATTTCATGAAAGATTAGGGGAATTCGTATCGCCAGTTTTAGATAAATATGGAGTAGGTGGCGGCTTATTTTACTTTTCTTGGGTTGTACCCGGAATGCTATTTGTGGGGGTTGTATTCCTGATTTTCCTTCGGTTTCTCAAGTCTTTACCGATGCAATTTCGCCATGCTTTTTTACTGTCAGGCTTTGTCTATATCTGTGGAGCAATTGGCATAGAAATGTTTGGGGGAGCGTGGGATGAGCGTTTTGGGCGTAACTTCATTTATTCTCTATTTGTCGGCTTTGAGGAAGGCTTAGAAATGTGCGGAATTATTATATTCATTCATACTCTTCTTTCGTATTTGCAAGCTCAGGTTAAGCAGGTCAAAATTACGATTCAAGATTAGATAATACGAAATCCGGTTCTGTAAAAAATCAAACACAACAACGGCTATGAGCACTGAGCTGAGTCGTGGGCGTAGCCTTCGCGCAGCGAATAGTTCGGCATGTTCTGAAAATAATTGAACTGACTATAAACAGCAACTCCAGAGCTTTGAGGTTTTAGAAATCTCAAGACTCTCGATCGGCGTTAATCAATCGAGAGCGAATGCTTGGAGTCTTGGTGGATGAGGCGATATTTCGGGCGTCGTCGTTGTGCGTGGGCATTATTACGCGTGCATTATCATTTCGCGTTAACCCGCCATCGCTCGAATCACCGTCGCTGGATCGACCCATTCATCTTGATAGACCAGCCCCCAATGTAAGTGGGGGCCGGTGGTGCGTCCGGTCATGCCGACACGACCAATCCGGGCTGAGGTCGGAAGCTGCTGTCCCTGTTGGATTAGAATGCCGCCATCGCGATCGACAAGAGTACGGACGCCATCGATCGTCTCGACATAGCCCTGCATGTGACAGTAAACATGCTCCCAATCGCCGGACTTGACTACGAGACCTGTACCGCAGCGATCGTCGTCGATCGTCTGAACCACTGTCCCCGACCACCAATTACGGATATAGCTCCCCTCCGGAGCCGCCAGATCGAGCCCGGAATGAAACTCGCTGCCGCCACCCATCACGCCGCCGCGATAGCCAAAAGCAGAGGTATACGCCTGGAAGTCTTCGACGGGAAATGAGGCGCTCGCCCACTGCCCCGGTGAAATCGAGGAACGGTAGGCCGTGTCGGTTTCGGCGATCGCGCTCGGTAACAGGGCGCTGCCGAGTAGGATCGACCCGATCGCGCTCAGAACTGAGCCAGAATATCCACAGCGTTTAGCCAAGGCGACACAGCGATCGATCTTCGGAATGGGCATTGTGGTGAGGCGCGAATTAAAGGGCAAATTCCCGAGCTATTCTAGCCGCGATCGCTAGCTACCGGAGGGTCTTCATAAAAGTACACGATTGATGACGCTTCTCGGTGATGGGTGACCCACGTTCAAGAATTTCTCGCGATCGCGGCTAAAACGCTAAAACCAATACGCGAAATATTGCGAATTAAGAACGAGCATTGCGTTCCTAGGTATTTCTTCTATAGCGTTTCTAGTACTCGAAATCGTCAATCGATGCCGCGTTTTAATACCTGTTTCCTAAAAACAACCGAGAAATAACCATGTACATTCAACCCATTTTGGCTACCGGACTGTCGATCGCGTGGACGCCGACCGTTGGCCTCACGATGATTCTGTGCAATCTATTTGTCATCTCGATCGGTCGTTTCGCGATCCAAAATCCCGGCCAAGGCCCCGCTCTGCCGGTGCAAGTTCCCGGTTTGTTTAAGGGGTTTGGCTGGGTCGAGCTGTTGGCGACGATGAGCCTGGGTCATGTTCTCGGCGCGGGCATGATCCTGGGCTTGGCGAGTGCGGGCGTCATCTAGACGATCGAGCTGCCGTTCTGTTGTTTCGCGTTGATGCTCTAGAGCCGTAAACGTCAACGCGCAACAGCATTTTGTCTCACTCTGCACTGTCGTTATCGCTGTTCTCCCGTTCGCGTTTGCCGCCATCATGTCCAACCGTCTCGCCCAGTCCGCTAGCCTCTACCTGCGTAAACATGCCGATAATCCGATCGACTGGTGGCCGTGGTGCGACGAGGCGATCGCGACGGCACGACGGGAGAATAAACCGATTTTTTTATCGATCGGCTATTCGAGCTGTCACTGGTGCACGGTGATGGAAGGGGAGGCGTTTTCGGATGCCGCGATCGCGACATTTTTGAATGATAATTTTTTGCCGATCAAGGTCGATCGCGAAGAGCGCCCCGACATTGACAGCATTTATATGCAGGCGCTGCAACTGATGATCGGGCAGGGCGGCTGGCCGCTGAATACGTTTTTGCTGCCCGATAGTCTGGTGCCGTTTTATGGCGGGACGTATTTCGGGATGACGCCGATGTATGGCAGACCGGGATTTTTGCAGGTGTTGGCGCGTCTGCGTGAGATGTATGACACCGAAATCGAGAAGCTGCGATCGGTGGAAGCGGATCTCAAAGCGGCACTGTTGCGGGGTGACGATGAGGCGCAATTGACATCACCGCAAGCATTAGACGATTTAGATCCCGTCGCTCAACGCATGGCCGATCGCTCAACGCTCGCGCGGGGCTTGGCGATCGCCGCAAAAGTGACCGCTCCCCACGGTCGTGCGCCGAGTTTTCCCTCGCTTCCCTACGCGCTCACGGCGCTACGCGGCTTGCGGTTTGAGGGTGGCGCAGATCGTGAGACGGATCGCGAGGTCGATCCCTATCGGGTTTGCAATCAGCGGGCGATCGATCTGTGTCTGGGTGGGATTTATGACCACGTCGGCGGCGGCTTCCATCGCTATACCGTCGATGCCACCTGGACAGTGCCGCACTTTGAAAAGATGCTGTACGATAACGGCCTTGCCTTGGAATTCCTGACCGAACTGTGGCGGGCGGGCGGTCGTGAACCGGTCTTTGAAACGGCGATCGCGGGAACGGTGGAATGGCTTCAGCGCGAAATGACCGATCCGGCGGGGTTTTTCTACGCTTCTCAAGATGCGGATAATTTCACCACGCTGATCGCGGCAGAACCGGACGAGGGCGCGTTTTATGTCTGGTCTTGGGATGAATTGACCGATGCTTTAACGCCGATAGAACTCGCAGAGCTTCAGAAGCGATTTAGCCTTACGCCCGACGGTAATTTTGAAGGCAAAAACGTCTTACAGCGGCGTGATACTGGGCATATCAGCACCGTTATTCGTACGGCGCTCGATACATTATTTGCGCTGCGTTACGGTCAGAATCGCGACACCTGCGATCGCTACGAACCCGCTCGCAATAACCATGAGGCAAAAACCCAACCCCGATCGGGCCGCATTCCCCCTGTGACCGACACTAAGGCGATCGTTTCCTGGAATGCCCTCACCATCTCCGGTTTAGCGAAAGCCGCCGCTGTATTTCACCGCGAGTCGTACCTCGATCTGGCCTGTGGGGCGGCGGATTTTATCCTCCAGCACCAACGATCAAACGGACGTTTGCAGCGCGTTAGCTACGACGGCCAACCGGCCACGATCGCCCAAGCCGAAGACTACGCCCTGCTCATCAAAGCCCTGATCGATCTCCATCAAGCCTGTCAAACCCTAGCGCCGGGAGAGGCGATCGCTAAAACCTATCTGGAGGCCGCGATCGATCTCCAGGCCGAATTCGACGCGCATTTATGGGATGGCGATCGCGGCGGCTACTACAACACCGACGATCGCGACGACCTAATCATCCGCGAGCGCAGCACCCAAGATAACGCCACCCCCGCCCCGAATGGCATCGCGATCGCCAACCTGATCCGCCTAGGTGCAATCACCGACGATCCCGATCGCTTTGCCCACGCCGATCGCGCCCTCGCCGCCTTTGCCTCGCTGATGCGCGACACGCCCCAAGCCTGCCCCAGCCTCATCGCTGCCCTCGACGATCGCCTACATTACGCCCACGTCCGCATTCAGCCCCACTGGGCGAAAGCCTACCTCGATCGCTACTTTCCCAGCACTTCCGTCACCGCGAGCTTTGATCTCCCAACAGATATCGCCGGGATTGTTTGCTACGACTTGGCGTGCCAGGAGCCGAGTCACCAACTCGAACAATTATTTGAACAAATTCAGGCGCGACTCGACGACTAAACCTCGAAGTTTAAGTTGAGATTGAAGTTGGGATTAAAGTTGGGATTGAAGTCTAAGTCGAATTCTGATTGCTCAATCATCGGCAAGATTCGCGTTTGATTTCAGCAATAGCCACAAATTCGGCAAACATTACGGATCGTCGGTTGCCGGTAACGCATTGAGTACAATAGGCAGGCCGAATCTGCTCTCTTTTTCGTATCGCACTGAGGCGAATCATCCTGTTTGCCAAAACGTAGCGCTGTCGATTAAATGTGGAGATGGTTTTTCGTACCCATAGTACGTGCCTCTCTACTTGCCCTTTCGCGTCTTGCCTCGCTGAGGATGTATCTCCCTATGGAGGAGGTTATATGAGTTCCCCTTCCCGGTCTATCCAAAATTCCGACGTCGTGACCAACAATTCAGCTACCAATGCGAGCGATCTCCCGATCGCCCGACCACCCAAGCGACCGAACCCACCGGCAAAGCCTACCGCAGAGGCGTCCACCGACGTCCACCCGACACCCACGTCTGGAATGAAGCTTCAGTCTCCCGTTAAGCCCTTACCGCGACCGAGCAAGACCACCACGAGCGTCAAAGCCTCGCAGCCTCCTGCTTCGATACCGGCGGCGACGGCTACTGTGGCGGCAACAACACCCGCTGAGGTGGATCGCTCTCGCCCGATTCCTGCCCCCAGTGAACCGAAGCAGTTTCGCGCGATCGGGCTGATACGCGGTAAATACGTCCCCTCAGAAGACCAGTTCACCTGCGGGACATTTTTTAGCGATGATGGAGCTGAAATTGACTCGGTGTTGTTGGGTCGGGTGATGAGCCTGATCAAAAAACATATCAATCTTGAGGAGTCACACCTTTGGGTGGTCTACCCGCGCACCCAGCAGGACAGTGAATCGCTGCACCTGCAAATCGTCGGTGTTTGGGAGCCTGAGACTCTCGCTCAGGAAGAAGCAGAGACCGACGCGGAAGAGACGCAGATCGCTTCCTCTGAGGTTGAAGACGATAACTATTTTTCCATTCGTGGCGAAGTCGTCTTCTATTCCGAAGAGCGATCGTGCACCGTGGTTAAAATTCGCCAAGCTCCGCGAAAAAAAGGCGAGACGGCACGCTTCTTCAAGCTTTCACTCGTGGGCAAGATTGAAGGCCGTACCCTCGGACATTTCTGGGATTTTCACGTACACCGCAACGGTACAGCGCTCGAAATCGATCGCGGCGAGTGTGTCGGCCCTATGCCGCCGAAACGCAACGCCAAACGAACTTCGGGACGCAAGCCGTTTCGTAAAAAGTTTGATCGTGACGATCGCGGCTCCCACGATACACAAAAATCGACGGGCCACGATCGCGACACGCCCAAGCCCCAGCTTCGTAGCAAAACCGAGAGCGATGTTGCGTCAACCGCAGCGGAATAGATCGCCCTTGCTTGCTTCATCGTGACTGATTACCTTGGATAGACCCTAACCCCGAAGTGAAGACTTCGGGGTTCTTTTTTTTTGATCAAATCCTCATCAAGGTGAGTTCGGGTTTAAATCCAATAACGCTAACGAGATTCTTTTAACATTTGTTTGCATTCACCAGGCAACGAGTCTAGTATAAACAAGACGAACTAGACGACCGGTCTAATACGAAATCCGGTTCTGCATTAGAAAAATAAAGAACGCCTATGAGCACTGAGCGGAGTCGAAGTGCGGTGTTCGCTCAGAGCGGCGATCTAAGCTTATACACAGTCGGATTTCGTATAATTGTGTGCTTTTGGGTCGTTAGTCGATCGCTACTCTCACGGAGGTTCCCCAATGGCAAAGGCATCCACCCAGGCGCGACTGCTTACGGTTGGCGAGCGCTTTTTTCTCGAAAAGGGTTACAACCACACGGGCATCCAAGAGGTACTCACAGAAGCAGGCGTCCCAAAAGGATCGTTTTATCACTACTTCAAAAGTAAGGAAGATTTTGGCCTCGGCGTGATCGAGGCATCCAACCAAGCGTATCTAGGACAGCTAGAACAGTGCTTCGGTAACGAGACCCGATCGCCCCTAAACCGCTTACGTCAATACTTCGAGAATGGTATTGAAACCTTCATCCGCAATGACTACCGCTGCGGCTGTTTGGTCGGCATCCTCTCTCAGGAAATGGCGAGCCAAAATGAAACCTTCCGACTTTGCCTCGATCGCATCCTGAATGACTGGCGCGATCGCTTCGATCGCTGCCTGCAAAATGCCCAGGCGCTCGGCGAACTCGGCTCTCACTGGGACACCTGGCCGCTCGCCAGCTTTATCCTCGATAGCTGGGAAGGCGCACTACAACGAGCCAAAGTAAGCCGCAGCAGCGCTCCTCTCGAAATTTTCGTTTCTGTTCTTTTCGATACCGTTTTGACCACCGGTGTTACAGCCCCGCCCCAGTTCGCCTCGAATTCCATGCAGCCGTCGTGCGATTAGATCACTGGCAATCGGCAATCGATAACTGGTAGACCCGTTTATTTTTAGGACATCTCGACCATGCAAACGCAACAGCGCACGGACGAACAGACCCAGCTAGAGCGATCGGCCAACGCGTCTCGCTCACCCGAACCGCCAAGCCAACCCCGCCCGAACCGCCGCTGGTTGAAACTGGCGATCGCAGTGGCAGTGGTCAGCGGTGGCTTCGGGGCTTGGTCGGTCATGTCACGCAACGGGCAGACCCCGCCCCCGGCTTTGGCTGGCCCACCCCCGCGCCCGGTGGAGATCACGACACTGGCCGCAGGTGACGGGATGCAAACCGTGGATCTTATCGGCGAAGTAGAAGCGGCAGACAGCGCCACAGTGCGGGCGCAGACAACGGGGACGGTGATGCAGGTGCTCGTGGATGTGGGGGATCGCGTAGCAGCGGGTCAGGCCATCGTCATGCTCGACACAGCCGATCAGCAGCTCGCCCTGGCCGAAGCCCGCGCGGCTCTGGCTTCGGCTCGCAGCGATCTGGCGCAACTGGAAACCGGCACGCGCCCGGAAATCATCTCTCAGCGTCAAGCGGAACTACAGATGGCCGAAACTCGCGAGCTTGAAGCCCATCAGAATTTGGCCAATGTTGAAGCGATGCTGCCCAGTCTGACCGCCCAGCGGCAGGCGGAGCTAGAAATGGCGACAGCTCGTGAGCAGGAGGCGATCGACAATCTGGAGCGGACGCGCAGCTTGACCACCACTGGCGCACTGTCGAGCCGATCGCTCGTTGAGGCTGAAACCCGTGCCAGTGCGGCCATGAGCGATCGCCTCCGTGCCACCTCTGCTCTGGCGCAGCAAGCGACGGAAAACCAGCAGAGCCTCGCGCAGGCGCGAGCCAGTCTCGACGCTGCCACCAGCGAACGGATGCGGACGACTTCACAGCTCGCGGAAGCCACGGCGGGGCCAAGGCTTGAGGAAATCGAAGCGCAACGCGGACTCGTCCAGGCAGCACAGGCCGCAGTGGCACAAGCGGAACTGGAGCTATCGCGGGCAACGATCGTGAGTAATGCCGCTGGTTACGTCCGCGATCGCCCGGTGAATGTGGGCGATTATGTAGAGTCCAACGACCCTGCCGCCACCGTGGTCAGCGGCGATCGCCTCGATGTGTTCCTAGACGTTCCCGAAAATTACAGCGGCCAGGTGGGAACCGGAACGCTGGTGAGACTGAGTGCTAGCGCTCTACCAAACTGGCGTGCCGCTGCCACCATTACAGGCGTCGTGCCGACCGCGAACCAGGCCAGCCGCAGCCAGCGCGTCCGAGTTCGTTTGGACAATTCGCCTGCTGATTTGGTTCCGGGGATGGCGATCGCCGCGCAGGTGGAGTTACCACTACCAGGAGCGCCGTTTGTGCTCGATCGCGACGTGCTAACGCGCCGCCTGTCGGGCTGGGTGGTATATGTCGTCGATGGTGATGTTGCAAAAGAAGTGCCGGTGGAGTTGGTAGCAGATCTCGGCGATCGCATGGCGATCGTCAGTCCCGAACTAGCTCCCGGTCAAACGCTGGTTAGCAAAGGTGGCGACGGTCTCCGCGACGGAGCAGCGGTTCAAATCGTCGAATAGTTCTTGCGTGAAATTCCATCGTTCCTACGCTCTGCATAGGAACGATAGAACCTTGCCTTGTCCTGCCACGCATCTTTTTCGAGATGTCGCGCCACTACCCACCTCCTCCACACCCGTTTCGCGCTATGAAACTTATCGAAATCGCCACCCGCTGGCGTCACGGAACCCTCGCCGTCTTCGCCGTCCTGGCGCTGACCGGCATCATATCTCTGCTCAATTTGCCCCTGGAACTGCAACCGGGTGGTGAACGCCCGCAGATCTCGATTACCACGCCCTACCCCGGCGCGGGTCCTGCCGAAGTCGAAGACCTGGTAACACGCCCGATCGAGGAACGCCTCGAAGAAGTCGAAGCCGTGCAGGAAATGTCCAGCACCAGCAGCCTCGGTGTGAGCGATATTACGCTCGAATTCGCTTGGGGGACAGACATCGACGATCGCCTGGTGGCGGTGTTGAACAAAATGCAGCAGGTGGAGCAGCTACCAGAGGAGGCGGGCGAATCGAACGTCATCGTCTCCAACGGTGGCGGCGCGAGCGCGATGATGTGGTTGATTTTGGCCGCGAAGGACGGGACGGCAGCAGATGAAGACCGGTTTCGTGATTTAGCCGATGAGGTGGTCGTGCCGCGTTTGCGGCGGGTTGAGGGTACGAGCCGCTTTATGGTGATCGGTGGCCGCGAGCGTGAGGTCGAAGTACAGGTCGATCCGAAGGCGTTGAGCGATCGTGACCTCAGCCTGGACGACGTGACCACGGCACTACAAGCCAATAACCGCGACGTGCGGGGTGGCCCACTAGTATTGGGACGCCGCGAATACCGTGTCAGCACCGAGAGCCGCGCCGACGAGCTGACGCAACTGGAAAGCTTTGTGTTGCGCCGTGATGAAAATGGGCGCGTTTTTCTCGGGGATGTGGCCGAAGCGCAGATGGGTCGCCGCTTCCGCGAAAGTTATTTCAGCTATAACGATGATCCCGCCGTCGGCATTGGTGTGATTCATCGCGTCGGTGCAAATGTGGCCGCGATCGCCGAGGGGCTACGCGACAGCATCGACGAACTGCAAACCCGCTTCGATGCGGAAGGCCAGGGCGTACAGTTTGAAATTTTTTACGACCAAAGCACCTATATTGACCAGTCCGTCGCACTGGTGCGCAACAACCTGCTGACCGGTGGCATCTTGGCGACGATCGTCCTGTTGTTATTCCTCGGATCGCTGCGGACGGTGGCGGTGGTGGCGCTGAGTATCCCCACCACGTTGATTACGGTGTTTATCGTTATGGGCGCACTCGGCCAAACGCTGAACGTGATTAGCCTCGCGGGGCTGGCGTTCGCCGTGGGGATGGTGGTCGATAACGCGATCGTGGTGGTGGAAAACATCTTCACCCACATTCAAAATGGCAAAGGCGTGATGCGTGCCGCGATCGACGGGACGCAGGAAGTGTGGGGTGCGATGCTGGCTTCGACGCTGACGACGGTGGCGGTGTTCGCGCCGCTGGTGTTGGTGCAGGGCGAGGCCGGAGCACTATTCACCGCGCTGGGAATTACGCTGGCGACATCGGTGTCGATCTCGCTATTTTCGGCGCTAACCCTCGTACCGATGCTGGCGGGGCTCTTCCTCGATCGGCGTGAAGCCAACATCATGCTCGAAAGCGACGAACATAACGGCGACTTTCGCGGTGGTAACTGGATCGAGCGTCAGGTGGCGCGGATGTCGGCCACATTCCGCTATTTTCAGAATCAACTCGAAACCACACTGCTGGCAGCGGCGGGCTGGTCGATCGGCAAAGGCCGTAAGCCGCGTCGCTTGATGGTGTTGGGCGCGATGTCGGCACTGCTGATTGGCACGATGGCGCTCCTACCTCAGGCCGACTACCTGCCCGAAGGCAACCGCAATATTGTAATTTGGCTAACCGAGCCATTTCCTGGCACGAGTACCGAAGAGTCTGTCCGCCTGACCGACGACGTGCGCGACTTTGTCCGGCAGCAGCCAGAAGTCCGCAACACCTTTTTTGTTTCGCGTTCCGGCCTACGCGGCATCGGCTTCGACTTAAAAGATCGCTATGCCAACGGCGCGGGGCTAAACGGCATGATTGCCCGACTGCTCCCGGCGGGCGGACAGTTTCCCGGTTTCCGCTTTCTGTTTCCCATTCGCGTGCCGATTTTCAGCGACCCCGGCAAACAGTTTGAAGTCCAAATTATCGGCCCGGATCTCCAGGAATTATCGGCGATCGAGCAAAATGTGAGCGGTCAACTGCGCGGCGTCGAGGGCGTCGTCAACGTGCGATCGAACTTCGTTTACGGTGCGCCGGAGCTGAAGGTATACCCCGATCGCGATCGGCTCGCTCAGGTCGGCCTGACGGAAGCTGAGGTCGGAGCGGTCGTCGAAGCCGCGCTGGGCGGGCGCTTCACCTCGCAATTCATCGACGGCCAAGAAGAGCTTGATGTGACGGTCGAACTCAAAGATACGGCGGTCGAGACGCCCGATCGGCTGCGCCAACTGCCGCTCTATACGAAAGACGGCCTGATCGTTCAGCTCGGCGATGTCGCCACCATCGAAGAGGGCATCGGCCCCGACACGATCAACCGCGTCGATCTGGAGCGATCGATTACGCTCACCGCCACCGTCGCGCCGAACGCACCCCTAGGCGGTACGGTCAGCGCCACCGAAACCAACGTTCTGGCGGCGGTGCGCCAAACTCTGCCCAGCGGCTATCGCATCGAACTGGCCGGTTCGGCAGACCAACTCGCCGAAACGCTCAGTCAGCTCTTGTCTGCCTTCGTCCTGTCGCTGATCATCACCTATCTACTGTTGATGGCGCTTTATCGCTCTTTTCTCTATCCGCTAGTGATCATGGCAACCGTGCCGCTGGGCTTGACCGGAGCCTTGGTCAGTCTGGTCGTCGTCAACTGGATTCCCGGCGTGACGATCCCGCTCGATATGATTACCGGTCTCGGGTTCGTGATTTTGACCGGGATCGTGGTCAATAATGCGATTTTGCTGGTCGATCGCGCCTTGCAGCTCCAGACGGAGCAGGGCTTGGAATATCACGAGTCGCTGTATCAGGCCACCCGCGATCGTCTGCGTCCGATCTTCATGTCCGCTGCGACCAGCGTTTTGGGGATGTTGCCCCTCGCGGCGATGCCCGGTTCTGGCGCGGAGCTGTATCAGGGGTTGGGTGTGGTGCTAACGGGCGGGCTGGCGTTCTCGACGATCGTTACGCCGACGATGGTTCCGGCGCTGATGGGTCTGCTGCGAGACTTCGGCCCCGGCCAGAATCTACCGCCAGATCCTGACTCTGCTGTGGACGCGCAGGAGCGCCCGGTGGAGGAGCGGGAGCCGGTAGCGCTGCGATCGTAGTTGCCCACCCTGCCTAACCGTTTATTCGTTGATCGTTTGAGCGTTCGGGATGTCTGGTCTGTAGCGGGGAGCCCTGCGGCTAGGACGCTATCGCATTGAGTTGGGGGAGTAAATCGGCGATCGCCCGTCCGCGATGACTATAGCGGCGTTTTTCCTCCTTGGGCATCGCCGCAAAGGTTTTCCCCGCTGCGGGGACATAGAAGATCGGATCATAACCAAATCCGCCGACGCCCTCCGGTTCAACGATTTCGCCGGGACAGACTCCCTCCACTGCGAGCGCGATCGATCCATCGGGACGCGCCACCGCGATCGCGCAGAGAAACTCGGCGTAGCGATCCTCGAACTCTTGCAGCTCGAACAACACCCGCCGAATTCGATTGTTATCGTCAAGACCATATCGCGCCGAATACAAACCGGGCGCACCGTTGAGCGCTCGCACGGCTAGCCCCGAATCATCGGCAATCGCCCAGTGGCCGGTCGCCTGCGCCACCGTTGTCGCCTTGAGGGCAGCATTTTCCGCAAAGGTCTTGCCCGTCTCGATCACATCCAGATCCGCCGGTTTTGGCTGGAGTTCCCAAGGCGTGTCCTTGAGATAGGCTGCGAATTCAGTCACCTTGCCGGGATTGCCAGTGGCCACGACGAGAACGGTCATAGTTAGAACTAGATAAACAGAATTTTAGACTTGCAAACCACAGGCATCGCCATCTAGCGTCGCAAGCCGACAAGAGCCAATTTCAGTGCCTCTTATCGGCTTGAATGTCTTACGAGATGCCGAGCGAGACGCAGCAGGCAATCAGCGAAACCCCAGCAATTACGCTTAATTACGCTTGGGTGCGAACCGCCTTGAGCATCTCAACCAAAACGTGATGGGCGTCTTTGGCGTCGGCTAGCTCACGATCGAAGGTGACGCGCACCGGGGTCGGCTGGCCGTTGACCTGAGCAGTGATATCCATGCCGAGGGTATCGATCGCGTCCATCACGGCTGCGGTTGCGCCCTCGCACTGGCCGTAGACCGTGGCGTACTGCACGATCGCCTCGCTGTGATCATCGTTCATGTGCTTGCAGATGCGATCGCTAACAGCAGGAGAAATGCCCGTTTCTTGTGTCATGGGTCAATAAAAAATAAAGAACGAATGGGTTTTGCTGACGGCCTGACGGCTGAGTTAGTCGCTGTCCGCGCCATTTTCGCTGTCTCGTTCCGGCTGAGTCACCGGCAGCGTAATGATGAACTTCGCGCCCATCGATGAGGACTGACAGTCCAGTTTGCCATGGTGCTGATCGACGACGATCTCACGGCTGATCGACATGCCGATGCCAGTTCCTTTGCCCTTGGGTTTGGTCGTAAAGAACGAGTCGAAAATTTGATGGCGAACCTTGGCGGGAATTCCTGGGCCATTATCGGCGATCGTGATTTCGACGTGGTCTGCGTCGGGGCTGATCGTTTCGATCCAGATCGTGGGCTGAAACTCTTCGCGAGCCATCGCGGATAGACTGTCGTATTTCTCTTCGAGGGCATCGGTCGCATTGGCCAAAATGTTCATGAACACTTGGTTGATCGGACCGGGATAACACTCCACGGATGGCAAAATGCCGTAAATTTTGACGATTTGCACCTCGGGGCGTTCGGGTTTGGCCTTGGTGCGATTGCTGAGGATCATCAGCGTGCTATCGAGGCCATCGTGAATGTCGGTTTTTTCGGTTTTGGTGTCGTCGGTGCGCGAAAAGTTACGGAGCGATTTAACGATGTTGCGGATGCGATCGGTTCCCACGCGCATCGATTTCAGCAATTTAGGCAAATCTTCTTGCAGAAATTCTAGATCCGCATCTTCGATCGCCTCTTCGAGCTCATCATTCGGTTCGGGCGTGTATTTCTGATACAGGCTCACGAGTTCGAGCAAATCTTTGATGTAATTCTCAGCGTGAACGAGATTGCCCTGGATAAAGTTCACCGGATTGTTAATCTCGTGGGCGACCCCCGCCACAAGCTGACCGAGGGCGGACATTTTTTCACCCTGGATCAGCTTCATCTGCATGGTTTGCAGCTCTTCGACGGTTTCCCGTAGTTGGGCGGTGCGCTCTTCGACTTGGTGTTCGAGGGTGCGGTTGAGCCGATAGAGCCTGAGGTGTACTTCAATGCGAGAAATCGCCTCAGTGTATTCAAATGGCTTGGTGATGTAATCGACGGCTCCGGCATCTAGACCCTGCACGCGGCTGTCAGTATCGTCCGAGCCGGTAATAAAAATGACCGGGATTTCGGTATGTTCGGGGTTTGATTTGAGGCGTCTACAGGTCTCGAAGCCATCGATTCCGGGCATGATCACATCTAGTAGGATCAGCTCGGGGGGGTCATTCTTGACGATCTCGATCGCGCTGAGACCATCGCGTGCAGTGCGCACGTCGTAGTTAGCCTTACGCAAGACTTCTGACAAGACCTCAGCACTTACAGGGGTATCGTCAACAACAAGCAATCTTCCGTTAAAGTCAGTCCGATCGGTCATGAGTTCGGGTTGGGCGAACCGGATCTACGATACCGACTTTACGTCGGGACACCGTATGGGCGTGGGCAACAGATGGCCAGGTGAATGGTGATGCTGTTAAAAGCATCCGACCTAGTCTAGACGACAAACCCAGCGCACGATCGTCGCAAGGGTAAAGAGCCACTGATCGCGAATAGATCGCATACTCTCGAATGACATCATCTTAGAAGAAACAGGCCAGCGAGTATGGCGATATAACCAATAATTGGTTTGAATCTAGATCTATCTTGACATGACGCTTTGCAATGTGGTCGCAATTTGACGAATGATTGCACAAATACGTCGAGGCTTACGACCAGACTCGATAGCCAGATTTACGGGACGAGAACGACCAGATCCGTGCGGAGTTGGGAAAAACTCCAAAAATATCGATACCTTCGATCGAGACTTATTCCAGCGGTAAAAATATCGTCACGACGTCGCCATTTTGGGGACGACGGCGGACGGTGAGTTTTCCGCCGAGGGCCTGAAAAATATTTTTGGTGACAGCAAGGTTGAGGCTAATGCTGCCGGTTTCGGGCTGGAAAGTGAGCAGTTGCCCGATCGCCTTGAGGGGTGAGGAGACAAAGGCTGCGTTGGCGTGAGGCGGGCGATCGAGCGACGCTGAGGATTTGAGCTGTAGCTTGAGCTGGTTGCCCGCTGGCAGCATCTCGACGCGGACATTGCTACCGACGGGCAGTTGGCTGGTGAAATGCTCGATCGTGCTGGTCAAGATCCGTTCGAGCAGGCTCGGGTCACTCACGACTTGCGGCATATTTTGGGGCAGCACAATATCGAGTGTGAGATTGCGGCGGCTGGCCTGTTTTTGCCAGCGCGGAATGCAGTGATCGATCGCCGCTTTCAGGGGCGTCTTGGTTAACATGACGCGCGATTGGTCGCTCTGGGTCGTTTCAAATTCCACCGCGCGGAAGATGAGATCAAAACGTTCAATTTGGTCGCTACACTCGTGCTCAATTTGCTCCACCCAGGGACGCAAATCTTCGGCGAGGGTTTTGCGGCGAAGCAAGATTTTGACGAGGGTTTGGATGGTGGTTAGCGGGGTGCGAACCTCATGAGCAAGGGCAGAGAGCAGTTCGAGATCGAGGTGAGTTTCGCGGTGTGCGGCGGGGTTATCCGAGATTGACCCCGTACCATCGACGGAACGGCTGGTAGATGTTTGGCTAGAGCAGCCGTGACTACCGGTGAGGGCTCGCAGGTTAAAGTTTGCGGCTGGATGTGAGGTGCGTGGCGATCGGGGAGCAGCTTGCTCGGCACGACGGGTGACGGCTTCGGTGTGGCGCTGGAGATGGGTGAGCAAGGATTGCCCGAAGGTCATGACGATGCTGTAGTGCGGTTCGATCGGCGTGAAGGGCGTCACCGCTTGATCGATCGCATTGAGGTGATTGGCCTCGCGCAGAACGATGCGACTGCGCAGCGTGTGCCATGCGCGTTCAACCACGATCGGGTCAAAGGAATATTGAAAGGCGTCACTCGACTCGCGCGGATCGAGCACCATCACGAGGCAAAAACGGCGCGTCAGGACTAAACAGAATTGTTCTGCGGACAGCGGATCATCATCACAGAGCGACAGCGTCCCAAATTGATCGGAGAGACGAATGCGATCGGTGAGGTCTCCCGGTAGGCAGGTTTGCTGCTCCAACTTCGTCTGGGGAACCATCATCCAGTGGGCAAACTGTGTGATGCAGGCCAGATCGCTGATGACCGGAGTCGGTCCCGCCAGGACAACGCCCAGGGAAGCCGTCTCGGGCTGCTGTCGCTGTATCTGGCGGAGTTGTTCGTTGAGCGCCGCAACGGCAGCATTCCAAGCCGCGATCGCACTCGATCGGGCTCCGCCACGGGACGCCGATGAACGAGTTGTCAAGCCCGGCGTGAAGGCGTGCCCCTCGCGTAAAGCATCTCCGAGTGTCGGTAGGGAGGCTTCTTTTAACACAGCGTTTGAAAGGCGGGGCTCCAATAACAACACGTCAGCTCCAGTAACGAATACTTCAAGTTCAGGCCAAATTCATGCAGTGTGATTCGAGCAATTTGGTCACTGATCACACGTGCTTGAGATCTTCACACTGGCAGCTCATGGGCTATAAGCTCATGCATGATGATCCATCTGTGAGCTCACGATAGCGAAACATGACTAACTGGGCTAGCAGGCAAACCGAACTTGCAAACTACGATCGACCAAAACGGAAATTGTGCCGCGATCTGGATCACCCCATTATTCCGACAAAGGTAATTTGTCATAAGATCAAAATAATCTAGACCCGATCGTCGGAGACCTGTTGGAAAACCGGCGATCGTCGGTTGAGGCAGAGCGAAGATTGATTTCGGGAATTAGACCTCCTGCATGGATCGCCCTCATCCCCCAGCCCCTTCTCCCAAGGCGGGAGAAGGGGAGCCAAATTAAAAATCTTGACTTTCAAAGTCCCTCTCCCGCTCTGGGAGAGGGATTTAGGGAGAGGGAATGATATTCGTGCAAGAGGTCTATTGAATCCGGGAAAGGTGCAGGCGTCTGACGAAATCTGTCACTCGCGATCGCGATCCGTTAGGGTCGTAGACACGCCCTTTTTTCCCGCTTTCCCGTCGCCTGATGGTCGTTTTCTCGCGGGAATTCGCAAGAAGCGAAGAAACTGTCAGGCACGAACAGACGCAATGCCCACAACCGCAAATCCTAGAGATGAAGAGTTAAGAGGAGAGACTATGCGTGCAGTTTTGATGGCTGGTGGTTCAGGGACTCGACTGCGTCCCCTCACCTGCGATTTGCCGAAGCCGATGGTTCCGGTGCTAAACCGCCCCATCGCTGAACACATCGTTAATCTCCTTAAACGTCACGATATTAACGAAATTATCGCGACGGTTCACTACCTGCCGGATGTGATGCGTGACTACTTCCAAGATGGTCATGAGTTCGGGGTGCAGATGACCTACGCGGTAGAAGAAGATCAACCACTGGGAACCGCTGGCTGCGTCAAAAATGTCGAAGAGTTGCTCGATAAAACGTTTCTGGTCATCAGCGGCGACGGTATTACGGATTTTGACCTGACCGCCGCGATCGCCTATCACCGCGAAAAAGGCTCCAAGGCCACGCTCATCCTGACGCGCGTTCCCAACCCGATCGAATTCGGCGTCGTGATTACCGCCGAAGATGGCCGCATTGTCCGCTTCCTCGAAAAGCCCTCCGCCTCCGAAATCTTTTCCGACACGGTCAACACGGGAACCTACATTCTCGAACCCGAGGTGTTGCAATATCTGCCCCCGGATTGTGAGTGCGATTTTTCTAAGGATTTATTCCCGCTGCTGCTGGAAAAAGGCGAGCAGATGTACGGCTACATCGCCGATGGCTACTGGTGCGATGTCGGTCACCTCGAAGCCTATCGCGAGGCGCAATACGACGCGCTCGATCGCAAAGTCGCGATCGAGTATGCCTACGAAGAAATCAGACCCGGTCTGTGGGTCGGGGCGAATACTTATATTGACGAAACGGCGCAGATCGAGACCCCGGCGCTGATCGGCACGAACAGCCGAATCGGGGCGCGAACACGGATCGAGGCCGGGACGGTGATCGGCGACAACGTGACGATCGGCTCGGATGCCGACCTGAAGCGACCGATCATTTGGAACGGCTCGATCGTCGGCGATGAGGCGCATTTACGAGCCTGTACAATCTGTCGCGGGACGCGGATCGGTCGTCGGGCGCATGTGCTCGAAGGGGCGGTCGTCGGGCCGCTGTCGTCGGTGGGCGAAGAGGCGAAAATCAGCCCGATGGTGAGGGTTTGGCCATCGAAAAAAGTGGAATCGGGTGCAATTCTCAATATGAATCTGATTTGGGGACAAATTGCCAAACGCAATTTGTTTGGTCAGCGGGGTGTGTCTGGGCTGGCGAATGTGGATATCACACCGGAGTTTGCGGTGAAGTTTGGCGCGGCCTACGGATCGACGCTGAAGCTCGGGACGCGGGTGATGGTCTCGCGCGATCAGCGCAGCATTTCGCGCATGGTGTCACGATCGCTGATTGCGGGGATCATGTCGGTGGGCGTTGATGTGGAAAATCTGGAGGCGACGGCGATCCCGCTGGCACGATCGGTGGCGCCGACGCTGGATGTGGTGGGCGGTATTCATGTGCGGGTTCATCCCGATCGGGCGGATCACATTCTGATCGAATGTTTCGACGGCAATGGCATCAATATCCACAAGTCCAAAGAGAAGAAAATCGAGGGGGCGTATTTCAAAGAAGATCTTCGCCGCGCCAAAATCGACGAGATTGGCGATATGACCTACCCGTCCCAGTCGATCGAGATTTATAGCAAAAACTTCGCGCAACATCTCAACATCGAAGCGATCCGCAACAGCAATGCCAAGGTCGTGATCGACTACGCCTATGCCGTGTCTGGCGCAATTCTGCCGCAATTATTAGCGAAATTTGGCTGTGATGCGGTGGTGCTGAACGCCAGCCTGAACCAGATGGCCAGCTCGGTCGAAGAGCGTGAAGGGATGCTGACCCAGCTCGGTCAGGTGGTCGAAGCGCTGCGGGCGAACTTCGGGGCGCAGGTGTCCGCGAACGGTGAACAGTTGGTGTTGATGGACGAGTCTGGGTCGCCGATTCGGGGCGAGATGCTGACGGCGCTGATGGTGTCGATGACCCTCACCGCGCACCCGCGTAGTACCGTCGTCGTGCCGGTACATACGTCCAGCGCGGTCGAGCAAATTGCCCGCCGCCACGACGGTAAAGTCATCCGCACCAAGGCGAATCCCACTGCGCTGATGGAAGCGTGCCACACCAGCCCCAACGTCACCCTTGGCGGCAGTGGCGAGATGGGCTTTATTTTCCCGCAGCTACATCCCGGTTTTGATGCGATGTTTTGCATCGCCAAGCTGATCGAAATGGAGATGCTTCAGAGCCGATCGCTCGGTCAACTGCGATCGGAGCTCCCCCGCGTCTACCACCGTCGCCAAACCGCCCGTTGTCCGTGGACGGCCAAAGGCGCACTGATGCGCTACATGGTCGAAACCCATCCCCCTGAAATGATCCAGCTTGTCGATGGCGTTAAAGTCTGCGAACCCCAGTCCGATAACTGGGTGCTGGTGCTGCCCGACGCTGGAGAGCCCGTCGTTCATGTATTCGCTAATAGCGAAGATCGAAGCTGGGTTGATGAGCAACTCCGCAACTATCGCACCCGCATCCAAAAATTTGTGGAGCGCCACCAGGGAGGAGAAGTCGAGAGCTTAGAAGTCTAGGAAATAAATTGGTTTCAGGTTCAGAAGAAACGTAAGCTTATGGTAGATCTACTACCTTGCTTGCGTACACACTAGACACGGGTGTGATGCGACTTAATGGATCGGCGCTTCTGTTCTCCACCTAATATCTATTGAGATCTGCGGACTTAAGAAAGATTTGCTTTGAAGTTTTGCTGTATGTATCCATTAATTTCAGCTTGCCTTTGGTTTAGTACGTATAGGAATTAAGCGAAAAAAACCTATGCAGTTAAACAATTGACGCATTACGAGCCCATGAGACTAGGAACACCACCACCACGTATCAATTTCGGCACGATCGTGGCGATCGTCTTGCTGAGCTTGCTGGGCTTGTTGGGTAACTATATCCATGTCGAGTTATTTTTTGGTGTTGACTTTCTGTTTGGCGGCGTTGCGGTCTTGCTCACGATGTCGGTTCTGGGCTGGCGTCCGAGCATTCTCGTAGGCGCGATCGCTAGTACTTACACCTATGTCCTTTGGGGTCATCCCTACGCGATTCTGATTTTCACTTGCGAGGCGATCGTAGTGGGTTTCCTCTCTCAGCGAAAATACTGGAGTCTCGCCTCTAGTGAGGTGGCCTACTGGTTCACGATCGGGATTCCCCTCGTGTATTACTGCTACCACGGGCGCATGGGACTGCCCGATTTCTCCGCCTGGGCGATCGCCCTCAAGCAAGCGAGTAATGGCCTCTTTTGCGCGTTTTTAGTCGGCGCAATCTTGCTGATCCCCGCGATTCAGCGCTGGATCACCCGGCTGAATCGCGTCCCTCCCCGACCTTTACGCAATGTCTTGGTTGAGCTGACCCTCGCTTTCACCTTTTTTGCGCTGCTCTTTAACATTTCGGTCGATAGCACCTTGGCTAAAGAACAGGCCGAAGATACCGTCTACCAGCAGTTAAAAATGGTGGCGGACAACACGCTAAATCAGGTCGAAATCTGGCAACAGTGGGACGGGAACAATCTGCAACTGCTAGCGGATCTGATCCGAACCCAGCAGTATCCGATCGATTTGGCCATTACCCTCGAAGCGAGCAATCCAGACTTTCGGGTCAAGCATTTCAGCGGCACGTTCTCCGCGCCCCCGCAAGAATTCAGCACGGTTCGTTACATCCGCGATCGTCTCGATCAATATTTTCCGGTGGGTAATATGCCCACCATGAAACGTTTGCGTCAGTCGGTTTATCAATGGCAAGTTCCTCCCAGTGGCAGCTCGCCCTGGAGTCTCACCATTACCTCCTCGGCTGCGCCTCAAATTACGGCGCTAGAAAAACTGTATAGCCAAAAGTTATTGCGCCTGCTGGCGATCACTGGCGTTGTTGTGCTGCTAGCCAACGCTACGGCTTTCATGATCAGCCGACCGATCGCACGTCTTAACCAAGTATTAGCCGATCCTCTATCCAGTCTCTGGGCGACAGGTCTCCTCGCCAACTTGACGAAAGAGACTGAGCAAACGGCGGACGAAGAGGATCGGATCGCCGATCCGTTGTTGGAGGTCAATGCTGGCCGGTTTGCTGAACCGATCAAGGTTGTGGATACCGCAAGTCACCCGGAGGTAAACCTTGCATCGTCTCATGTCACTTCCAACGCCTCGCCCCAATCCGCTGTGTCTAACCCCGTACCCGTGATGCAACGTACCGGGTTCCTGGATCTTGGTTCTACCAGTGCCATCCTGGAGTTTCGCAGCCTGGATCGCTACATCCGCCAATGGATCTACGACTGGCAGCAGCAACTCAGAATATTGACGCGCGACAAGATCGAACTCGAAACACTGAATCAAACGATGTCTACCAAGCTGGATGAGACAGCTCAAGGCATGATGCAGCGAGAGCAAGACATCGTGGAAGCACGCCAGCGATTGAGTGCGATCGTTCAAAACTCGCCGATCGTCGTGATTGAATGGCAGACCGATCGCAGCATCTCGGCTTGGAATCCGGCGGCGGAAAAATTATTTGGCTACTCCCCGACGGAGGTCTTGGGGCGCGATTTATTTAGCGTGATCTTGCCCGATCGTGAGGCCAAATCAATGCTCAACACGTGGCAAACTCTAGTGGATCTGACCGGGGGATACCGCAGCACCCACGAGACGGTCACGAAGGATGGCCGTATCGTGATCTGCGACTGGTTTAATCGTCCGGTGATGGCGCGTAGCGGCGAAATTGTTTGCATCATTTCGGTGCTACAAATCGTGTTGCTTTGACCATTCTGGGGTGGGTCTCAAGCCCCGGACTTAAAGTCCGGGGAGCATGTCAAATCCCTGTCATGTTGGGTCGATTAACGGGTCGATTAACTGCCGATACGCAGCAGCTCAACATCAAAAATCAGAGTGGCATTGGGGGGGATCACGCCGCCCGCGCCGCGTTGACCGTAGCCGAGTTCTGGCGGAATCGTCACTTCCCAGCGATCGCCCACATGCATCAGGCTCAGGGCTTCATCCCAGCCGCGAATCACTTGACCGACACCGACCTTGAAGGAGAAGGGACGATCGCGATCGCGGGAGCTGTCGAATTTTGTGCCATCTTCGAGCGTGCCGGTGTAGTGGACGAGGACACTGTTGCCGCGCTGGGGCTGTGCGCCGGTTCCTTCGACGATTTGGCGATATTTCAGGCCGGATTCGGTGGTGATGATATCGGTTTCGTCGGCATTAGGGGTCTCGGTGGCCTCGGGGGTCTCAGCACTGGTGTCGTTGGTGTCCGTCATGTCGCTAACCTCGGTCTCTTCGATTTCAGTGGTTTCGGTCTGGGGGGATTCGGTGGCCGGTTGCTCGATCGCGGGCTGTTCGGCGGCGATCGCAACGGAGGCCGAGTTGGAAATCTGAGCGACGATAAGGACAACGCTAAAAATCAAAACGAGCGTCAGGCTAATCAGAACGGGTTTCAAGGGTGAACCTCTCAAACGGGAATGAAGGGGAAATATAGCAGGAGGGGAGGGGGCGATCGTGAATCGAGGCGAATCGAGGCGAATCAAGACAGGGTGAAATCGCTACGATTACTCATTAATCCTCTAGTTATTAGACATCAATTATTAGACATCAATTATTAGACATCAATTATTAGACATCAATCGTGCCGGTCAGTGGCTGCCAGTACAAGCCTAGCCGCGTCCATCAAACACTGACGCGGGAACGGAGGTAAAAAAACAGCTCCGCGCTCCGGTATGACACGCCACATCCCCCACCTGTTCGATCTGCATCAAAATCGTATCGCCATCGCAGTCATAGGCCAAACCTTTGACCCGCTGAATATGCCCCGAGGTTGCGCCTTTATGCCAAAGTTCCTGGCGCGATCGACTCCAATAATGGGCTTCACCGGTCGCTAGGGTGCGCTCGATCGACTCTCGATTCATCCAAGCCATCATCAAGACGGCTCCATCGCCCGCATCCTGGGCGATTGCCGGGATTAACCCCCGATCGTCAAACTTCAAACCGTCAATCCACAATCGATCGCCATCCATCACCTGACCCATTGCCTCAACCTAAAACACAGTAGAATCCAACGCGATACTCTCCGATGTCGCCGACCGGAACGAATCGCACCGCCAATTATTTCACGACCGATCGCGATTCGGTGAGCTATTTCGCGTTGAATGCACCTTGAATACGCCTGAAGACGACCCGAACTTTGCCCCAACTCGATCTCAGCCGCTATCGTAGGGCAAAGATCGCCAATGATAAATCTTCCATTCTGGACCTCTCAACCATGACCGTATCACGCACCAATAAGCCACCCAAACCCAGTTCAAATAAGCTGTTTGGCCGATCCGCCGCTATTCTGAAGCTCACCGGACTGAGCCTGATGGCGATCACGGTGCTGAATTACGTCATGCTGCTCGTACCGCCGAGACTCACGGAAGCAAGCTGGTGGTTGACCTTGACCACGCAACTGATCGAGCAGGGCATTGTTCCCCTGCTCGGGCTGGGCGTCTTTTTTACGGGAATTGCGATCGAGCTTCTGAGCGGGACGACCGAGCAAGAAAACACCTGGATTGCCAAAACCGAGACCCTCGCCTATCGCTTATCCTTGCTGTTCGGCATACTCTTTGCGCTCATGGCTCCCGTTCATAGCCTTGTCACGATCGTCAATAATCAAGCCTCGATCCAAGAGCTGGAAGCACGCCTTGCCCAACAAAACGACCAGGTTAAATTTCAGCTCGATCGTCAGCGCGAACTCTATACGGCTGTGTTAGACGGTGACGCCACGATCGAAGATCTCGTCGGGGATGAACCGTTGAACGATGCACAAATGGAAGTGCTAAACAAAATCAAAAGTGATCCAGACGCGCTCGATCGTCAGCTCGAAGCCGCCCAGATCGCCATCCGCGAATCCGTCGATAAACGCGCAACCGCCGCCCGCGAACAAGCAAAATTCGGCGTCTGGAAATCGATTTTGCGTCTGGGTCTGACAAGTTGGATGTTGGCGGGGTGTTATCTCAATGTGGCCTTGATCGGCCTCAAGGGTGACAAGAAACCGAAGGTGAAAGTCAAACGCAAAAAAGATCCCAAGAAAAAGGAAGTACCACCCGGAGATTTTTTGTAAGAACGTGTTGACGGCTCAAGCTGAAGACCCAAACCGATCGCTAGCGCTCACGCAGCCGAGGCATCAGCGAGACAAAATTACAGGGTCGATAACGGTTATCAAGCTGCCATTGCAAAATGTCGTTCCAGGCGTCTTTACAAGCTCCGGTCGATCCGGGAAGCGCGAACAAATAGGTTCCCCCAGCGAGTCCGGCGGTGGCTCGCGATTGAATTGTGGATGTGCCGATTTTGCTGTAGCTCAACCAGCGAAAAAGCTCGCCAAAGCCGGGGATTTCCTTGTCGTAGACCGCATGAAAGGCTTCGGGCGTGACATCTCGCCCCGTAATACCCGTCCCTCCGGTCGCAATCACAACATCGACCTCTGAATCTGCGACCCAGCGCTCCAAGCGAGCCACAATCTTGGCGCGATCGTCGGTCACGATCGCGCGGGAAACGACGCGATGTCCGGCGGATGTTGCTAAATCGACGAGGACTTGCCCGGATCGATCGGTTTCCAGGGTGCGCGTGTCGGAAACGGTCAAGATCGCCAGATTAACGGGAATAAATGGACGAGTGTCGTCGAGAGTGGTCATGCAGATGCAGGTTGATCGAAACTTTCAAAACTTTAAAGCGGGGCTTGAGTCCCTTTTTTTTGGTCAACGTCGCCGGTTAAGGATTTTAACGCAACTTCTCTACGTCTCGGATCATTCTGTTTCCGATGTGTCCGGTCTCGCCCAGGTTGAATTTAGCGACGGGTTAACGATCGCGCCGCCGTGATCCAGTCGGCCACGATCGCCCGATCAGGACAGAGATCGCGCCGCTGGGTGGTGGCGACCAACAAACGCACAAGCTGTGGATGAAGTCGATGGATCGGAGCGGCGGCGAGTTGTGAAACCGAGGCAATACCGGCATGAAGCAAGGTTCCGGCATAGGTGCAGCCAACACCGGGAACGCGAGCTAAGTCGGCTAGGGCAAGCCATTTACGGACATGATGTTTGGCGAGGTGCAGATCGTTGGCGAGGGCGAGGATCGCGCGATCGTCGGGGCAGCGATCGATTAGGTCACGGGTGCTGTGGATGTTTTGTTGGATGAGGGTGCTAGCCATTTCGGGGTCAAGACCTGGCAGATCGGCGATCGACCAATTGCCGGGAGAAAGGGGGGTCGGAGGTGGAGCGGATCGGGGAGAACGAGGGGGACGGCGATCGCGACGCGGCATGATGAATGGAGTTTGGATGAATGGAGTTTGAAGGATTTAAGGAAAGTCTGAATGGTGTTGCGGATTAAAGTTATACGAAATCCGGCTGTGTACAGACTTAGATCGCCGCTCTGAGCGAACACCGCACTTCGACTCCGCTCAGTGCTCATAGGCGTTCTTTATTTTTCTAATGCAGAACCGGATTTCGTATTAGAAGTTATCAGGTTAGAACTCGAAACTCGAAACTCGAAACTCGAAACTTGAAACTCGAAAAGAGCGATCGCCAGAACTGGTAGGCTCGATCGACCCCGTAGCACGCTCAAGTACGATGACACCCCAAACGAAAAAACGATCAAAAAAACGTCGGTTTAAAGACCGCTACCGTGGCAACTGGTCAGGCATCGCCAAGCGAACACGACGCTTGGTGTTCGATCGCTGCATTCTGAACCCATTTCACCGAGCCGCCGCCGTGCATCACCTGCGTTACCGGGACTGGCGCGGCACGATCGCGGGGCGCGAGGTTCCCGGCTGGGATGTCGTGCCGCTGTGCCGGAACTGCCACGGCATTGTTCACCGCAAACGACTATGGTACTCCGCGCCTGTCAACCCAAAAGCCAACAATCGCCAGCGCTGGCTAGCATTATGGCGTCTGCGGCTACGGTTTTGGGGATGGCTTCTATTTCTGCGCGGGGGGTGGGTCGTGTTGATTGTCCTAACGATCGCGATCGTGCTGTGGCTGCGATCGTCGTGACCCGTCTTGCCTCCTTAACCGCGCCGTTGGGCTGTGACGATTCATCGTCACTCAATCTCGGTCAGTGTCGTCCTCTAAACATTGTCCGCCCATTCCCGAGACAACACCCCCGCCCGCACATCCGAAATTGTCATATCGTCCTCTTCCTTTGCCTTGACGATCGTCTCGTACATTTTGGTGGCAAAAGTCGTCGGAGACGTGAATCTGACGCGATCACGAATCGAAATCTGGAGACGTGGGCCAGATTTCGCCAAGCATAACGTCGTCTCGTTCGACAGCAGCAGACGACGGATCGCAATATTGTTGATATACGTTCCGTTTTTGCCACGATTAATCGCCCACCATTCGCCTGCTCGTTGATGGAGTTCGAGGTGGTGGCGGGAAATCACGGCACTGTAGAGAATAACGTCGTTCTCTTGGGAACGACCAATATAGATCGAATCAACGTGATCAAATGTCCAGCGGTGGACAGGTTTGACCTGGTTGGGATGAAGTAGCGAAAGAGCAATCACGGTAGATGAGGCCGATGCGACATCGACCGGCAGACGGACGATCACGATCGCCCGAGTAGACGCATGATGGAAATGAACAACGAGTGTTGCTAACTAGCGCAAATCTGGAAGAAGAACCGAACAAGATCGCCTTTTCCTAGAGCAATACAGTCGTTGTGATTGAGAGGATAGTGACGACCAGGAACGAGCGACTGGTGATTGACGTACGTTCCATTGGAACTGTTCATATCTTCAATATAGTATTGACCGCGATGATAACGGATGAGAGCGTGGGAACGGGAGACGATTTCTGATTGGGGAAACGTCGAGATATCGAGGTCTGGCTGTGCGCCATGATGGGGTTTGCCGATTCGCCACACAAAGATATCCGTCGCGAGGGGCAAATACTCGTCGCTCGTATCGTGCTGAAGTTTCGCTGCTGTGGGCAGATGCGGGTCAACCTCAGCCTGAAGCGGTGGCAGTGTGATTGACGGGGGAACGGTTTGCGATCGATCGCTGTGGTTTGGCGTGGGAGCGGCATCGATTTGGGGACTGACCGTTACGCCCGTATCGTCCGTTGCTGCGATCGAAGGGGGCGAGGTCGGTGGGTTGGTGCTGTCCTTTTCGGGTTCAGCGAGGGGTGCTAAATCATCGGGGAGAGGGGTCTGGCACTGCTCGCACAGAGATACACCCAGAGGATTTTCATGCTGGCATTGTATGCAGCGCAAGCGTGTCAAAAAAACGGGGGAATTCATTGCGTTCTAGGGGCAAATTGAGCCCTATAGCGTCGAAACAAGTCGTAGTGGGAAATGTATAGTGATGGCCTGACAGAAAAAATTGTTGATGCTTGTCGAAATTCTGCAAGCGTTGAGATGCAACGATGCTGCGTATTGATGGCGCTGCGAGACCCGGTGCATTAGCTACGATCGACGGACATGATCTAAATGCGTTAGCTAAATATGTTTTGGGATACCATTGTGGCCTCAGCAGCACCATCAATTGTTTCGCTATGCGGACATTGTGATCGCCGCGTCGGCATCGAGCAGCCACCAAAGTTCACCGCTCGCCTGACGCAGACGCCGCGAGGGATATTCGCGATCGTCACAGGTCTCGGCAAAAATGTGCGTCAACGCTGTTTGTTTGTTCGATCCGGCGATCGTCATCAAAATATTGCGGGCGTGCTGCAAGACCGGGAAGGTCAAGGTTAAGCGCGGTTCGCCCGATTTTTCGCCGAGGGTGGCGTAGCGATCGGTCACATCGAGCGCGTCGGTATGGGGAAACAACGAGGCCGTGTGACCGTCATCGCCCATGCCCAGCATGATCAGATCAAAGATCGGCATTGCGCCACTGGCCGGGGCGAAAAAGTCAGTAATTTGAGCGTTAAACCGATCGGCATCGGCCGCCGGATCGTTGCCCAGCGTTGGCGTGATGAAAATATTAGCGTCCGGGATCGCCACATGATCGAGCCATGCCTGTTTGGCCATTCCGGCGTTACTATCAGGGTGATCGATCGGGACGTAGCGTTCATCGCCCCAGAAGATATAAATCTGATCCCAAGGCAGGACACAGGCCGCTAATTTTTCGTAGAGTGGTTTCGGTGTGCTGCCGCCAGCGAGGGCGAGAATCGCGCGGCCTCGGGTATCGATCGCGGCGTGAATGCTATCAATGGTCAGCGCGAAAGCGCGATCGATCATCGCAGCGCGATCGGGGAAAACTTCGATATGTTCGGTCATGGTATGGCAGATTTACGAGCAGTAATGACGGTCTTCCTTTGAGCCTAACGATTCTCTACCAGAATGATCGATTTTTCGGACTATTTTTAAACTTTATAATCCGTCCATTTTCTACACAATTTAGCCCGTAGAAGTAGATGTTTTTCATACTTTCACGGCATACCCATTGATCACCTCAAGACACGTAACATTACGGAGGTATTGCCATGAGATCCTCACTAATTTTGAGATTTTGAGTCAGTCCAAGCTTTTTTATCTGGCAACATTAGCAAATATACTGAGTTGACAAATTAAAGAGTGGCCTTCCACGTGCCATGAAAGCCGATCGGAACAATATCCGGTAGCGCCAGACGGCAGACGGCTCCTGCCTCGAAGCGATCGGCGGACACGATCCAGACTTCGCTCTGCTGCTCATCCGCCAGAAACACCGGGAAAATCAGCCAGCGATCGCCCGCATCGCTCGATTTGGATAAACCCGGCACAACGATCGGCTCCGAGGGATAAACTCGATCGCCGCAGTCCAGCACCGTCAGCCGATCGCTCGCCACGTCATAGGAGCCGATCGCCCCGAATAAATCGCCAAATGGCTGACCGTCCGGGCGTCGAGTCACGACGAAAATACGATCGGCATTCGTTCCCACCCCGTCGGGCGCGACGATCGGAAACTCGCAGTGACGATCAATTCGCGTCTCGCTCGCCAGACAGCGTCCGGAGACCGGATCGATCACGACTCGTTCCAGCCGTGCCGACGTTTCCGTTTCGATCGCGCCCTGGGACACCTGCCGTAAAAACTCATTCGTCGTGAAATCGTCGTACCGCGCCACATCCACGACCACCCGTCCGGTCTCATCCTCAAACCCGTTGGCAAAATGCCACTGAAACCACGGATCGGCCTCGCTGCGGCTCACCAGATCCAGGGTTTCGCGATCGAATACGAGGATCGTCGTCGCGCGATCGCCGTACCAGGTCATCGAGTCGCTATAGGTTTTCAGTCCGGCAACGATTTCCAGCGGGTTGGCGGCGACGGGTGGCACGAAAAAGACGAGATAACGACCCGCCATGACGAAATCGTGTAGCACCGGCAAACCGGAGAGACCGAGATCGGCGATCGGGTGTTCGCGCTGGGCGATCGGCTGGCCATCGGCGCGGTGGCGGTAAAGCGTCAGGTTCGTTTTGGCGCCGATCGTCACGCCGAAGTTATAAATTTCGCCGCTGTGGGGGTCGCGTTTGGGGTGAGCGGAGTAGCTCGACGGGGCGATCGTGGTGTCGAGCCCCTGGGTGGCGAGGGTGTCGAGATCGAGGGCGTAGGGTGCGCCGCCTTCCCAGAGGGCGAGCAGGCGATCGGGCAGCGCTATAACGGAAGTATTGGCGCTATGTTTGACCGGGCGACGCCAGCGATTCCAGAATGCGCCCGAGGCCACGGTTCCGTAGTTGCCGTAGAGCAGTTTTCCCGCGCGTTCTTCGTCGAGATATCCTGTCGTGCGGACAAATTTTTGCGTGGCGGTGGCGATCGGCTCGCCGGTTTGCGCGTCGGCCTCGAAGCGAATCGCCGCGATCGCGCCGTCCCCGTCAAACCAATGACCGCAGCGCAGCCCGCCCCGTTCGAGTCGTGCCGCGCCGTTACGGTACAGCGTGCCGCGCAGTCCAGCGGGAATCGTCCCGGCGATCACGTTCAGGCGAGCCGGATCGAATTCGCGGGCCGTTTCTCCGACCGCAGGCCACCAGGCGGGTTTCGAGGTCTGCGGGGCGATCGGGGAGGGTCGGGTTAACGTAGACATATTGATTTCTCTGGGGTCGCACAATCTGTTTGATTTTGACACCAAATCCATCAAGCCAGAATGAAGCGGAAGCTGTCCAGTATCATCTAATGGAGAGATTCAAGCCAGAGCTATAGCAAAAAACGATTTTGTTAGGACGTACAAAAAAAGCTGAGAGCACTGAGCGGAGTCGAAGTGCGGTTTTCAGCTTGGACGAGAGTGTCTTAACACAATCGGCTTACGCTATACGAGCGATCGCGCCGAAATCTCACACCATAATTCGGATCGATCATTTCATCCTTCAGTATGGTCTGACCGCCATCATTAACAACGCCTACAGCGCCCGAACCAAAACGACACCATGGCCATCGACTACCCCGAACACCTCCGCTATCTCGACTCCCACGAATACATCGCCCTCGATGGTGACATCGCCACGATCGGCCTCAGCGCCTTCGCGATCGACGAACTCGGCGATATCGTGTTCCTCGAACTACCCGAGGTCGATGACACCATCGAAAAAGGCGAAACCTTTGGCTCGATCGAGTCCGTCAAAGCGGTGGAAGACATGTATGCTCCCGTGACCGGTACGGTGGTCGAACGCAACGACGCCGCGATCGAAGCACCGGAGATGCTTTCAGACGATGCCTACGTCAATGGCTGGCTGATTAAAGTCAAGCTGGACGATGTATCCACCGCGATCGAGGACACCCTGAGCGCTGACGAGTACAAAGCACGCCTCGCAGGCGAATAGGCAACAAATCGGCGAAAAATAGATCGTGAATCGACAAACCGACAAACCGGCAAACACATAAAACCTATGACCTCTTGGTGGACTCGACTCATACGCAACCCCCTCGCCCGCGTCGGCTTGATCATCCTCAGCTTGTTCTACGCCATGACGATCGGGGCGGGGTTTGTCGCGCCCTACCACGCCGTCAACGATAGCCAGCCCGATGGATCACTACTGCCACCGACGCCGATCCACTGGATGCACGACGGCCAATTCATCGGCCCCCACGTCTACCCCGTCTCCCAAGGCCCGACTGATATTGACACCGGCGATCGGCTGTTGGCGATCGACACCACCGCCCCCACCCCGATCCACCTCTTCACCAGCGGTTCCCCCTACAAACTCCTCGGCTTCATCCCCGCCAAACACCACCTCTTCGGCGTCGAAGCCCCCGCCCGCCTCAACATCTTCGGCACAGACGAACAAGGCCGCGACCAGTTCAGCCGTCTACTCTACGGCGGACAGATCAGCCTGTTTGTTGGCTTGGTGGGGATTGCGATTTCGTTTCCCTTGGGCATGTTTGTCGGTGGTGTTTCTGGCTATTTCGGCGGCTGGGTAGATGGGATCACGATGCGTTTGTCGGAAGTGCTGATGACGATTCCGGGGATTTATTTACTGGTGGCACTGGCGGCGGTGTTGCCGGTGGATCTGTCTAGCGCCCAGCGGTTTTTGCTGATCGTGACCCTGGTGTCGTTCATCCAGTGGGCTGGACTAGCGCGGGTCGTACGCGGCCAGGTGCTATCGATTAAAGAACGCGAATTTATCCAGGCCGCACGAGCCATGGGCGCAAATCCGCTTTACATCATTGTCCGCCACGTCTTGCCCCAAACCGCCAGCTACATCATCATTTCGGCGACCCTGGCGATTCCCGGATTTATCGTCGCCGAGTCGGTGTTGAGTTTGATCGGTCTCGGGATTCAAGAACCTGACCCGTCCTGGGGAAATATGCTTTCGAGCGCGACGAATGCGTCAATTTTGGTGTTTCAACCGTGGCTAATCTGGCCGCCAGCGCTGGCGATCGTCTTGACGGTGCTGTCGTTTAATCTGCTTGGCGATGCGCTGCGGGATGCGCTCGATCCGCAAAGCGTGCGGCGATCGTAGCCCTAAGTTATCGCCCTAGGTTATAACCATTAATCGCGGCTATTACGGGAGAAACTCTTTGCGTACAAATGGTGAAGTCATCGCCGCCAGCAGCGCCCCATAATCGAGATCAAACTGGACTTCTTCGCCAATTTGTAAGACGCGATCGCCACTATCCAAAATCAGATGATCGCTACTCGCACCGATAATCTTCACCGCCTGCCGCGAGCTTAATCCCGAAACCAAAACATCCTGCCGTCCTAACGCCACAATCGATCGTTGACGCACGCCCCGATCTTGAAAACTGGGCACATCGCCGAACGCATCCTGACAGATATCTCCTCTCGGCATCGATGGTTTCCGCTTCGATTCGATCACTTCCGCGAACAGTTTAAAGGCTCGCGTATGCAAGCCGGGAATTGATGCGCGATGAACCGTTTCTCGACCTAAAAGAATCGATTCACCCAGACGAAGATTATTGATGCGATCGGTATCTTGACTGCTGGTATACCAATCATAATTGGCCGAGTTTCCGCCTGAAATGATTTTGAGATCGATGCAAAACTCTTTTTCGAGCCGATCGGCTTGAACAGATAGCTCGTGCATATTTTGAGCATCCGGTTTTATCCCCCCATAGCAGGCCAAATTACAGCCCATCCCGATAATTTCAAGGTGACTCAGGGTTAATACTTCTTTGAAAAATGACGATAAATCGCAGGGGCATACACCTTCACGTAAATCTCCCAGCTCAACCATAATAATCACTTTATGGATTTGCTTTTGAGCTTTGGCATAGTGTGATAGCGCCTTCAAGGTTTCAAGTTCAGAGTTTAGGCTAATATCGATAAATCTAACGATTTGTTCAGCTTGACTCAACGCCGTACGCAATAAAACAAACTGTGCTGAAATCCCAGATTTTTGCATTCTCTGAATATTTTCTAGCCGAGAGTCGGCAATAAAACTGACGCCGCCTTGGCACATGGCTTTGGCGATCGCGGGTTCTCCCAGAACAGCTTTTGAGACTCCCATCAACGAAATACCGCTTACTCCATAGAGCTTTGATAAAAAACGAGAGTTATCTCGTATTTTTGACAAAGAGATCTCTATCCGAGGCAGAATATGTCTCATTTTAGTGACTGAATCAATCAATCAAAAGTTAATCCATTCGGAATCAAATCTGATACGAAATCCGGTTCTGCATTAGAAAAATAAAGAACGCCTATGAGCACTGAGCGGAGTCGAAGTGGGGTTTTCGCTCAGAGCGGCGATCTAAGCTTATACACAGTTGGATTTCGTATGAAAGCGTAAGAAGCGAGATCTTTGAAGTTTTCAAAACATCAAAGGTCTGAAGTCACTGTCTACTATCTTGACCTATTAAAAATTTCTAGACTTTGATTTTCAAGTTTTAACTTGAGATTGAAAATTTCAAAATCTGGGAGCATCCCGTTTGTGCAACTTGCCCCTCATCCCCCAGCCCCACTTCGACACGCTCAGTGCATCGCTTCTCCCAAAAAAGGGAGAAGGGGAGACCGATTCAAAGTCCCTCTCCCGACTTGGGAGAGGGATTTAGGGTGAGGGTGACACAAATGGGATGCTCCCCAAAATCTATCGAGAGACTAATAAAGGAATTCTTGATAATTCCTCGAATTTTGCTGCTTTCTTCAAGCTCGGGTAGTGCTTAATTAAAGCTTCGATCAATTTTTCGCAGCCATGCTCTAAAACATCGGTTGTCGGTAACTTAAACTGCTGCTCATAGCGATCGATGATTGAATCAACCTCTGGGCTTGAGAGATTTTCATGACTGAGAGCGATCGCGATGACCTTCGCAGACGAAATCGCTTCGATCAGATTAATTTCACTATCCACGGTCGGCATGGCTAATTGTGGAAAGTCGCAGCGAACCGTCCGTGCGGGTGGATGTTGCAGCACAACCCCGTTCGCCATACTGCCTTTCAAAATGCCGATCGAACTCATAAACGCGGGATGACTCACCGCACTTTGGCCTTCAACGAGAATGATATCGGGCTGTTCGCGTTCAAAGGCTTGGATGACAGAATGCTCGATTTCACCGATCACAAATTGTGAAATCAGCGCATCGATCGACACACCATAAACCGAACCCTGCATCAAACTTGTCTGACCCGTTGCGACCAAAATTGAGCGAATACCACGATGATTGAGCGCCATATTCAGCTCGACCGCCGTTGTCATTTTGCCGCAGGCGCAGTCCGTCCCCAAGATGGCAATCACGGGAATATCAATCTGGGAAATTCCACCTGTAAAGACATTTAAGTTTTCGAGGCTTGGGGGTTTCCGAATATCTTGAATGTTGACGCTATATCGATTTGCGATGCTGACAAATTCTTGATCATCCGAGAAAAATTGATGCAGACCATTAATGATGTTCATCCCATTTTTCATCGCCTCTATGATCAAGAGCCGTTCTTCGATCGGGATATAGGCGTCTAAGGGAGCTTTTCCGTAGATATAGCAGTCTGGGATATCTTTAAGCTGGGCTAGAGCGTCATCTAAATCAAGAAATATCGGAATGTTACTGCTTCCTAGTCCTAATACTTCACCGGCATCATGGCCGACCAGTAAACTATCAATTATTCCGACGATCGTATACAGATCGGAATGTCGGACTAAAGCGCTTGCTGTCTTGCCATCAGCTAAACCAAATTGTTTATCACAGTAAATTAAGGCTGTTTTTTTGTTGCTGGTCATTGATTTCATTGATCACAATTAGAATTCACAACTTACTCAGTCTTTTTGGCTACCGAAAGACCATATTTCCCAAATAATTTATCGATGCCTGTCCCGCCATGAGTGACGAATACCGGGATGTAATCAATGGCTAATTGTTGAGTGTGGAGTCAACAGAACTTTGATTTCGTAGGTATTTAGCACGAGAATATCTTTGTTTTTTCTACGCATAGTCATGAGTGTAGCATAGACTACATTTTCTTTGTGGATCTCCATTTGGTGAGAAAAGTTTTTGATTTTTGATTTGAGCTTCAGCTTTGCAAATCTCACTCAAAAAGGTCAGAAAGCTTAGTATGTAAAGGCTCTAAATCTTTTTATTAGAAAAAATAATTCAGAAAATAGCCTAATTGACTTGTTCAAAATACTCGAAATATTCTTGTTATTTGAAGTTTTTGATTTTGCTGTGATGCTCTCTCTGTAAAGATCTGGGCTGTCGATTTTCATGAAAAAAGAGCTTGCTCACAAGGAACAGGCTCTTCTTAGAAGTAGACATAAAACTTAGTCTTTACTTTAATTTCGATCGCATTACATTTTGCTTGATCTAGCCTTCACGACTAAACCTCAAACTCAGACGAGGCTTACGTTTTTGGCATTATTCCGCTCGCGGTGTAGGCTCGGATCGACGGCTTCCGTGGCGACGCTGACATCGAGCTGACCATCGAAAAAGTCGGCTAAACGCTGGGCTGTAGCGATCGGATCATGCAGCGCATCGTGATAATTCACGGCGAGCACGCTGACCTGGGGATAGTCCGCGAGCAGCGTATCGATCGTCTCGACTTGCTGTAAAAACGTCGCGGCGAGCCGATCGGGCGTTAATTTTCCACCCTGGCGATCGCTGCGTTCGAGCATTTTTTGCTGCGAGGCGATCGTCTCGCAGAGGGGGCGCTGCATGAAGACAATGCGATAGGCGCGATCGCGGGGCAGTTTTGGCAACAGCGGCGCGACGATTTTGACGACGCTACCTTGGGCGCGATCAATCCAACTGTTGTCACGTCCGAGATTTTTCACCAGCTCGAATTCGTAATAGCCGCGCGGGTTGTTGGCATCCGCTTCGCGCACGCCGTCGGTGAAGGTCTCCAGGCCGCCTTTCGCGAGCATCTGCATCATCATTGATGTACCCGATCGAGGGAGACCCGAGACGATGTTAATGCAGCGATCGAGGGGGATATCCACCGCGCCGTTGCGTTCCGTGATCGGTGGTGCGAGGTTGAGATCGACCTCTGCGATCGCCGGTTCACGGGTGTTCATCTCTGGCGCTTGTTTGAGCTGTTGGCGAGCCTGTTTTGCTAGTTTGCGATGGTGTTGGGCAGCGTCGCGATCGCCGAACTGTTTACGATAGAGTTGGGCGAGGTAGCGGTGGGCGATCGGCTGGAGCGGGTTCCGTTCGATCGAGGCTTCGAGGGCGAGCTTGGCCTCGTCGTAGCGTTCGCAGCGCATCAGGGCGACGCCGGTAAAGAAGTGAGCGCGGGGATGATCGGCAATCAGGCTTAAGGCGGCGAGTCCGGCCTCGATCGCGTCTTCATTGCGCTGTTGTCGTAGGAAACATTGACATAACCCCACGTGAGCAGAGGGATTCACCGGATCGAGCTGAAGCACTGTGCTGTAAAGGCTTTCGGCTTCGAGCCACTGGCGTTGGGAGAGGTGTACCTCGGCTTGGCGCAGGAGCAGACTCGGACGGTTATGAAGCTGTGTACCGCGAGCCTGATTGAACGCAGCGATCGCTGCGTCGTTCTGACCTTCAGCATGGAGCAGCGAACCGCGTAGATATTCGAGGGTCGGGCGGTTTAGCTTCGATCGGGCGCGAAGTTTTTTGCGGCGACGGCGTCCACTTTTGTCCAGCTTGAAATCTGGATTTTCGGCCTTACTGCGTTCAATTTCAGCATTGAACTGTTCGAGTTCAACGCGGGCGATCTCGGAATATTTTTCTTTATTAACGATGATTTGCTCAAAGGTTGATCGCGCTTCTGCAACCCGATCGAGCGTCAGCAAACAGTTAAATAATTTAATCCCAAAACGGCTTTCGTCTGGCCATTCGTCCCAGAGGTCTTGCAAAATCGGGATTGCATTAGCTGGCTGACCCGCGCCGATATAGTCGCGGGCGAGGTTGTAGCGCAGCTCGCGGGCGGTGTTGGCGACGGCGGTTTCGCGATCGGTGTCGAGTTCTTCGATGTAGCCCAAATCGACCAGTTGTTGCATCGCGGCATGGGCATCGACCGTATCCACGCGCATTCCCGGCGGATGCATCCCGCTATTCCCCGGCACATCGTCCCAACTATCAATCCAGGTGATCTCTGGCGGTGTCTCGAAGACGCCGAGTAGTGGTTTGCCATCCATATCGCGACCGAGGGGCAGACCCAGAGCCGCAAGCAGCGTCGGTGTTACATCCAGCAAATTCGCCCCAAAGATCACTTTATCCTGGGCAATATTCGGCCCTTTCATCGCGAAGATGCCGAAGGGGCGGTGTTCCTCGGCGGGGCCTGCGGGTTCGTTCGGGACGTGCTTCGGGCGGAGGCGATCGGGGTGGAAACCGTGGTCGGATACTAGGACGATCGTCGTATCGTCTCCCACCAAATCCATCATCGTGCCGAGCATCATGTCATGAAACACATAGGCCGCTTCGACGACACCGCTATACAGCTCGAAATCACGTTTGGAAATCCAGGGCGATCGCGGGGGATGGTAGCGCATGAAACCATGACCGAAATGGTCGATCGCGTCGTAATACACCGCCATAAAATCCCACGGCTCATTTTGCATCACGCCCGTCGCAGCCGCATGAACCGTGGCACACTCCGCTAAGATCTTCGCCAGCATATACAGACGACGATCCTGAGTTTGATCGACTTCTGCCGCCAACGGGACAAACTGCTGAAGCTGCCCGCCCTCGATTTGCCAGGGCGCAATGCGTAAATTTGCCAGCGGTTCGATCAGTCGCTCGGGTGTGATCGTTCCCGGCTTGACCGGCCACTGGCGAACCTCGCCTTCGGGAGCCGCCTGGTAGTGATTGGAGACCATGACTCCATCGATCGGCTCCACGGGTTCCGTCGGCCACCAGGAGATGACGTTGCAGCGTTTGCCCTCCTGGTTCAGCATGTTCCAAATGGCTTTGGTTTTGCGGCTGAGATTGCTGATCGGACGGACACCACCGGTGTCCGGGTCTGGCTCGGAAAAGCCGTAAATACCATGTTTATAGGCACGTTTCCCCGTCGCGATCGACGTCCAAAGCATCGGCGACAACACGGGGTAGAGCGTGGAGAGGTTACCCATGACGCCCGCATCGAGAAAGCGCTTCAGGTTGGGCATCTTGCCCGCATCGATTAGCGGGGTGATAACTTTCCAATCTGCCGCATCCCAACCGATGAGGAGTGTACGTTGGGAGGCTGTGACGTCGGCCATAGGGGTCGTAACTATGAAGAAAAATTGATCAACAACGGGAGTAAACGATAAAGACGCGGTGCGATCGCCTGTCATGAAGCAAGGCCACACCGCGTCCTAAACTCTCGCATTGCAAGGGCGAGTGTTCAGGGGTTTACCAATTCGAGGCAACGCTCAACGTCGCAAGGTTTGAGGCTGCACCTGCAACATCAAAGGTGAATGTCGCAGTTGCAACGACGCGATCGCCCGGAAGTGCGCCACTGGTCTCACCTGTGGTCGTGTCCGTGGTCATCGACCCCGTGGTCGTGTCCGTGGTCATTGACCCGGTCGTCGTATCCGTGGTCATCGACCCGGTCGTCGTGTCCGTGGTCATTGACCCGGTCGTCGTATCCGTGGTCATCGAACCCGTGGTCGTGTCCGTGGTCATCGAACCCGTGGTCGTATCCGTGGTCATTGACCCGGTCGTCGTATCCGTGGTCATCGAACCCGTGGTCGTATCCGTGGTCATTGACCCGGTCGTCGTGTCCGTAGCATGATCGTCGGCGAGAAGAATAGCATCATCCGTCTCAAGTGCATCGAGATCCCAGTCAACGGTAATTTCGCCAGAGCTGACATTCTGGGTTTCCATCAGACCAGCAGCACGCGCGGTCTTCACCGTAGACATCAAGGCCAACGCCGAAATCGAACCCGCGACTAGAGAGATCTTACGCACGTAGGACATTGCGCGATCGTTACCCGTATTTTTTGTCATTGAATCGACAGTAACTCCATAAATGGAATGAATAATAACGAGAAGTCTATACTTTCAGACCATGCCTTGGGTTCTGAACCTTCGTCTTAACGGCCAAACCTGGCCGATCGACTACAAGGTCTAGAAAGTTGAAGCACAGATAAAGTAAAGGTAGAGCCAAGCTCATAACAATCTTAGTTTAAGAATTCTAGAAAATGTGGTAGCAAATACCACGGACTCATAAATCGACATACCCAGCAAATACCCTATGGTGTTGCTTATTTTTCTCTGTAAATACTCGCAGGTTAGTATTATTTCCCCTTCGATTTAGTGGGCTATACCTGTTTGGTGGAATAGGCTAAAAGCGAAATGTTGTTCGTAAGACGCCGATCCAAATATCCGTATTGTCGGCATCGTGTTCAGGATTATGAATCCAGATCACGCCGGGGGTGAGAGCCATCCGATCGCCGAGCCGTGCCCGATAAAACAGTTCCGCCTGAAGTCCCACATCGGGGTCTTCGCCAAACGGTAAATCTTCGCCATCAAACAGCCGCAACGGTTGACCAATGAGCAACGCCAGTAAGTCGCCATCGCGCCCGAACGGATCGGAGTAGCCCAGCGAGACTAAATAGGTCGATGTCGTTGCCCGTGCGTCAGAGGTTTGTGATTCGGTAAATAGAAATGAACCCCAAGCCCCGAGGGTTAAGTCACGAGCAAAGCGCCACTGGAATGTTGCGCCGATCGCCTGGGTAACTGCGGGTTCGTCGAGAAAGGAGGTGGTGTCGGCGCGAAAGCTACCGGTGAAGGTGTTGAGGCGACCGGTGTCGCTGTAGGCGTTGACGTAGGTCAGTCCGGCGAGGATCGTCGGCGAGGGTTTCGCGAGAAGCTGCACGCCGATCGCGCTGCTGGCCGTATCAAACAAGCCCTCCTGACTATCGGCGGCATCGCCCGCACCGTAGGCCACCTGGAGCCGTAGATTATTCGCCAGCAGCCAGTCAATCCCGACCCCGGCATCGAGCGAACCGAGTTTGAAAATGGGGTTGGCTTCGGTGAAGCGAGAGAGCGAGCCGCGCCCCGCATCGAAGTAGGGCGAGTTGGCGGTGAGAACGGAACTCAGGCTAAAGCCGACGGGACGAAACGTGACCACGAGCCGATCGCCGATCGCGGTGCGATACTCCAATTTACTCAGCCGCACGCTGCTATCGGTGTCACTTTGAAACGAGAGCAGCGCCATATCGGTATTGAACCGATCGGGGTTGGCCAAGCCGCGATCGCTGAAGTTGCCCGCGAGCAGTTCGAGCCGTAGCCGATCGCGCCCGGTGAATGACGAGACAAACCCGAGCCGCGAGAGATAGGTCAGCGTCGTACTCGGATCGCCATTCCCCGGCGGATCGCCCCCGGTGGCTCCCACAAGGCTGAAAATCGCCTCGCCACCCATCACCGTGGTGGTGGAAAATTGCTGGTTTGAGACACGCTCGACCCGCGTTTCTAGCAGCTCCGTATCTCTACTGAAGTCTGCTAGCTCGCGGGCAAAATCACGCTGTAGGGTTTGGATCGTTTGCCCGGTTTCGGCCTCGATCGCGATCGCCTCATTGAGAGCCGCAAACCGCGATTCGATCGCCTGCAAACACTGACTTAGCCCTGCGGCAAATTCGTATCGCGTCAGCGATCGCACCCCATCAAACCGACCCTCGCGATCGCCCTCCAAACATTGATATTGCTCCCTCAACCGTTGCAGCGCTTGATACGCCCAATCATCGGGCGCAACATCCACAAACTCGCGCACACCCGGCACGGTGTCGGCGGTCAGTGGGGCCGCCATTGCGGGACTATCCTGTGTGGACTCAATGGTAACTGTGGGGTCGATTTCGGAGGGAATCGCCGCGATCGCGCTTGTAGAGGCAAGCAATAGGAACGTGAAACCGGCGAAAACTGACTGCATGGGAATTCCAGATCGGCGGGGTACTTGATGCCAGATCACAGTAATAATCCGCTCAAGCCAGGACGATTTTAGCCCAGTCCTACAAACTCACGACATCACAGCACACAAAACCCGATCGGGAAGCGTCACAATCCTTCAGATGGAAAAAGTGGCAAAGCTATTTTCAAGGTATCAAATTCAAACCGATTCTTTTCACCTTCTAAATATAACGAAATGAAGTCAATAAACATTGAGATAATGTTCGCCGTAAACATAATCTCGATAGGATCAAATATATAGAGAATGATTGATGGAGAAAGGTAGTTATGATCTCTCATGCTCCTCTGGCTCAAACAGCGGAAGGCAAAGAAACAAGCTTTGTTCTCTGGTTTGAAGAAGTCGGGATTTCGGATATACCCTATGTCGGTGGGAAAAATGCCTCCCTCGGCGAAATGATTCAGAAGCTTGACGCGAAAGGCGTTAGCGTTCCGACCGGGTTTGCCACGACAGCGTATGCTTATCGCTACTTTGTGAAAAAAGCGGGTTTAGAAGTAAAATTACGAGAAATTTTTGCTGGTCTGGACGTCGAGAATGTTCAAAGTTTACGGAAATGCGGTAAACAAGCTCGCGCGTTAATGCTCAATACGCCGTTTCCAAAAGAGTTCGATCTCGCGATTTCAACGGCCTATCATCAACTGTGCGAACGCTACGGCGCAGATGATCAGTTTTGCGATCGCTTTGATGAAGAATATCGTGAAGCTTGCAAAGACTATAGTTACGATACCGATGTAGCGGTGCGATCGAGTGCAACCGCTGAAGACTTGCCCGATGCGAGTTTCGCCGGTCAGCAGGAAACCTATCTCAACGTGCATGGCGTCAAAAGCGTGCTCGATTCCTGTCACCGCTGTTTTGCTTCGATCTTTACCGATCGCGCGATTTCCTACCGCACAATTAAAGGCTTCGATCACTTTGAAGTGGCGCTGTCGGTCGGTGTCCAAAAAATGGTGCGATCGGATCTCGCCTCGTCCGGCGTGATGTTCTCGATTGATACGGAAACGGGTTTTAAAAATGCGGCGCTGATCACCTCGGCCTACGGCTTGGGAGAAAATGTCGTCCAGGGTGCGGTTAACCCGGATGAATTTTTCGTCTTTAAACCAACCTTACAAGATGGCTTTAAGCCCATTCTTGAAAAACGCCTGGGCAGCAAAGAGATCAAAATGATCTACGATCCGGGCGGCGGCAAGTTAACCAAAAATGTCTCGGTTCCCGACTCCGAACGCGGTAAATTCTCGATTAATGATGACGAGATTTTGACCCTCGCTCGCTGGGCTTGCATCATCGAGGATCACTACAGCGAAGTCCGTGGTCAATATACGCCGATGGACATCGAATGGGCGAAGGATGGCGAAACCGGCGAGCTGTTTATTGTCCAAGCGCGACCGGAGACCGTGGAGTCGCAAAAATCCAGCAGCGTCCTGCGTAATTACAAGCTGCAAGGCACAAGCGATGTGCTGATTACAGGGCGTGCGGTTGGTTCTGCGATCGGCCAGGGCAATGCTCGCGTCATCCTCGATGTGCATAATCTTGAGGAGTTCCGCGACGGTGAAGTCTTGGTGACGAACAAGACCGACCCGGATTGGGAGCCGATCATGAAAAAGGCGAGCGCGATCGTCACCAATCAGGGTGGACGCACCTGTCACGCGGCGATTATTGCCCGTGAAATGGGCATCCCGGCGATCGTTGGTTGCAGCAATGCTACCGGCGCGATTCATACCGGACGCGCGATTACGATTTCCTGCTCGGAAGGCGAAGAAGGCCGGGTTTACGATGGCCTGGTTCCGTTTGAAGTGCAAGAAACGGTGATCGACAATCTGCCAGAGACGAACACGAAAATCCTGATGAATGTGGGCAACCCAGAAGAAGCCTTCGGTTTGTCGTCGATTCCCTGCGATGGCGTCGGTCTGGCGCGGCTGGAGTTCATCATCGCCAACAATATCAAAGCGCACCCGCTGGCGCTGATGCACTTTAACGAGCTGGACGATGCGGCGGCGAAACGCGAAATTGACGAGCTGACGGCGCTGTATCCTGCCGATCGCAAGTCCGATTTCTTCGTCGATAAGCTGGCGCGGGGCATCGGCACGATCGCGGCGGCGTTCTACCCGAATCCGGTCGTCGTCCGCATGTCGGACTTCAAGAGCAACGAATACGCCAACCTGTTGGGCGGTCGTCAGTTCGAGCCCAGCGAAGAAAATCCGATGATCGGCTGGCGTGGCGCGTCGCGTTACTACGATCCGAGTTATCGCGATGCCTACGGCCTGGAATGCGTGGCGCTGAAACGAGTGCGTGACGAAATGGGTCTGACGAATGTCATTCCGATGATTCCGTTCTGCCGCACGCCGGATGAGGGCCGCAAGGTGATCGCCGAGATGGAAAAACACGGCCTCAAACGTGGCGAAAATGGCTTGGAAGTCTACGTCATGTGCGAGATTCCGAGTAACGTCATCCTGGCGGACGAGTACAGCCTGATTTTTGATGGCTTCTCGATCGGCTCGAATGATCTGACGCAGCTTACGTTAGGACTCGATCGTGATTCGGCTCTGGTGGCGCACATCTTCGATGAACGTAACGAAGCCGTCAAAGCGATGGTGCGGATGGCGATCCAAAAAGCGAAAGCCAACGGTCGCAAGATTGGCATCTGCGGTCAAGCGCCGAGCGATTATCCTGAGTTCGCCCGCTTCCTGGTCGAGCTGGGCATCGACTCGATCAGCCTCAATCCAGACTCTGTCATCACGACAAAGCTTGATATCGCCAAGCTGGAAAAAACGCTGCGTCGTTAAGTCGCATGTGTTCGGCTAGCGCAGTTTGTTCGTAATGCTCCGTCAGTTCTTGCCCCGTTGATCGATCGCGATCGGCGGGGTTGAGGTGTTGGGGGATGGCGATCCTGGGCAAACGCATACTCCCAATGAATACCCTCATCCCCCAGCCCCACTTCGACACGCTCAGTGCATCGCTTCTCCCAAAATGGGAGAAGGGGGGCAAGATTTTAGAGATCAAAGTCCTTCTCCCGGCCTGGGAGAGGGATTTAGGGTGAGGGTCTGCCGAGTATGCGTTTGCCCTGGACGGCGATCCTGGGCGGAAAAGCGATCGAGGTATGCTGAGATTAGGATTAATAACGGCGAGGCACACCGTGGCTTATAGCAGTTTTCGCCTGGATGAATTGATTAGTCAATTTGACTTGATACTTGAGGATCGCACTGATCTATTTGACGATGTGGCTGAGATTTCGCCCAGCGATCGATGCAGCCTCGATCTCGCTGAAAACGTACCGCTGGCGATCGCGATGAATACGGAAAAAGCGCGATCGGAGCTGATTATTTTGCCGGTTTTGCTAGAGCTACGTCGCTACTTTGATCGTAAAATTTCGCTATTTTCCGGGGTCGAATTTTCCGTCGATCCGGCGCAGGGATTGACGGGGTTTTGTGATTTCTTGGTCAGTGCAGACCCGGAGCAATTATTGGTACGATCGCCCGTCGCGATCGGGGTGGAGGCCAAAAATGGGAACGTGCCGAACGGTTTGGCGCAGTGTGCGGCGGAACTGGTGGCGGCGCAGATGTTTAACCTGCGGGCGGGAAATGAGATTGCGTCGGTGTTGGGGGTCGTGACGACGGGGACGGCGTGGCAGTTTTTGCGCTTGACGGGATCGCGACTGACGATCGATTTACGGGAATACTCGATCGAGCGGGTGGGGAAAATTTTGGGAATTTTGGCGAGCGGAGTGGGCAATCTATAGCAAAGAGCGATCAGGTTAGGACACCCTAATCCAAGCCGAAAACCGCACTTCGACTCCGCTCAGTGCTCTCAGCTTTTTTTATACGTCCTAACCAAATCGTTTTTTGCTATATCATATAGCAGAAACTAATCGTATTAGGACGCTCTCGTTTGAGCTAAAAACCGCACTTCGACAAGCTCAGTGCTCTCAGCTTTTTTTGTACGTCCTAACAAAATCGTTTTTTG
>CAZFJL010000008.1:2798-93259 GCA_964518905.1 uncultured Geitlerinema sp. | reverse complement strand
GACGCTGCTCAGTTGGTTAAAGCTGAGGTCTAGCGTGGTGAGCTGTGAGAGTTGTGCGATTTCCGCCGGGACGCTGCTCAGTTGGTTATTTCTGAGGTCTAGCGTGGTGAGCTGTGAGAGTTGTGCGATTTCCGTCGGGACGCTGCTCAGTTGGTTATCGCTGAGGTCTAGCTCAGTGAGCAGTGAGAGTTGTGCGATTTCCGTCGGGACGCTGCTCAGTTGGTTATCGCTGAGGTCTAGCTCAGTGAGCAGTGAGAGTTGTCCGATTTCTGGCGGCAGCTCCTCGATTCCCCTCCCTATCAAATCCAGCTCTTTCCAGCCCTCCGCCTTCGCCCGCGCCAACAATTCCAACAATTCCGCTTGCGTCATCAAACCCACCCCAAAACCACAACGCCCACTATTCTACTCAACCCGCCAGACCTCAGAGGTTTCCAAAACCTCCGAGGTCTCACCCCCCACCGATCGCCCCACCCGCCCGCAACAACGCCACAAACCCCGCCTGCTCAAAATGATGGTCATACGCCAGTGCCTCAACGATCCGCCGATCATTCATCACACAAAACGACACACAATCCGTATGACTCCAATTCTTATCCAAACGCTGTCCGTACAACCGTAACCCCGCATTAAATAACTCCGCCGTCTGCGGAACCACCTCAACCGTCGGGTCAACCTGCAAACTTTCAATCAAACGCACCGCAACCCCGCGCAATCGATCACCCCGCCCCGAAAACCCATTCAACAACTCCACCAACACCGCATCCGTCGTCACAATCTGCATCGGCAAGAGTTGCCGTGTCACCGCCAGCGCCCGATCGTGCAAATCATCCGCCGGGTTGAGTAACGCAATCCAATACCCCGTATCCGCTAACACAACCCTCATGCGTCAACCTTCGGAAAACCATAGAGGTAATGATCAAGATTGCGCGAAAAGTCTGACGGTAATGCACTGGAATCTTCGTCCATCAGCTCGTGATTAAGTTCCTGCGCCACTTGCAAAAACATGGGCATCGGCTCGCGGGTCGATCGTGGGCTTGTGGCCTGTTCCTCCCGCTGTGCTAACCGAATTTTGAGAAACAGAAAAAACTCCAACACCTCCGTTAGCAGAAAATCAGGCGCGGTATCAATCTCTTGGATTAGCTGTTGCTTAACGCTCATCACATCAACCGGACGGAGAAGAACACAGCCCTATTTTAGCCACCCGCCCGCAACAACGCCATCACCGGCACAAACACCGACTCCCCCGCCGCCAAACGCCGCGCCCAAAAGAAAATCTCGATCGCCTCAACCTCCTCCGTCACCGGATTCAACCGCGCCAACATATCATCGCCCAACTCCTCCGTCTCCTGCTCCAGGTAAATCGGACACACCGTCACCATCAAACTATCCCCGATCGGGTCATAGTCAAACGTTAAACCCGCCGTCATTTCCATCAATTCTATGGCCATTCGCGAACCCCTCCCGTAAGCTTGCGTGCCGTGTACGCCGATCACAATCCAATGACGCGGCGGCTCCACTTCCGACACCGTTACTACAACCCTATAGCGCCATCCATTCCCCCTCGCTTTGTTCAAGCATGTAAATGATCAAAGTCGCCGCTTTACTCATGATCCCATTTTCGCCCGCGTCATCAGACCCACCCCAAAATCACAGCCCCGATTCTAACCAACCAGACCTCTGAGGTTTCCAAAACCTCCGAGGTCTCACCCCCCACCGATCGCGCCACGATATCGCAACACCTCCAGCGGTGCGTTACGGCCTGGTTCATCGATCGCGCAAATCCAGACAGATCGCGATCGCATTGGATTAAATTCTAAAAATGGAGCTAAGCGGGTTCGAACCGCTGACCCCTTGCATGCCATGCAAGTGCTCTACCAGCTGAGCTATAGCCCCAAGATTGGAATTAGATTATGCCGGACGATTTTGGTAACGTCAAGCGATCGCCTGTTTTTCGATCTGCAAGATTTAAGAATTTCGATGTGTAGGACGATGGTCATGATCACATTCAAGATTTCAGAGGATTTCAGACTATGGTGCGTACACCTTCGACGATGCTTGCCCTAGGGACACCGGCTCCGGCCTTCGCGCTGCCCGATGTGACGACGGGCGAGACGATCAGCCTGGAGACGTTTCGCGATCGGGCGGGGCTACTCGTGATCTTTTGGTGTCGTCACTGTCCGTTTGTGAAGTACGTGGAAAGCGAGCTGGCCAGCATTGGGCGAGATTATGCCGGGTCGGATGCGTCTAGCTTGGGGATCGTGGCGATTTCCTCGAATGATGCGGTGAACTATCCCGACGATTCGCCGGAGAGTTTGGCCGAAATGGCAGCGGACTTAGGCTTAAACTTTCCGTCCTGCTACGACGAAACCCAAACGATCGCCCAAGCCTATACCGCAGCCTGTACACCGGACTTTTTCCTGTTCGATCGCGAGCTTAAATTGGTCTATCGCGGTCAGCTCGATGACAGCCGACCGGGGAATGATAAACCGGTGACGGGTCGGGATTTGCGAGCCGCGATCGAGGCACTCCTCGCAGGATCGGCGATCGATGCCAATCAACAGCCCAGCATCGGCTGCAACATCAAATGGCGGGCGGATAATGCCCCGTCTTACTTTGGCTAAGGCTGGCTAAGGTTGGCCAATCCCAGTTCAACTGCTGCAAAGCTTTATGAACGTGGCGGATCTCGCCTGAAGTGCTTCTGACCAAATCGATACAATGAATCTATAAGGCGCAGTTCATCACCCTCGCCCCACACCCGATACCGCGATCGTTATGGATTCTGGAAAAACGGGAACAACTGGGAAATCGCGGGTTAACTGCGCCAGATTTGGCAACGCATCGATATAGGGCGGCATGATGCAACAGGGCTTACGAATTGGATCGGTGTTCGGGATTCCGCTGTACGTTCGCGCGTCGTGGTTTCCGATCGTGGCGATATTGGCCGTTTTGAAAGGGGGAGCCTGGGCGGAGGCCTATGGCTGGAGTCTACCGATCGCGGCGGCGACCGGTGTGATCGGGGCGATCTCGCTGTTCGGATCGGTACTGCTCCACGAAATCGGTCATAGCCTCGTTGCCAAAGCCCAAGGTATCCCGGTGCGATCGATTTCGCTCTTTCTCTTTGGCGGTGTCGCCGAGATTGATCGCGAATCACACAGCCCTGGCCAAGCGTTTCAGGTGGCGATCGCGGGGCCTGCCGTCAGCCTGCTCCTAGCGATCAGCTTTACCGCCCTCTCGCACGAGTTATCCGCCGCCACACCGCTGGCCGTCATCATCCGCGACCTCGCCCAGCTCAACCTCGTGTTATGCCTGTTTAATCTCATCCCCGGTCTGCCCCTCGATGGCGGTCAGGTCTTGAAAGCTGCCATCTGGAAGATTACGGGCGATCGACTTCAAGGAATGCGCTACGCGGTGGCGTCGGGTCAAATGATTGGTAGTTTTGCGATCGGGGTGGGCGTTTTTGGGGCGTTAACCCTGCCGGGATTTGGCGTCGGTTTATGGCTGGCGCTGGTGGGCTGGTTTATCATCCGCAACGCCGCCGCCTATGGTCGCGTCACGTCGATGCAGTCGATGCTGCTCGAATTGCAGGCCAGCCAGGTGATGACCCAGCGGTTTCGGGTGGTGGACGCGGGGCTGACGATTCGCGAATTCACCGATCGCTACATCCTGTGCGAACTGGCCGATACGCCGCTCTTTGGTAAACAAGTCCCGTACTTTGCCGCCGCACACGGACGCTATCGCGGACAGCTTCAGGTAAACGCATGGCAAGCGGTCGATCGTAAAAAATGGGAAACGACAACCATTGACGAGATCGTCTTGCCTCTAATCGAAACGCCCCACCTGCGCGAAGCCACTCCCCTCGTCGAAGTGGTTCGTACCCTCGAACGCGAACAGTTGCGATCGATCGTCGTTCTCTCACCTGCCGACACCGTCGCCGGGACGATCGATCGCGCCGATATTACCAAAGCCCTCGGCGATCGTCTGGATTGGTCGATCCCCGACGACGAAATCCAGCGCATCCGCCGCGAAGCGCGTTACCCGGCCTATCTCCGTATCGACACGATCGCCGCTGCCACCGAGATCGACGAGAACACCGAACCCAACGATATCGCAGACCTCTTCGCCTCCCTATTCAAGCGCCCGACTCCTTAAACATTGTTCTGATTCAGACCATCCAGACCTTTAAGGTTTCCAAAACCTCAAAGGTCTCGCCCCCCATTACCGTGCCGTTTATGCGATCGCGGTTTCCGCTGCGCGGGCGATCACGGTGCGGTGACGCGGGCTGTTGCAGTCGATCGTTGGCGGATGAAAACCGGCATCGATTAACGCTTGCTCAATATCGAGATTGAAGTAGCTATCGAGATAGGGTTCGGTGCTTTTGAGCAGGGTGAACACGTAGGGCGGCATCTGAGCGTAGATTTCCGATTTCGGGTTCATTTCCATGATCGCCAGGTGACCACCGGGGCGCAAAATCCGGCGAGCTTCGCGGAAAATCTCGCAGCTCGCATCGGCGGGTAGCTCGTGGCAAACGAGGAATAACGTCACCAGATCGCAGCAGTTATCGTCGAGGGTGGTCGCTTCGGCGGCGGCGTGAATCCAGCGGATATCGGGCTGGTTCGAGTCGGGATTGGTGGTTTTGAGCTGGGCTTTTTGTTCGGCTGCGCGATACATCGCGACGGCGAGGAAATAGGACGACAGGTCAATGCCGGTCATCTGGGCGATCGGGTAGCGATCGCGAATGCGAAACGTACTGAGGCCGACGCTACAGCCAAGATCGACGATCGCCGTGATGGGCGTCTGCGTTTGGTCAATGCGGCGATCGACGATATCGAGAAAACTATCGCGCAGCTTGCGATCGCCCCGCTCCTTCGCCTCCGGCCAAATCTTGGCGTGAACTGCCCGCGCGGCCACTTCGACCTCAGTTGCCGGGAGCCAGCCGAGATTGCCCTCATCGTAGGCATGAAACGAGGTGAGGTAATACTCGGGATAAACGAGCGCCGGGTTTTCGATTTGCTGGCGCAACGCTTCGAGGTTTTGCTCGCGTAAAAAGGCGGCTTCTTTGCGCCAGTAGACGCCCATATCTTCGGCGCGATCGATCATCATTTTGCGCGCACGCGATTTCGCAAAATTCGCGAGTGGTTTGATCGAAAGCAAGAAGTTAACCAGGCCGGTAATCGGGCGAAGCTGTGGCCGGGTGGTTAACGGGGCGGGGGTGGGTTTAGTGGCGACGGTCATAGAGAACGATTAACGAGGATTATCAAAATAGGATGATCAAAAGAGGACTTCCGCAAGGGGGATTAGAAGTCCTAGCAGAAAATTTTAACGGCCAGGACGTACGCAAAACCTCGCAATACGTCGGAGCCTTACGCCAAGGATACCAAGATCCCACCCAAGACAATCAGCACCGCTCCGCCTAAAAGTTTGGCTAAATCGACCTGTTGCCATTCAGCAAAAATGATCAGCGACAGGACGATCGCGACCAGCGTATTGGTGTTATACAACGGCGCGAGTTTCGACAGCGCCGCATCATAGCGATAGAGCGCGATCACCACACAGCCCGATCCCAGCGCCCAGAGCGATCCAAACAGCAACGACGCCGTGATCGCTGAAGTCGCGATCGCCTGACCGGGCATCAGCATCGAAATCAACACGCCGATCGTGCTCACCGCGATCCCCGTATAGATCAGATGTCCCCCGGCGGACATCCCCGCATTGGCGCTAACCTTAGCAAAGATGCTCGATGCACCATACAACAATGCTGGGAAGAGCCCGCCGACGATCATCCCCATCGTTTGAGCCGACAGTTCAGGTATTAAGCGAAAGGCCATAGATAAGCATCCTGAAGATTGACCGCCCATAAAATCAATCATGACGGATCGGAACGGTCTTTGTAAGTACGGTGATAATACAATCGACGTAGGGGTTTGTAGCAATGGACTCAATCGTCTGTCGTGCTGTCTCGTAACGTGTGCATCTCGATCGTTGAACCGATCGCCCAGCCTGTTTCGCTCATCCGTTGCCCGCCGTTTCGCTACTCGTCGAGTTACCACGAGGCCGCTAACTACGCCGCTAACTACAATGACAGCTCCCGAAAAAGTCGCCGCGCTGATTGATAGCTTTTATAACGACCCCAATGCCACCCGCATCAAAAAGCTGCTGTTTTGCACCTGTCATGACAGTTGGCCAAGTGATCCGCAAACGCTAGAGCAATGTTCGTGGTTTGACCTGTTACAAGAGCTATTAGAGCGGGCGACGGATCTCGATCGCCTGCAAAATGCGCTGATTGTGGTCGTGTCGCACCTCAATAAGAAGAATGCTTACTTCATCCTGGCGCGGAGCTTATTTAATCGCCTGAAGATCCTGTATCCGGACTATCGCGACGATATTACGTCGATGGGCGATCGCTTTGCCCAGGTGCGCCAACTGTTCGATAATTCTCAAGATTTATTTTCGTTACGGTTGCGGGTCTCCCATCACAGCAGCTTGAGCAAGGCGAAAAGCATCGTCTTTTCAGCGATTAGCTGCCGGTTCGATTACACCACCCAGGATGTTAACTATCTCAATCAGCAAGATTTTGATGATTTGGTGCGCGAGCTGCTGTTTGCCTGCAATTCGATCGAGGATTTACGCTTTCGCGTGTTTGGTGCGGCGTCATGTCTCGACGATCGCGAAAACAATCTGAAAGTGGCGACGCTGCTTTGCGGGACGATCGCCAGCTTTTATCCGGCACTCCATCCACAAACAGCTTCCGATTTTTTGGCGGGCAACGCTTCCCTCGATGACTTTGACCGTATGACCGCCGGGGATTCCAACCTACTGGAGGTTGAAGCCCATACCGGGGAAGACGTTGACGAGACCATTGCCACCGTGGGACTCACATCCAACGGCGTACCGGGCTTTCCCCTGGCCGCCTCCTCTTTTCAGGGGACAATCCCGCCGACGATCGTGACGCAGTGGTCTGACGACAACGAGGTTCCCCCCGGTGCAAGTAGCGATATCAAAAACTATGCCGATCGCCATCTCCATACGACGATCGCCAATCTCGAAAACAATCTTCAGGAAGTCTCGGACTATATTGACGAACAGGTCAAGGTCAAAACCGATCGCACCCACGCCTACAAGTACCAAATTTTGCGCGAACTCGTCGAAGGACTCCAGGAGAGCTGCGCCATCCAGCTCACCAGGCTCGCGCAGCTTGAAACAGGGGAAGCCTCACTACAGCAACCCGAAATCATCGATCCCAGTCAACTTTAGCCTCGGCGAGTCGAGATCGGATCAATCTAGGGTGAGCAGGTCACTGAGACCGATCGACTGTTGCTGACGCGATCGGTGGTGTCGCGCATAGAAACGGTGTAGGTATTCGTCGCCGGTGCATTGCAGTCGCCGACGCCGGTGGGACAGGTGCATTCAATGCCGGGTCGAATCGTGCCGCCCCCATTCACCGGATAAATTTCGGCGGTGAAGTCGTTGAGTGTCCATTCGCTGGCGTTGCCGTTGCGATCGGTGTAGCTGAAGGCCATGTAGTCCGCATCGCCTTCCATCACCGTGCAGGAACTGTCGCCGTTGCACGTGAAGCTTGTGACCGTCGGTGCTACGGGTGTACCGCTGGAGACCGAAGCTGCCACCCGATAGGAGCCTCGACTGCTGCTATTGAGGCCGTTAACAACCACCAGATAAGTTCCGTTGCTGGGTAGGGTGCTGGTTATTGACGAATTGGTATTGGAGGCGCTGATATCGTCGTTTTGGGCGATGCTGTTCCCCTCGCTATCGACCAGCATCAGAAAGGTATCGAAGGCGCTGCTGTTTAACGAAATGGTGATGACTTGATCGGCGTTGCCTTGGATGAGGTAGACATCGAAACGACTGTTATCGCTTTCGAGGATTGCGTCACTATCTGTCAGCTCACCGTTGCGATCGAGCAAAACCGTCTGTGTGGCTTGGGCGAGGCGATCCTGAGGTCGATCCAGGCGATTCATGCGGGGCATCGTTTGTGAGGATTTCGCGATGCTGGACTCGATCGGCTTCAGGACTTCGCCGCTTGGCAAGGTTGCTGTTAGCGCCATCGGGCGACGCTCTGAGCTTAAGCTTAAGGCGCGATCGGCTGCTGCCGTTTCCTGAATCCCATTTTCTCCCGTCAGCTTGGCATTTTTTGCATCGAACTTGGTTGGCAATGCTGCATTCAACGCCACCTCGCTAACGGTGACTGCGCGGCGATGGCGGGCATGGGTGGTTGCGGCGACGGTCGCGGCAATGGTTGCCGCGATCGCCGTTGCAATAATTGTTGTGGACGTGGCTAACTGCGTCAGGACGACAAGACAAGAGCGTTTCATAAAGCTGATTTAGCTAATTTAATACTGCTGATTTAATTAAAAAGGTGAGACATTTATCTCTATGATTCAGGCTCACAGGATAGAGTCTCGTCCCCTAACTTTAGCCGACGCCTTTTGAGACCGACCGATCGCGCGTCTGCCCGTCACTTTGCCCCTAGCGATCTCCAATTCAACCTTGGGGTAGGCTCAGACCCGACTCGGATCGATCGCCAAATTAACTAAAAAAAACGACCCTGAAAGTGCCATAGTGAACCCCCGGCCAAATCGTGATCGGTCACGCTGTCCCCCTCGATCACACACATCGCGCAGCCCCCCAATGAAAACAGAACAAAAAGCAAATAGAAGGGAGAGTCGCTCGGAAATTGATAAAAACTTAGCTCGATTAATGAGCCGCTCTTGGCTAAGATCAAGGCTCTAAAAAAAATGAGAAACGACCTTGCCGACGGATCTCACGTACGCGATCGGCTCCCCTTGCGTCCAGCATCATGGCTTACGAACCCCTCCACCACAAATACCGCCCCGCCACCTTTGCGGACTTGGTGGGTCAGGAGGCGATCACCAATACGCTGACCAGTGCGATCCGACAGCAGCGCATCGCACCGGCCTACCTGTTCAGCGGGCCGCGCGGCACGGGGAAGACCTCTAGCGCTCGGATTTTGGCGAAGTCGCTGAACTGCGAGGCCAGCGATCGCCCGACGGCAACGCCCTGCGGCCAGTGTGAGATTTGTCGATCAATCACCAATGGATCGGCGGTGGACGTGATCGAAATTGACGCGGCGAGCAATACCGGCGTCGATAATATCCGCGAGCTGATCGAACGCGCCCAGTTTGCGCCGGTGAAGTGTCGCTATAAAGTCTACGCCGTGGACGAGTGCCACATGCTGAGTACGGCGGCGTTTAACTCGCTGCTCAAGACCCTAGAGGAACCGCCCGATCGCGTCGTCTTTGTGCTGGCGACCACTGATCCCCAGCGAGTTTTACCGACGATTATTTCGCGCTGTCAACGCTTCGACTATCGCCGCATTCGCCTCGATGCGATGGTGGATCACCTGGCGCATATCGCGACGATCGAACAGATTGACGTGTCCCCCGAAGCGCTGACCCTCGTGGCGCAAATCGCCCAGGGCGGAATGCGTGACGCGGAAAGTTTGCTCGATCAGCTTAGTTTGCTCGATGAGCGGATCATGCCCCAGCATGTTTGGGATTTGGTCGGGGCTGTACCGGAGCGGGATTTGTTGGATGTGCTGCGATCGATTGCCAGCGATCGCCCCGAGGCCGTGCTGGACTGTTGCCGATCGATGCTCGATCGGGGACGCGAACCGCTGACAGTGTTGCAAAGTTTGGCGAACTTTTACCGTGATTTTTTGATCGCGAAAACGGCTATCGATCGGCAATCCCTCACCAGCGTTACCAGTGCTACCTGGCCGGAGCTATGCGAGTTTGCCCAGGGCTGGAGCGTCGAACAGATTTTGCTGGGCGGTCAGCATTTACGCAGTTGTGAAAGTCAGATCAAAAATACGACCCAGCCGCGTTTGTGGCTGGAGGTGAGTTTGCTCGGGCTGTTGCCGTCAGCGATCGCCGCGCGATCGGGCGGTGGTGTTCCGATCGTACCGGGACGCGCCGCAGCGCCGATGACTCCGGCTCCGCAGTGGAGTGCGCCCGCCGCCGCCCCGGCGTACCCACAACCTTCGGCGTATCCGCCACCTGCGCAGTCCGCACCGCCAGCGCCGCCAGCACCGATCGAACCATTACCGGCGTCCCCTGCCGTCGCGCCTCCAGTCGCAAGCCCCACACCGATCGCTCCTCCTGCCACCGCTCCGATCCCAGATTTACCCGCGTCGATTTCCACCCCGATCGCAACTCCGCCGAGCCACCCCGCCCCGGTGTCATTGGAAGAGGACGATCGCCCGGATTGGGACGCGATCGATCCGGATATGTCGCCGGATGTTCCCGCGACTCGCACAGAATACGCCGCTCCACCCCACACCGCATCACCCTACACCGCCCCGACTCACTCCCCTCCCCAGTCCAACCTAAATGGCGGCACATCTGCAACTCCCCCACCAGCGCCCGCAGCGCCCGCAGCGCCCGCACCACCACCGCAGCCCACCGTCGAAACCCAAGTTTTTAACTTGCCGCAGGTTTGGCAGCAGGTGTTAAGTCATTTGCAAATGCGAGCCACGCGAGAATTACTCAATCAAAAATGTCGTCTGAGCGCTTTTGATGGTCAAACGGCACGGATTTCGGTGTTGGCGTCGGCGATTCAGCCTGTAGTAAAGCGAAAACAGGGGGATATTGAGGCTGCGTTTAGCTATGTTTTTGGGATGCCGATCGGGATTGCGATCGATATTGCCGCCGACGCCCAGACCCCAGCTCCAACAGTTGATCCGCGCCAACCTCCGAGCGCTGCGCCCACTCCGGCGAGTTTGCCTCCCGCTCCGGCTCCACCATTTTCGGCCCCGGCTCCCGCTGCTCCGGCTCCAACGTTTTCAGCTCCTCCCCCAGCGCCGACCTATTCTGCCCCCGCCCCGATCGCGCCGCCACCTTCGCCCCCGACGGCTCCGGTTGTCAGCCCCCCCCCGGTTCCGTCTGCACCGGCGATCGTGCCCGATCCACCGGCGCAAGCGACGACGCCCCCTCCCTCTACCCCACCACCCATCGCTCCACCACTGGAGGTACAACCGGCGATGGCTAGTATGGGTAGCGCCCCGATCGGTTCTGCGTCAGGTCGTCAGTGGGATGAATCGGAGATTGCCAGTGCCGCGCAACAGCTCGCTAATTTTTTCGGTGGGGAGGTGGTGACGCTGGATGAGGATGTGTTGAATTAAGGGGTGTATGGGTTATGGGCGGTGGTAATTGTTTGTAATACGAAATCCGCTTCTGTCTAGGAAAAAGAAAAAAGCGTCGATGAGCACTGAGCGGAGTCGAAGTGCGGTGTCCGCCTAGATCGACGATCTAAGCTTATGCACAGTCGGATTTCGTATAGCAAAAGCCGATTAAATTAGGACACTCTCGTCTAAGTTAAAAACCGCACTTCGACTCCGCTCAGTGCTCTCAGCTTTTTTTGATACGTCCTAACCAAATCGTTTTTTGCTATATAACTGTATCGATCACCACGGAAAGTGCTGACGCACCACATCCCAACCCGAACACTGCCAGCCATCGACATGGCTGACAATTAAACCGCCACTCACCACCAAATCACTCCAACCCGAAATCGTCACGCGTGGCGACCAGGGGAGCGGCGTCGTCCAACTCAATGTCCATTCGGTGCGAAGGTCGCAGCGGTTCGGGTCGGTGTTAGCGGTGGCGCGGATGTCGTGGAGGTCGAGTTTGGCCTGTTTGAACCAGCGATCGATAAAGGCGATCGTCTGGCGATAGCGATCCACCCCCCGAAACTCGCTCGTCGGATCTTTAAAATAAACATCCGGCGCGTAAATCTCGTAGGTCTGATCCTTGGGAAAACGAGCATAATCGTTTCGTAGGATCTCGATGATGGCGTCAATATCGCCGCTGGCAGGGTTCGCGTTCATGGCTTCCTGATGGATGGATGAACCGATAGCTTAACCGTGGAACACACGGCGCAGATGCAGCACATCGCCCATCTGCCGGATTTGGGCAAACATACGATCGAGCTGATTGAGATCGTGAATCCCGACCCCCAGGTCAATCACCGCCGGTTTACCCGCGTTGGTATGCACCTGGGCGCTGTGGATATTGATGTCATGATCCCGCAAGCGCGACAGAATATCGTTGAGCACACCGACCCGATCGATCACCTCGATCGATACATCGATCGGATACGTCGGCGATCGTTTGCCGTCCACCTGAACGCTGGGATTCCAGCTCACGGGGATCAGCCGTTCACCCGGCACATTATTCGTATTCGGGCAGCCCTGACCGTGGATCGAAATGCCGCGATCGCGCGTCACCACCCCCAAAATCGGCTCGCCCGGAATCGGCTTACAGCAACCCGCGATATGGTGCAACATGCCCTCAATTCCGCGAATCGGATCGGTACTGTGTGCCTTCTCACCCTGTGTCTGAACCGACGGTTTGATGTGTATCGGCAGCTCGTCCGCCAAGGTCGCATCCGACTTCGGCTCCTCCTTCGGCTGCAACGCCTTCACCGCCATCTGTAGCCGGTTCACGACCTGATTGAGCGTGATGTAGCCATAGCCCACCCCTGCCAGCAAATCCTCGACGCTGTGATAGTTGCAGCGCTCGGCCACCATCTGCATCGGCTCCGACTTGAGCAGCGCCTCAAAGCCCTTTTTCCCCAGTTCCTTTTCAAGCAGCTCACGACCCCGAGCAATATTGTCGTCGCGGTGTGACTTCTTAAACCAGGTGCGAATACGGTTATGGGCGCTATGGGTAACGCTGAAATTGAGCCAGTCGAGGCTGGGATGGCTATTCTTTTGGGTGATAACTTCGACAATATCGCCGTTATTCAGCACCGTATCGAGGGTCACGATACGACCGTTCACCTTCGCGCCCGCACAGTGGTTGCCCACCTCGGTATGGATGCGGTAGGCAAAGTCCACCGGCGTCGCGCCACGCTTGAGCGGGATCACATCACTGGTTGGTGTAAATACATAGACATCATCATCAAAGAGCTTGTCTTTGATGCCTTCCATGTACTCGCTGGCATCGGATTTGAGGTCGTCTTGCCAGTCCAGCAGTTGACGCAACCAGGTGAATTTATTGTCATCGTCCGACATTTGGGCATTGGAGCCGCTTTCTTTGTATTTCCAATGTGCGGCGATCCCGTATTCCGCGACGTGGTGCATTTCGTAGGTGCGAATCTGTACCTCGATCGGGCGTTGGCTTTGGCGACCCATCACGCCGGTGTGAAGCGACTGGTAGCGGTTGGGTTTGGGGAGGCCAATGTAGTCTTTAAAACGACCGGGGATCGGGCGGAAGGCATCATGCACGATCGACAAGGCACGATAGCAATCGCCGTTATTGGCAACAATGATTCGGATTGCGGCAATGTCATAAATTTCACTGAAATCCTTCTTCTGTTTCGTCATCTTGCTATGGATGCCGTACAGATGCTTCGGACGACCGCTCACCTCAAAATCCTTGATGTCGAGCTGTTGGAGTCGCTCGGTGATCGTTTCGGTGACTCGTGCTAACCGATCCTCACGATCGGCACGTTTATCATCAATCAAATCGCGAATCTTCGCGTAGGCTTCCCCGTCGAGATACTTGAACGATAAATCTTCAAGTTCCCACTTGAAGCGTCCGATCCCCAAACGGTTAGCTAGGGGGGCAAAAATATCGAGGGTCTCACGGGCGATGCGCTTCTGTTTTTGCGGTGCAAGGTGTTCGAGCGTTCGCATGTTGTGGAGACGATCGGCCAGCTTCACCACAATGACGCGAATATCCTTCGCCATCGCCAAAAACATCCGGCGAAAGTTTTCGGCTTGATGCTCTTTTTTGCTCGAAAACTCAAACTTTGAAAGCTTCGTTACTCCCTCTACGAGGCCGCGCACTTCCACCCCAAAATGTTCTTCGATATCGTCCGCCGTCACGTCCGTATCTTCGACCACATCATGCAAAAAACCCGCCGCAATCATCGCGCCACCACCACCGAGATCGCGCAGCAGCCCTGCGACCGCAACCGGGTGTGCAATATAGGGGTCACCCGATTTGCGACATTGGTCAGCGTGGAGATCGTAGGCAAAGTTGAAGGCGCGAGCAATCGCCTGACGCTCATCGATCGAGAGATTCGCGACAAATGCTTGGGGATAGCTCGGGTCGAGACAGGCTTTGAGCCAGTCGGGCAGATCAATGGTTCGATCGAAGGAGCAGGCCGTCTCGGAGGAAAATGTGGCAATCATGGTGTCAAACCGAGGGTAGATTTAAGTGGCAACAGGAAACGAAACACAACAGATATATTGAGCTAAGTATTGATGCGGAGGTGTCGCGATCGCCTTGATGTAAAGAGATAGATGCAAATCGCGGGATAAATAGCGTAGCGTACGTAACGAAAACAATTGAAATTTGTGAAGCATTCATAACCTCAAAGGCCGATTTAGAATCACCTTTCAGTACAACGCTGATCTAGATTCAAGGTTGGTGCATGGAATCTGTTTTTAAAACACCAGTCTAAGCACAGATTTTAGGCTCGACTTAATCTTTCACCATTGAGCTTTAAGAGAATGTAAAAAAACTCGTTAAATAGATCTTATTTCTAGCCTACAATCGAGACAAAAAAAATGCTCGTTACCAAATCTGTTGTTAACGTAGATTGAACAACAAGGCTCTCGGCCTCTTTGGATTTATTTAAGATTTTGTCGAGCTGTGGAAATAGCGAAGTAAGCATCAAACCTTTGTAGGGGGGCGTTATCTTAGATTTAGAGCCGAATTGTCCGATCGATTTGAGGTTAGACCTGAGTGAATTGACGATATTGAATTGACGGACTTAGTTATTTTGCGAGGAAAATTATGGTTCTTTCCCGATCTCGTCAGGATTTTTATCGACAGTTGGGCGATCAACTGGCGCGGTTGACCGAAGAGGCACGATCGCAATCGAGTCAGGAAGTATCGGACGGCGTCACCCGAGACTGGATGGAAACGATCACAATGCTTCAGCGTGAATTTCAGTGCGAGGTGATTGAGTCGCTAGAGCCAGAAGTGAGCGAGTTGAGCGGGCGGGTTCGTTCGATCGAGACGGAAATTTTTCGTGTACTGAAACTGTTAGCGACCGACTTTCTCTTTTTAAAATCCGCAAAACAACCGCCTACGCTACGTCTGAGGCATCAGCAGTTTTGCGATCGTCTGACCGCTGCTACGGCCTACAGCCAAGCGATTATGACGTTAGCGCAGCCCGCCGAACCCGATCCCCCCGATCAGACCAACCCTGACCCAGCACCACCTTTACCCACAACGCAGCCCTAGTCGCGAAACTCACGCCATGCAATCGCCCAAAGATTCCAGCGCTACGCTAATCGAAGAGACTCTGTCGGAAGGGTTGGTGATTTATCGTTGCCCCAGTACGGGCGGCTTTTGGCTTGAGCGATCGCATTATGACGACTGGCTAGCCGGTAAGACGCAGGCGATCGCATCGATCCCGGAGATTGTGAACCGGCTCAGTACGACTCCGGCCAACCCCGCATCGAAGGATAGCCTCGCTGCCCTTTGTCCCACGACGGGGCGATTTTTGATCCGCGCCCGAGTCGATACACATCCCCCCTTTTACGTGGAACGATCGCCAGAGGGGGGCAACTTTTGGATTGATCAGGGCGAATGGGACGTGCTGACCGAGTTGGGATTAGCCAGTCAGCTCGATCTCCTCTTTTCGTCCGAATGGCAGGCCAAGCTACGCGATTTTCAGCAAGTCGAGCGGCAGAAGCAGGCGACGATCGATAAGCTTGGCGCGGATTTGGCGCGTCAGGTGTTCGAGCTGGCCGAGGCGTTGCGGGATCATCCCCAGGGTGATTTTGGTGTGGCTTATTTGATGCAGCAGTTCGATCGCGCCAAGGTGTAGATTCCAGACGCTTCAGGACTCAACCGCGTCATCGATCCGCACCCACAGCGCCAAACCGCCGCCTTTGCCCCGCGCCGCGATCGCCCCGTCGCTCACCCAAAAATAATTAAAAAACGGGCGTTTCTTGAGCGGGCGATCGCCAAAGGTCGCGTCACTGGCCGCACCGCCACCAATCTCGCCGCGATACACCACCCACGACCCGATCGCCACTGACCAGCGCGTAAAATCAAACGCCAAAATTCGCTTCCCGGCGATCGCCTCGATCGGTCCCGTTACGGTGAGTTTCAACGCTCCGATCGCGACGGTATTGACCGCACGTCCCAAGCTTGTTGACCCAGAATCCGACCCAGAATCCGACCCAGAATCAGCACAATACGCCAGCGTAATTTTCGGGATCGCCGCCAAATAGCGCCCCGCCCCGATCGCCTTGCCCGCCCGCTTGCGTGCTTTTTTCGTCCCTGTCACAAACGCCAGCCGCCACGTTCCCAGCACATCCGCCAGCACGACCGGCTCCCCTGGATGAGACCGCTCGATCGCCCGCATCGCCGCGACCACCTCCGGCGGCGTCGGACGATCGGCGGTCGCGACGCGAGCCAGGAGGGCAACGGCGCGATCGGGGGTCATGGAATCGGGCGTCACGTTCGGGGTTAAGTTTGGGGTCATGGCGATCGGCGATTTAAGCCTGAATTTAAGTTGGTAATTTAAGTTGGGAATTTAAGCAGGTCTCGGGAGAACGCCTCAAACACGTTCTAAGATAAAAGGCTACATCCGCTAACGATTATTTCAGAATCACCAAGGTCAATGAGCAAAGGAACGCTGTTCGATAAAGTTTGGGACGCCCACACCGTCGGGACGCTGCCGTCCGGTCAAACCCAGTTGTTCGTTGGCCTGCACCTGATTCACGAAGTCACCAGCCCCCAAGCCTTCGCCATGTTGCGCGAACGTGGCCTCAGCGTGCCGTACCCCGATCGCACCGTCGCCACGGTCGATCACATCGTCCCCACCGAAAACCAAGCGCGTCCCTTTGCCGACACCCTGGCCGAGGAGATGATCCAAGCCCTCGAACAGAGCTGCAAGGACAACAACATTCGCTTTAATAACGTCGGCTCCGGTCGCCAAGGCATCGTCCACGTCATCGCCCCGGAACAGGGCTTGACCCAACCGGGCATGACGATCGCCTGCGGTGATAGCCACACCTCCACCCACGGCGCGTTTGGCGCGATTTCCTTCGGTATCGGCACCAGCCAAGTCCGCGACGTGCTCGCCTCCCAAACCCTCGCCCTCGGTAAGCTCAAAGTCCGTCGCGTCGAAGTCAACGGCGAGCTAAAACCGGGCGTTTATGCCAAAGACGTGATCCTGCATATCATCCGCAAACTCGGCGTCAACGGCGGCGTCGGCTACGCCTATGAGTACGCCGGGACGACCTTCGAGGCGATGTCGATGGAAGAGCGGATGACCGTCTGCAACATGGCGATCGAAGGCGGCGCACGCTGCGGCTACGTCAACCCCGATCGCGTCACCTATGACTATCTCCAAGGCCGCGAATTTGCCCCCAAAGGCGATGCCTGGGACAAGGCCGTGACCTGGTGGGAGAGCCTCCGCAGCGCTGCCGATGCTGAATACGATGACGTGGTGACCTTCGATGCGGCTGACATCGCGCCCACAATCACCTGGGGGATCACTCCCGGCCAGGGCATCGGCGTCGATGAAACGATCCCCACGCCGGACAGCTTCAGCGACAGCGATCGCCCCCTCGCCCGCGAAGCCTACGCCTACATGCAGCTCGAACCGGGTCAGGCGATCGCTGGAACCAAGGTTGATGTTTGCTTTATCGGGAGCTGTACCAACGGACGGATCAGCGATCTACGCGAGGCCGCCAAGTTTGCCCAGGGTCGTCAGGTGGCCGAGGGGGTGAAAGCTTTCGTGGTTCCGGGTTCAGAAGAAGTTAAGGAACAGGCCGAAGCGGAAGGTCTCGATCAAGTGTTTCTCGAAGCCGGGTTTGAGTGGCGCAATGCGGGCTGCTCGATGTGTTTGGCGATGAATCCCGATAAGCTCGTGGGCGATCAAATTAGCGCCTCGTCGTCGAACCGTAACTTTAAAGGTCGTCAGGGATCGTCATCCGGTCGCACCTTGCTGATGAGTCCGGCGATGGTGGTAGCGGCGGCGGTGAATGGCGCTGTCACCGACGTGCGCGAGCTGATTTAGGCGCATGACGCGCATCGGTAAATCATGCTCGATCGACCCTACACCACCGCCATCTTCGCCATGAGCGCGGATGGCAAAATTTCCGATCACCAGCGATCGGGGCACAAATTCGGCTCCGAGCATGATTTTCGTCAGCTTGAAGAGTGTGTCGCGGCGTCGGATGCGGTGTTGATGGGGGCGGGAACGCTGCGATCGGGTGGGACGGCGATGCGTGTCCTGTCCGATGATTTATTTCAGCAACGCGAGGCACAGGGAAAACCACCGCAGCCGCGACAGTTGATCGTCTCGCGATCGGGCAACATTCCCCGCGACCTCAAGTTTTTCAGCCAGCCGATCCCGCGCTGGCTGATCACGACCGTTAAAGGCGCTCAGTCGTGGCACGATCACGCGGCGTTTGATCATGTTTGGATCTGTGAATGTAGCGATTTAGCGGCGATGGGTACACCGGAAATGATCACTACCCGAGCATTCAAAAAAACGATCCATTTAACGCTGATGTTGCAACGTTTGAAAAACGATGGAATTCACCAGCTTGCTGTTTTGGGCGGTGGGGAATTGGTCGCCGATCTGTTTGCACTGGGCGCGATCGATGAGCTACGCCTCACGGTTTGTCCCCTCGTCTTGGGCGGGATTGCAGCGCCAACACCCGTAGACGGCCAAGGATTTTTCAATCTTGTCAGCAGCGTTCGGGCTGCTCCTCGGCTTAATTTACTGGACATTCAAACAATCAACCAGGAAATTTTTCTCCGCTATCGAGTCGATTACAGCCACCAAAACAGAAGTTGAGCCAAGAAAAAAACACCCGATCGCCCAACGATCGAATGTTTCCACTATCTTCACCTATCCGAGAAGTCCGACTTTTTAAAAAAGTCGGACTTCTCGCTTTTCTCAGAAACGTTTATTGAGTTGTGGGGTTCTAATAGGTGAACTTTGCCGAATCATCACGGATGATATCGCCTTTGATCGCATACTCGATCGACCAGCGCGGCGGGTCAACCTGTGAGCCGTTATAAAACGCTTCCCAGTGTAAATGTGGCCCCGTGACACCACCGCTCATCCCCACCGCTGCAACGATCGTCCCCACGTCAAACGTGCCATCGATACAATCGCTCAAGTGCAGCGCCTTAAACTCATACTCCGGCATACTCGAACTCGACATTTGCGCGACCAAGCCACCGCCCGAATCCGTATAACAGGACACCGTAACCGTCGATCCTTGCTTGCCCACCGCGAAAATGGGAGCGCCATTCGGCATGGCGATATCAACCCCAAGGTGCGGCACGCTGTGATAGCCATATACCGGGTGGACGTCCCGGCAGTCCGAAGCATCAGAGCTTTGACACGGCAGATACGTATCCGTGACACGATAGCTTCCGACACGCTGTTCATCCCGTACCGGTGCGTCGATCCCCTGAGGGATCGCGTTGGTAATGCCGAGGATCGAAAGCTGGACGGTCTCGTTAGTCATGCTCGCGGGAACGCGACCCGAATCGGAGCCACCGCCAAACAGTAACCCTCCGCCCGGAGCTGGCACGCTAAAGTCATCCGCAGTGTTGTTGGAAGCGGACACCGAAGCCCGACCTCCTGAGCTTGATCCCGTCGAACTTGATCCCGGTCTCGAAACCGTCTGACTGCCGCCGCTACTCTCACTGCTGCGATCGTTGGCTCCAAATCGTAAGCCGCTGCCTTCCGATTTGAATTCGGTATCACCATCGATGTTGGTGTCCGCATCTGATTTTGGCGTCCGCTCATCGTCTTGATTGCCCGAACGATCTAGGCGCGTTCCACCTTCCGGATTCACCGGTTCCCCTTGCCACCAACTCGCAAAATTACCGCCATTCAGGCCGAGGGGAGCCAGAATTTCATCCCGCTTGATCGTTCGTGTTGGCGATCGATCTCGACGATCGCGCGTATCGTCAGCATTGAGGCCACGCGCTTCGCGGCGATCGCTCCCACCTGGGGTATTCAGCGTGCCATCGGCGGATAACGCATCGCCATTCACCCCATCGCCATTCACCCCCGAAAATCCTTCAGCATCGCTGGAGGTAGAGGTTGAAGCATCGTTCGTTCGACCACCTTGGCTTTGGTCTTGACCGGCTGTTGTGGTCGAATCATCGGCTCGATTGGGGCGATCGCGATTGCCCGTCGTAGGTTCCGCCGGTGTGACGGCGATTGACTCCGCACCGACGTCCCGATCCGCGTCCCGATCCGCTCGATCTTCCAACAGCTTGGGCGCGATGAAATAAGCGCCGCCCGCCAGCAGAACCAGCAGCGCCGCCACACCGGTCATCAACCACAGACGATTTTCACCCTTGGCTAACGTCTGTTCTTCTTCCTGTTTTAATGTTGCGACATCTTGCTTAACCCGCTGGCTGGCCGCTTCACGGGCTTCGCGATCTTCGCGTCCCCAGCGCTGTAGGGGATGCTCCTCTGTCGCTGGAATATCGTCAACGCTGGTCGCCTGGGTCGCCTTGATCGTAGGAGGCGTTTCCACAGCCGCGATCGCGCCCAAGCTCATCGACATGGCCGCATCGGCACGTTGTCGGGGCGGTTTTGTCGCTGCGGCGTACTTTGACTGGAGTTCTGCCGCTCGTTCCCGAGCCGCTTGTGCTGCGTTTTCCTGAGCGGCTTCGTATTCTTTGTCGTAGTAAAAGCTGAACGGATCTGCGGGGTTAACGGGCAGCGTTTGGGTTGTGGAAATTCCGGCGTCACGCTCCGCGTAATACTGGAACGGATCGTTTGCCATGCTGGCGGCGATCGCCGCTGCGTCTTCCGTTTTTAAGTTATTACGGCGTCGAGAGGTCTCTCTCGATGGCTGATCCGCCGGAGTTTGGTTGTCGCGATCGATACTGGCTACCATTTGTGGACTTTCCCGAATCACTCAGAACGTGTCGTTAGCAATATTCAGAACAACGATGGGTCAAACGCTCTGACTTGAACCACGCAAAGGCTCTATGACGCTGATGCAATCTGTCATTTTGTCGCGACATTGACTTTAGCCATACGCACTAACCAAAGAGTGGTATGGCTCATTCAAAATGTCTGAAACCTATGACGAAATAGAAGAGTCTAAGTTTGGAATTTACCGAGCTAAAACGACGCATGAACTCACGCGTTGCATTTTGACACATCGATAGTTTAGCAGCCCTTTTCTAAATTGATTCTGCCTGAATCTATGACCTGTAAAAATGTGGAGCTTCAACCGCTGGAGCGATCGAGAGAGTTCGAGACGGCTCTGAGAAGCCTCGCGTAGAATTGCTAGGATTAAGCTGGACGGGCGGGCGGAGAAGTTCCGATAGACGGAGATTAGAGACTGTACGCAAGCGCCAGGACAAGTCAACGGGCTAGGCGTTCAAGTCCAAGTCCAAGTCCAAGTCCAAGTTCAAGTCCAAGTTCAAGTCCATTTTTTCATTCAGTTCCTTTGTCTTGCGTTTGGGGTGCATTCGGTTATGACGGCGACGTTTCATCTAGCTTTTCCAGTTCAGGACTTTGAACAAACCAAGGCATTTTATCTTGACGGTCTTGGGTGTACGCCGGGGCGATCGTCGCCACACGCGTTGATTCTGAACCTCGGCGGTCACCAACTAGTCGCGCACCTCTCGCCGATCGCCGTTCAGCCTCAAGCGGGAATCTATCCCCGTCACTTTGGCTTAGTTTTTGATCACTATGCCGAGTGGGAAGCGTTGCGCGATCGCGCAGTAACGAAGGGTCTGACGTTCTATCAAGCCGCTAAACAGCGCTTTCCTGGCAAACCGACAGAACATTACACCTTTTTCCTAGAAGATCCATCCCACAACCTGTTGGAATTTAAGCATTACGTCCACGCCTCGGCCATCTTTGGCGAGACGGAGACGGCGGGTGTGGGCGATCGGGAGTAGTACAATCGCCCGAAGTGTCAGCATCGTCGATTCCCCAGGCTCGATTCCTCAGATTTTCCGCTCGCCCTCTTCTCTACCTCACCCACTATGTCAGCATCAACCCGCCAAATCGAAGCCCTTGCTGCCGCCATCGCCGACAAAATTTATATCGACGTTGCTAAATGGCATCTCTACCTCGGCGACGCTAAGTTGCATACTCCCCTCGCAGAAGCTTTTTTTCCCGAACTTGAGGCGCGATCGATTAGTGAAGCCAAGGTCGAGGCAATTTTGCGGCAAACCTCGATCGCCCTGGGTGGTGGACGCACGACCGTTCCTCTACGTGATTTAATTCCCCAATCCAATCAAAGCGACCTCTACGAGTTGCTCGTGGACTTTCAGCACGAACTTTGACCTGTACGTCATAAATTCAAGCGACGCACTAACTTTTGGTCTGTAGGCGATCCCCAACGAATAATCCCCACGAATAATCATGATGTCGTTAATCGAATCGACAAAAAATGACGCGATCGATCGTGTCGTCCGTCAGTTATTTTGTCATCCGGTCAAGGGATTAACACCCAACGCGATCGATCGCGCTGAGTTTCTCGCGGATTGGGGAATGCAGGGCGATCGCGCCTTTGCTCTGATGTTCGATGATCTGGATCATCCACCCGCCCCGAATACACCCTGGCTCTCCAAACGCTACTTCGCCGTCCAAAATGACTGGCACGACCTCGCTCGCTTGCAGTGCCACTACGATGCTGCGAACAAGACCCTGCGCGTTGAGTTAGGCGATCAACCTGTCTTAGAAGCGCATGTCGATCGCGATCGCGGCGCGATCGGCGAATGGTTTAGCAATTTTTTACGAACTTGCCAACCGTCTATTGGGGCATATCATCCCCAGGCCACAAACCTCGAACTCGTCGGCGAAACCTCTGGAGTGACAGGCTTTCGTGATCGCCACGCTGGCCAAGTCTCCATCATCGGCAGCGCCACCCTAGATGCACTTTCCGCCTTACTCAAAACCCCCGTCGATCCGCGCCGCTTTCGCCCCAACCTGGTCGTCGAGACCGCGCAGCCCTGGGAAGAGTTCGACTGGATAGGCCGACGTTTGCGGATGGGGAGCGTTGAGCTAGAGGTGATCGAGCGCATCGAACGCTGCCTCAATATCGAGGTCTGCCCTGACTCCGGTCAGCGGGATCTTCCCTTGCTTTCGCAGCTCAAACGTGAATTTCGTCATACAGACACTGGTATCATCGCTCGCGTAACCCAAGCTGGAACACTTGCGATCGGTCAGAGCTATGACATTATCTAAATGATCTGCGATTGTGATGCGAAAACTCTCGTATCGTTCCAGTAATCGGTTTGTGGTTTGTGGCTTGTTTGTCTGGGCGATCGTTCCTAGTTCTCAGGATCAATTTCGTCAATCCTCGAACAGAATTGACAAAAAAGGTGGACTATAGGCCGGTTTATAGCTCAAAGCGGCATGAATTTAAGACGATCGCCCCGACTCATTGAATTATGCTTTGGGGAACTCCAAGCCTTTGTCATAATGTATCGAGACACGAGTTCCCAGCGTGGCCGTTCGTGTCACCACAGCCCCTAGCTCGATTGCGCTTCCGGTTCGCCTTTCGGCGTTTGACATCATCCCAGGCAACTATGTTCTTGCTCTTGACGCGTATCCTTTTGTGGCTGACCGTTATTGGCGGTATCGGCTACCTGATCGCCCAAATCGTCCCGAAACCCTACGTCACTTACGTGGGGTATACTCTCGCTGCTCTACTGCTCGTCCTCACATTTTTCGAGCCAACTGATGGTGCTACGATCGCAGCCTGGCAGGTATTTTCGATCCCTTTTAAGCCCTTTGGACTGCTAACAATCCTCCTCTTAAACACCCTCAGGGGCAATCTGGGAACTCCCGAGGTCCGTAAACAGTTGACCACAATCATCAGTTTGATGTTGGTGTTTAGCCTGTCCTATTTCCCTCGGGTCTTCTGCCAGGCGATCGTTGAGCGTGATGCCTACGAACTGCAACGTGTGGCCATTAATGACCCGCCCGGAGTTCCAGAGGCGATCGTCTTGCTGGGCTGGCAAACCACCGAGCCAAACCGACTGGATAGTCGTGTCGATCAGCTCTCCAAAAATGGCGATCTTGTTATCCATACAGCGAATCTTTTTCTACAGGGCCAAGCGCCACGCGTCATCATCAGTGCAGGGCCGCGCTTTGATTATGTCGGTGGCGGCAAGCCCCCGATCGAAGCCTACGCAATTTCTCGCCTGCTCCAACGGTTGGGCGTTCCAGAAAACGCAATCATCATCGACAACAAGGGGATGGATGTACGCAGCAGCGCCCGAAATGTGGCAAAGCTAATGGAGAGCTTTGGCCTGCCAAAGGATATTGTCTTGGTCTCGACGGCCATTTCGACCTATCGTGCGATGCAGGCGTTTTACGAGTTTGACATGGTCGTCACACCGCGTCCGGGAGCCTATCGTACGAATCAGCCGGTTCAGGGTGTATTCCCGTTTCCGAATGGTCGTGAGTTGCTGCCAACAGTTGAAGGCATAGAGTTTACGACGGCGCTCACCGATGAACTTCTCAGCTCCATTTATTACTTCCTTCGAGGCTGGCTCGCACCGGCAGACCTCGCGATGAATCAGCTACGACGCGCTGAACGTATCGCTCCCTCGATCGCCACTGTCACGACGCAAGATCGCGCTCCACTGGTTAGCCAGATTCTATAGAGCAATCTACTGACTAATACTTCAAGACGTCGAAAAAGCGCCGGTTAACGTGTAAGTTAACCGGCGCTTTTTCTTCAGCAAATAACAAGACGACTCGCCTAGCAGTAGACATGCCCTTAAGTTCTAGGCCAGTAGTACTTCCAGTTGATGTTCATTCCACAGCGAGCCATACAGCCCGCCTTCTGCGAGCAGTGCCTCATGTTTACCGACCTGCACCGCCCGCCCGCGATCGAGGACGACCACGCGATCCGCTGTTGCCGCTGCCGAAAGCTGATGCGAGATAAACAGGACGGTTTTCTTACGTGTACCGCTCGACAGGTTGCGTAAAATTTGCGTCGCGGTCTGGTTATCGACGCTGGACAGCGCATCATCGAGAATTAGAATCGGCGCATCAAGTAGCAACGCCCGTGCCAGTGCTGTGCGCTGACGTTGGCCACCGGACAGGGTGATGCCACGCTCGCCGACGATGGTGTCGTATTGCTGCGGGAAGTTGAGGATTTCGTCGTGAATTTGCGCGGCCTGCGCGGCGAGGCAAACCTCATCGAAGCTGACATCCGGTTTGCCGTAGCGAATGTTGTTGCTGATGCTGGTTCCAAAGAGAAAACTATCTTGGGGAACGTAGGCGATCGCGCGGCGCAGATCATTGAGGCGAATGCGGGTAATGTCGATGCCGTCGAGAAAAAGCTGATCGGGTTCGATATCGAGTACGTGCGGCAGAGCGCTCGCTAAGGTTGATTTCCCCGAACCGATCGGCCCAACGATTGCGATCGTTTCCCCAGCATGAATTTCCAAATCAAGCTGATCAAGAGCATTACGGCTCGGAGATTTTACAGTTTCGCGATCGCGGCTTTCATGGGGTGAAGCCTCGGTGCGATCGGTCGCGTCTCGATCCGCATCGTCGGTCGTCGGAAATGCGTAGGTGAGATGGCGGGCGAGAATATGACCGTTGACATGATCAAGCGGTAACTCGATCGCGTTGGCAGAGTCAACAATGGTCGGCTGCCGCTCGAAAATGGCTTCAACGCGATCGATACTCACCTGGCCGCGCTGGAAGATCGTCAACGTAAAGCCGAGGAGCGCTGTGGGAAACACGAGGCGATCGATGTAGATAATCATGGCGACCAAGCCACCCACATCGAGGGCTCCGCGCACAATTTCCCCGGAACCAAAGGCCATCAAGATCAGTAAACTGGCCGCTGCAAGACCTTGCAACAGTGGAAACAGTGTCGTTCGGGTTCGCGCTAAGGCCAGATTACTCGCGAGCAAACTGGCGTTGGTTTCCGCAAAGGCCGATCGTTCATTGAGCTCTTGGCCATAGATCTTAATCGGCGCAATTCCGCTCATATCCTCCTGGATCAGATCGCTAATGCGCGAGAGATCTTCTTGCACGCTGGCCTGATCGAGGCGCAACCGACCGCTAAAAAACCAAACCACGGCAAACATCAGCGGATAGACCGACATCGCCAATAGTGTTAGCTTTCCACTAATTGAAACCAGCACCGGAACCGTTAGTGCATAAGCAAACGTGGTATTGAGCAGACTTAACACCGCGAAGCCCAACATGCGACGAATATTATCCACATCGCTCGTGGCACGGTTGATCAGATCGCCGCTGGTATTGCTGGCGAAATACCCCGTTTCGAGCGTTAGCAGATGCTCAAAAATACGCTGTTTGAGGTCAAACTCAACTCGCCGCCCCAAACCGAATAGATAAACCCGCGAGGCCACGCGAATCAGCCACATGACGCTGGCTAGGGCAAAAATGGAACCGGCGAAGAAGAGAATACGATCGTAGCTAAACGTAACCTGCAAATCGTCGATCGCACGGCGAATTTGCAGCGGAATATAGACCCCCAAGGCGTTAACGACTAGCAGGGCTAACGTTCCGAGAATGGCTTGTTTTTTATACGGACGCAGATAGTGCGCCAGAGTCTTGAGTCGGTTGCGGCCCATGGAGCAGGAAAAAATCGTAGCGTGCGGGAACTGATGCTAACGCTGACGCCACTCTGAAAACTTAGAGCGACATGACGCAAACCCGTCTACGATCGCTGCACGTGGCGATCGCATCCCCCCATCCTAAAGCACCACCGAGATCGCTGCCGCCATCCCCACAAATTCCCCACGGTTAATACTCCGACCCACATCCCATCTTGCTGGCAAAATAATCGCCTAAACTGGAACTAATCGTTGTCAGCCTCCCGACCGTTGTACCATCCCCCACATCACCCTATGTCTTCCCATCCAAACCCGCCGTCCGAACGCAAGCCGATCCCGGCCTATGTTCGCGTCTTCCGATCCTATCTCCGCAATGTTTCCAGTCCCGCAGTTTGGGCTCCGATGGCCATGATTGCGTTGCTGCTGGCGCTGAGTGCAGATTACTGGAATTCACTGCGGGTCTTAGATGAAGATTTAGAAGCGTCACTCATTAGTGAAAACACATCTCAACTCGCAGATTCATTTTCCGAGGCCAGTTCGATCGCAGCATCAGAGATTGATAGCTCAGACGTACTCTCCAACCTGCTCTCTCAGGCAGAACTTCCGGTGATGGCAGATGACAACAGCGTCGAAAAGGCCAAGGAACAAACCCAGCGATTTAACCTTGAAGATGTTGACTTACTCGACCTGCCAAACCTGAGTCAATCCAGTGGTGAAGCGGGCAACAATAACGCCAGCGACGGCAATACAGCCAGTACATCAACACCCAGCCGACGCTTTGGCCTCTTGGATTTACTGTCTGACAATTACACCGCAGATTCATCCACGTCGTCTACATCGCCTGCGTCATCCAGCGGCGGCATGACGCGCGGGGTAACGAGTCTGCTTGGCGGACGCACGATCGCCGAAGACGATCCCGATAATGCCGACGTCACAGGAAATACGAACCCAAGCCCAGCCGCAACCGGCTTCAATCGCAGCTCCCAAACTTCAACCCTCCTCAACACCAACGAAGCCGAGCCGACCGCTTCCCTCGCACAATTTAGCAGCGGCGGTACGTTTACGGGCTACCCCGCAGCCAATGTCACAGTTCCTAGCGTTACAGGCTTCAGCAATACGCCAGCATTTACGGGCTATCCAACCGGTGGAGCGAACGTACCGACCACGACATCTACCGGCGGGTTCACCGGCTACCCAACCTCACCCTATGTTGCGCCCAACTTCGGCGCTTCCTACGCTCCGAGCCAGTACGACTCATCCTATGGCAATGTCCAATATGGAACTCAGCCCAACCTGAATACAACAACCGGCGTCAACTCTGCCCCGGTGACCAGCGGTAGTCCCCAAAATGGCTATGCGACCGGCGTGACGAATGGCGCAGAGGTCACAGCCCCCGCAGCCGCATATTCTATCCCGCGATCGGCTCCGGGCCGCTATATCGGTAACGGCGAAATTAATACCTTTGCCAATCCGTAGTTACAGATCAGACGAGTTTCGTCTCATTAATTAGCTAAATATTATGACTCCTAAAAAATTTATTCTTCCTGCGATCGTCTTGCTCATTGTATTTATCACCGTCGGCGATCAGTACAAGTTCCTGCCCGATTCTGCACGTAATGCAAGCTATAAAACTCGAACGTTTGTGGTAGGTCTGTGGCCAGATTGGCTCAAACCCAAAAACCAGAATGAGCAACGTGAGCAAGAGATTGAGCAGTTGGGTAAATAAATCTCAGGATCGCTGAATCCCACGACGACAGAGATGGCAATCAGCGATCGGTGAGCGTGAATCACCCAACGCTTCCTTGCCTGTGGCAAATTTAGACTCGTGTGTCCCACCGTTAAAACGTGCCGTGAAACAAATCGTCCTACTGAGTCTGTGCCTGATGATGATCGCGATCGCCGGAACCTCCGGCCTGCTCGCGATCCAGAATGTGGATCGGGTCTCGATCACGCTGCTCGGTTTTCAGTCGATCCAGATTCCCTTTGGTTTAGCCCTCACAGCCTGCGCGGCTCTCGGCGCGATCGGCACAGCCCTAGGTCTCACACTAAATCGAGGCTCTGCTCGCCAGCGCTAGGGACTGTCGAAAATCTACCCTCAAGATCAAGAGAGCGAATACACTTTACCGTCAATCAAGACACGTGTAATGCCTTTGGCTTGAAGATGAGCCTCAGTCTTTTGCAGAACGCGGCTATCCGGTATTTTCATCACGCGCTGGCTCCGATTGGCAAACCGGCGAGCAACGCGATGATTATCGAAAATCGGAAGAGTTTGCTCCTGATTTTCGCCTTGGGGAATTTCGCCGAGTTCCTCAAACTCTTGCAGAGGGCGCGAAATCAGCTCCGATAGGCGATCGACAACGAGATAGCAGGTCTTGGGGAGTGTAGCTTCCGAGAGAGGAGGAGACGCCAGTGACGACATTCGTACAGGTGTCGTCAAAGCCTGTTTTTCTATAACAGGCTTTGACTGACTGGGCTCGTCCGCGTGATTGCTGAAATCTTCGACTAGGACTGAAGCCTTTGGGAAGGCATCGCCTTGTTGTGGTTGCGGTGTATCTGAAACGGTGTCCTGTTCTACGGAGCTAACAACAACACGGCGAGACCGACGTTTACGAGACCGGGTCGGAGGATCAGTTTGTTCGCGCTCATCTCGATCGTCTGCTTCCGCCGCGACGTGATCAATAACCTTCGGGCTATTTACCGCCCCAGTCTCCTGTGGTGCATCCTGGGAGGATATTTTTTGGACAGAGGATCGACGCCGCCGCCGCGATCCAGGTTCACGCTTGACCGATGTCTTCTCTTGAGACGCGCCAGAGTTGGCGTTCAAGCTCGAAGAAGTGTCCTGGACATCGTTTTCGTGTTCTAAACTGAGTCCGAGTTGAGCGTCGCTATCGTCCGACGTTCGCGTCGGAACTGCCGGGTTTGTCGAACTGGCGCTAGTGCGCGATCGCGATCGACTACGCGTTCGGCTGCGTAGCTTGGGAGCGGCTTTCTGCGTTTCACCGTGATCAGACGGAGAGACCGAGACAATGGCGGGCGAACTGTCAGAAGTCGATACTGGATCAACTTTCTCGATCTCCACCTTAGGCGCTTGATCCGTCGAATTCGATCGTGCGGCTCCACCCCGTCCAATCAAGCGTTTCTGCTGCACTAGTACGTCATACTCCTCCGCACTAAAGCTAGTTTTTAGTAATCGCCCAATTGTAGACGTACTGACCCCGAAAGCGCGGGAGAGTGTCGCCGTACTTTCGTCTGGCTGACGGTAGCGATCGGCGATTTCTTGTTTTTCGGTTTCAGATAGTCGTTTAGGAGCCATAAACAGCCAAGAAGAGAAGAGTTAGCACAAACCAGCACTCAAACGAAAGGTGGCATGTTGTTCACGATGCCGATGATATGTCAATGCAAATTGACCCGGTACTAAATATTGATGGGATCAAACGTTATCGCGTCAATCTGGATCGCGGTCTCACGATAAGTTCTGTAAACGAGTCATGGTCTTAAATAGCCCGTCTGACATTGATCCAAGCATTAGCTTAAATCGTAGCGGTATTTCGTTCAATTTGTACAGCAGCAGTCAAAAATGAAAGCATCACGACAACAGGCTTGGATCTACCGCTGTCGTCGTGATGCTACATGGAAACTCCCGATTCATTGAAGGTTATGAACGGTTGCCTTTTACAGTGCCTTGATTAGGATCGATTGGCTGCCTGGTTCATCGCTTAGGACGAGGAGCCGCCACGACGGCGACGGCCACCGCGCGAGCTTGTCTTTGCAGCTCGTGTTGAGACGTCGTATTCCAAAATGGCACCGATCGCAAAAAATACGCCCGTGAACGTAAAGAACACCTCTAGCAGATCGCCACTTTCATAATCCGGGATATTTTTATCCGCATATTTAAACCACATGTCTGCGATATAGAGCGAAAATGCAGCCGCCGCAATCATTCGCCACGACTGAGAGAAACGCCCACCCCAGAATGCCAGCAGCAACACCGAGGCAATAATCAGCAGCAAAATATCAAGAACAACGTAGGTTAAGTTCAAGATGCTACCAAAGGGTTCAAGGCGCCGATCCATGGCCTTCACCCAGGCAGGAGCCGGATGCTCGGTCAGTCCCTCTTCCTCTTCCTCCTCTTCAATTGCAGGTGCAGCATCTGCTGTACTGCCAGACATCGATTCGGAACCGGCAATCTGCTCGATCGCCGGACTCGTCTCGACGACCTCGGGAGCAGTGATTCCAAATTCAAACGGATAGGATAACCAAGCCGCGATCGCAATGCCGGTCGCCGCGATTCCGCCCACGACCCCCCATTGCCATAGCTCCAGGTTTAACCGCCGCGATCGAACCGCCAAGATCATCCCCGTCGCTAGGCAGAGATAGCTAATCACGTAGAAGAGATCGCCCGGTGAAACGGTAGGACTCAGACCCCAATAGAGTTCCCACCAGCTAAAGAAGAGGTTGCCGATGAAATAGGACAGCAATCCAATCCCGATGCCGAGCCAGACGTTACGCCCGCTCACAATCTTGTTACTGAAGCCATTACGTAAGCAAAGAATCCCCGCAAGCAGGAAGCCCATCTGCTCTAGTATCAACGTGCCAAGGCCATACCAAGCAGGCCGACCTTCTCCAGGCAGCGTGACGCTGAAAAGGAGAAAGAAAAGGAGTGCAATCACGCCCCAGCTCACAGCAATGAGAACGAGGGAGGGGGTCGCTAGGAGAGACTGCAAAAAACCGAGCTTGCCTTTGTCTGAAGTGGTGCTCATGAACGGTGGAAACGTGAGTGGTGAACGGTAAGCTAAACGACGGTCAAATTTAAACGTGATGACGTCTAAGGCCGCCGTGATCAGTCGTTGTATCTGTTGTATTTAAAGAACGATGGTAATGATCACGGCTCGATAACGTCTGAGCCGGAACAGCGAGATAAGCGATGTGATCGTTTCCCGGTTGCTAGTGAGGATATGGGGACATTCATCAGACGTATCCTCATTATTTGATCGAGCTTAAAGCCGCTGTACCATCCATCGAATTTATTTATGGTTTGTAACATTTCAGACGGTTTCCCACATTTTGCCGAGCGGAGATTGATTCAGCCAGCCGACAAATTGGGATCGCTCACTATCCGGCATATCTTTCAGAGCTTCGATCGCTCGTCCCACAAAGCTCGTATTCCCGAAGTACTCCTTGCCAATTCGGTAAAGCTCTTGGAGCAGCGTATTGAGATGGTGTTCCTGCCAAGGTGGAACCTGACCACCCTCTAGCGGGTCTTGTTCCAGTAACTCAGCCACAGCCTCCGGTGCAGTGGCATTGGGAAAATTCCACTGCTGAAACAGTTTGGTTACGTCTTTCTGAAAGGCTCCCGCCTGACGATTGCCCAATAAATCCTCGATCGCGTAATACACCTCTTGCAGCAAAATCAAAGCCGCTTGGGTGAAGAACGGCGAAGCTGTGCCGCTATCGTGATCATCATCGAGCTGCTCGACCCGGATTTTACCCCAAACACTGTAGCGATCCGGTTCCTCAAGCAAAACACAGGCTTTACCTCTGTTGTCGGTCAAGTCGCGCCAGAAACTTCGCGCCTCTTCTGCTTGTTTGGCGTTAAACACACTAATCAGGCGAAACGTTTGATCCTGATAGTTCAACACAGGAATGTTCTGGCCGGTTTTAGGGTGCTGAATACCGGATATTTCAACATCCTGCCTTTTTAAGATGAACATGACGCTGTTGATAGACTCCGATCAAGGCAAATCGTGCAGAGGGGTCGGCACGCGACAGCCAGACTGTCATGCGAGCGAAAGCGCACGTTGAGACGTTTGAACAGTTTGAATGGCCAGGAACCTCGGAGAGGCGGGCTGAATCAAAACCACTTCGAGACTAGTGGCTGTGGTTTCCGCTCTATAGGCGTTTTCCACTGCTCAGTAACGAAGGTCTCCCTAGTGTACATTGCCGCTTCAGTAGATGGCATGACGAATACTCTACCCCCAAGCTCACACTCTGAGAACGGTTACGAGGCTATCATTCTGCCAACATTATGAAAATGCATGGCGAGTACAAGCCCGATCGAATCATGTCGTTACAGAGCGACGGGATGAATTCTCTGGGCTGTTGAACTGATCAGAATGTCATGAATATATCGCGATCGGACATCTTAATGTCTTGTATTTCGATCGAAGTTTCCGCATTTATGAATAACTTTTTTAGTTTATCTTCCTTACTTGTAAGTGAGACGACTCATGGATTATCAAAAGCAAGCTCAAGTTTTTAAAATTCCTAGTGTTTGAATTCAGCTTGATGCTAACGATACCAAAAGTTTAGGTTTTGTCGATGAACTCGCCGAACTGGTTAATAATTTGGGGCATGACAGCAAGTGATCTGAGCAAAATAGCGGTGTAGGCTTACCTTTCAAGCGTGATCCTCATTCACCTGTTTTCCTTTCAGACTAGCTTGATCGAGCTTTTCGATTAGGTATTTAAAGGCTCGATCAAGGTTTTTCGTTTAAGAGTTAGTTAACTGTGATGTGTGTTGCAGATAAAAAATGTAATTGGTGCATAAAATCAACACGCAGATTTTTTTGTTTATATTGTCAATCTTTTCTATGATTGTGATCATCTAGGTCATTCCCTTTGTAGGAACGCGATAACACCGGCCAGTCCATCCACATCAAGCCGCAGGTCTTCTTCCCCTGTGCCCAGAATCTTCAGTGCAAAGTCAGTTCTCTCCACCGACCATCGTTCCGCTCAATCCGGGGCGCACTCAGCTCCAACGTAAACTTGAAAAGCTCCGCCAAGATGTGTTGCGTATGGGGGCTCTGGTCGAGAATTCAGTCCGCCTGAGCCACCTTGCCCTATTTGAGTGCAATCTTGAAGCGGCGAATTCGATCGCTCCTCTCGATAAAAAAATCGATAAGTTTTATCGGCAAATCGAGTCTGATTGTGTGATGCTCTTAACGCTCGAATCGCCTGTGGCTCAGGATGGACGACAGCTAGGAGCGCTAATGCAGCTCATCCGCGATTTGGAGCGGATTGGTGATTATGCCAAAGATCTTGGCTCGATCGCCATGAAGCTATTTCCCTATCCGAAACACGCCTGTATGTCGGATATTGAGCGGATGTCGCGCGAAGCGCAAGCCATGCTAGCCATGGGTTTAGTGGCTCTGATTGAGTTTGACGGTACGGCGGGGGTCAAAATGAAACAGCGCGATACGATCGTCGACGATGCTTACAAAAGCCTGTATCGGCGGTTGGCCTATCAGCGCGACTACACGGGTATCCTTGAGCCGATCGTCCTCATGACGCTCATCATTCGCCATCTGGAGCGTATGGCAGACCATGCCACCAACATCGGCCAGCGTGTGACGTACATTGTCACGGGGGAACGTCGCGTTTAGGGGCGTGTGGTGCGTGATTCGGGTTTTTGAGCGTGGCAATTCGTGGCGTTGAAACGTGAGTGCTGAAAGGTTAACGATTTCAACGAAATGGTAACGAACGATGGCGTCTACCTGCATACGGTTAGATCTTCGCGAGACAATGTAATAGGTATGACTCACGATCGCAGCGAACCTGGTCGCGATCGTGAGTTAAGTCTCTCGAACTAATAGGGGAACCAATCATGAAAGCCGGTGAAATTATGACCCGCGATGTGGTCACCGTTAAAGGCGTCACGCTGGTATCTGAAGCGGTTAAGCTCATGCGTAGTCATGGGTTACGAGCGTTGATCGTCTCGCGTCGCGATGAGAATGATGCTTACGGCATCGTGACCGAGGTTGATATTGCCTACAAGGTGGCGGCCTATGGTAAAGACCCGAAAACCATGCGTGTTTTTGAGATTATGACGAAGCCCTGTATCACGGTTTCGCCGGATCTTGGGGTGGAGTATGTGGCGCGACTGTTTGCGAATACCGGTATTCGACGGGCTCCGGTGGTTGATACTGAACTGCGCGGTATTGTCTCGGTGACCGATATTTTGATGCAGAGCAATTTTGATGTTGCGCCAAGCAGCTTGAAGCTCGAAGAACGCATTCAAATGGCGATCGTCGAAGCGCGGAAGCTCACTCAGGAAGAAGGGGCGCGATCGAAAGCGAGTGCTGCCGCCTGGGATACCGTCGAAGAGTTGCAGGCTGAAGCGGCTCATCAAAGCGCTGGAACACTGAAGAAAACGGCTTTTGAAGTCTACTGCGAAGAGAATCCGGAGGCTCCGGAAGCTCGGATGTACGATGATTAACCGCTTTGCCTCATGACGGTGTTCGGCATGAATTAGCAACTTGAGTGATCCTCGATCGAGGTGCAGGACATAGTCTTAGCCCCTGATCCACAAACCAGGTATCCTGTCTAAGTAAAATTACTCAAAACCTGAAGATGGCTTGAGAGTTCTAATCTTCAGTTCGAGTCTTGATAGGTTGACCGAGATTGTGGTTTAACTTCAAGGGATTGATCGCGGCGTTGTTTTGCCCTAATGAGTGTTTCGCGTTATGCGTGTCGAGCCCTTTAACGTTCTTTCTTCGGATGATATCGACGATCGCCGTCGTCAGCTTCGGCGTCAGCGCAGTTTGCATCGCTGGCGTAACAGCGCGAGATTCGTCGTGCTGGCAGCGTTTACCGCTGGCGCGATCGCTCTGATTCGGCAACCGGGCTGGACGCTTAATGATGCCAGCGCCATTAAGGTGAGCGGCAATCGTTGGCTGCCAGATGAGACCGTCCAAACCCTGCTCGATCTGAACTATCCTCAATCGTTGCTACGCCTTGATCCCAACGAACTCGCCCAGCATCTCAGCGAGTCCGAAACGATCGCCGACGCGCGGGTTTACCGCGAATTGATTCCACCGGCTCTCAAAGTGTGGGTGCAAGAACGTCAGCCCGTAGCGATCGCTTATCCGGCCAACACTCCTGTCGTTTCTGGCTCAATGGCGATCGCGGGACGTGGACAGTTCGAGGATCGACTCGGTCTCATCGACGCGAGCGGCCAATGGATGACCTATAAAGACTATATCGATCGTCCGAAAATGCCGCCGCTGCCGACCCTCGCGACCTTGGGAAATTACGATGACTACAAAGAACGCTGGCCAGAGGTCTATGCAGAGCTGTCACACAGTAGCGTCCAGATTGCACAGATTGATTGGCGCGACCCTCGTAACATTATTTTGAGTACCGAAATTGGGTCTGTTCATCTCGGTCCGATCGGGCCACGTTTACCGGAGCAAATCATCGCTCTCGATCGTCTGCGAAATCTCCCGCAGCAGGTCGGATCAGACCGGATTCTCTACGTGGATCTCAGTGATCCTCGATCGCCCTATGTTCAAGCGCCGTCGCCGTAACCAGAGCATTCCTCTTTAACGATAGATGCCCTTGCTATGATGAATTGTCCTGGGTAGCGAATAGGTCAGCGATGGCCGCAACAAGACTGAAACCAGGCGACAATGCGAAACCTTCCTCAGATGATCACGCTTACCAACAGGTGAAAGTTGACTTTTGAGGATCGAACGTAGACACTTCTGTTAAACAAAACTGCTACGATAAGCTCTCTTTTTGACTCCCATGACCCAGGATCGCTCGAACCAGCTTGCGACACCAGCGTTTGCCTCTGAGGAAGCAGCTCCGTTCCCCGTTGCGATCGATGCCGCCAATCCGTTCGGCACTCCCGGAACCATTAACGAAAACCCACGAGATAACCGAGATAACACTATGCCTGGGGAAGACACCAAAATCGGAGATATCATCCCGAGCAGCGTCGCGCGGATCAAGGTCATCGGCGTTGGCGGCGGCGGCGGTAATGCCGTAAATCGAATGATCGCCTCTGAGATGGCGGGGATTGAATTTTGGTCAGTCAATACAGACTCGCAGTCACTGGGAAACTCAGCGGCCAAAAATTATATGCAGATCGGCCAAAAGCTGACGCGAGGTCTGGGTGCTGGGGGAAATCCGGCGATCGGGCAAAAAGCCGCTGAGGAATGTCGCGAGGAGCTGATGGCGGCACTGGAAGGGGCTGACCTGGTATTTATCACCGCCGGTATGGGGGGCGGAACGGGAACCGGAGCCGCGCCGCTGGTGGCTCAGCTAGCGAAGGAAGTTGGCGCTTTAACGGTTGGTATCGTGACGCGCCCGTTTGTGTTTGAAGGTCGTCGTCGATCGGAGCAGGCCAAGGTCGGGATCGAGGCGCTACAGAGCAGTGTTGACACGCTCATTGTGATCCCCAATGACAAGCTTCTCTCCGTCATCCCAGAGCAAACCCCCGTCCAAGATGCTTTCCGCTATGCCGATGAGATCCTGCGCCAAGGGGTTCAGGGGATTTCGGACATTATTACCATTCCCGGACTGGTGAATGTCGATTTTGCCGACGTGCGGGCGGTGATGGCGGATGCGGGTTCGGCGATGATGGGAATTGGTCACGGGTCGGGTAAGTCGCGGGCGCGGGAAGCGGCGACGGCGGCGATCGCCTCGCCTTTGCTCGAATCGTCGATCGACGGTGCGAAAGGTGTCGTATTCAACATTACGGGCGGTACGGATCTAACGCTGCATGAAGTCACGGCAGCCGCCGAAACAATCTACGAAGTGGTCGATCCCGACGCCAATATTATCTTCGGGGCAGTGCTCGACGAACGTCTCCAGGGCGAAGTCAAGATGACCGTAATTGCGACTGGGTTTTCCCCGAATGCCGCTCCAACCCAGCGTGCAATTCCGACCAGTGCTGACATTTTTGGTAACTCTGAGCCATCTAGTTCATCATCGGATTCAGGAATTTCACGCTTTGGGATGGGACTAGATATTCCTGAATTTCTCCAGCGTCGCCGCTCCAACGATTCCTAGGCTTCTGGGGGGCGATCGTGATCGATCGCGGTTTTAAACGATCTAGGGCGTGTCATCAATTAGCACCAGACCCCTTACGGGGTAAGCTGTTGAACGCCCGACCCAACAAAAAACAAAAGGGGCTGAAACCCTTGCTGAATCAAGGCTACAAATTTAATTGATGACAGCCCCTAGCTCAAGCAAAAAAATGATTGTAAACCCAGTGTTTGCAATCATTTTTTTGAGGTTTTCTGAGCCTTGATCATCAGTTTGAGTTTGTCCGGGATCGATGACAAAAAAAATATTGACGTAGATAGAATTCAAGCAAACAGTAGATTATCGTCGAAACACCCCTCGAAAAAACATTCGTCATTGTGATCGTGGACTACCTTGATATTTTTGACGATCACGGGATCACGGCATTTTGATAGCGGGATTTTGCATCTTCTGCGGCGGTCTGTCGCCGTCATTGTCAGGAGCATCGAGCAGACGTTGCCCTGAAGCCATTCAGTGCATCACTCAGCCTATCGATTACGAACTGTCTTTCCCAATTATTGACATATGGCTATTTCCGCTCAGCGATCGCTGTTGCCCAAAACACCACTGCCAAAAGAATTAAGCGTTCTCGAAGTTTGGGGATTTGGGCTCAGTGGTTTGTTGCTTTGGCTCGGCCCCGCTCCGGCGATGAATGCGGATCTTGGATCGCAGGCGATTTTTGTCTGGGGTCTGGCGACGATCGGCGGTGTCTTGCTGAACTTGCAGGTTAAACATCTCGGGATGCGCTGGCCGCAGCGATCGGGAGGCACACCGAACTACACGACGGAGCTGCTCAAAGATCGCCCGCTATTTGCGATCTACGGCGCGATCGGCTACTTCCTCGGCTGGGTCTCTGTCCCCGCCATGAATGGCATTATTTTGACGGACTTGGTCGCGGCCAACCTAGACGCGATCGGTTTGAGCTTCCCCGAAGTGGTGCTACAGATTGTGTTTACTAGCGTGCCGTTCATCGTCGCGCTCAGTGGAACCCGAGCCCTCGGGCTGCTCCACCTTTGCTTTATTCTGCCCGCTGTCGGCTTTCTGCTGTTGTTCTGCGTTCAGGGGCTGGGCTGGCTGGCGATCGCCCCGGAAAGTCCGAGCTTCCTACCGGATCAATGGCCCGCATTTTCATTAACGGGCTGGATGAAGTGGTATTTTCTGGCGGTTTACGCTGCCTATGGTTGCGAAACCGCCTCATCTTTTATTGCCGACAATCAGAATCATCGCGCCTCCCTACGTAGCCTTTCCTTTGCTGCGCTGCTATTGCCGATCGTCTACTTTGGCGGTTCGTGGTTGCTGATGCGCCTTGCCACCGATCCAACCCTGCAAGGCAACGCCTACCTGAATCTTGTCGCCGTTTCCAAACCCTTTTGGGGCAATGCCGCGACACTGATTGTGACCTTTTTGATCGCCTCGGGCTGTTTGCTGAGTTCTGCCACGGCGGTTGCGAACTCGCCGCGCATTCTGTATCAGCTAGCGCTCGATCGCTACTTTGCCCCAGTCTTTTCGATCGTCTCACGACGCGGCTCCTTCGGCCCCGGCCTGATCTTCACGCTCATCCTCAGCCTAGCCTGTTTAGTTTGGGGCAACGTTGAGCGGGTTGTGATGATTACCGGAACAGGCTATCTCTCCGGCATGATTGCGATTCACGCAGGCATCTGGCTACAACGGGGAAAACAAGGCGTCTATCAGCCCTACTGGGCCTTGGCGTTTGGCCTGGTCGAGCTGGTCGTATTGGTCGTCGGTGGTCTCGCCTGGAGCTGGCAGGATTTGCTCTTGGGGCTACTGATGCCATTTGGCGTCTACGCCCTCAATCAAATCATTGCCCGAGTTCCCCTACCCATATTTTCAATGCACTGGTGGCTTAGACGCTACCGTCAGGTGGGTACGGAGAGTTTTGGCCGCTTCGTCACTGTCCAAATTTTGGTGCTGATTTTTCTAGTATGTGGTGGCACGCTAACGGGCTGGCAATTGCATATTTTTATTGATCAACCCACAGACACCGCCAATGTACCCGAAGTCATGACCAACTTACTGGTGATTTTATTGCTGGTGATGGGGTTTGTGGGGGTGGCGATCGCCTGTTGGACAAGCCTGCCCCAGGTGGCGGCCATTGCCGACGCCCGCGAACAATTTGAGCGGCTGTTCGCGATCGATAAAGACGGGATCATCGTGATCGATGAACAAAGCGAAATTCGGCAGGCCAATCCTGCGGCTCATGCATTTCTCGCCGATAACGACCAGTTGCTCATTGGTCAGACACTGCGTCACTACTTACCGGAGTTAAATGAACGGGTGAGTCGGTGGAATCATCGCACCGAAATTACACTGAGTCGGTCTCAGGTTGACGAATATCAACCCGATTCCACACGAATTCTGGAAATGACGATTTCTCGACTCAGCCCCGATGAAGGCTCCGACTATCTAGTGATTTTGCGAGATATCACCGAACAAAAGCGAGCAGAAATCGCGCTACTCGATCAAGCTCAAGCCCTTGAATTACGAGTGCGAGAACGTACGGCGGAACTCGAACAGGCCAAGGAAAAAGCCGATGCCGCCAATCAAGCCAAAAGCACCTTCATTGCGAGTATGAGCCATGAATTGCGTACCCCGCTAAACGCCATTCTCGGATTTGCTCAGATCATGACGCGATCGCAAACTCTGCCCGCCGAACACCAAGAGAGCATCGGCATCGTCGCCCGTAGTGGTGAGCACTTATTGATGCTGATCAACAATATCCTTGACCTCTCCAAGATCGAAGCGGGCAAAACCAGCCTTAACGTCCAAAACTTCGACCTGCATCAACTACTCAACGACGTTCACGACCTCCTACACTTCAAGGCCGACGATCGCAAACTACAGCTCCTACTGGAATACGACGCAGATTCCTTGCCACGTTATGTCTGTAGCGACCCGGTCAAACTACGACAGATTTTGATTAATCTCATTGGTAATAGCATCAAGTTCACCGAACAAGGCGGCATTGCGGTGCGAATCAATACACCGCCCAATTCACCCAACATCCTAGAGTTTGAAGTTGAAGATTCTGGAGCAGGTATCGCCCCCGACGAACTCGACCATTTATTTGAGGCGTTCACCCAGACCGAAACAGGCCGACAAGCCCAAGAAGGCACGGGTCTCGGCTTGCCCATCAGTCGCCGCTTCGTGCAGCTCATGGGCGGCGATATTACCGTGCAGTCAAAACTAAACCAAGGCACAATTTTTCGCTTTACCATCCGGGTGACAGACGCCAGTGCAGAAGATGTGGTTAACCTTCAACCCCAGCGGCGCATTTTGGCTTTAGAACCCGGACAGCCGCAGTATCGGCTGTTAATTGTGGATGATAAACCCCTGAATCGTCAGCTTTTAGTCAAGCTGCTCGCTCCGCTAGGATTCGCACTGAAAGAGGCGAGCAACGGCCAAGAGGCGATCGATCTGTGGATAAGCTGGCAGCCGCACCTCACTTGGATGGATATGCGAATGCCCGTCTTAAATGGTTATGAAGCCACCAAAAAAATCCGACAGCTACCATGCCACCTCCCTGAAACTGAAACCAGCCCTAAAATTATTGCAGTCACCGCGAGCATGTTTGAAGAGGAACGGGCCGTCGTACTCGCGGCGGGTTGCGATGATTTTTTACGTAAACCCTTTCGTGAAGCATCAATCTTCGAGATGCTGGCAAAACACCTCGGCATTCAGTTTGTTTATGAAGATATTGATGTCGTTGACCCCATTAACGATCACGCAGCTCTTCAGACTCAAGACCTCGAAGGCATACCGCAGGATGTCCTTGATCGCCTCGTTGAGGCGATCATTTCCTCTGATCTCAATCAGATTTCTCACGGATTAGATGAAATTTCGACCTACGATCAAAAGGTTGCCCAAACTCTTCAGCAATCTCTCGATCAGTTTGAATATGAATCTATATTAGAATTAATTTCTGGAAAAACACTCTAACAATGGAATCTTCAAAAAATAGCACGATCGGCGAAATTGTCATCATCGATGATACTCCAGCAAACTTGCGTCTCCTGGCCAGTCTGCTCGGCGATCGTGGTTACCAGGTGCGTCCATTTCCCAGCGGCAAGTTAGCACTAGCTGGCCTAGAGCGCTGTAATCCGGATCTCATTTTGCTAGACATTCAGATGCCTCAGATGGATGGATATGAAGTCTGTAAAACTCTCAAATCTCAAGCAAAAACACGAAATATTCCAATCATTTTTATCAGTGCTCTCAGCGAAGCTCTTGATAAAGTAAAAGCCTTCTCCTGTGGGGGGGTCGATTACATTACGAAACCCTTTCAAGCCGAAGAAGTTATTGCCCGCGTGGCAACACATATCGAGCTACACCATCTTCAGCGACAGTTGCAAAGTCAAAATACCCATCAAGCTTCGCAATTAGTCGAGCAAAACAAAAAACTTCAAGAGATGAATCAGGATCTCTTAGATCAGTATCGTCTGGTGAAAGAAACTCAACTCAAACTAATCCAAACCGAAAAGATGGCGACTCTGGGTAACTTAATCGCCGGGGTTGCCCACGAAGTGAACAACCCGCTCGGTTGCATTAATGCAAACTTACAAATTGCCCAGGACTATATCACTGAATTATTAGAATTTGTTCAACTATCCCAAACAATAGATCTACCTCCCGAAAGTGATTTAAGCGACCGTCTCAATGAGTTTGAAATTGACTTTATCCAACACGACTTACCTCAACTTTTAGACTCGATCTTGCGCAGCACCAATACTATTCGAGATATTAGTGACTCACTACGCATTTTCTCTCGCACAGAAAAAGAACAGAGAAAAACTTGCTTTAATATCCATTCCGGACTTGATAGTACCCTGCTGATTTTGCGCTATCGCCTCAAGGCCAATCATCAGCGACCGATGATTCGTGTGATTAAAGAGTACGGCGCGATTTCAGATATTGAGTGTTTTCCCGGCAAACTCAATCAGGTGTTTATGAATATCATTGCGAATGCGATCGATGCCTTTGATGAGCACAGCATAAATTTGAGCTACAGCGACATTGAAGCGAACCCATATCAAATTTGGATTCGGACAATGTTCGTTAATGGTACAACCCTGCAAATTGAACTCCAGGACAATGGCCCAGGCATCGGTGAGGCCGAGCAGGCCAAAATCTTCGACCAAGGCTTTACGACTAAGGATGCGGGCAAGGGGACGGGTTTAGGTCTGGCGATCGCCCGTCAAATTATCGAAGTGGAGCATGGTGGATCGATCAACCTACACTCGATCAAAGGAGAGGGCTCAACTTTTAGGATCTGTGTCCCGATCATGTAGAGATCGAGGGATCTCGAAGCTATTGTGATGCAGGGAAGACGATCAAGACACGCTCGCGATCGAGGTCTGATGCATCGAACTAAAAGCCAGTGACGAGATTTGAACTCGTGACCGCTCGATTACGAATCGAGTGCTCTACCACTGAGCTACACTGGCCAATCGGCTAAAACATCATAGCAAGGCTTTTCGGATTTGTTAATATTTTTGTGATTTTTTCCTCCATGCCCTTGGCTGCAAGGAAAGGCATCCCCCTACAGGCCAAGGAAAAGACCTACCGTCTTCGTGTCATTTTCCGAGAACGCTGAAGACTTCGTACGCTCCACTACAATTGACATCATACATACAAGCTCTGGCCAAGGCTGCGGTAACCGAATTTGCTATGACATGGTGGTCGTTTCGTATAGCTCGCTACGTTACCTTTCCCACCCACAGCCGCTGGTGTTGAGAGTTCGCTGGTAGGCATGAGGTTTTGCGACGGGTTGTCCCTATGTACGTTTTCGAGAATAGCGAGCTGTTTCAAGCCCTGTTGGCATCTAGCCCGACGGCGATCGCGATCGTGGATCGTCAGATGCACTACGTTGCCGTGACAAACCAATGGACGAAGTCTTTCGGTGTGTGTGAGGCAGACATTATTGGCACGAGCCACTACGCCCTCTTTCCACAGCATGGTTCAAGCTGGCAACACATTCATGCATCCTGTTTGGACGGCCAGAGCGGTCAATGGCAAGAGCCAGAATGTCAGCTCTTCAACGGCAAAGTGGTAGCGGCGCAATGGACAATTCGTCCTTGGAGCGGTTCGCGTTCAGCCACCGAGGATGACCCAGAGAGCACTCCCCACAAGGTTACGGGTCTGATCCTTACCTGGGAAGATATTTCCCGAGCCAAACACGCCATCCAAGCAGCCTGGACGCAACAAAAAAATCTACATAGACAGGTTCAACAGCTTCGTCATGCTCTAGATCACGAAAAGAAAGAACGCCAGCGTACCGATGACATGCTGCCCCTCGGGCAAATTTCGATTAATAAATCGGGGGATGCTGTTTTTTGGCTCGATCATGGCGGCGGTATTTTCTACGTCAACGATTCCGCCTGTCTTTCACTGGGCTACACCCGTAGCGAACTGCTCGTCATCAAAATCCACGATATTAATCCTGACTTTCCGCCAGAGATTTGGCCGGACTATCGCGATCAGGTGCGTGAATTTGGTTCATTTACGCTCGACTCACGTCATCGACGCAAAAACGGCAAAATCTTCCCGGTCGAGATTACGATTACGTCTCTGGTTTACAAGGGACAAGAATATATTTGTACGTTTGCGCGGGATATTACCGAACGCAAACGTGCTGAGGCGGAACTCTACCAAGCGACGATCGCCGCAGAAGCTGCGAACCAGGCTAAAAGCTCATTTTTGGCGAATATGAGCCATGAGCTACGCACTCCTTTAAACGCGATTATTGGCTACGGCGAAATTTTGCAGGAGGAAATCGAGGATCTCGAACTCGATGGCGACGAATCAGAAGATCTGATGGCCGACCTCAAGAGCATCACGACCGCCGGACGTCACTTGCTCTCGATCATTAGCGATATCCTCGACTTCTCAAAAATCGAAGCGGGACGCATGGATCTCGCACCGGAAGAGTTCGATGTTTCGACGCTCATTTATGAACTTGAATCGACGGTGCAGCCCCTGGTTGAGAAAAATACCAACACGCTGAAGGTGGAGTGCAGCCTGAATTTAGGCACGATGTACGCCGATCGCACCAAGATCAGTCAAGTGCTGCTCAACTTACTCAGTAATGCGGCGAAGTTCACCCACCAGGGAACGATCGTCATGACCGTAAATCGCCAGGAGTCCCCCTTTAGCGAGATTCGGAACGACGCCGAGCGCGACGCCGAAGCCAGCAGCAGCGCCGCCGATCCCACCGCCTGGATTTGCTTCCGGGTCAGCGATACCGGCATTGGCCTGACCGATGATCAAATTCAAAGCATCTTCCAGCCCTTTACTCAGGCCGACGAATCCACGACGAAGCGCTACGGTGGTACGGGCTTAGGGTTGGCCATCAGCCGCAAGTTTTGCCAGATGATGGGGGGCGATATCACAGTTGAGAGTGAGCTTGATGTGGGATCAACGTTTACGATCGATCTTCCCGCCGCCGATAAAGCCGCCGACCCCGCCGCAGGGCTCACCCAAACCCAAACCGACACATCCTTAGCGTCAGACGAGATCGGAGAAGCTCTCAATCCTCCCGATACAGATTCTTTAGCGGGAGCAGAGATACCGCTACTCAACGAAACGGCGGAACTATTGGAATTGCCGGAATTTGCGGGGGTCTCGTTTAATGATTTGGAAGAAGAAGAAAACGCAGAACCGCCACGCTCATCGTTTTTAGTTGATTCCTTTGATGATGATGCACCACTAGAAGAGAACGAGTGGTTTTCCTAGGGGCTGTCATCAATTAAATTTGTAGTCTTTATTCAGCAAGGGTTTCAGCCCCTTTTGTTTTTTGTTGAGTCGGGCGTTCAACAGCTTACCCCGTCAGGGATCTGGTGCTAATTGATGACACGCCCTAGATCGATCCAGACTTGCGTTCGGTCATCGAACAGACATTCATCGTTCCCATGCTCTGCGCGGGAACGATGCCCAATTAATGACAGCCCCTGATACCAAATCCGGTTATGTATAGGCTTAAATCGTCACTCTAGGTGAAAACCGCACTTCGACAAGCTCAGTGCTCATTGGAGTTTTTTATTGTCTCCACAAGCCGAGCCGGATTTCGTATGAGATAACGACCTCCGAACCCTTCCCCTCCGGCCAAAAACAGAGAGAAGACGAAAGAGGGGCCTGCTCCACAAAAGTCCGAGACACACTTTTTTTGGCAAGAAAGGGAAGAATGCACAGAAATATGAGGTGCATTTGCTCATATTGTCAGAGTACCCTGACCTGAGTCCTAAAGCCTGAAACTCTCTGGTAGAGAGGGTTATAGCTTATATTGCCTCGAATGCCTTCGTTGACTCAAAAGAAGCTGCATCTCTTTATGAGTAAGGGTTTTAGGGATTTTTGGTAAATTAACGCGACTTCTAGAGCGTCACTCATAATAATGGAAACTGCTATAATGCTTCCAGACTGAACCGCACAACGTCAAATGCGAGTTCAATCTACGGGGATGTTTCATTCCGGCGGGCTTCAATCAGCGTTAATCGGTGATCGCCTGCGTGCGGAGTGCCACATTCTTATTGAGTTAAAGGAAAATTTATGATCGATACTGTTTCCCACCGCAACCGGTCCGACAAACGTCGCCAGACAAATGATGGTGTCGCTTCTCGCTCAAACGCAACTCTGCAAATTACAGTCCTTGGTTCTGGAGCCTGGGGATCAGCGCTTGCAAGCCTGGCGCGACGTAATGACCAGAAGATCACGATGTGGTCGCGTAGTAGTGGGACGAGTCTCGCCGAGGCAGTGGCCAGTGCCGACATCATTCTGAGTGCAATTTCGATGAAGGGTGTGCGATCGGTCGCAACCCAGCTTCAGGAGATGGGCTTACCGAGCAGTAAGATCATCATTACCGCGACGAAGGGTCTAGAGCCCGACACAAACCTGACCCCGTCGCAGATCTGGCAAGCCATCTTGCCGAAAAACCCTGTGGTTGTTTTGTCCGGTCCGAACCTCTCGAAAGAGATTGAGCAAGGACTCCCGGCAACCACAGTGATGGCGAGCCGTAACGAACTCGCCGCACAGACTGCGCAAAATGCATTTGCATCCGATAAGTTCCGGGTTTATATCAACCATGACCCGATCGGAACCGAACTCGGCGGTACGCTGAAGAATGTCATGGCGATCGCCGCAGGCATCTGTGACGGCCTCAATCTAGGTGTCAACGCGAAATCGGCATTGATTGCTCGCTCGTTGCCGGAAATGATCCGCGTTGGTCAACTGTGGGATGCTTCCCCTGAAACCTTTGTCGGTCTCTCGGGTCTTGGTGACCTGCTCGCAACTTGTAGCGGCGCTCTGTCGCGCAACTATCGAGTTGGTTTTGGTCTAGCCCAAGGTCACTCACTCGATCAGGTGATTGAAGATCTAAAAAGTACGGCGGAAGGGGTGAATACAACTCGTGTATTGGCCGAACTGGCCCGGAAAGAAGGTCTGGATTTGCCGATTTCTCGTCACGTATATCGCGTGATTCAGGGTGAAATTACACCCGCCGAAGCGGTAGATTCTTTGATGGGTCGTACGCCGGAACCCGAAAACATCATGCCGATCGCAGCATAGGTGGAGTTAGCAAACCGCGCTCTCGTATTGAAACGGACGCGGGTGGGTCAACTGATACCAGCTCCGCGCTATGCTCAACTAATACCCCAATACCCAATTTTGGTCGTAACTAGACATCGATCAGGATTGGGTATTGTTGTTATCGGTGTTGCCATTCGTTATTCGCTCTAATGACTTTATCGACTCTTTCCTCAACGTTAATTGGTGCGAAACTCCGCCCTGAGGTTCGTGCGCTTCAGGATGAGCTGGTCGCATGGCGTCGCTATTTACATCAGCGCCCCGAACTGGGTTTTAAAGAGGAGAAAACCGCTGCTTTTATTGCGACCAAGCTAACAGAATGGGGGATCGAGTTTCGATCGGAAGTGGCAAAAACGGGGATTGTGGCGACGATACCGGGAACGCGATCGGGGGCGGTGTTGGCGATTCGTGCAGACATGGATGCGCTACCGGTGCAGGAGCTGAATGATGTACCGTACCGATCGCAGCATCCCGGCACAATGCACGCCTGCGGCCATGATGGCCACACTGCGATCGCGCTCGGTTTGGCGAAATATTTGGCGCAGCACCGAGATTTTTCCGGAACCGTCAAGCTCATTTTTCAGCCTGCGGAAGAAGGGCCAGGAGGTGCGAAGCCGATGATTGAAGCCGAAGCCCTTAAGCACCCCAAGGTAGATGCCATTATTGGGCTGCACCTGTGGAACAATCTACCGCTGGGAACTGTGGGCGTGCGTCCGGGGCCGTTAATGGCCGCCGTCGAATTATTTGATTTACAGATTTTGGGCAAAGGCGGTCATGGTGGTTTGCCTCACCAAACCACGGATGCGATCGTGGTGGCATCCCAAGTCGTTAATGCTCTACAGACGATCGTCGCACGCAATCTTGACCCGATCGATTCTGCCGTCGTCACCGTGGGTCAGTTCAACGCCGGAAGCGCCCGCAATGTGATTGCCGGAAGCGCTCAACTCAGCGGTACGGTGCGCTATTTCAACCCCAAGTACGCAGACTATTTCGCCGATCGCTTTGATCAGCTCATTGGCGGAATTTGTGCGGCTCATAACGCTGACTACCACCTGAATTATTGGCGACTCTATCCCGCAACGGTCAATCATTCACGCATGGCAGAACTCGTGCGATCGGCTGCCGAACAGACGATCGAAACGCCCCTGGGGCTCGTACCCGAGTGCCAAACCATGGGCGGCGAGGACATGTCGTTTTTCTTGCAGCAAGTTCCCGGCTGTTACTTTTTCGTCGGTGCGGCCAATGCCGATCGCGACCTCGCATACCCCCACCATCATCCGCGCTTCGACTTTGACGAAACGGCACTTGGAACGGGCTTGGAGATTTTTATCCGCTGTATCGAAATCTTTTTTGAGCAACCTGCACACTGGATCAACTAGAACCTCTTTGCACAGCCCTAAAGATCTCAAGTGTGGCCAGACTGAGGCTTGAGAAGCGTTCAACCACACCGAAATGCACATGAGCTAGCGGTCTTTTGCGCTCATTCTCCCTTTATCGTCAGTTCAATCATTTTCAGAACACACTGAGAGCGTTGAGCGGAGTCGAAACGCGGTTTTTGAACAGGCAGAACAGAGTCAATGTGTCTCATTTTTGATGGAACTGACGATAAGCTAACGGCAAATTAACGGCGAACTTGACCTTTAAACCCGGACGCTTTAAACCCTTCAAACTGTAGTGGCTCCGGCAAGTTGGCCGAAACCGTAATTTGAAAACTAAATTCACCGAGACCGGGTTCGATTTCATCGATCGCGCCGATCCGGTTGCGATTGGGAAAGACGGTATTGTGTGTCGCATCGTAAATGCGCCCGAAGATATCGGCGTTAACGACAGGCTTTCCCGATGTATTCTCAGTTTTGCCATGAATAATAAAACAGTTTGCCGCATTGCTTGAGCCCGAATCGACAAATCCACGGCCCATCTCATCCGGGCACGCTTCGTACGACAAATCAAAGAGACGAACGGGAATCAGAGCATAGGCGGCGGCACTGGGAAACCAAACGATTGCAGCAATGACGAGACACAGCGTCATCGTCAGTAGATGGTGCAAGCGTCGAACGATCGCGGACAGTGGTGTTTTCATCAATTCATCAAAAAAGAGCGAGAGTCACAAAACCTAGACTTAATTTTAAGTCATGCCAGGACACGTAGAAATACTCATCTCGTTTTTGTAATTTTGGTTTGTCAATTTCAAATTTGACTGGGACTCAGCTCTGAATTATCCCGTGCTAGATGAATCATCCCTTTCGAGTTGAAAGAGGATGTTCAAGCCAAATATCTGGGAGCATACCGTTTGTGCAACTTGCCCCTCATCCCCCAGCCCCTTCTCCCAAAAAAGGGAGAAGGGGAGACCGATTCAAAGTCCCTCTCCCGACTTGGGAGAGGGATTTAGGGTGAGGGTGACACAAATGGGATGTTCAAGCCAAATATCTTCTCAAAAGTTAGAAGATATACCGAAGGTCTAGCCTCAAGCATCTACGATGCGGCGGATTAAATTACAAATATGTCCGGATTTCATGCAATCTTTGAGCCATAGTAGCTCCACACTGAAAGTATGCCAAGTTAACAACCCTTACGAACGGACAAAGATCGGTATTACTACTGAAGTGTTTTTTATGCCGGTTGAATTAGTTCCTGATTTTGAGTATTTTGATATAGAAAAAGCACTTAAGAATCTCCCCATCTAGTACCAGAGTATCAGTATGGTACTCCGTGGTAATGCTTGAGTTTACTTTATTTAAACTTCAAAAAACTGGTGCTTTGACTCATTTTTTTTTATTAGCTTTTACTTAAACTAAATATAGGTTCAAGAAAGAGCAGCAAAGGCTGATGTTTCTTGAACCATAGGGGCTGTTTCTACCGGTGAATTTGCAAGTGATAGATTTGAGTATTGGATCGACTCTTTTTGAAATAAAAAGTAGCTGTAAGGCATTATATATTTCGGTCGATAAACTTACTCATCGTCATACAAATTCACTTCGGGTCTTAACTCACCGGTGTACCTACCCAATCCCGTTGAGACTAAGATTTTGGTAAGAGCTATGATGACGGTTTTTCCCTCTAATAATGAACAGTATCTCCTTGAGTTAACCAATCGTATTCGTCTCGATCCAGATAACGAGCTGGGCCGTATTCTGATCGGTAGAGACAAGGAAGTCCGTAACGCTTTAGATTATTTTGAAATAGATTTAGATGTTCTCCGCCAACAATGGAACGAGCTTGAGTGTGTGCCCCCACTCGCATGGTCGGGTGAGCTTCATGATTCTGCTGAAGTTCATAACCAGCGCACGATCGCTGCTGATACTCAATCGCACTTTTTGCCCAACGAACCGGGGCTGATTGACCGAATCCGCGATGCTGGCTACGATCCATCGTCGGTTGCGGAAAATATTTTTGCGTATCCAGAATCGATCGAGGCGGCTCATGCCGGTTTTGCGATCGATTGGGGTGTGGGTCCAAACGGTATTCAAGAACCGGCGGGACATCGGATTTCGATGACAAATTCGCTTTATCGTGAAGTTGGAATTGACATTACCGAAGAGCACGATCCCAATACGTCGGTCGGTACGTTTGTGGTGACCCAACATTTCGGGATCGATCGCAGTGCGATTTGGGGAATGGGTGATGCGTATCTGGTAGGTGTGGTTTATACCGATATGATCAAAGATGATGATTTTTATACGCCGGGTGAAGGTATCGGAAATGTCACCATTACGGCGTCAGACTTGGTGAATGATCGCGTCTTTTCGGCTACGACCTGGGACGCTGGAGGCTATCAAATTGCGTTACCCAGAGGCGATTATCGTGTTGATTTCACAGCGGATTTGAATGGTGACGGCGCGATCGAGGTCGTTTCCCGGCAGATCACTATGAGCAATGAAAACCTCAAACTCGACTGGATTGCTGACCTAGAGCAGCTCAATGCCACCGTGACCAGTGCCAGCCTTGAGACGGTAGCAAATACGAACGCTGCAACAACGGCTGAGAGTAGCCGTTTTCCCCTCAGCAGCGACACGAGCTATGACGATATTTTGCTGCTTGAGCTTGATATTCCTAGCGGGATTGAACCGCTCAATCTCGACACACTAGAACCCGAGTGTTATGCCGACCACAGTAGCGATGAGCGCGATGTGATTTTCGGCTTACCGATTGGTGACACGATTTGCGGGGCGGGTGGTAATGACTATATTGCGGGTCATGATGGCGATGATACGCTCTTTGGAAATCGCGGCGATGACGATATTTTGGGCGGTCACGGTGACGATGTGATGTTTGGGGGGCGTGGCAATGATGCGATCGATGCCGGGAACGATCACGATATGGTGATGGCGGACTACGGCAACGATACCGTTATCGGCGGTGCGGGCTCGGACACGCTATATGGTAACGATGGCGCTGATGAACTCGACGGCGGATCGGGAAATGATTACCTCCTAGGCGGAGCGGGCAATGACACGCTGTTGGGGAGTGCTGGAGATGATCAACTGAATGGACAACTGGGCGATGATACGTTGATCGGTGGTGGTGGCAGCGATATTTTTGCGCTGATGGAAAATTCGGGCTATGACGTGATCGTTGATTTTAATGACGGGATTGACGCGATCGGCTTAATTGACTTAACGATCGGTCAGCTCTCGATTTCGCCCCATCCCGATGGTCTAACGATCGTGGCTCCAGGTGCATCGATGACACTCCTCGGTGTGGAACGCGGTCAAATTGATGCGAGTGATTTCTCCATCCTGAGCTATAGCAGAAGCCGATTAAATTAGGACACTCTCGTCTAAGTTGAAAACCGCACTTCGACTCCGCTCAGTGCTCTCAGCTTTTTTTGATACGTCCTAAGCAAATCGTTTTTTGCTATAGAAAACATCAGCAACGAAATCGTGGACTGTAGATCAAAAAAAGCGAGGTGTTTTTCACAACACCTCGCTTTTTTCAGGATCTCGCGATTTGATTGATCACGAACCCCGGAATCAGTGAGTCCTTAACCCATCGCCGATCGGCCACTGCGGCTCAGACGAATAAACACAAAATAGAGCAGATATAACAGATAAATCGTCAGTCCTGAGATTCCGGCAAAACCCAATAACTGCGGCGAAATATTTGGATGAAAAATCGCCTGAAATCCCCACGGTGCTTCGAGCCAAACGCGACACATTGCCGATTCAACGACGGTCTCGGTTGGCATGGAGGCACACTGTAGCGACGGCGATTGGAATAAGACTCCGATCGCGCAATAGATTGTTGCTGCCCAGCGCCACGCCTTGAAGACTAGTTTCAGCGTTGATTTCTGTAGTCCGTCAATCTCATCGTTAAGATCCGTCCAAAACCAAAGCGACACCGGGATCAAAATCCGCGCGAAGAAACCCGACAAAAAGGCGATCGGCAACGACGCAATCATCAAATATACCGAAATCGCCAGCAAACTCGACACGCGCCAATAGATCACAAACAGGCGTTGAATCGCCTCATTTTTTTGCACAAACGCCCAAATCAGCAAGACCAGCGGGGCGAGTACCGTAAACAACACCGCAAGGCGGTAGTCCGTCCAAACAAGCGATTGCCAGAGGGATTCGTCAAACAAAGACATAGTAGGGGTGCAGTATGCAAACTCAAGGAGACATCAACGCGGAGGCATCAACGCACAAGCGCTATGACCAGGTCTTGCGATTTTACAGCCCAGCGAAAACACAGTGCTGCCAACCAGAGATTTTACGAAAAACAATTTTATGAAAAATAGATAAAAAACAAGGGTGAGACCGTTCGGTCTCACTCCCTTAATTCACGTCTGATTCACGTCTGATTCCTGTCGTGTTGTCGCTCGGCGATGTGCAGGACATCGCTTACACGACCATCAGCGATCGGCTATGACCATGAGCTGTGAGAATCCTCGGACTTAAAGTCCGGGGAGCATGTCAATCAACCGCAACCGGCTGCATGGCCGACGGGCGACGATCGATCGTCTGGTCGATCAAACCGTATGCTTTCGCTTCGTCCGCTGACATGAAGAAATCACGCTCTGTGTCTTCTTCGATTTTGCTCAACGGTTGGCCGGTGTGATCGGCGAGGTACTGATTGAGACGTCCTTTAATGTAAAGAATCTCACGGGCTTGAATTTCAATATCGGTCGCTTGACCCTGAGCGCCACCAAGGGGCTGGTGAATCATAATCCGCGAATGGGGCAGACTCATGCGCTTACCTTTCGCGCCTGCACTGAGCAAGAATGCGCCCATGCTGGCAGCTAGCCCAAGGCAAATCGTGCTGACGTCAGGGCGGATGTGGTTCATCGTGTCGAAGATGCCCATACCTGCCGACACCGAACCACCGGGCGAGTTGATGTACAGGTAAATATCTTGCTCGGGATCTTCGGCTTCGAGGAAGAGCAGTTGCGCCACGATGCGATTGGCGAGATCTGAGGTGACTTGTTCGCCGAGGAACACAATACGCTCACGCAGTAGTCGCGAATAGATATCGAAATAGCGTTCGCCACGACCGGATTGTTCGATAACGGTTGGGATCATAGTGCGTTTGTCGCTGTGTTAGGTAGGAGGCTAAACGGAGTTTAGATTAGAGTATCGCGGTGCTGGCGGTTCGCTCATCGGCGTTGGTCTGCTGATCGATATCTTGATTAGTAGAGATATGGGTAGAGCGAACCGATCACCAGAAAAACGATAATCGTCGGTCTGTATTTTAGCGAGTTCGCGATCGCGGGTAGGTTCGGTTCACCCAATCAAGAGTGAGTCACCATCGCAGACCTGAATTCACCTAATTGCAGCGACGCAGCACGTAATCGACGAGGCCATTGAGAGCTTCCTTAGATTCCGACGGCTCTAGATGCGCGAGATTTTGTCGGGCGATTTCGGCGTGATATTTGGCCAGATCGCGCGATCGCTCAATGCCGCGAGTTTCATGGACGATCGCCAAGGCGCGATCGAGATCATTCTCTTCGGCAAACTCTCGGGCAATCAAAGTTTCGAGAGCGGGCTGTTCTTCCAGGGCATACAGCACCGGGGCTGTGAGGTGACCGCTACGTAGATCCGAGGCCGCCGGTTTACCGAGCGTTTCGCTCGATTCGGTAAAGTCGAGGATGTCATCCACAATCTGAAATGCAAGGCCGAGGTGACGACCATACTCAAACAGTTGATCGACGCGATCGCGATCGATCTCACTCAAGATCCCGGCAGCCTTGCTACTATTCGCCAGCAGCGACGCCGTTTTGCAATAGCTTTTCTCGATATACGCTTCAAAGGTTAGATCTGAATCAAACCGACTTAAGCCCTGCTGAATTTCGCCCTCTGCCAAATCCATAATCACCTTCGAGAGCAGCTTCACCACTTCGAGATTATCGAGATTTGCCAGATACCACGACGACTGAGCAAACAAAAAGTCACCCGCTAGCACCGCAATCCGATTGTTGAAACTGCTATGTACCGTCGGAATTCCACGGCGCGTTTCCGACTCATCGAGCACATCGTCATGGACAAGGCTGGCCGTGTGAATCATTTCCGTGATCTCGGCGAGACGGCGGTGACGCGCGGTAATCTCTCCATCGGGCATTGTGGCGCGAGCGATGAGAAGAACGACCGCCGGTCTCAGTTGCTTACCCCCCACTTGGAACAAATGCTCGGCGGCAGCACTCAAAATCGGGTGGCGGGCTCCAATGAGCTGCCGTAGATTGTGATTAAGGGTCTTGAGGTCTTCCTCAACAGGAGCGAGAAGGGTGGCAACTGAGGTCATCGATGCTCCGAATCAAAACGGAATTTACGAAAGTTTACATATCCCTTACATATTTTAAGACAACCCCGTCGATCTAGCACGGAATTATGATCAATAACCGTTCACCATCACGGAGCTTAGGTGTGTCAAGACCCAACCCCGTCTGTTACGATTTGTAAACTTAAGGCGCTTGGTCTGATTTAAATTCACGTTCCATCTGCTCTGCCTTGTGATTATCTAGCCGAGCTAACCGCTATGACTTTTACCGCCCCGATTCCGACATCTCTGTCCGGCTCTGATCCCGAAGCGCTGCTGTTTGCCGATCGCATCTGGCACTGGCGCGGCTTCAAGATTGGCTATCAAACCCAGGGGGATCAGGGAGCCGCGATCGTTTTGGTGCATGGTTTCGGAGCGTCCAGCGGTCATTGGCGAAAAAATATCCCGGCCTGGGCAACATCATTTCGCGTTTTTGCGATCGACCTCATCGGCTTCGGCACGTCTCATAAACCCACGCCGGGGATCGGTATTGACTACACCTTTGAGACCTGGGGATCGCTACTCGCCGACTTTTGCCGCGAGGTGGTGGGCGAATCGGCCTTTTTCGTCGCCAACTCGATCGGCTGCATTGCCGCCATGCAAACCGCCGTGATCTCGCCCGATCTCGTGCGCGGCATTGTGCAGCTCAACTGCTCGCTGCGCCTCCTGCACGATCGACGCCGTACCAACCAAAACCCGATCAAGCGCTACGGCACACGCTTCGTCCAAAACTTACTCGCGATCCCCGCGATCGGTGAATTTTTCTTTAGTCGCGTCGCTACCGCAAAAACCGTCCGCGCCGCCTTATCCCAAGCCTACATCCGCAAAACTGCCATTACCGATGATCTGATCGAAATGTTGCTTGCCCCATCGCGATCGCCCCGTGCTTGGGAGGTCTTCGTTGCCTTTACGCGGTACTCCCAAGGCCCGCTCCCCGAGGATCTGTTACCCGTCTTGTCCTGCCGAACCCTGTTGGTTTGGGGCGATCGTGATCCATGGGAGCCTGTCGCCCGAGCGCGTAAGCTGGCGGAATTTTCGAGCGTCGATGATTTTGTTGAACTTCCCGGCGTAGGCCACTGTCCCCAAGATGAAGCACCCGAAATGGTTAACCCCGTTGTCGAGCAGTGGATTCTTAAGCATTGTGGATTAGAGACCTCGTCCTAAGCCGTCATTTTGACAGACACCAAGAATGTCATCAGCGAACAAATAATAGACCGGACTCATCAGGATTTCTGAGAGAAAATCATCACTGGTATAACGAAAAGCAAGTAACTTTAGAATTCAAAGTACTTGTCAAATTTGGTCAAGTCAGTTTATAAGTAGAAATACGGGCGTCACGCGAACAAAACAAGAGCCTAGACTGTTAACACAATGCAGCTAAGTCATGAAAGTAGGTCGCGAGGTTACCTGTCTTTTAACATTCGGTGTCGATTGAAATAGCACGCGATCTCGAACTACAAAATCGCGCCTTTGAATCGACCGTCATTTAATTAAAGATTTACACAACAGAAGAGGATACATGAACCATCCGGTAAAGCACCCCATGGTGAAATTTCAACGACAAGTTCAATCACTGGTCGAGTCTAAGGCTGTTCGACCCAGCGATAGCATTTGGAAAATTGCCCTGCTATTCGGTTCTGATTGGGCTCGCATCAAGCAAGATTTACTCGAATTTGGGTTTACGATGCAAGATCCTTTATCCGAGCTTTTACTGGTCGAAGGTTGGGACGAAGATTAGCATCACCCATTTTGACTGAGGACTTGTGGGTTTAACCATCACAAAAAAGAACCCGCATATCACCTGTTCAAAAGTTGTTAATTTCTTTAGAGTCTTGATTGACGCACGACTATCAATCGAATCGACTAGGTGGCCTAAGGTTAATGTTCTCTATTCAAACTCTATGGTCAGCCTAAGATCGGTCTGTTTCGTCTTGACTCTAATTTACTCCATTATTTCCGCCTAGTTTTAAACCTTAATTCAAAACTTTAGTCTCGGGTCTTCTGGGTTCTATAGACGGATCTAGCGGTTTCATTTTTTGTGCAATGAGCCCATAAGTATAGGTGCAACACAAGATTTGAATCTGTCTGAGTGCTACCCGTTTTTCCCGTAACCGCTATACGAAATTCTATGAAATTTTCTGTCATTATTCCGTGCTACAACGCAGGGCTGTGGCTTGAGCAAACGTTAAATAGTGTTTTACAACAAACCTACCCAGCGACCGAAATTTTAGTGGTAGATGATGGTTCGACAGATAACAGTGTTGCCATTGTTGAAAAAGTTGCAGCAACGTCGTCGATTCCGATCCGTCTGCTCTATGGCGATCGTCTCGGGCCTGCGGGTGCACGCAACGTCGGAATTGATCTGGCGATCGGTGACTGGATTGCCTTTTTAGACGCAGATGATTGGTGGAAGCCAGAGCACCTACAACGCATCGAGCAGGCCATTCGCGAGACCCACGATGTAGTTTATCTGGCTGCTGCGGAACATTTTTCCATCACGGCAAACCGTGTTGTCTCGATGTCAGATGTACCTTTTGAGGATGTACGTAGCGGCATTCAGCATCAGGCTTACTTCGAGCTGTATCTCAAACATGGAATCCTAGAATTCTCGGGTTGCGCGATCGAACGCCAACGACTAATCGAAGTTGGCGGCCTTAAGTCTGAGTTTCGCGGTGCAGAGGATATGGATGTCATCTTACGTGCTGCCCACGATCGGACGCTGACCTACGATCCGTTCCCATCGAGCTATTACCGCTGCTCTAACCCCAATAGTCATTCCAAAACACTGGATGTTAACGGCAATCATTTGACTGCGGCATTTCATGCATTATGCGCTTTGCAACATCAGTATGAAATCCCCCAAGCTTTGCTATCTCAACGCGCTCGATCAATTGTGAGCAAAGCGATCGAGGGTTGCTCTCCAGACGCACGCAAACGGGTTTTGGTCAGCGTCTGGGCGTACTTATCTAAACCTCAAAAGATAATCTTTAGCGTTGCATCACACCTTCCGAACCTATATACCGCCGTGAATGGTTTGCGCAACATAATTCGGGGCCCGCAATATCCACCACGGAAAGAGATTCAATCAGATTCTTAGAACCCATAGCAAAAAAAGCCTTAAGATTATCCCGCCCAAAAGCTTCTATCGAATGTACTGGTAGGCGGCGTCGGAGATCATGGGTAGCTCTGGGAAAAGGCCGGTGGCGCTGCGCACAAGGCTGTAGATGCTCGCGCCAAAGGCGGCCAAAAAGGTGAGTGTGTGTAATGTTTCGCCCAGGAGATTGTTGTCCAAGCCGAGCAGGTTCGTGATGATGCCCACGATCGAGATGGCAATCCCGATTAGTAGGGCTTGCATGACGTTGTAGCGCAGGAAGTTGCTAAAGCGGTAGTTGCGAACAACGCCGAGGTAGAGGGCGAAGAAGACGATGAGCTGAAAGAAGGGAATGATATTGTTCAGGAAGGCGTAGAGCTGAAGGAACGGCCCGATCGCCAGTAAAACGATCTGCCCTAGAGCGGGGATCGCGGTCAGTAGGCCGATCCCGAAGGGAAGGGCACGAATCATCGGAAGCAGGTACACCAACGCCGAAAAGATGCGATCGGGTGGAGAGCTTTGGCCGCGCCAAGTCATAGGTTTGAAGGGGGATGAGGGAACAGAGCAGCGACGAATTAAGGGAATCAATGTCGATCAATCCCGATTAATTCGCCCAAGATAATCAACCAACCAATCAGCTAAACCCTTTACCGCGTGCGACCGATTCTACGGTTAAGCAATGTTCGACTTGGGCGAGCAATGTGTCTTGGTCGAGGTTTTGACCGATGAAGACCACTTGATTGGTTTTCGTTGCGCCCGGTTTCCAGTCGTCATCTTCGATCGTGAAGCGTTTGCCGCTGAGGTGGAAGACGTGGCGTGATGGGCTTTCGTCGAACCAGAGGATGCCTTTAGCGCGGAAGATATTGGACGGTAATTGGTTGTCGAGGAAGTATTGAAACTTGCGAATGTCGAACGGGCGATCGCTTTGGAAGGAGAGCGAGACAAAGCCATCGATTTCCAGGTGGTGGCTATGGCCGTCGTGGGAATGATCATGAGTGGGATCGGTGCAGCCCGGTTCGCAGTCCTGGGAGGCGTGAGCATGGTCGGCGTGTGCGGCGTGATCGTGTCCGTGATCGTGATCGTGAGAGTGATCATGAGTGGGATCGGTGCAGCCCGGTTCGCAGTCCTGGGAGCCGTGGGCATGGTCGGCGTGATCGTGGTGGTCATGATCGTGCGACTTCTCGGCTGCGTCGAAATACTTGTCCGACTCGAACAAACCGACGCTCAACACCAGCGGCAGGGGGACTTGGGATTGACGGGTGCGTAAAATCCGGGCGTCGTTTTTGATGTCGCGAATCCGCACTTCGAGGGCATCGACATCCGCTTCATCCACCAGGTCGGTTTTGTTGAGCAGGATGATGTCACCGTAGGCGATTTGGCTGTAGGCGGCTTCGCTGTTGAAGAGATCGAGGCTGAAGTTTTCGCAGTCTACAAGGGTGACGATCGAGTCAAGACGGGTGAGATCGCGTAGCTCTGTGCCAAGGAAGGTAAGGGCGACGGGGAGCGGATCGGCGACACCGGTCGTTTCGACGATGAGATAGTCGATTTTGTCGGGGCGTTCGAGGACTTTGTAGACGGCGTCGAGCAAATCGCTATTGATTGTGCAGCAGATGCAGCCGTTGCTGAGTTCGATCGTGCTGTCATCGGTGGCTACGATCAGCTCGTTATCGATGCCGATTTCGCCAAATTCGTTGACGAGGACGGCGGTTTTAATGCCGGATTGGTTGGTCAGGATGTGGTTGAGCAGAGTGGTTTTGCCGCTGCCGAGAAAGCCCGTGATGATGGTGACGGGCAAACCGAGTTTGGGGGTGTTCATCACCGGTGTTTCGATCGCTGAAGTCATAGCAGGAGGAGTTGAAAAGGTGAGTAGCGAGAGCTTGCGAGGGATGCTTGTGAGAGCGAAGAGTTTGGGATGCTTAACGGTATATCGGTGCATCTAACGTTGACGCTACACCAACCCGAGAACGCTTGCGAGTAGGGCTTTCTGGGCGTGCATCCGATTTTCGGCTTGATCCCAAATGCGCGAGTGCGATCCTTCCATCGCTTCTTCGGTGATTTCTTCGCCGCGATGGGCGGGGAGACAGTGCAAGACGATCGCCTTGGGATCGGCCAGCTTCAGCAAGGCATTATTGATTTGGTAGGGGGCAAAGATGGGGGCGCGATCGTCGGCTTCGGATTCTTGACCCATGCTCGCCCAGACGTCGGTATAGAGGGCGTGGGCTCCTTTTGCGGCAGCTTCGGGATCGGTGGTGACGATGACTTCGCTGTTGCCATTGGCGATGGCGCGGGCGCGATCGGTCATTTCGGACAGCGGCTCAAAGTTTTCTGGGGTAGCGACGCGGACGTTCACACCGGCTAACGCACAGCCCAACATTAGCGAGTGGGCGACATTGTTGCCGTCGCCGATGTAGGTCAGAGTGAGGCCAGCCAGGGTTCCGAAGGCTTCTTTGAGAGTGAGGAGGTCGGCGAGGGTTTGGCAGGGGTGGGCGAGATCGGTGAGGGCGTTGATCACGGGGATATCGGCGCGATCGGCGAAAATTTGGAGGTCGTTTTGCTCGAAGGTGCGGATTGCAACAACGTCGAGATAGCGATCGAGTACGCGGGCGGTGTCGATCAACGGTTCGCCGCGTCCGACTTGGGTCACGCTAGGATTGAGGTCAATGACCTGTCCCCCCATTTGATACATCGCCGCCGTGAAGCTCACCCGCGTGCGGGTTGATGCCTTCGAGAATAGTAGACCCAGCACTTTGCCGGGACATTGGGGGGTCAGATTCCCCGCTTTAAGCTCGGTGGCCAGGTCAACCAAGCCCGTCAGTTCGTCGGCGCTCAGGTCACCGAGGGTCAGTAGATCGCGTCCTTTAAGTGAAATCATCCCGATCGCTACCAGCGCAGCAAGAATAAACAGACAGTTTTAAGATTCAAGTTTAAAATGCAAGCGTTCGGTTGGCGAATGTGGTCGAGTGTTGATTAATATCCATCCAATCACCCCAAGTGACTCTTGATAACAAATTGTAAGCCGCGCGAATAGTAAACTGAACGACTCAGTTTGAACGTTGAACGGTTGAATATCCAATCGAGCTCTGTTCGCCCGTCTATATTTTGGATAGCCTTAGCATCGTACACAGAGCGATCATATATAGACTGGAAATTATGTCTTGACGGTGATCTCAACGAGTCAGATTTCGCGCAAACCTCGGTATAACGAACGTCCTTTCGTACCGACTGATACAACTCGATCCCTGCTTGCGTCCTGTTTTACCCTTGTTTTGGCGGCTCCGGCTTGATGCTTCACTTACCCGGCTACGATCTCCAAGATGCGATCAGTGAAACGCCGACGTCGCGTCTCTATCGTGGACACCGTCTCCATGATGCTCACCCTGTCATCGTCAAGCTTCCCAAAGCGGATTCGGTGACGCCGCATGAACGCGATCGCTATCGTTGCGAATGGCAACTGTTAAGCAATCTTGAGATTGAAGGTATTGCTCCAGCGATCGATGCTGACCTGGATCGAGATATCCCGATGTTAGTCTTCGATGACATTGGCGGGCAGTTTTTGTCACATCAAGTTGAACCACTGGAACTGACGCAATTTTTGGTGATCGCCAGTCGCTTCGCCGAAATTCTCGGGCTGGTTCACAACGCCAAAATTGTTCACTGCAATATTTCGCCTGAGAATATTCTGTTTGAGCCCGAGAGTGAAACCGTAACGCTGTGGGACTTTGGCGGTGCAATTTGGGCGGAGGATTACCCGCTCGGTGAGATTCCCCGATCGATTAACGCTCGCATTCAGTTTCCCAATACCCTCGCGTATGTTGCTCCTGAGCAAACGGGTCGGGTGAGCCGGGGTATTGACTGCCGCACGGATTTTTACGCCCTCGGTATTACCTTTTTTCAACTGTTGACAGGGCGATTGCCGTTTGAAAGCGACGATCCCCTCGATTTGATCCACGCCCATATTGCCCAAGCATCGCCACCATTGGTCGATATCGTGCCGACCATACCGGTCACTGTGAGCGAGATTGTCGCCAAGCTATTGGCGAAAATGCCCGAGGATCGCTACCAAACGGCCTGGGGTTTGCAAACCGATCTCGTGTTGTGTCTCATTCAGTGGGAGGCGACGGGCGAGATTGACCCGCTGGTGCTGGCGGAGCATGATTCGATCGATCGATTGCAGTTGCCGTCGCGTCTCTACGGGCGCGAGGCTGAACTAAAACGTCTGGCGGAGAGTTTTCGCGAGATTGGTCTGCTGGATCGGACGGGGGCGATCGCGCTGAAGGCGGCTCCCAAGCTGGTGCTGGTGTCTGGGGAAGGGGGAATCGGGAAATCGAGCCTGATTGCGGAGAGTTTCAAGCCGATCGCACCGCAATACGGCTATGTGCTGAGTGGTCGCTTTGAGTCGAGTCCCCAGGAGCTGACCTATACGGCTTTTGTTCAAATTGCCCAAGCGTTTGCTCGTCAACTGCTGACGGAAACTGCCGAGCGGGTCGCAGAATGGCGATCGCGATTTCGCGAAGCGCTCGATCGTGATTTGGCCGCTCTGATTGAAATTGTCCCGGATCTCCAGTTGGCGATCGATTTAGAATCCTCGAATCTCGATCAATCGAGCGAACCCTCGTCTTTTCTGTTCGTGTTACAGCGTTTTCTGTGGACGTTGGCCGCGAGCCCGTATCCGGTTGCGGTGCTCTTAGATGATTTGCAGTGGGCGGATGTGTCCACCTTGCAGTTTTTGGAGGATCTGCTCAGTGCGCCGCAGACGCGGGCGTTAGTGGTGGTCGGAGCCTATCGCCCGGATGGGGAGTCCTGCAATATCGAAGCCTGTGGCACGCGACTGAGCGATCGGGGTGTGGGGGTGAGTTCCATTCATCTCACGTCCCTAAATCTGGCGGCAACGATGGATCTGATTGCCGATGCGCTGCAACAAACCACCAGTTTTATTGCGCCGCTGGCATCGCTCGTCTTTCAAAAAACCGACGGTAATCCATTCTTTGTCCGTGAGTTTCTCAAGACGCTCTACAACGCCGATCTGTTGCGGTTTGATGATGAGTCGAAAAGCTGGCAGTGGGAGATCGATCGCGTGCGATCGCAGGCCATTACCGATAATGTGCTGGAGTTGATGCTCGAAAAGCTGCATCAGTTGCCGCAGCGATCGCAGCAGGTTTTGAGCCTCAGCGCATTTTTAGGTCGGACATTTAGCCTCTCGATCCTGGCGCAACTACTCGATTGCTCCGTCCGATCTGTCTTGCGAGATCTGACCCCCGCCATTATCGAAGGCTTGCTATCCCCACCCAGTGGCGTTGATCTAACCCGTGAAGACAGTAGCAAGACGTCTGGGGAGTTAAATTATCAATTTTTGCATGATTTGGTGCGACAGGTGGCCTACCGGCTCACGCCGACGGCAGATCGCCCAGCAGTGCATTTGCAGATTGGCCAGATGTTATTGCGCGAGTGTGCAACACCCCAATCGCGTGAACACTTGCCCGATTTGGTCTACCACTGGAATGCCGGTGTCGAGGCGATCAACAACGACAGCGATCATGTTGAACGGGCGCGGCTCAATCTTGCGGCTGCCTTACAGGCCAAGCAAGAGGGTGAATATGCGATCGCCGTGACCTACTGCGATGAAGGGTTAACGGCACTCAGCCAGGTAACCGCCGATTTGCGAGTGATCGCGCCTAATCTTCAACTGGATTTAAACCTAGAACGCGCCACGCTGGACTATCTGCAAGGCAATCTAGAGCGATCGGAAGCCCTGGTGTCTCTCCTCTTACCCGAGGCGAAGCGACCCAAGGATCTGGCGGCTTTATATTCGTTGATTGTGGTTGAGCAAACCATGCGAGGCGACTATGAAACGCTGTGGCAAACCCTTAAGGTTGGCGCTTTAAAACTGGGTATTTCTCTCGAACTGGAGGATCAAACCCCCTGGTCGCAGCAAATTCGACGCTGGCCACTCACGTTCAAGTCCACGGATCTAAATCCGTCGGAGGCGGGAAATATTGCCGCCCGTCAGCCGATCTGTTCGCTACTGGAACAGGCGATCGCCCCGGCAGCGATCGCCGGACGCCCCGAACGACTGGCCGCCCTCGTGACGCAACTGCTCGCCCAAGCGCCCGACCCCGCACCCGAACTGGCGACGGCCTACGCGGTGGGCGGAATCCTCTTTCATACCTGTAGCGATGTCACCCGAGCGCGTCAGTGGCTAGCGGCGGCACGTTTGATGAGCCATTACTGTGGTGATCCGCGTAGCGGCTACCGAATGCAGGCGATTCACGATATTTACTTTGCGCCGTGGCATGAGTCGATCGCGACGGTGTTACCGCGTCTGGATCGATTGGCGATCGACACCTTTGGCGCTCGTGAAGTGCAGTATTCCAGCTATATTCGCGTCGCCAGAATCGTCCTGGGGCTCTATGGTGGCGTCCCACTTCCCGATTTGCTGACTCAGTTGGCCGATGTGGCGACGTTTTGTCAGCATCATCATAATCACTGGGCGATCGAGCTGATCGATCGGCTGCGCGACCATCTCAAAGCACTACATCGCGATGACACCGAATCTGTCGAGCCAGAGGCTGACGAAGACTATCCGACACCGCCTGATGTCCTGGACGTCCTGGACGTCCAGGACGTCCAGAATATCCGTGGCGAACAGACTATTCTCGACGATCTCCCTACACCTTCGACCCCCTCGATCCCTTCCTCTGACACCGTTGCCTCAGAGTTCGATACTTCGATTATCGGAGCGCTCGACGCGGCTCACACCATCCAGCGCGACTATCTAGCCGGACGCTACGATTGCGCGAACGCCTTGGCCTCGCGCTTGGAAGGACATACAACCTGTTTGCTCGACTTTATTGCCCTGTCGCAATATCAGTTTTATTGGGGGCTGGCGATCGCGGCACGACTCGATCCGGCTCCGCTGAAGCAAGCCGATACAAGTACCGTCGCTACATCAACCTCAGATGCTAGCGATCACCCCGAACTTACGGCGGAACAGCGCCAAGCACTGCGCGAACGACTCAGCTTTTTGGGTCATCGCTTCAAAAAACGTGCTCGACGGGGAGTTGTCGAATTTGAGTGCCAGCAAGCCTTAATTGCCGCCGAAATTGCCCGCATTGACCATCAGCCACTGATTGCGATCGATCATTACGATCGCGTCATCTTGCTGGCGACAGACAATAACTTCGACCACTACAACGCGATCGCCAACGAACTGTCCGCCCGCCTGTGGCTCGCTCGGGGAAATAACGCCGTGGCTCGCACCTATCTCAACGAAGCCCTGCGACTCTACACGCGCTGGGGCTGTCGCCTGAAAGTTGCCGAAATTGAACGCGAGTGTTTAGGCGTGCTATTCAATCCACTGGCATTGTCCGAAGCCTCGGCCTTAGCGACATCGACGAGTCTCTCGGTTAGCACCGGATCGATGACCCTGCTCGATAACGCGACCGGCTACAGCGAAGGCATACCCAGTGATCTCCCCTCGCAATCCGATCTAAATCGGACGTTTAATAATCGTCCTCCTGGCGAAGTGGTCTTTGATATGGAAACGGCGATCAAGACCTCTCAGATCTTGGCCGGGGAAATCGAACTCGATCGACTGCTCGATAAGTTAATGCAGCTCGTGATCGCCAATGCGGGGGCAACCTCGGGTAGTCTTAGCCTAGAGCGTGACGGTATTTTTCAGGTGGTGGCGATCGAGCGAGTCGAAGGGTCTGCCTCGGCCTCGATCCGCACCAGTTCGCTAACACCGATCCCCGCTGATGAAACCTGTGTCCCATTGTCGCTGCTGAACTACGTTGCCCGGACGAATACCAGCGTTTTGCTCAACGATGTTAGTTCCGATCGCACCTTTGCCAACGATCCCTACATCCAGCGCTTTAAGCCCAAATCGATCCTCTGCTCGCCGATCCAGGGACAAGGTAAATTACTCGGGATTTTGTACCTGGAAAATGTACTCACGGCAGGGGCATTTACCGACGATCGCCTCGGGATTTTGATGTTGATTTGCGCCCAGGCGGCGATCGCGCTGGAAAATGCCGAGCTGTACAACACGCTGCGGCAATCGGAACAGCGCGAACGCGAACGTGCTGCCGAGCTGAACCGATCGCTCGCCGATCTCCAAGAGGCGCAACTTCAGGTGATCCAAAGCGAGAAAATGGCGACCCTCGGCCAGCTCGTCGCCGGGGTCGCCCACGAAATCAACAATCCGATCGGCTTCATCGATGCCAACCTCAACCATGCACGCGGCTATGTGGAAGATTTGCTCGAACTGATCACGCTATACCAAGATGGCGGCAGCACTGATTCTGAAGAAGTCGAGGACTTGCTCGAAGATATCGAATTTGAGTTTCTGCGCGACGATCTCCCCAAGCTGCTCGCCTCGATGAAAGTCGGCACCGATCGCATCCGTCAGATTAGTAAATCTCTACGAACCTTCTCGCGATCGGACACCTCAAAACCCGTCGCCGTTGATCTCCACGAAGGACTCGACAGCACGCTGATGATCCTGCGACCTCGTTCAAAATTCACCGAATCCCGTACCGATATTGACATCGTGCTGGAGTACGGATCGCTGCCGCCGATCGTCTGCTACGCCGGTCAGCTTAACCAGGTGTTTACCAATACGATCGCCAATGCGATCGATGCCTTCGATGAATTGGCCGAACGCCATGCCGGTGGTGCACCGATCCCCGACGGGCTGACGGCAGAGGGCAAAAAGCTGGCGGGCTGTCAGATTACGATTACCACCTCGGTTGATAACGATCGCCAAGAGGCCATCATCCACATTCGGGATAACGGGCCAGGGATGCCACCGGAGGTACGCGATCGGATTTTCGAGCGCCTGTTTACGACCAAAGATGTGGGCAAAGGAACCGGGCTCGGGATGTCGATCTCGCATCAAATTGTGGTGGAGACTCACAAAGGGCGGTTTAACTGTGAGTCAGAACCAGGTCAGGGGACAACCTTTGAGATTGTCATCCCAGTCAATGTGGCCGCGATCGACGACCCCGAGTCCAACCATTAGTCCAGATTTTTTAATCCAGACTTTCTTCGCCTAAGTTGAGCGTAGGCAGATGATCACCGGGTAAACGCAACTGCTCCACCAGATATTGCACATCCTGCGGTGGTGGTGGCGTCAAGCGCGATACCACCAGGGTGACGATCATATTCAGCACCGCGCCAACGGTTCCGATCCCCTGAGCGGAAATCCCAAACAGCCACGGTTCCATCCCAAAAAAGCGCGTACTGACGATATACACCGTCGTAAAACCCAGCCCGACCAGCATCCCGGCTACAGCGCCCTCACGGTTCGTGCGCTGATCAAATACGCCGAGCACGATCGCTGGGAAAAAGCTCGCCGCCGCTAGCCCAAAGGCAAAGGCCACCACCTCGCCGACAAATCCCGGCGGATTTACGCCGAAATAGCCCGCCACCAGCAGCCCCGCTCCGACACCGATCCGGCCAATTTTGACGCGTTTGGCTTCCGATGCACCGGGATCGAGCAGACGGAAATAGACATCGTGGGCGATCGCGCTGGAAATCACCAGCAGCAAACCCGACGCGGTGGACAACGCCGCCGCCAGACCACCCGCTGCTACGAGAGCGATCGCCCAGGGTGCGAGCTTGGCGACCTCCGGTGTCGCCAGTACGATAATGTCGCGATCGACCGTGACTTCATTCGCCGCCTCATCGGGCGAAAACTGCACCAGGCCGTCACCGTTTTTATCCTCAAACCCGAGCAAACCGGTTTGCTCCCAGCCCTGCACCCATTCGAGCTGCTGCACCTGCTCGATCGGCTGATTTTGGAGCGAGTCGATCAGGTTGTAGCGAGCAAAGGCAGCCAGGGCGGGGGCGGTGGTATAGAGAATGGCGATAAATAGCAGCGCCCAACCGGCGGAAAAGCGAGCCGCACGGACATCCGGCACGGTGTAAAAGCGGACGATGACGTGGGGTAAACCCGCCGTGCCCAGCATCAACGCCAGCGTAATGCACAGCACGTCGAGCATTGATTTATTGGCAAACGGGGCGGTGTATTCCGCAAATCCGAGATCGGTTTGGATGGCGTTGAGACGTTCGACGATATCGCCAAACGTGAAGGCGAATTGCGGGATCGGGTTGCCGGTGAGCATCCAGGCGATCGCGATCGCCGGAATCAGGTACGCCACGATCAACACCGAGTATTGCGCCACCTGCGTCCAGGTGATGCCCTTCATGCCGCCCAACACCGCGAAAAAGCCGACGATGACCATGCCGATCAGCACACCCGTCGCGATATCGACCTGCAAAAATCGACTGAAGACAATCCCGACACCGCGCATCTGACCGGCGACATAGGTTAGCGACACGAAGATCGCGGCGACGACGGCCACCAGTCGCGCGAAGGTGGAGTAGTAGCGATCGCCAATAAAATCCGGCACGGTGTATTTGCCGAATTTACGCAGGTAGGGCGCGAGCAGCAGGGCGAGAAGGACATAACCGCCCGTCCAGCCCATGAGGTAGATCGAACCGTCGTAGCCGAGGAACGAAATCAGACCGGCCATCGAGATAAACGAGGCGGCGGACATCCAGTCGGCGGCGGTGGCGGCTCCGTTGGCGATCGCCGGGACGCCGCGATCGGCGACGAAGAAGCCTTGAGAATCGCTGACCCGCGATCGCCAGCCGATGTAGAGATACAACATGAACGAGAGCAGGACGAACAGCATCGTCCAAGCGTTAACTCCCATAATTTCGGTCTCCTCTGGGTTGAATAATTGTGGTCAATGGAGTGGCATAGACTGCGCTGTGCCATAGTTAACCATTCAATTTGGCAATTTGGCGATTCGGCACTTTAACAACTGGCGATCGTGGCGATGCGATCGCCGGTTGTTAAACTAGCTTTTAGCCCCGTGCGACGGTAGCGCAACGGCAGCATGAATGACGTTCATAAACAGGAAACTTGCGTCGATAGATTGCTCTCCCCACAAGCGTTCTGTAACAGGTGAACGCGCAGAGTTTGCAGGCAGCCCGCGAGCGTCCAGATCGAACTAACACACCAGACTTAAACCATCATGCATCGACGCCGCCTCCTCAAATTTATGAGTGCGTTCCTCCTTGGTTATTCAAGCAGTCGTTCTCTCAGCGCGGCGAACGCTAACGAGATCGAGCAGAGCCAGCGGCAGCGAATTTTGGTCATCGGTGCTGGAATGGCAGGCTTGGCCGCTGCCAAAATGTTGCACTATCAAGGCCATGACGTGCGAATTATCGAAGCACGGAACCGAATCGGTGGGCGGATTTGGACGACTACCCAATGGCCGGATGCGCCGCTTGATTTGGGCGCAAGCTGGATTCACGGTGTCCGCAACAATCCACTCACGGATTTAGCCGATGAAGTGCAGGCTCGTCGGGTGATCACGCGCTATGACAGTGCGATGACCTACAACACCGATGGTCGAGCGTTGTCCAGTGCGGAAAACGATCGCCTGGATCAGCTCAAAAAACAAGTCTTTAAAACCTTAAAGCAAGCGCAGAATGGGGATGATGACGTATCGATCCGGGAGGCGATCGAACCGCTGCTGCAAGGGCTGGATCGATCGTCGGAACGCTACCGCTGGATCAACTTTATTCTGAATGGCGCGATCGAGCAGGAGTATTCGGGCAGCGCCGCCAATCTTTCTGCTTACTGGTATGACAAGGGTCGGGAATTGGGTGGTGGTGATGTGTTATTCGCCCAGGGTTTTAGCGCGATTACGGAGTCCTTGGCGAGTGGGCTTCAGATTGAATTGGATCAGCAGGTGCAACGCATTGAGTGGGGACGATCGCCGGTACGGGTGATCACTCAGCGATCGGAGCTTGTCGCCGATCGTGTGGTGGTGACACTGCCCCTGGGGGTGTTAAAAGCTCAGACCGTGCAATTTTCGCCCGAACTGCCGCAGCCCAAACAGGAGGCGATCGCCAAGCTGGGGATGGGCGTTTTGAACAAATGCTATTTGCGTTTTCCCCGAGCTTTTTGGCCGGAGGATGTGGACTGGTTGGAGTATATCCCCGCCAATCATGGGGAGTGGACAGAGTGGGTCAACTTTACGCGCGTTGCGGATCAACCCATATTGCTGGGATTTAACGCCGCCGATCGGGGCAGAACGATCGAGGCTTGGTCGGATGCGCAAATTGTCGCCAGCGCGATGGAGACGCTCCGGACGATATTTGGTGACGATATCCCGGAGCCGATCGAGGCTCAAATGACGCGCTGGGCGAGCGATCCGTTTGCCCTGGGGTCTTATTCCTATCATGCGGTGGGTTCGACGCCGAATATGCGCCGCGTGTTGGCGGCTCCTTTAGATCAGGCGTTATTTTTTGCGGGCGAAGCGTCTCATGGAACGTTTTCCGGTACAGCTCATGGAGCTTATTTATCGGGTCTGCGTGCGGCTCGGCAGATCTTGGCGATCTAGTAGGCGCGATGCCTCGGGGACGACCATTCTGGGGTGGGTCTCAAGCCCCGGACTTTCAGTCCGCATCTTGCCTCTGTTCGGTTAGAGTATACGAAGTCGCCGGGGGATACTCGGAGACTCAAAACGAACGTGGAGGGCGCATCAGACTAGCTTGCTAGCCATGCCCGTTGAAGCGTTAAGCCAAAAAGTAGAGCAGCAGCCGAGTCTGTTCGCCTAGCTTTAGAATCCTCGGACTTAAAGTCCGGGGAGCATGTCAATATTGCAATACCTCGCTCTGGGCCGCGTTCCACTACCTCTGCGCCATCCTTCTTGCCTCCCCTAAAACAGCAACGCCAAATATTTAGCGAAAAAATTGGCATCATGAAGCGCTGTCCAAAACCATGCCCACTAAAGTCTTGGCGGAGAAGTCGCTTCCTTATCTCAAGCATCATTAGTTTTCTGGTGATTCTGCTAATTGTTACCGGGAGACCTCAAGCCAATCATGCCAAGGAAGAGGTTAACTTACCGGAAATCAATGTGCTGCTTTTATCCTCTTGGGCGGATCATCTACCGTGGGCGCAAGGGGTGATGGAGGGAGTGTCTGAGGAAATAAAAGCGATTCAACAGAGCACCGATCGCAATGTCGTTTTGTTTGTGGAGTATCTGGATCGATCGCGGATCGGTACAGCCATCTCGGATGAGGACTGGGCCGACTTTCTGCGCCAGAAGTACCAGAACATCAAAATAGATGCCGTGATTGTCGATTCTGAGCCAGCGGCCACTTTGGTACTCGACTGGGGTGAATCGTGGTTCGCCAATATCCCTCTCGTGCTGTACACAGAACAACGAGCTAATGAAGACTGGCTCTACACGGCCAACCTGAGCTTGGGAGAGGTCATGGAGCAGACTGTCGATCTAGCACTCCAGCAAAATTCCGAAGCTAAGACCGTCGTGATTATTGGGGATCAGCTTCCCATCAGCCTTAAATTACAGCAGTCGCTAACGGCCATTCTCGCAAAAGTCGCCCCTCAGCTAAACGTGGTCGTACAGGATCAATTTCGCCTCGAAGACCTAGAGCAATGGGTCAGCCAGTTGGATGATGAAACGGTAATTCTCTATACCCTGGTGTTTGGGGATGAGACGGGTCGGAGTTTTCGTTCGGCGGATGTGGTGGAACGGTTAGCGGCGGTGGCTTCGGCTCCGATCTATGTCATGTATGACGCTGTGATTGGCAGTGGCGCGATTGGTGGGCATGTCCAAAGCGCTCGGAACACGGGACGACAGAGTATTCGAGCCGCATTTCAACTCCTTGATTTAGCAAAAACAGAGGATCAGGCATATCTAGAATTCACCGTCTCCCAAACCATGTTTGACGATCGCGCCTTGCGAAAATGGCGCATTCCCCGGTCAAGCATTCCAAAAAATGCCGAAATTCTCCATCAGAGACCCTCGCTCTGGAAAAACTATTTTTGGGAATCGATCGCCACCATCACCTTTATTGTGCTCCTGGGGGGATCACTGATGATCACCCTCATCCTGCTGCGACAACGTCGCCAACTCAGCCAAAATTTACTGCAAGTGAATCTCGACCTTGAATCACGAGTTGCCCAACGCACCGAAGCCCTGCACCGGCTAGCGACCCGTGACGACCTCACCGGCATCGCCAATCGTAAAGAGTTTTATCGCTGTGCTCAGTTGGTCTGGGAGCAGTTTCAAGCCGATCACCAGATATTCACCTTTGCGATTTTGGATATCGATCACTTTAAGTCGATCAATGATACCTATGGTCATCCGTCGGGTGATGTGGTGTTGCGAGAGTTTGCCCAGGCAATTCAGCGGATGATTCGGGACAGTGACGTGTTAGGGCGTATTGGTGGCGAGGAGTTTGCTTTGCTGATGCCGGACATGAATCTGGACGGGGCGATCGCCGCCCTCGACAAAGTTCGTCATCATATTGAAAATCTGAACATCACCCTTCCCGATTCCCGCGTCGTTCAGATCACGGTCAGCATTGGGGTTGCTGAGAGCAGTCCGGAATTTCACGATCTCGCGACCATGATTCAGCAGGCGGATCAGTTTTTATACGCTGCGAAGCGACAAGGCCGAAATCGGGTTGTGGCGGCTTAGGATGCTAGCGGTCTAATGTTATAGATTGCTGTTTTAGGTTGTCATTCTAGAGTCATTTTGAAGGCTGGGATGTGTGATTGCGCCGTGCGATTGTTATTACTCGAAGATGAAGCAGATCTCGGTGCGGCGATCGTCAAAGCGTTGACGGCAAACGCTTACGTGGTGGATTGGGTACAGTCCGGCGCTGCGGCTTGGGATTTACTCGATCGCACCGAGTCCTCCGACGCGGCCTATGATTTGTGTATTTTGGATTGGCTCGTCCCCGACGTGTCGGGCTTGGAGCTGTGTCGCCGGTTGCGCGATCGCGGCCTCATACTGCCAATCTTGATGTTGACGGCACGGGACGCGGAAGCCGATCGCGTGACGGGATTAGATGCCGGAGCGGATGATTATCTCGTCAAACCTTTTGGTATGGCGGAGCTGTTGGCGCGACTGCGGGCGTTGCAGCGTCGATCGCCAGATTGGCAGCCGCCACGCCTCCAGGTCGGGACGCTGGAACTCGATCGCCAAACCTACGAGGCGATCGGCTCTGCGGGACGGGTCGAACTCCACGCCAAAGAGTTTCAATTATTGGAGCTGTTTTTGCGGCATCCGGGGCAGGTGCTAACGCGCGATCGGATTTTTGATGGGCTATGGTCGATCGATGAAACGCCGGGGAGTAACGTGGTCTCGGCGCAGATCCGGCGACTGCGGCGTAAGCTGGCGGACATTGGCGAGGGGGAAGCGATCGCGACGGTGTACGGAGTTGGCTATCGCTTACAGTCGTCGCCCTCCAACGCTTCGGAACGCCAAGAGCTATGAATAATCGCGACGATCGCCAGCTTTTTCGCGAGACCCAACGACGCCTCGCGGGCTGGTATGCAGGCGTGATGGGAGCCATCCTGGGCTTAGGCGGTCTGGGACTGTATGAGGTGGTGATCCATGCTCACCGGATGACGCTCGATCGCGAGGTGCAATCGGTCACGGCGACGATTCACGCCAGTCTCGAACCGCTGCTTACGGTTCCGGGGGTGGTGTCGCCCGAAGCGCGGCGGTTACTGCCGAATTTTTGCGATCGGGAGCTGTGTCGCGACGATCGCCACGATGGTTTTCCGGTCGCGGGTCGCGATTACTACGCCATTTTGTACGATCGCAACGGTACGATCGCCGCCACCTCTGGACGCCAGCCCGACCTCTCAAAGCTCTACCGTCGCCAAACCGCATGGCTCACGGATAATCAGGGCGAACGCTTTTATCAGACATCGATCGCGCTCCATACCCGCGATGGCGGTGATTGGGGCGTGTTGTACGTCGGGCGCAGCATTCGGGCGTGGGATGCGTATCTCCGGGTGGTGCGGTGGAGTTTGGTGATTGGGTTGCCGGTGGGCTGGGTGATTGTTGGGTGGGCGAGCTGGTGGTTGGCGGGGCTGGCGATGCTGCCGGTGCGGGATTCGTACGATCGCATTCGGCAGTTCACGGCAGACGCGGCGCACGAGCTGCGGACTCCACTGGCGGCGATGGTGGCGACGATCGAGGCGGAACGATCAACAATGCCACCGGATCATCCCGCCGATACCACCCTCGATCGGCTACACGGCCAAGCCCGACGGTTAACGGCTTTGGTGCGCGATCTCCTTTGGCTTTCGCAGCTCGATCGTCGGGATGCACCCTACGAAGCCGAACCCTGCGATCTGGCCGAAATTGTGCTGGATATTGTCGAAGAATTTTCGGCCTTGGCACAAACTTCGGGAATTCATCTCAGCTACGAGTTGCCATCGAATTCAAATTCAGACTCAAGTTCAAGCTCAAATTTACTCACTTCAGACTTAAACTCTAACCCCAACCCCAAAATAATCGTCTGGGGAAATGAAGCGCAGCTTTATCAGGTGGTGGCAAATTTGGTGAGTAATGGGATTGCCTACACGCCGTCGGGGGGTCGAGTGCAGGTGGTGATTGAGTGCGATCGGCGCGATCGCTGGGTGCATTTGCGGGTGGAGGATACGGGAATCGGGGTTCCAGCACAGTTACGATCGCGGATTTTTGATCGGTTTTATCGGGTGGTCAATGATCGGAGCGTGGCGGGGTCGGGGTTGGGGTTGGCGATCGTCGCGGCGATCGTCCGGCTGCATGGGGGATCGGTGGTTTGCCTCGCGCGAACCGGGGGCGGGTCGGTGTTTGTGGTGAAATTGCCAGGGCAAGACGAATGCGAAATTGGGTAAGTCCTGCGGAACAGGCGAGACGCCTGCGCTACGGGCTTTTCCCGTCCGAACAAACCGGGGCGTGGCTCTATGTCATCTTCTCGTCACTATTGCGATCGATACTTCAGGTAATGCTCTACAACCTTGTCTTGTCATCTATCCGCAGCTTTGACTTTCGCTAAATCCCGACGAACTATGTCTAAAAACTTGACACGACGCCTTAGCCTAATGCTGCTAGCGCTGCTTTCGACCGGTTCGATCGTCGCGATCGCGCCCCAAACCGCCGTCAGCGAACAACGCAACGACATCGCGCACCCCCGCACCCCCTATCAATTCTCGTTCTACAACCGCCACCGCCGAAGCTACCGCGTCGCCTCCGCCCTCCACTTCGCCCACAGCAAGCTCCACGACGTGCTGTTGCTCACCCCCTTCAGCGACCACGCCAAGGAAGACGAGCAGCTCTACCAAGAAGTCCGAGCGATGTACGACTCGCCACCGCGTATCGAACCCACGATGGAGCTATACGCGCCCTACTCAGCCCGCGCCACCTGGCGGCTATTTCGGACGATCGATGGTATTCATCTCCTCCACGAAATGACTCAGGACATCCTCGCCGATGAAGATATCGCCTGGGAAGACAAAGACGCCGAGCTAAAAGCGATCTACGAGGTCTACCAAAAACGCTACAGCGATGTCGCTCTCAGTTCGGCTCCGCTAGACGTGACGATGCGCCGCGCAGCGGTCATGATGAAGCCCTATTTCAGCCTCGTTCGGAACTACTACCCGAAAAATAACAATTTCTTCTACGCCGCCCACTGGTGGCATCCCGCCGTCTATGAGTCATTGATGACGGGCGGCAATGGCGAAGGCCAAGACGTGATGATGAACGCGATGGAAGATCGATTTCGGGATGACGTGATCCCAAATCCACCCAAACGGATGCTGCTTTCACGGGAAGGTACACCGCGCTACAGTCGCCTATCGCCCGAAACCGCGAACATTTTCGACAATCTCCACATGCTCCACGGCATCACCTACGACATTTTTTCCTACGACGGCTGGACGATCGAGCAAAAACGAGCCGAACTGTACCGCGTGTTAGACGCAATGGCCTACCAGCCCGGTGATGAAGAACTCGCTCGCAAATTCACCACGCCGCGCCCGGATCTCAACCCGCTGGACTATGACGATTGGGTGACGAGCAACGAAGGCGCAATGACGACCATGATGCTAGAAATGCTTGACGAGATGATGGTCTCTCATGGCATGGGCGGTGATTCTGGTGGTCATGGTGGTGATCATGATGGTCATGGCGATATGAATCACGATGGTCATACCAAGATGAATCATGGCGGACATGATGCGATGAATCATGACGACATGAATCACGATGCGATGGATCATGACGGTATGAATCACGATGATCATGATGCCGCGATCGAGCGTTTACGCGCCCAACTGCGCCTGAAGTTAACACCGGGCATTCAGGAGGGCGAAATCGCCGGTTCGTTTGCCGATGCTGTGCGCGAAATTATGCCGGAGATGATGATGCCGGGAATGGATCAGCCGGGTTCCGTGCCGCCAATGATGGTGCAGGCCATGATCGATGGCTGGATAGAGAAGTATGGATCGATGCCGGATATTGCGCCGATGCCGATGGATCGCGAGCCGACGATCGAGGATGTTCGTGTAATGGTTTCTGGCGTTTCAGGCGTTTCAGAAGGTTCAGACGTTTCAAATATTTCGGGCGTTCGCTAGATGTTCGCGACGCCACCACCTAATTTTACGTTTATGGATTGCCTGACAATATTATGATCACGACTCTACGCTCTACCACCACCTTACTGGGCGCGATCGCCCTCACTGCGGCGATCGTCACCCCCACCCATGCCGCCGACCACACCAACCTCGAAGAAGGGCTACCGATCGAGGTCGAAGATGCCTACCCCGTTCACTATCGCGGCCTCGAATTTCAGAGCAATTTTCAGTTTGAAAGCATCGAGGGCGACGACGATCGCTTTACGATCGAACCGCGTCTAGAATGGGGTTTCGCGCCGAACTGGCAAGGGCGAATCGCCTTACCCCTGGAACTGAGCAGCGATGACGATCTCATCGAAGGCGTCGGCCTTGAAGTCTTCCACAATTTCAACACCGAGGGCATTCATACCCCCGCCTTTGCGCTGTCCTTGGGGGCGGATATTCCGACGATCGATGATCGCGGTGTCGATCTGAGCCTCAAGGCGATCGCCACCAAGAGCATCGGAACCGGCAACGCCATGGATCGACTGCACTTCAATCTCGGCTACACCATCAACACCGACCCCAACGAGACCGATCGCGATGGGCGAGTCTCGGCGGTGTTGGGCTACAGCCGTCGCCTTGCGCCCGAGACGATTTTCGTGTCGGATCTGGCCTTTGAGCAGGAAGCGACCCAAGATGAGGAAGCCTTGATTTTGGAGGCAGGTATCCGCCAACAAATGACACCGCTATCTGTGTTATCTATTGGTGTAGGGGCGGGGTTAACGGAGGAGTCGCCCGATTTTCGTTTGACGGTGGGCTGGCAGCGATCGCTCTAGTCGCCGGAGTTGAAAGCGTTAAGCAACATTGAGGTTTTAAGACGAAACGATTAGGACGTAGAAATATGAGGTGGAAAGCATGGCGATCGAGCATTTTCGGATAGAAGGCATGAGCTGCGCCTCCTGTGTCCGGACGGTGGAGACGGCTCTACGGCAGCCCAGCGGTGTCCGTGATGGTGTCGTGAATTTTGCGACCTCGCAGGCTTCGGTGGATTTTTCGGCGGAGGGCGAAGATCTCGCGGCAGCGATCGCAGCGGTGGTCAAATCCGTGGAAGCCTCGGGCTATCACGCGATGCCGATCGCCGATAACACCTCCCCCGAAGACGAGATCGATCGTCAACAACACCGCGCCCTGGCCGATCTCGGTCGGCGGGTGACGTTCAGTCTCATTCTGGCGGGATTGCTCGTTATCGGCGCACTGCCGAGCATGTTAGGGTTTGACGCCTCGGGATTATTCCATCTGCTGCATTTACCGATCGTGCAATTCGCCCTGAGCACCCCTGTGCTGTTGTGGGGCGGGGCGAGCATCTTTCGCGGGGCGCTGTCAGCCCTGCGGCGACGATCGGCCAATATGAATACACTGGTGGCGATCGGTACAGGCACGGCCTACACCTATTCGACCGTCATGATGCTGTTCCCCGAGGTGTTGCGATCGCGTGACCTGACCCCCGTGATGTATTACGAATCGGCTGCCGTGATTATCGCGCTGGTGTTGCTGGGGCGCTGGCTGGAGCTACGAGCACGCGGTCAGGCCAGCGCTGCCATCCGCAACCTGCTTGACCTACAAGTCAAAACCGCGCGGGTGTTGCGTAGCGAAGGCGAAACGGAGGTGGAGGTCGAAGTTGATGTGGGATTTGTGCGAGAGGGCGATCGCGTCCGGGTTCGTCCCGGCGAACGAGTGCCGATCGACGGTGAAATCATCGAGGGGCGATCGCAGATTGACGAATCGATGGTGACGGGCGAATCGGTTCCCGTCACCAAACGGGTGGGCGATACGGCGATCGGCGGCACGGTCAACGGTACGGGTAGCCTCCTGGTTCGGGCGACCAGTATCGGCAAAGATACCGTCCTGGCGCAGATCGTCGAACTCGTCCGCCGCGCCCAAACCAGCCGCGCCCCCATTCAAAATCTCGCCGATCGCGTCACCGCCTATTTTGTGCCGATCGTCTTGGCGATCGCCGCGATTACGTTCCTAGTTTGGGCATTTGTCATCGGTGATCTCACCTTTGCGATCGTCACCAGCGTTAGCGTTCTGACGATCGCCTGTCCCTGCGCTCTCGGACTGGCGACCCCGACCTCGATGACGATCGCCTCCGGTAAAGGCGCAGAGCTGGGCATCCTGGTACGCAATGCCGCCAGCCTCGAACTTGCCCACGAACTCGATACGATCATCCTCGATAAAACCGGCACGCTCACCCAGGGCAAGCCGCAAGTCACCGATTACCTGACGATCGATGACACCACGAACACCACCACCACCAACGGCAACACCGCCAGCCCTAGCGATCGCGAATACCTGCTCGCCCGCATTGTCGCCCTCGAAGCGCAATCCGAGCATCCCCTCGCGACCGCCCTCGTCCACTACGGCGATGATCATCTCGATGATGCCGCGCGTCAGGGCATCAGCATCACCGACTGGCAGGCCGAAACGGGGTCAGGAATTCAGGCTCAAATCGATGGCGAAACCTGGCGGATCGGTCGGGCGGACTGGCTCACAGCCTGCGGTGTGAAGCTTGACGCGCTGCAAACGGACTCCGATCGCCTGACCCGTGACGCCAAAACGCCCGTATGGGTCGGCATTGACGATCGAGGGGTGGCGTTATTCGGGATTGCCGATGCGATTAAACCGGATTCGGCTGCGGTGGTGGCTCGACTGCATGACCTGGGGCTAGAGGTGGTGATGTTGACCGGTGATACCGAAGCCACCGCCCAGGCGATCGCCCAGGAAGCCGGGATCGATCGCGTCTTTGCCCAGGTCACCCCCCAGCAAAAAACCGAGATTGTTGAGCGACTGCAACAGCAGGAAAATCGCCGCGTCGGGATGGTCGGCGATGGCATTAACGACGCTCCCGCCCTGGCTCAGGCCGATGTGGGCATCGCGATCGGCTCTGGTACGGATGTGGCGATTTCCGCCAGCGATATTACGTTAATGTCCGATAGCCTTCAGGGTGTCGTCAACGCGATCGCCCTCAGTCACGCCACGATCGCCAATATTCGCCAAAATCTCGCGTTTGCCTATGCCTACAATACGCTTGGCATCCCGATCGCAGCGGGCTTGTTTTATCCCATTTTTGGCTGGTTGCTTGACCCGCGCCTTGCTGGAGCCGCGATGGCGCTCAGTTCGGTTTCGGTGGTCACGAATGCGCTACGCCTGAAGCGCTTTAAAGCAACATAATCGAATGTTCCAACCCTTTATTTAACCCAAACAAATCGTGATCTTACATCGCCAATTCCTCGCTCGTACCCTAACCCTCGGCCTGCTGTCGATCGCCGCGATCGGCTGCAACCGCCTCAATTCGAGCGATGTCGCCCAGGTCTCCACCGCTGCCGCGACCTCGACGATCGAAGTGTTTCGTAGCGAAAGCTGTGGCTGTTGCGGCCTATGGGTCGAGCATATGCAAGAGGCCGGATTTACGCTCAAGGAAACAATCACCGAAGAGATGGACGCGGTCAAGCAACAGCACGGCGTCGCGGATGAGCTGGCCTCGTGTCACACCGCGATCGCCGATGATTACGTGATCGAAGGCCACATCCCAGCGGAAGACGTGCAGCGTTTACTGACGGAAAAACCCGACGTGACGGGCATCGCCGTGCCGGGAATGCCGATCGGCTCGCCGGGAATGGAGATCGGCGACGAGCGCGAACCCTACGCCGTGTTGAGCTTTAAGGGCGAGACGATCGAGACCTTCGCCGAGCATCCTTAATTTCAGGAAATTCAGGCGATCAAAAGCCGTGGTGCTACCGAAAGGCTTATTTCTTGTTGAATTTCTCCTTACGTTTACGCCAATGCAATTTGGAGCAGCCTGTATAGCAAAAAACGATTTGCTTAGGACGTATCAAAAAAAGCTGAGAGCACTGAGCGGAGTCGAAGTGCGGTTTTCAACTTAGACGAGAGTGTCCTAATTTAATCGGCTTCTGCTATAGCACAGCCCACCACGATCAGCTCGGGCATCAGTATCTGTGATGGTGGGCAATGCCCACCCTACAAAACTCAGGAGACCGATCGATGAAATTCACCCGCCGCCACTTTCTCGCCCTGAGTGCCACCGCCGCCGGTGGTGGCATCCTCCTGCGCCGTCCGTGGTCACGATCGACAGCGATCGTCCCTGCCGATTCGGTGGCAGCAACACCCGCGATCGCGACCACAGCGATCGCCGCTCAGAACGGCCTACTCGAACATACCCTTATCGCCCAACGATCGCGCCTCACCCTCCAGGACAACACCGGCGACACAACCATCAACACGCTGGCCTACAACGGTTTACCCACCGGCGATCTCCTCGAACTTCGCCCCGGCGATACCCTGCGCCTCACCCTCGACAATCAGCTCGACGAACCGACCAACCTCCACTTTCACGGCCTCCACATCCCGCCCACCGGCACGGGTGACAACGTCTTTCGTCACATCGCACCGGGCGAAACCTACACCTACGACTTTCAGCTCGCCCCCGACCATCCCGCCACCCTCGCCTACTATCACCCGCACCACCACGGCCTCGTCGCAAAACAGATTTTCGGGGGACTCGGTGGCGCGATCGTCGTGCGCGGCGAGCTTGACGAGATTCCCGCGATTAAAGCGGCGACGGAAACGATCGCCATTCTCAAGGATTTTGATCGCGATTTCACCCGATCGCCCAGCGGTCAGGAGCATCTCAAGGGACGACACGGCGAGTTTGTGACCATCAACGGTCTGCAAAATCCGAGCTGGACGATTCCCCAAAACGGCCTCCTACGTCTGCGTTTACTCAACGCTTCCACCTCCCGCTATTACAACATCGCGATCGAGGGACATCCGTTGCATCTCATCGGCACGGATGGCGGCGCGATCGAGCAGCCGGTGCAGTTGGAGGGGATACAGCTTGCGCCGGGAGAGCGAGCCGATATTTTAGTGAAAGGCGATCAACCGGCGGGATCGTATCGGGTGCTGGATTTTGGGGCGGGTCTCGCGTCCGGTATGGGGCGTGGCATGGGCGGAATGCATGGGTCGAACATGATGGGTCAGCGCGATCGCGATCGCGAACCGATGACGATCGCCACGCTCAACTACGGCGAACTGGTCGAACCGATCGCCCTGCCCGAGCAACTGACGACGATCGCCGCCCTGCCCGATCCCGCAACCACCCACCGCATCACCCTGGGTCACGGCATGGCGCGAAACGGCATGGTGTTTTTGCTCAATGGGCAACAGTTCGACCCCGATCGGGTGGACATTCAAACCCAAGTCGATCAGGTGGAAGACTGGGAAATCGTCAATCGCGGGATGACATCACACCCGTTTCACATTCACGTCAACGCGTTTCAGGTGATCGATCGCAACGGCACACCGGAGCCATTTCGCGCTTGGAAGGATACGATCAATGTCAACCCTGGTGAGGTGGTGCGCCTGCGAACACGTTACGCCGATTTCGCCGGAAAGACGGTGTTTCACTGTCATATTCTCGATCACGAAGACAGTGGCATGATGGGCATTTTGGCGATCGGGACGGACGCAGCAAAGGCTTAAACGCTTCAAGTCTGTCGTGACAGTTGGTCGTTAAGGTGTAGAGCCTCGTCAACGCGATCGGCCTCAGTCACGCCACGATCGCCAATATTCGCCAAAATCTCGCGTTTGCCTATGCCTACAATATGCTTGGCATCCCGATCGCGGCGGAGTTGTTTTATCCCGCTTAATCCTACGGACTCCCTATGCGTCTTCCTGCTGATGATGATAATCAAAATTTACGCATCGATATTTTGCCTGCGATCGATGTGATTTTTGCGATTTTGGCGTTGACGATCGTGGCGAGTGCGACGCTCTCACGGACGGAGGGTTTGCCGGTGGCGTTGCCGCGTGCGAGCAGCGCTGATCCGCAGACGTTGCCGGATGTGACGGTGACGATCGGGGCGATGGGCGAGCTTCAGCTTGATGGGGTAGCGATCGATCTCGATGGGCTAGTGGTGGCGGTGGCGCAGCGCGATCGGCGTCGGGTAATTTTGCGGGCGGATGAGCGTGTGCCGCACGGTCGGGTGGTGGCGGTGTTGGACCGGCTGCGGCAGGTGGAGGGGGTGGAGTTGGCGATCGGGGTAGAGCCGGTGCGTGAGCCGTAGGGTTTGGGAAACGGCTAAGGAACCCGAGGTTCGAGCAATTACACATCCCATACAACTAATTCAGCTTGACCGATCAAGCTTGATCGAGCTTGAAAAAGGCGATCGATTCACGGAGCATCTGCGCCTGTTCCGCCAAATTGCGCGACTCTTCCGCGACATCTGTCGCCACCGTCGAATTATCACGCGCCACCCCTTCAAGCTGCTGAATCGCCTGATTAATTTGGCTCGTGCCTTGATTTTGTTCCTGGCTCGATTTACGAATACCTTCAATCAACGCCGCTGTTTGCTTAATATTTGCCACCAGTGTATTTAAACTTTGTCCCGCTTCATTTGCCACCGCCAAACTTGACCCCGTCAACACATTAATTTCCTTCGCCGCCTTGCGGCTATCCTCCGCCAACTTCCGAATTTCCGTCGCCACCACCGCAAACCCACCGCCCGCAGCCCCTGCGCGTACTGCCTCAATTCCCGCATTCAGCGACAGAACATTGGTCTGATTGGCGATATTTTCTACCACCTGAATCTTGTCGAGAATGCCGCGCAGAGCCTCCAAGGCTTTATCCACCGCCAGTTCGCTGCTGGCCGCATCTTCGGATACTCGCGTCGCCAGTTCCCACATGTCCTGTGCCTGTGCCGCGTTGCTCGACGTGAGACGATTCAAAGAATCCGTCGAAACCGAAGCCTCCTCGACTGCCGCAGCTTGGGAGACGACTCCTTGGGACATCTGAGTCGCACTACTACTCATCGTTTGGCTACCCGCAAAAATCCCCTCCGAAATCATCTGTGTCTGCCGGACAACATACTGGAGTTGTGTCACCGTATTTAGAATCGATCCGAGCAAGTCGCCGATTTCATCTTTACGATCAATTTCAATATCCAGTTCGAGCGTTCCATTCGCCAAGGCATTATTGATCTGCACCGCATTTTTGAGCGGAACAGTAATCGATCGCGTCAGCACGATCGCCAAAATAATAATCGTAATCACACTACCTCCCGACAATAACAGCGTGAAACGTAGCGCTTGCTGTCGAGAAATTTCAGCATCTTTAATAAACTCGGTCGCCTTTGTATCCGCAAATTTCCCAAAGAATTGAATATCCTGAATCATGTTCGCGATATATTCAGCGCCTTCTGTTTTTGTGATCGTGGCTGCGGCCTGACGATCGCCCGATCGCGTCAGTTGGATCACCCGCTCGCGAATCGGCTTCCAATTGCGGAATTCCTCCTCTGCATCATATACATCCGATAGGTCACCGAGATATTGCGAAATGACCGTTTCAAAGCTTCTGTAAACAATACTTTCTTGTTGATTTACAGCCTCAACGGCGGCTTGCAGTTGTGCACTATTTTGGGAGAGGGTAACATCCTTCATCGATCGGTGCATCTTGACGATACCCATCTCGATGTTCAGTACCGCATTACTGACCTGATAAGGATGTTCGTATAATTGCGAGGTGAGTGAAGCTAACTGATTCAGCTTAAAGATGGAGTAGCCATTCACACCGATCAGTGTGACGACAATTGCTCCAAATCCTAAGCCTAGACGCGAGCCAATTTTTAAGTTGTTAAAAAAAGACAAAAAATTCATTTAGATATCGCCTCACAAAACCCCTTAAATATACTCATTTTTATGACGCTAAGGTCATAAAGTATGGTGATACTTTGGTCAATTCGATTCTCCCTCACTAGTCGCTACAAGACAATCTAAAAGCAATGATTCTGGAGATGCATAAACTATACTGGTCAATCATATAAAGTTTATGAATTCAGATTGATTCAACAAAAAATAATCATAAATCAGGACAGAGTATCCATGCTTCATTTTTACTGTTCTTGATTGATCAATCGAGATGGTTTGAGCTTGAGGCTGAGGCATTAATCAATCTGAATCGCCCAGTCTTCAGTTACGCGCGTGAGATTCTGGCTGTAACAGGGATCGTGATCCAGGATCTCGCCCCACCGATCGCGCATGTAATCGACCTCGCCTTTAAACCGCATTTGCTTCTCGATCGTGTCCTCTAATCCGCGACTTTTCGACTCGTAGTGATACAGCACCACGTGGGGCAAATGCACGTTACGGTAACCTTTTTCGGTGAGCTTGAGGCAAAAATCCACGTCATTAAACGCGATTTGTAAACCGGGTTCAAACCCGCCGATCGCCGCGAAGGCATCGCGCCGACACATCAAACAGGCCGCCGTCACCGCCGAGTAGTTATTGATTGTTTTGAGCTGGGCGACGTAGCCGCCGGAGCCGTGGGGGAAGGTCTTGTGGCTGTGTCCAGCGACGCCACCGATGCCGAGGACGACACCGGCATGTTGGATGGTGTCATCGGGGTAGAGCAGCGTCACGCCGACCGCGCCGATCGATTCGCGCTGTGCCTGTTCGAGCATGGCCGTGATCCAGTCGCCGTCGATGACTTCGGTGTCGTTGTTCAAGAAGAGCAGATAGGGGCTATCGCTGTGTTCGACGGCGAAGTTGTTGATTTTGGAGTAGTTAAACGGGGCGTCGTAGGCGATAACACGGAAGCGATCGGGTTCTTTGGCTGACCAGCGATCGAATAGCTCGCGGGTTTTGGCTTCGACGCTGCCGTTATCAACGATCAACACTTCATAGTTTTCGTAGGTGGTCAGCGTGAAGATTGACCGTAAGCAGGTATCGAGCACGTCGGCCAGGTCGCGGGTGGGGATGATGACCGTGACGCGACCGGGTTTGACGATTTCGTAGCGGATGATCCAGTGGCCGGAACCGCTGGGTAGGACTTGGCCAGGTTCGTTGCGACGATCGAGGGCTTCGGCGATCGCGCTGCGGGCGGCGTCGGCGGCGTAGTCTTTGCTATCGAGGTTTTGGGCGGTGGATTGGGCGTGCGATCGCCAGTGGTAGAGGATTTGCGGCAGATGGGCAATTCGGCCAGCCTGTTCGATCTGCTCCGTAAAGCGTAGGACGAAATCGTAGTCCTGTGCGCCCTCGAAGCCGACACGGAAGCCGCCGATTTGTTCGACGATCGCCCGTCGGTACACGCCGAAATGACAGGTGTACATGCGTGAGAGGAACGAGTCGGGACACCAGTCGGGTTTGAAGAATGGATCGAAGCGGCGATCGCCCTCGTCGATTTTGTCCTCGTCGGTGTAGATCATGTCGGTGTTTGGGTGGGCGTTGAGGTATGACACCACCTCATACAGAGCCTGGGGCGCGATCGCGTCGTCATGATCGAGCAGCGCGACAAAATCACCGGTTGCTAGCTCTAGCGCGGAATTGGAGGCGCGAGAAATGTGGCCGTTTTCCTCGCGGAACACCACTTTAATGCGTGAATCCTGTGCTTGGTAGTGTTCCAACACCTCGCGCACGTGGGGCTGGCTGGACTGGTCATCCGCAAGGCACAGCTCCCAGTGGGGATAAATCTGAGCGAGTACGGACTCGATCGCCGCTGCGAGAAAGGCACGATCGGGGTTATACACCGGGACGACGATGCTAATCGTGGGCTGATAGCGAAACTGTTGCCAGTCGCGTTTCATGCGGGCGAAATCCGCAGCGGTGGGGTCGTTTTGGCGTCGCCAGGTGGCGTAGATATCGGCGGGGGGCTGGGCGGCGAGGGGAATGTAGTCGGGGGACACGCCGAGGCGTTCGAGGGTAACCGCAACGACATCGGTTTCGATCGGGCGTCCGAGTTTATTAGCCAGGGGATTGCGTAGATTCAGCCAGCGATCGCGTAGCTGCCAAAATTTGCTAGTCCGCATCGCGCCGATCGTATCGCGAGCCAGTTGGCGCAGGTCACCACGCTCTGAGGCGAGATGTTGCACCTCTTGAACCAGACCATCCCGCTCCCGCTGGACATCTTCATAGTTCACCGAAACGGCGTGGAGTTGGGCATGGGTGACTTTCAGCTCGGCGCGAAGGTCGTCGATCTCGGCGCGATCGGCGTTGTGCTGCGCTTCGAGCGGTAGGAGTTTGCTTTGGGTTTGCTGAATCTGAAGATTAGCGCGGTGGAGGTCGCTGGCGATGCTGTCGAGTTCGGATTTTTGGCGGGTGATTTCGGCCTGTAAGGCGGTGTTTTGGCGATCGAGGAGGGCGTTATGGTTACGCTCGGCCAGCAGCTCGGCGTCTTTGAGCGCAAAAATATCAGCGAAATTGGTGGCGTAAAGGTCGATATGTTTCGCACAAAAATAGTGCATCAACCGCTTGCGATTTTCCGGCAGATTGCAACCCGCTACCATCGAGTTATCGCGCACCCGATAGTCAAACAACACCGCCGGTTCGTGGTGGAATTTCCAGCCTTTCGCCGCTGCGGTCAACCACAAATCCCAGTCTTCATAGCCCAGCCGATCGGGAATTTTCGTATCGTAGCCGCCGCAGTCCTGCCACAGCTCGCGGCGGATCACCGCGCAGGCATCGATGTAGTTGCCGACGCAGAGGCGGTTAATGTCGAACTCGGGGACTTCGAGCGTGCCGGTTTTGTCGCCGATGTAGCGCACATCGCTATAAACGACGCCGATCGCCGGGTTAGCGTCGAAAATCGCGATCGCGCGACGGATGTACTCCGGCTCGATGCGATTATCAGCATCGAGGGGCAAAATGTAGCGCCCACGCGATCGTTCAATGCCGGTGTTTCGCGCCGCCGACAGACCACCATTCACCGCGCGATTGATCACGTTCAGCCCCTTCGATCGCAAATAATCTAACACCTTCAGCGTCAGCGGATCGGTGGACACATCGTTGACGATCACAATCTCGTATAGCGGTGTCGTTTCGTCCTCGCCAAACTCAGGGCAGCGCTGCACACTGGCGATCGCCTCTAGGATGAATTCGCCCTGGTTATAGCAGGGGATGACGACGGAGACGGCGGGGGGATTGCTGGGGGAATGGGTCGGCGTGGGGCGAGGCGTGGAGGTCGGTTGGGATGAAGGCTGAGATAAAGGCGTAGAGTCGATCACGTTGAACGCAGGGGCGGTGTTAGTAGTGGTGTCAAATGCGGACGGTGTGGGTGGAGTGGGGGTGTGGGATTTAGGGGGTGGAGCAGAGTCGATCAGGTCGGGCAGTTGACAGGCCGTTACGAGGTCGATCGAGCGTTCGGGGGGATGGGCGAGCCAGTGCATCCACTGGTCGGCGCGATCGCTCGGGAGGTCGGCGCTGGCTTCGAGGGCGTCGAGCCAGCGCAGATATTGCGGCGTGCGGTGGTGGATGCTTTCGATCAGGGGATGGCGATCGCTGAGGCGGTGGAACAGCTCGGGTTTGTAGAGGGCGGCGACGCGATCGGCGGTGAGCGGTGCGGTGATGGCGACGCCGAGTTTGCTCGTGATTAGATCGGTGAAGCGATCGGGATGGTCGAGACAGGCTTGGGTGCTGACGAGCAAGCAACGATCGCGATGACGCCGGTAAAAGTCGAGCAGGTGGCGGTTATAGTACGACCAAATTTGCAGCACCATGTGGGGCTGGCGATCGAAGACGCCGCTTTTGAGCCGCACGCAGGAATCGACCACGTCCCAGGGGTCGCGATAGACCAGGACGTAACGCGCCTCGGGGATTAACGCCTCCCAAAAGTCGAGCATGAGCGCCGTACGCGGATCTTTCCAGCCCCAGGTGTTGATCTGGGGATCGCGCTGGGTGGTGAGTCGGGCGAGGAGTTGGCGGGCGCGATCGGTATAGTCGGTAAATTTGGTGCGATCGAGCGATTCGCTAGCTGTCCAGCCCCAATCCGGCCAGCCGCCATCATCAGGGTCGCAGCAGTCGATCAGGATTTGGCGCTGAAATTCGAGAAAATCTTCGTCTTCAAAGTATCCCGGCGCGTTGGCTCGATCGCCTGCCAGGAGTCGATCGCCGACGTGAACGCCGATCGCTTGCAGCAGCGAGGCCATCAGCGATGTGCCGGATCGGTGCATTCCGGTGAGGATCAGGGGTTGAGCGGGGGTCTGAGCCATGGTTTTCGTGACGGGATCGGCGCTCGAACCAATGCCGATCGCTTGACGAAAACTGTATCACTGTCGGGCGATCGGGCTGCATTGTTACGGTCAGTCGGTCACAGCCAGGTGACGATCGCGAGGTCGCTGAGGGGTTGGAGTCGGGCGAAGTCGCGATCGGCGGTTACGAGGGTGAGGCGGTGCTGGATGGCGGTGGCGGCGATCCAGAGGTCGTTATCGCCGATGCCGAGGTTCTCGATGGTTGTCCTACGGCGCTGTTTGCGGTCTTTGGGGGCGTAGCGTCGAAGACGGCGGCTTTGAGCTGGCCGTAGATTTCGGCGGTGTCTTCGTTGATTGAATAGGGGTGAAAACGTACAACAAAGTTGGTTAGTGTTTTGAGACTATTTGTGCGGTCTCGTGATTGTTCCGCCGTGTGTACGAGTTCGCCGATGGTCGTGGCATTGATCGCAATGGTTTGGTTGCTTGCTTCCTCTAAACGTTTGACAATGCGAATATCACCGAGAAGTGCGATGCTACAGATGTTTGTGTCGAGCAGAAGTGCTGTCATGGTTAATTAAAGGGGTTGATGCGGTGTTTGAAGGTGATGGAACTGCGTGATGTTAGGGCTGTTTCGACGCAATCTCGGATATCATCGCCAGTCCAAGTGTTGCCAGGTGTGCGGAGAAAGGTTGCGAGGTTCGCGGCGGTATTTTCGGATTGCGCGTTGGGGCGATCGCTCAGGGATTCGACGAAGTCGAGGGCAATGGGGAGCCGATCGGCGGGGAGGGTGTCGATCGCGAGGAGGAGTTGTTCTTTGATGGTCATGGTTGGTTTAGGCGGTGAGGGATTCGAGTAGTTGGGGCAGCGGGAGCCGATCAGATGCATCGAGGATTTCGATCGAGACGATTTGGCCGTGTTCGGTGTAGTCGATGATGGTTGTTTAATCTGGGGCGGGGGCGGTTTCTTCGCTGGTTTCGATCGGGTCTTGGCTGAAGATGAGGGTAATGGCGTTAATGTCGGGGTCGTGAAGGATTTTCACGTTTGGGCGTGTTTTGAGATTTGAACGTTCATGGTTTGATCGTAGCTTCGTGGGGCGGCAGGTCGCAGAGGACGGCTGATTTTTGTATCAGTGCATAAAATAGAGGTGTTGTGATGATGCATGCCGATGACGTTAACGGAACTCTTGCCGATCGTGGATCGGCTATCGCTTGGTGAAAAACAAGAGCTGATGGAGTATTTGGCGCGGGGTTTAACGGCTGAACACTCGGGTTACTCGTGGTTATTTTTGACTCAGGTGGTGGGTAGTTGGGCTGAAGATGAGATTCAGGCTCCTGATCGTTTGCCGCCGGATGTCCGTGAGGAAATACAGTGGCCTACTTACTAGATACGAATGCCTGTATTCAGATCCTCAATTCGCAAATGTCCCCAGTGACCCATCGGGCTTTAATGATTCCGCCGACTGAAATTTTCATCTGTACTGTGGCTTATAGCGAATTGTATTTCGGTGCTTATAAAAGTCAACGAGTTGAACGGAATCTCAGTCATCTGGAGGGGTTACTGCATGAGTTTTGCGATTTGGATTTCGATCGCAAGGCGGCTCAAGTTGCGGGGCGGATTCGCGCGGGTCTAGCGGCTCAAGGTCAGACGATTGGTGCGTATGACACGCTGATCGCGGCGGTTGCGATCGCGAACAATTTGGTTTTGGTTACTCACAATGTTCGAGAGTTCGATCGTGTTGATGGGTTAAGTCTGGAGGACTGGCAGGTGTGAGGTGACCCGATTTCTACTCGGCTGGCTTACGGGGCGGCAGGTCGCAGAGGGTGTGATCGGTATTTTCAGGCGTCGGCCATCACGGGGGGTTGTAGTTGCAGGTCGGCGACGATCGGCAGGGTGAAGGGGTGATCGAGGCGTTTGGGGAAAAAGAGGATTTCGATCGCTTCGATCGCGTCGGTTTCGGGATTGCAGCGGACGAGGATGTCACCGTCGAGATGATCCGTTTCTTGTTCGGCGTAGGGGGGACACTTATCGATGCAGAGGATGTCGCCTTCGCGATCGTAGTCGATGGTTAGTCCGGGATGGTTCATTAGGCAGAAATTGAGGCAAGGATCTGGGGCAGCGGGAGCCGATCGGATGCATCGAGGATTTCGATCGAGACGATTTGGCCGTGTTCGGTGTAGTCGATGA
>CAZFJL010000008.1:0-2698 GCA_964518905.1 uncultured Geitlerinema sp. | reverse complement strand
GGGGCGGTTTCTTCGCTGGTTTCGATCGGGTCTTGGCTGAAGATGAGGGTAATGGTGTTAATGTCGGGGTCGTGGAGGATTTTCATTCAATGAGCACTGAGCGGAGTCGAATGTGCGGTCTTGGGTTCAAAGCAGGTCAAGTCAAGGTGTCTCAATCTCAAGTAGGACGACTATATTGCCGAGTCTGGTGCTTTCCCGAAGACCGCGTTTCGACTCCGCTCAACGCTCACTGCGCGGGGGCAGGTCGCAGAGGGCGCGATCGGTGTCGGTGGCTTCGCTGTCGGGGTTTTGCAGCCAGGGGGTGATGTATCATCAGACTATCCGTGAGCTTGAGATTGTAGTGGTGTTTGATCAGTATCTAAAGGAATTAGTGGCAGCGGTAAGCAAAGGCAATGCGACGGAACACACGCACCGTCCAGCTTTGCAGCGGTTATTGGAGTCCCTAGAGTCTGGGTTGACGGTCACGAATGAGCCGAAACGGATTCAATGTGGTGCGCCAGATTTTGTGATTATTCGCCAGTTTCAGGAGATTGGTTATGTTGAAGCGAAGGATGTGGGGATTGCATTAAAAAAAGTGGAAAAGTCGGATCAAATGAAGCGGTATTTGGCGGCTTTGGGAAATTTGATCTTAACGGATTATGTAGAATTTCGGTGGTATGTTGGGGGCGTTTTTCGTTCGGCGGCGAGTTTAGGGAGTTTTGATAGAAAGGGTCAGTTTAAAGCAGATCCAGAGGGTCAAAAACAAGTTAAACTTTTATTAAAAGGGTTCTTGGAGGCGCAGGTTTCGCAGGCGAGAACACCAAAGGATTTAGCGCAAAAGATGGCGAGTTTAGCGCAGTTAATCCGGGATGCGATCGCCATCAAATTAAAGGATGCAACGGAAGGGGTTTTGTTTGATCAATATGAGTCGTTTCAAAAGGTTTTAATTTCGGGTTTAACGCGAGTTGATTTTGCGGATATGTATGCTCAAACGATCTGTTATGGGTTGTTTGCAGCGCGGTGTAATACGAAAACGCCTCAAGATTTTTCGCGGAAGACGGCGGCGTTTGAGTTACCGAAAACGAATCCTTTTTTGCGAGATATTTTTGATAAGATTGCCGGAATTGATCTGGATGAAAGTATTGCGTGGGCGGTGGATATTCTGGCGAATATTCTGAAGCTAACGGATATGGTGGCGATTTTAGAAAATTTTGGGAAACGGACGCGCCGGGAAGATCCGGTGGTGCATTTTTATGAAACGTTTTTGGCGGAATATGATCCAAAAATGCGGCAATCACGAGGGGTTTACTATACGCCGGAGCCTGTGGTTTCGTATATTGTGCGGAGTGTAGATTGTATTTTAAAGGAAAAGTTTGGGATTAAGGATGGTTTGGCGAGTAAGCAAAAGGTGACGATTCCTGATCCGAAAGATCCGGAGAAGATGATTGAATCGCATCAGGTTTTGATTCTTGATCCGGCGGTGGGAACGGGGACGTTTTTACATGGGGTGATTGATCATATTTATGAGAGTTTTAAAAATAAAAAGGGGATGTGGTCAAATTATGTGGGGCAGCATCTTTTGCCGCGTTTGTTTGGGTTTGAGTTGTTGATGGCTCCGTATACGGTGGCTCATATGAAGTTGGGTTTGCAGTTACAGGAGTTGGGTTATGAGTTTGATTCGGATGAACGGTTAAAGATTTATCTGACGAATACGTTACAGGAGGCGTTTCAAATTCCTCAAGCATCGGGTTTTATGACTCGGATTAAGGATGAGGCTGAAGCAGCTAAGGAGGTTAAGCAGGAACGTCCGGTGATGGTGATTTTGGGTAATCCACCCTATTCTTATCAGTCGTCTAATATTGATCCTTGGATTGTGAATTTAGTGCGGGATTATTATCAAGTGGATGGTAAACCGTTAGGCGAAAGAAATCCGAAGGGTTTGCAGGATGATTATGTAAAGTTTATTCGGTTTGCTCAACATCGAATTCAAGAAACGGGTTATGGGGTTGTTGCATTTATTACGAATCATGGTTATTTGGATAACCCAACGTTTCGGGGTATGCGTCAAAATTTGATGCAGACTTTTGATGAGATTTATATTTTAGATTTACATGGAAATAACAAAAGACAAGAAGCTTGTCCTGATGGCTCACCCGATCAAAATGTCTTTGATATTCAGCAAGGTGTAGCGATTGGATTTTTTATAAAACATAAGAATAGTGCAAATAACATTGCAACTGTTTATCATGCCGATTTATATGGAGTAAGAGAAATCAAGGAGAATCAAAAATTAATCTCTGGGAAATACTATTGGTTATCCAATAACAATATTAATTCAACCTTTTGGAATAATATCAAACCAAATATAGATTTTTATTTATTTCAAAATCAAAGCTTAGACTCACAATCTGAATATCAAGAGTATTATTCTTTGACAGAAATATTCGACTGCAATAGTGTTGGAATTTCAACATCTAGAGATAGCTTTTGTATTGATTTTTCTAGGGAAAATATCTCTAACAAAATACAAGATTTTGTCAATTTAGAAATTGAAGCAGCAAGAGAAAAGTTTATCTTAGGAACAGATACAAGAGATTGGAAAGTATCATTGGCACAGAAAGACTTAAATCTTAGTAAATGTAATTCAGAAAATATTACTAAAATCTTATATAGCAATTTCACAAGTAATGAGTGACACTATAGTAGTGGATTCAGTCAC
>CAZFJL010000007.1:0-97143 GCA_964518905.1 uncultured Geitlerinema sp. | reverse complement strand
AAACCAGGGCAAACGCATACTCGGCAGACCCTCACCCTAAATCCCTCTCCCAGGCCGGGAGAGGGACTTTGATTCTTAAAATCTTGCTCCCCTTCTCCCATTTTGGGAGAAGGGGTCGGGGGATGAGGGCATTCATTGGGAGTATACGTTTGCCCTGGAGTGGAAACCCGGTTTCTAGATTCGATGTCTGGATTCTTGCTAACCTTTTGATGGCTAGAAACTCCAAACCTTCCCGACCCCTGTGACCGATCGCCCCACTCCTCCATCCCCAGCGATCCCCGACTGGCCGCGCTGGCAAAAAGCCCTCAGCATCGAAGCCGAAACCGGTTTCGGCAATCTGATGGGTCGATCGTCACGCTTTAACGCCTTCCTCGCGAGCTGCTTCGCTGAACCCACCGCAGGACTCACCGACCACGATCGCGATCGCTGGCACACCCTCGCCGATCGCTTCCAGCACTACGACAGCCTCACCATCGCCAAACGCCAACAGCTCGTCGCCGATGCCCGCCGCACGATCCTGCAATCCCAGCGCCAAGTTGACGGCTACTGGGCGAAACAGCGAGAACTGGAACGCAAAAAACAGCACGTTAGCCAAACCGGCGAAAACGGCGGCACTTATAGCGAGGAAAGGGAACAAATCGGTAAAAATGCCCGCGCTAAATCCATCACGCCCAACGACACAAAAACTTACCCACTCAACGACGAACTCACCTATATCAAAGGCGTCGGGTCTCACAATCGCGATCGGCTCGCCCGCCTCGGTCTCCACGTCGTCCGCGATTTGCTCTACTACTTTCCCCGCGACCACATCGACTACGCTCGCCAGGTCAAAATCAAAGATCTCCACGTTGGCGACACCGTGACCATTATTGGCCGCGTCGATCGCTTCGGCTTTTTTGATAGTAGTAAAAATCGTAACTTAACCGTTATGCAAATGACACTGAGTGATGAAACTGGCAAGTTAAAACTCAGTCGATTTTATGCCGGACATCGCTATTCGACAAAATGGCAGTACGCCCAACGATCGAAGTATCCCAAAGGTGCGATCGTGGCCGCTTCTGGCATTGTTAAAGGTAATAAATATGGCCTAACGCTTGACTCGCCAGAGCTGGAATTGCTCGACGATGCCTACGGCGAAATCGAGTCGATGCACATCGGGCGGCTGTTGCCGGTGTATCCGCTGACCGAGGGGGTGGGGGCGGATTTGGTGCGGCGGACGATCGCGGCGGTGTTGCCCTCGGCGGCGAGTTTACGCGATCCGCTACCGGTGGCCTTGCGTCAGGAATGCGACTTGATCGACCTCACGACAGCGATCGCCCAAATTCATTTCCCCGACGATCGTGAAATCCTCGGTCGTGCCCGCAAGCGGCTCGTGTTCGACGAGTTTTTCTATTTACAGTTGGGCTTGCTGAAACGGCGGCAGGAGTTGCGCCGAGGCCAAACCGATCCCGTGATGGCGCGATCGGCAGTGCTCGAAACGCGCGGCGAACTAATCGAGCGATTTTACGCCTTGTTGCCCTTCAACATGACCAAAGCACAGCAGCGCGTGACGGATGAAATTCTGGCCGATTTAACCAAACCGTCCGCGATGAATCGCCTAGTGCAGGGGGATGTGGGAGCGGGTAAAACGGTGGTGGCGGTGGTGGCAATCTTGGCGGCGATCCAGTCCGGCTATCAGGCGGCGTTGATGGCTCCGACGGAAGTCCTGGCGGAACAACACTACCGCAAGCTCGCCGACTGGCTGACCCAGCTTAATTTACCGGTGGAGTTACTGACGGGATCGGTGGGGACGGCGAAACGCCGATCGCTTCACCGCCAGCTCGAAACCGGCGAATTACCCGTCCTGGTGGGAACCCACGCGCTGATCCAAGACAAGGTAAAATTCCACCGGCTGGGGTTAAGCGTGATCGACGAACAACACCGCTTTGGAGTGCAGCAGCGAGCCAAGCTGCAAAACAAGGGCGAGAATGGTGTCTGTCATGTGCTGTCGATGACGGCGACACCGATCCCGCGCACCCTGGCGTTAACGCTGCACGGCGATCTAGACGTGAGCCAGATTGACGAACTACCACCGGGTCGGAAGCCGATCCAAACGACGGTGTTAACCGCGAAGGAACGCCAGCAAGCCTATGAGCTAATCCGCCGGGAGGTGGCGCAGGGGCGGCAAACCTATGTGGTGTTGCCACTGGTGGAGGAGTCGGAAAAGCTGGATTTACGATCGGCGATCGAAGAACACGATCGGCTCCAGCAGGTGTTCCCCGATTTTCAGCTCGGGCTACTCCATGGGCGCATGAGTTCGGCGGAAAAAGACGCGGCGATCGAGGCGTTTCGGGCGAATGCGACGCAGATTTTGGTTTCGACGACGGTGATCGAGGTGGGGGTAGACGTGCCGAATGCGTCGGTGATGCTGATCGAACATGCCGAGCGCTTCGGTCTGTCGCAGCTCCACCAGCTACGCGGACGGGTCGGGCGCGGTGCGGACAAGTCGTTTTGTTTGCTAATGACGAAGCCGAAAGCGTCGGATGATGCCCAACAGCGGCTCAAGGTGATGGAGGAGTCTCAGGACGGGTTTTATTTGGCGGAAATGGATATGCAGTTGCGCGGGCCGGGTGAGGTGTTGGGGACGCGGCAGTCGGGTTTACCGGATTTTGCGCTGGCAAGTTTGGTGGACGATCGCGAGGCGCTGATTTTGGCGCGAACGATGGCGGAACGGACGATCGAGGCCGATCCCGAATTGGCGCGATCGCCGCTGTTGGCGCAAGAGGTCGAAACGCGATTTGTGGCGCTGATGGGCGGCTCGATTTTGACCTAATGTCAGCACGATCATCGAGCAAGAATGCAATCACCCTGTCACGACGCCTGAATCGCGGAATCCCCCAGCAGGCGCTGGATTTTCGTGTGTAGCTCCTTTAACCGCACGGGCTTACTGACGTAGTCCGTGGCTCCAGCGGCAAGGCATCGATCGCGATCGCCCTGCATCGCCAAACCCGTCAGCGCAATGATCGGCATCTGAGCCGAATCTTCTCGAAGGCGAATCGCCCGTATCGCCTCCAGTCCATCCATCACCGGCATTTGAATATCCATCAAAATCAAGTTGGGGCGATGGGTCTGCACTTGATCGATCGCCATATTTCCATTATTCGCACAGATTACACAATAGCCTTTTGCCTTGAGATAGGTCGTGATGCTTTCCTGCTCGACTTCATTATCTTCGACCACTAAGATGCGAGGCGCTTGGTCAAGCCGAACATCCACTCCTTCCGATCGAACGACCTGAAGTCTCGCCGCCGTCATCGGTAGCGACGCGGATGTTACATAGGGCAACTCGATCGCAAAACAACTTCCACCCCCGATCTGACTCGAAATCGTTAAGTGACCGCCGTGCAAGTCAAGCACACTTTTGACCAGAGCTAATCCGAAACCGAAACCGGTATGTTCTCGATCGAAAGCGCTATCCCCTCGGGTAAAAGTTTGACTTAATCGTCTGACGTCTTCTTCTGGAAGCCCCGTACCCGTATCGGTGACCGAAATACGCAGCCATTCCGCCACCGTAGAAGGCGGTCTCTCCTCCGTCACTTTCCGAACTTTAATCGCAATTTTCCCACCTTCGGGCGTATACTCCACCGCATTATTCAGCAGGTTGGTCAACGCCTGCCGAATGAGGCGCTCATCGACCATAATTTGAGGTAAATCTTCTGCAAACTGAGTCGAGAGCCGAATTTTTTTATGGTAGGTCTGTGGTCGAATGAAAGCCAAGCTATAATCGCAAACGGATACGATTTCGGTTGGAGCCAGATCTAGGCCAGTTTGCCCTGAATTAATCTGAGCTAATTCAACAACATCATTGAGTAACTCTAGTAGGTGTAGCGCACTATGATCGATACTAGCGATCGCCTTAGACTGCTCTACTTTTAGTTCCCCTAAAAGATTCTCTTGCAGCATTTCGTTGATGCCCAAAATAATATGCAGCGGTGTCCGTAGTTCATAGCTCATTTTGGCTAAAAACTCATCTTTTAGACGATTAGCTCTCAGCAGATCGGCATTCTGAGTCTGTAAATCTTTGTTCAGCCGTCGTAAAGCTAGATGATTTTTGATACGGGCTTTGATCACGGTGGGATCGAGCGGCTTGGTGATGTAGTCCACCGCACCGCAAGCGAAGCCGTCGGCTTCATTGCTGGCATCCCCTAAACCCGTCACCAAAATAACGGGAATATCTTTCGTTGTGGAGTTTGCTTGAAGCTGTTTACAAACCTCATAGCCATCAATTTCAGGCATCACAACATCCAGCACAATTAAGTCTGGGACAGGCTGCCTCATCGCCATTTGTAATGCTTTTGATCCGGTTGTTGCAGCCACGATCGCATAGTCCGCTTTGAGGATTTGTAGCAACACCTGCAAGTTGTCGGGGCAGTCATCGACAATCAGGATTTTGGGTTTAGCAACGATGGAATTGAGAGAATTTTGCATCTTGTATAAAGATGAGTCAATTAAATTGAACTCTGAATCGACACGCTACTCGCTAGATTAGCCAAGATGACTAGATTTCCTGATCGAACATCAGCGTAATCTCTTCCAACACGGTTCTCGCTCCATCTGTATCAAATTCGGCTAAGTAGTCATCTAAACTTTCGATCGTCGCCTGGAGTGGAGTGCCAGAAACCTGGTTTTTTAAGGCATGAATGCGGGTCATGGCTTCCGCCAAATCGCAATCGAGCAGCTCGTCAATTTTGGCGATTTCGGCGGCGAGTTGAGCCCTGGCGATCGCCGGAGGAACCGATACGATCGCCGCAATACCAGGGGAAGTCTCGCTATTCGGGCGGTTGGTAAACGTTTCCAGCACAGTCGTAATGTCAGCTTGGACATTGTCCATTAAACGCTTCAGGGCTTGGCCTGCCATGATTAAATCCTCATGATCAAGGCTACGATTTTGAATGTGGCACTCTAGACGATCGGCAGCTTGATGCACCCAATTTGCCCCGATATTACCGGCGGAACCTTTGAGCGTATGCACCAGGTACATCGCCTGATCGTAACTGCTAATTTCGATCGCCTGCTGGATTGAGGAGTCCGCCGGTGAGTGTACCGCCTGAAACCGTTTGAGGAGCTTGAGATACGCGTCCCAATTGCCATCCATCCGGCTGAGACCCACGTCTAGATCCAGGTGTGCCAGCGAGAGTGCGCCGTAGTCTGGGATCTCCGAGGTCGAGGTCGGCGGCAAGCTGGATGGATCGGTAGGATCGTTATCCGATCGTGGAGCGATCCAGCGGATGAGTGTAGCGAATAGCTCATCGGGTACTACCGGTTTCGCCACATGATCATTCATGCCAGCCGTTAAGCTTTTCTTCCGATCGTCTGTCATCGCGTGAGCCGTCATCGCCACGATCGGAATTGTCGCAAACCGTTCCGTTTCGACTTGGCCGCGTCTCACCAGACGTCGAATCTGACGCGTGGCTTCTAGCCCGTCCATCTGCGGCATCCGAATATCCATCAGCACCAAATCGTAGTGTTGATCCCGCACCTTGGCGATCGCCTGTTTGCCATCTTCAGCAATGTCGGTGACGATCCCGGCGCTATGGAGCAGCTCGATCGCAATCTGCTGATTGACGGCATTGTCTTCGACCACCAAAACCTTCGCGCCGGAAATTGTCAGCAATGCCGCTTGTAGCGATGGTGAGTCGGAGACTGCAACCTGCTCCGAAATATCGTCGCCTCGGAAGGCTTCGATCACGGCATCGAAGAGATCCGATCGGCTGATGGGTTTGGATAACAGAGCTTCGATGCCCACCTCTAGGGCTCGCTGGCGAATATTGCCCTGTTGATAAGCCGTCACCATGAGGATGTGTGGAATATTCGCGAGCTGAAATTGAGTCTTGATTTGTCGGATGGTTTCGATGCCATCGAGTCCCGGCATGTACAAATCGACCATCACCAGATCAAACGACTCGGATACCTTGATTTGGGATAAACAGGTGATCGCCGCTTCGCCAGAATCAACGGTCGTCACCTTAAAGGAAAACGATCGCAAGAGGTTCGCGAGTGCCTCACGCGACAATGGATTGTCATCAACGATGAGCGCCTTGAGGCCGCGTAGATCGGGGATCGGAGACGGGTGATAATGGGAGACATCCGGGACATAATGTTGCTCGATGATAAAGCTAAACGTACTGCCCTGGCCGATCTGACTTTCGACCTCGATCGCGCCGCCCATTAAGTTCACCAGACGCTTACAGATGGCAAGACCCAAGCCTGTACCGCTATATTTGCGGCTGGTGGACACATCGCTTTGGGTGAATGCCTCAAACAGCGTTTCCATTTGCTGGGCCGTCAGCCCGATTCCCGTATCGCAGACCGCGAATCGTAGCTGAACCTGATCGTCCGTGCGATCAATCACATCGATGCTAATCTGCACCCCGCCTGTTTCGGTAAACTTGAGCGCATTACTGGCCAAATTCATCAGAACCTGACCGAGGCGTAACGGATCTCCTAACAGACGTGTCGGCACTTCATTACTGACATGAAACACCAACTCAAGCTGTTTCTCTGTTGCCTTAAAGGAGAGGATATTGTTGATGTTATTGAGAATATCGTCGATCGAAAATTCGACGGATTCGAGATCGAGCTTTCCGGCTTCAATCTTGGAAAAGTCAAGAATATCGTTAATGATTTGGAGCAGGGACTGAGCAGAGCTTTGAATTTTGCCGAGATAGTCGCGCTGTTGATCATCGAGGTTGGTCTGTAAGGCCAAATGCGAGAGTCCTAAGACCCCATTCATCGGCGTCCGAATTTCATGGCTCATTAAGGCGAGAAATTCGCTTTTCGCGCGGTTAGCATACTCTGCGGCTTCTTTCTCTGCCTCCAGGGATCGATTGAGATCCTGCTGCGATCGATACAGCTCGGCTTGCTGAATCGCCAGCGCCGCCTGCACCGCAAGCTGCTGGAGGAAATGAATGTCCGTCTCGGCCCAGTAGCGCGGGCGACCGCATTGATGAACGATGAGCAGACCCCACAGGGGGCGATCGGTGGTGCTGGGCAGCAAAATCGGATCGGTCAGACTGGCGCGAACCTGAAAGCGTTCGAGTAGTTTGCGATGGCATTCCGTCAGGTTCGCGTTATGGATATCGGCAATGATGCCGGTTTTGCCTAGGAGATAATCTGTACCGCTATTGGCTTGAAAACAGGTGTCTTCGATCGTGGCGTTCAGGGAAGGCGGCCAGGGGGCAAGGATCGATTCTGCGACGATCGTACCGGTCATTTCGGGGGCAAATTGATAGACCACCACTCGATCGGCAGCGAGAAAACGACGTACTTCATTAACGATCGCCGTGAGGACATCATCGAGATCAACGAATTGGCGGATGTTTAAGGCGATCTCGGAAATGAGCAGGTTTTGCTGCTGCGATCGCTCTAAGCGACGGCTGAGAACGGTGTGATCGCAGACCTGATTCACACAGGTGCAGAGCGACATCGCATTGACATCTCCCTTGACTAAATAATCACCCGCCCCGAGCTTCATTGCCTGCACCGCCGTACGCTCATCCCCTTGTCCCGTCAAGACGATCGCAGGTAAGCGGCCATCACGATAATTCGACGCGATTTCCGCCAGAAATTCGAGTCCACTCCCATCGGGAAGATTAATATCAACTAAAGCTAAATCGATACGCTCTGCCTCCCACAATTCCAGCCCCTCTTCGAGGGTCTCGGCTTCGACAAAACAATAGCTGCGATCAGGATCGGACTGAAGGAAGCGCTTGTAGGTCAGGCGATCGACCTCGGAATCATCAATAATTAAAACGGAAATATCGTCGTATTTAGATGGCATAGGTCAGGGCTTTGAATTCCGATAAGTTGCGATCAAGGACAATATTTTCCGCAAATGAGAGACACGATGCGAAACCATGATTTATCGATTGATAAATTGATGAGATTTCATAAAGATCTAAGTCTTCTCGATATCCCGAAAAGTCTAAGTATTCTTCATATCAATAGCCTGTCTGATCGAAAGAAAAGATCCTGAAATTGCGGCGGTAATCGCCTGTGATAGTTGTGAACGACTAATCGGTTTTAGGAGCAAAACATCTGTACCCGTCTCAAGGGCGCGATCGCGAATATCATCCTGACTATTGGCCGTCACCATCAAAATATGCGGAACATTCGTGGATTGAAGCATGGTTTTAAGCTGCTCGATGGTATCCAAACCGTCTAACCCCGGCATTTGCCAATCGACAAAAATCAGATCGAACGTTTCATCCTTATCCTTAAGCTGCATCAAACGGGCGATCGCGGTTTCGCCTGACTCGACGGCGCTCACCCGCAGCGAAAATGATTCGAGCATGTAGACCAGCGCCTCGCGCGACAGTGGATTGTCATCCACAACGAGGACATTAAAATCACGTTGACGCCAGGAGGGAGATCTTAATGCTGAGGAATCATCAGCAATGTAACCCAGATCAATGACGGCACTAAATATACTCCCGACCCCGACTTGGCTTTCGATCTTGAGCGTACTGCCCATGAGGCTCAATATGTGCTGACAAATCGCCAACCCCAATGCGGAACTTTGCCCAGAACGGTTCGCTTGCAAGGTCGAAATGCTTAACGGGCGTGAGGCGTTGGTCAGGCTGGCGATTTGGTCTGCGGTCAAGCCAGTCCCCGTATCGCGTACGGTGAATCGCAGCCGCGCCCGATCGTCCGTGCGATCGATCTGTTCAACCCGAAGCTGTACCCCGCCTGCATCGGTAAACTGGAGGGCATTGCTCGCTAAGTTGATCAACACCTGCCCCAGTCGCAAGGGGTCTCCGATCAAACGCGGAGGGATTTCGTCGCCGACCTGAAACGAGAGTTCGATCTGCTTCTCGAACGCTTTGAGGGACAAAATATTATTAATATTTGTCAAAATGCTGTTGATCGAAAACTCTCGCATTTCTAACTGGAGTGCGCCCAATTCCAGTTTAGAAAAGTCGAGAATAAAGTCATTCATGACTTGTAGCAACAACTGAGCTGAACCCTGAATTTCGGCTAGCTGATCGTACTGATTTTCTGTGATGTCGGGTTCTGATAGGGCTTGATGGGTGAGACCCAAAACACGATTGATCGGCGTCCAAATTGCGGGACTCGTTAAGGCAATAAATTCACTTTTAGCGCGGTTGGCATATTCGACGGCTTCTTTCTCTTGTTCTAGGGAAGCGTTGAGTAATTGTTGCGATCGATAAAGTTCGGCCTGCTGAATCGCGATCGCCACCTGTACAGAAAGTTGCTGAAGAAAGTCTATATCTGACGGTTCCCAATTGCGCGGAGAACGACATTGATGAACCACGATTAAGCCCCATAGCGTTTGTGCTTTTTTCGGATTAGTTGGGGGTGATTGGGAATTAAATGACGGTAAACCGATGTGGGTCAACAAAATCGGTTTCACCAAATTAGCTCGAACCTGAAAACTTTCGAGCAGTTGACGATGGCAGTCGGTTAATGGTGCATTGTAAATATCGGAGATAGCAGAACTTGTATTGTCGAGATACGTTCCAAACCCATTCGTTTGAAAGCAGGTGTCTTGTATTGTCGTGTTCAACGACGATCGCCAGGTTGGCAATACCGCTTCGGCGACGATCTTGCCGCTCATGTCTGCCGCAAATTGATAGATCACGGCGCGATCGGCATCGAGAAACTGGCGCACTTCGCGCACGATCGTGTCTAGCACCTCACCGAGATCCAGAGACTGGCGAATACGCAAGGCGATCTCCGAAATCAGCACATTTTGCTGCTGCGATCGTTCCAGGCGGCGACTGAGCGCGAGCCGATCGTACACCTGACCCACACAGGTACAGAGCGACATCGCATTCACATCCCCCTTGATTAAATAATCCCCCGCTCCGAGTTTCATCGCCTGCACGGCGGTTCGTTCGTCGCCTTGGCCGGTCAGGACGATCGCGGGCAGTCGGCCATCAGGATGTTGCGGTGCGATCGCCGCCAGAAATTCGAGTCCGCTGCCGTCGGGAAGATTGATATCAACCAAAGCTAGATCGATGCGTTCTGTCGTCCACCGATCTAGCCCCTCTTCCAGGGTTTCGGCTGTGACAAACTGATAGCTGCGATCAAAATCGGACTGAAGAAAGCGCTCATAGGTGAAGCGATCGACGTCCGAATCATCAATAATTAAGACCGAAATCTCACTATCTTTCAATGGCATCTTGGCGTATTCCTTGCTGTCCTGATGGGTGCGATCTGGTGTGATTTAAATAGAATGTTTGCTCTTCATGGCTTGGTATCATTTGGCCATGAAATGCTAGCCATGGCTGGGCAAAATGGCGAGATTAAACCAGTATTGAAATAATATTTTGACCGTTGTTTGGATTTTTTCGCTGCCCATCGGTTTGAGGAGGTAGCTATTGGCTCCGTAGCGATAACAGCATTCAATATCAACCGCGTTACGAGATGTGGTGAGCACGATGATGGGTAATACTCGTAGGCCGTCGTGTTGTCTCACCTCCTGGATGACCTCACGCCCATCGGTTCCGGGTAAGTTGAGATCGAGCAGCATGGCGATCGGTAGCGGTGTCTCAAGTCCGGCGTAATCACCCTGCCGCAGGAGATAATCGATCGCCTCATCCCCATCTTCCAACCTCAGAAAACTATAGGACGATGACGCCTCGATTTTGATTTGATCGACGGCACGCAGCAACGTGTAGAAGTCTTCGTCGCTATCTTCCACAATTAAAATCAGGGGCTGGGAAGGATGATCCCAAGGAGATTGGAGCAGGTTGGGCATAAGGGTCAAGGGTCGGTCATGAGTCGATCGAGGTTGGGTCGCGCTCTGGAAGCGTCACAAAAAACGTCGTGCCTTGACCGTAGACAGACTCGACGTGAATCGTGCCACCGTGGCGCTCAACAATTTTACGGACGATCGTCAACCCAGCGCCGGAGCCACCGCCATATTTTCCGGGAGCATGTAAGCGTTTGAAAATACGGAACACCGATTCAATATGTTTCTCTCGAATACCAATGCCATTATCACGCACATACAATGTCACACAATCCGTACCAGAACCCTCCGCAATATCCTCGGGACACTTGAAATCGGGACAATACCCCACCTCAACCCATTTGTCCGACTGACTGTTGTATTTAAACCCGTTAGAAATTAGATTCGTAAAAATTTCATCGATTAGGCTTCGATCGCCCCAGACGATCGGCAAGTTCGGATCAACTCGAATCTCGCAGCCTTCCCACTCGGGATTCATCCGAAACATCGTGATTGTTTCACTGAGCATCGCGTTGAGATCGATCGGCTCCATTTGCAAATCCTGACGACCGAGACGCGAAAATTTCAGCAGCGATTCAATCAGCAACTCCATGCGTTCGGTGAGACGCACTAGGGTCTGGAGCTTATCGGTTCCATCTCCGGCCAGGATTTCGCCGTAGTCTTCGAGCAAAAAGGTGGCGTAGTTGTGAATGCCGCGTAGGGGTTCTTTGAGATCGTGGGAGGCGATGTAGGCGAAGGCGTCTAGCTCGGTGTTGCTGCGCTGGAGGTCTTGATTAATGTGGGTGAGGGCGTCGGCTTGACGTAGGACAATATCGACGATCGCCTGTCGCAGCTCGATCGCGCCACTAACCTCGCATGGCAGCCAGGGCATTGAAGTTCCCCGTACGGTTTCTTGCCATGCCTCAAAGGACGTACGGGGTCGCAGAGTTTTCGTACCATCCGGCTCGATGCGTTCGTCTTTTTCGGGTTTCCCTGCCCAGGTCACGGTTTGCAGCACCTCGGGGCGAAACCACAGCACGTAACGATTTTGAATTATCGAGATGGCCATCGCTAACAAGCCGCTGACTAATTGGGGATCGGCGATCGTCTTGGGATACACGCTCGGCAACGCCTGGGTTGCAAAGACATCGCGCTCAAATTGAGTCGGCAACCAATCCAAAATTGCGGTGACGGTGTCTTCGTCCGGGGTTTGTCCGATGACGACTCGATCGCCACCGTCACAGATGATCGCTCCCTCGGCTCCGGTCAGCTTCAGCAGCAGATCCGTATCGGCGACCAGCGCCGCGACAAAATCTGTGGCTCCGGCCAGCCGATCAATTAACCGATGTTGGATGTCCTTGAGGCGGAGCTGATAGTCGAGATTGTCATTCGCCTCTTTGTTGACGATTTCCGTAGACATCAACTGCCCGAGAAATTCACACACTGTCCGCACTTCGTAGGAGACAAATTTCGGGCTGTAGTGGTGACAGGCAATCAGACCCCAAAGCTGGCCGTCTTGCAGCAGGGAGATGCTCATCGAGGCCGTGACACCCATGTTCTGCATGTATTCGATGTGCAGCGGCGACACCGATCGCAGCACCGACAGGCTCATATCGAGCGGCGATCGGGGGGCGGGTTTGGTTTCGTCCGTGATCTCTGCGATCGGCTCGCTCACCAGCTCACTGGCCTGATAGCCAAAATCGGGGATTAAGCGTAGCCAATTTTGCGTGTAGAGATATTTCGCCTGTCGGGGAATATCCGTTGCGGGATAACTGAGTCCGTGAAATGGATCGAGGTCTGGGATCTTGGTTTCGGCGATGACGTAACCGTCGCCTTTGTCGTTGAAGCGATACACCATGACGCGATCGAAGCCCGTCAAGCGCCGCACCTCGGCCACGATCAGGTTTGCCAGCTCGTCCAGATTGTGTGTCGCTTGCAGGGCGATCAAGGTGTCTTTGACCTGGCGATGAAATTGAAAAAAGCTATGTTGTTCGGTCGCGACGAAGGGTTCGAGTTCTAAGACGACTTCACCGCTGGGCGCACGATGGACGATGCCGTTGAAGGGTTGAGGCGCGTCATGTCCACCTGCAAAGGTGAGCGGCAGAGGGTTGATGTGCTCGAAGCTGCGATCGAGACAGCCTTGAATCGCGGCGATGCTGTCGGCATCGATGAATTCGGCCAGGGGACGACCCAGTAAAGCGTGTGGGGCGATCGCGACGAGGGCTTGCGCGTTGTTGCTGACCTGGCGGATGTGTAGATCGGGTTCATCGAGGACGAACAGCAAGCCATAGGGTTGAATTAAGCCGGGGCGATGGATCGGCTCGCGATCGCAATTATTCAGATCAAAGGATTCAGACGAGTCTAGAAACTCATCTAAGGCTTGAGCATGAGTCTCTAAACGCTCTGTCATTTGGAATATTTTTTGTACATTTCATTAATCCTAGCGAATGGATGACAGAAAAACGTTCGTAGAATTAACTATGTGTTTTTGCCTCTGCGGGGACAGTAGCAATGCTTAGTTCCGGCTGAGACGAAAACCGTAGCGCGATTGTTTGTGTGTCAGGCCGAATCTGGCGATCGCAAACCCAGAAGCAAGGACTTAAACGTTGTGTGTTCATCGGAGTTGCCGATCACGAGCAGGCGATCGTTCGCCTCGAAGATATAGTCACCGGTCGGGTAGCGATGGAGCTTTTTGCCGCGCTCAAAGGCCATCACCGTTGCGCCCGTGCGACGACGGACATTGGCCTGCGCCAAACTATGACCCAACAGCGGCGAATTCGCGGCGATCATATACCAGTGCCGTTCAAAACCCTCCACAGCGGCTTCCATGTTCGCATCATCGCCCCAATATTGCGATCGCTCGGGCTGAATATCCCGATAGCGTCCCCGGCGGTAACGGTTAACGACCTGCTGCACCTCATAGGTCGAATCGCCAAACTTGAGCAGCATATGAGCGCCCATTTCCAGCGACGCTTCAAATTCGGGCTGGACGACTTCCTGAGCGCCGAGCTGATAGAGAATGTCAATCTCGTCCTTGGCGTGGGCGCGGACGGTGACATCGAGCTCGGGCGCAAGACTGAGGGCACGTTTCAGCGTCAGGCGGGTGGCAAGCGGGTCAGGCAAGGCGATCGCCAGTCCCTTGGCGCTGTCGAGATTGGCTTTTTCGAGGACGATATGGCTCGAAGCATCGCCAAAAATGTAGGGAATACGCCGATCGCGTAAGGTTTGGAGCCGTGCCTCGTCGTTATCGATCACCAGGATTTGATAGCCCTGGAAATACAGCATTCGCACCAGGGTTTGTCCCACCCGACCAAACCCGGCAACCACCACGCGATCGGTCGGTGGTTTCTCGAAATCCACGAATTGGGGATCAGGACTGAGAGACAAAAACGAGTTAAAGAGCGGTGATTTATCCAGCCAGCGCAGGAGATCGGGGGTCGCTTTGAGTAAAAACGGTGTAACCAACAGCGTCGCGGCAGTGGTACCGACCGTTAGCCCATAGAGTTCCTCCGAAAATAGTCCTTGCGCTTGAGCCACACCCGACAGCACAAAGGAAAATTCCCCGATCTGATTAATCCCCAGCCCCACCGTAATCGCCGTGCGTAGGGGATAGCCAAAGCCTTTGACCACGCCCCCGACGATCAGCGCTTTGCCCAGCATCGCCACCGCTACCAGTCCGGCCAAAGTCCAGATATTCGCCAGCAGAAAACTGGGGTCGATCAGTACACCGATCGAGGCAAAAAACAGCGTGGCAAAGACATCGCGCATCGGCAAAATGCGATCGAGCGCATGGTCGGCATATTCCACATTCGAGACCGTCAGCCCCGCCACAAACGCGCCCATCGCAATCCCGAGACCCAGCGCCGAGGTCAGCAGCGCAATCCCCAAACACAGGACGAGAATACCCAGCAAAAAAATCTCCTGCGATCCGCTACGAGCTAGCGATCGCACCAACGGCGGGATCAGCCACCGACCGGCCATCAGCGCCACGCCCAAAAAGGCGATCGCCTTCAGACTTGCCGTCACCACCGCCATCGCGATCGCATCAGCGGGCTGCGTCAGCGCAGGCAACACCGCCAGCATCACCCCCAAGCCCAAATCCTGCACCACCAACATCGCCAGCATCACCTGACCGTGGGGCGTTCGCACTTCGTTGCGCTCAATCAGACTCTTGAGCACCACCGCCGTAGACGAAAGCGACAGCACCGCCCCGAGGAAAATGGCGGGCGGGATCGAATCCACCCAGCCCGTCGCGTAGGTCAACCCAGCTCCGAGGGCGATCGTCAGCAGGATCTGTAACGCTCCCCCACCAAAGGCGATCTTCCTAACCCGCAGCAGCTCTTTAAACGAAAATTCCACCCCGAGAGAAAACAGCAGCAACGCCACCCCGATCTCAGCCATCACCTGCATATCACCCGTCGTCGCGATCAAGCGCAACCCCGCCGGGCCGATCGCCACCCCCCCAAGGAGATAGCCCAAAAGCGTCGGCTGCCGCAGTCGGTTAGCGATATAGCCGCCTACGGTCGCCGCACCCAGTACGGTGACCATATCGACAATCAGTGTTAGCTCGCTTGCCATAATGTTCCACCAGTGAGCGCAAAATCCTTAAGCCCAAAATAAGCCAGTAGGGTGGGCACTGCCCACCACGATCAGCCCGCGCATCAGCCAGTAGGGTGGGCACTGCCCACCACGATCAGCCCGCGCATCAGTATCCGTGATGGTGGGCATTGCCCACCCTACAAAACTTTGCAGCTTTGAACTCGACTGTATCGGCTTTAGACGTTAAAGCGAAACAGCATCACGTCGCCTTCTTTGACGATGTACTCTTTGCCCTCACTGCGCACGAGACCTTTTTCTTTCGCGGCGTTCATCGAGCCATGTTCCACCAAGTCGGCATAGGCCACCGTCTCCGCGCGAATGAAACCGCGCTCGAAGTCGGTGTGAATCACGCCTGCGGCTTGGGGGGCGGTCATGCCTGCGTGGATTGTCCAGGCGCGGGTTTCCTGCTCGCCGGTGGTGAGGTAGGTACGCAAGCCGAGCAGCTCGTAGGTGGCTTTAATCAGCGATTTGAGGCCGCCTTCTTCGACGCCGAGAGCTTCGAGGAAATCCTTGCGATCGTCTGCGCTCAAATCCACCAGTTCGGCTTCGACCTGGGCGGAAACGATCACCACTTGGGCGTTTTGGGTCGCGGCCAACTCGCGGACGCTGTCCACCCAGGCGTTACCCTCGGCGAGGTCATCCTCGGAGACGTTGGTGGCGTAGATAATCGGCTTGCGTGTGAGTAAGCCCAGATTTTTGATCAATAGCTCTTCGTCTTCGGTGAGTTCCACCGATCGCGCCGGTTGTCCCTCATTCAACACCGCCACCAGCCGTTCCAAGACTTCAACTTCGGCCTGGGCATCTTTATTGTTGCGGGCTTGCTTGCGGGCGCGATCGATCCGGCGTTCGATCTGAGCCAGGTCGGACAAACCCAGTTCGAGATCGATGATTTCGATGTCGCGGATCGGATCAACGGAGCCGGAGACGTGAATAATATCGTCGTCATCGAAGCAGCGCACCACATGGACGATCGCATCTACCTCGCGAATATTCGCCAAAAACTGGTTGCCGAGCCCTTCACCCTTGCTCGCCCCAGCTACCAGTCCGGCAATATCAACAAACTCCATCCGGGTCGGCACGACGCTCGCCGACTTGGAAATCTCCGACAAGACCGCGAGGCGATCGTCAGGAACCGCCACGACCCCGACATTCGGCTCGATCGTGCAAAACGGGAAATTCGCCGCCTGCGCTGCAATATTCGCAACGAGGGCGTTGAACAAAGTGGACTTGCCAACGTTGGGCAATCCGACGATTCCGGCTCTTAACATCGTGGTGGTGGGAGACGATCCCGATTAACTCGAAACGCTTATTTATGGGTCAGGACGATCGCCGATCGCGACGTAGGCGATGGCGAGAAAATCCCTAGATACTCTACCCTGATTTGAGAATCCCCATCTCGAATTCTGATCCTAACAATCACGGCCAACGCAGGCTATATCTAGGCTGCGGCGTCACCGGCTTAATCTCTCCCCCCTATGCCCTCCACCCTCTGGCCCTACGTTACCCCCGGAATTCCCGATCATCTGTTCGCGCGATCGCCCGGTATCCCGATCACGCAGCGAGAACTGCGGCTGATGATCCTCTCCCAGCTCCAGCTCCGGGCGGATTCGCGGCTGTGGGATGTCGGTGCGGGGACGGGAACGATCGCCGTCGAGAGCGCCTTGCTCTGTCCGGCGGGTCGGGTGGTGGCCTTCGAGCGCGACCCAGACGTCGTCGCGCTAATTGAGACCAATTGCAGTCGTTTTGAGCTGGAAAACGTCGAAGTGATCGAGGGCAATGCGCCGGACTGTTTGCAGGATCGATCGGATCAACCCACACGCATTTGTGTCGAAAGTAGCCGCGCGATCGGCTCCATTCTCGACGTCGCCTGGGAACACCTCGCCGAATCAGGCCGCATCGTTGCGACTGCGAATAATCTCGAAGCGCTGTACACCATCTCCGAAGGATTCGCCCGCCTCCAAGTCCGTCAGATCGAAGTCGTGCAAGCCTCGATCAACCGGCTCGAACGACGCGGCACACACCAAGCCCTCGCCGCGATCGATCCCATCTTTGTCATCAGTGGAACCAAGCTGAACTGACAGAGCTGAACTGACAGAATATTGACTTCTCGATAATGGTATCGACGGCAAATCTTCCCGCAACAGTTCCGCCAATCGCCGACCCTAGAGCCGTTTTTGATCGGTCATAACCAAAACAATCTTAAAGAATTATTAGCAACGTCTTATTCTTCGATTAACGTAAGTTGAGGGATTGTGATCATAGATGCCAAGTTTACGGACATCATTGCCGATCTTTCACGCCAATGACACGCCGTTATGTGGGTATGAGACGGTTTCGATCCTGACGTTCTAGCGCTCTAATCCCTGTGGCTCACTCCCACCGTTTGCCATCTGTGTTTTTCTTCTTCCCCTATGCCTGTAACTCGTATCATTAGCGGCGTCATTGCGATCGTGCTGGCGATCTCGGTCCTCTCCCTCGGTGGCATTGCCTTCGCGATCGGCATTGGCATCCTTGCCTATCTCGCCCAGCAAGAATATTTTCAGCTCGTGCAAGCCAAGGGCATTGAACCTGCGATCAAAAGCACCATGGTCGCAACACAGTTTCTCTTGTTGTGTGCCTTGCTGGCTCCACAGTTTGTTAGTGTTGCTTTTCCGATCGCCGGTGCTGCGATCTTTTGCTACCTGCTGTTTCAACCCAAACTCGCCTCGATCGCGGACATGTCCACCTCGATTTTGGGACTGTTCTATGGTGGTCTGCTCCCGAGCTACTGGATTCGCCTGCGGGTCGAGCTGGATCTGAATACACCGATCGAGGTGGCGAGCAGCACACCGCTGGCGGGTTTGGTCGGAGCCCAAACCGCGAGCTGGTTGACTCCGGGCTTGTTGACGACACTGCTCGCGTTCTGCTGCATTTGGGCGGCGGATATCGGCGCGTATTTTTTTGGCAAAAGCTTTGGTAAAACCCGCCTCTCGGCGGTGAGCCCGAAAAAAACGGTCGAAGGGGCTGTGTTTGGGATTTTGAGCAGTACCGTGGTCGGTGCGATCGGCGCTTTTGGCTTGAACTGGGCGATGTGGCTACCCCTGGGGCTGATTTTTGGCCTGATTATCGGAATCGCCAGTCTGGTGGGCGACCTGACCGAATCGCTGATGAAACGCGATGCGGGCGTCAAGGATTCGGGCCAACTGATTCCCGGTCACGGCGGCATCCTCGATCGCACCGATAGTTATATTTTCACGGCTCCACTGGTCTACTACTTCATTACCCTGATCTTGCCGCTCTTTGAGCGCAGCGTTTAATCGCCACGGGTCAGAAGTTTTCGCCGTTAGGTAAACGACTTCGGATCGACGGCAATGGTATCGATGGCGTCAGCAATGCTAGACAGCGTCAAATCGAGCGATCGTAAGAGTCCGGCAATCTTGTCGGATTCAAACTGGATCGTCGGACAACTATGGGTCTGCGTTCGTAGCGTCTGGAGTACCTGGTCAGATTGCGCCACAACGGTCATTGCCGAAACATTTGCAGCAGCTCCTTTGAGCGTATGAACGAGATGGATAACTTGCCCATAATTACCGGCCTGAAAGGCGGCGTGTAAATCCGATGCGAACGGCTGATAAATTTCGGCAAACAGCTTGAGGAGATCTCGATAGAGCTGGGTATCGTCATAGACCCGAGCTAGCCCATCCGCAACGTCCAAACCGGGTAGCATTGGTGGACTAGAGCTTGAGTCAACGACTGGACTGACTGGAGACGGTGTTGGGGTTGGTGGCGCGATCGACGCTGTCGTTCGTGGTAGAGAAATCGGCGGTGAAACGGGAAAAGATGGAGCTGGCTCAGAGTCTTTGCTTTGCCTGATCCAATCGGTGAGCGTTTTGCGTAACGTCTCGGGGTCGATCGGCTTGCTGAGATGGTCATTCATGCCCGCTTGCAAACTGCGTTGCTGATCCGATTCAAAGGCATGAGCCGTCATCGCAATAATCGGAACCGTCTTGAGATACTGCGTTTGCACATTGCCCAGTTCGGAGAGACGGCGAATCCGGCGCGTGGCTTCCAGCCCGTCCATTTCCGGCATCCGGACATCCATCAAGATCAGATCGTAGCGACGATGTAAAACTTGAGCGATCGCCTTGCGACCATTCACCGCCAGCTCGACCTTCATGCCGAGCTGCTCTAAAACTTTACGCGCAACCAATTGATTCACGTCGTTATCTTCGACGAGCAAGACTGACGCACCGTGGAGGATTGAGCGGGTGGGTGGATATGTCATAGAGCTGATGTTCGTAGAGCTGGTTTTGTTTGGCAGCTCATTTTTCGACGGTGTTATGGAAAAATTAGTTGCGTATGTGTACTCCGTATTCTTACGGTAAGCGCCCTGATCTGGCAGGTCTAGACTTTTTGGCGATCGATCTTGATACGGATCTTGATCATTGGTCTCGTCGTACTCAAGCGTTAGCTCAAAACAGAACGTACTGCCTTGGCCGGGTTCGCTCTGGACTTGGATGGTTCCTCCCATCAATTCCACGAGTCGTTGACAAATCGTTAGCCCCAATCCTGTACCGCTCTGGCGGCGACTGGCCGATGGGTCTACTTGAGTAAAGGGCTCAAACAGGATTTTGATCTGGGCTGGGGTGAGACCAATACCGGTGTCGCGTACCGTAAATTGCAGGCGGGTGGTGGTGTCGGTGCGATCGCGCTCTTCAATCCGGATCGTGACGCTGCCGCGATCGGTAAATTTAATCGCGTTACCAACCAAGTTAATCGCCACTTGCCCCAGGCGCAGCGGATCGCCAATCAACCAGCGGGGAACCGTTTCGCCAATCTCAAACTGGAGATTGAGGTGTTTTTCGCTCGCTTTGAGAGCCAGCACGGCTTTGAGACGATCGATCACCTCGTCTAGCTCAAATTTGATCGTATCCAGGCTCAGTTTATCCGCTTCGATTTTAGAAAAATCGAGAATGTCGTTCACGATTTGCGAAAGCGACTGAGCGGAATGACGGAGATTGGTGAGGTATTCCTGCTGCTGACCGTCTAGCTGGGTTTGCTGCATCAGATGGGCTAAACCGAGAACCCCATTGATCGGCGTGCGGATCTCGTGGCTCATTAACGCCAGGAAGTTGCTTTTAGCACGATCAGCAAATTCGGCAGCCTCTTTCGCGTCGCGCAATTGTTGTTCGGCTTGCTTGCGTTCTGTAATGTCCGAATGCAAGCCGATGATACGCCGAGGCTTCCCGTCGCTATCGTATTCGATGACCTGACCGCGATCGAGCACCCATTTATAGCTTCCATCTCGACAATGAATCCGATATTCACTTTGATAGATCGGCGTTTTACCGGTCAAATAATCATCGAGTTCGGCATAGCATCGTTCTCGGTCATCCGGATGCAGGCGGCTATCCCATTCTCCTAGCGTGCTGCTGATTTCATCTTCGCGATAGCCCAAAAGCGTCTTCCATTGCTTCGAGTAAAAGATCTCATCCGCCTGTAGATCCCAATCCCAAATACCGTCCCCAACCCCTTCGAGCGCAAACTGCCACCGTGTTTCACTCGCCCGCAGATCTGCCTCGGCTTGCTTTCGCGCCGTGATGTCGCGACACATACAAATTAGAGCGCCATCTTCGGACAAGGTGAGCGATAAACCCTGGATGAAGGTTGATCCATCCTTGCGTCGCGCGATCGTCTCGCCTTCCCAGACCCGATCGCGTATGAGCACGGGGAAAATATCGTGTTCAAACCGGGCAAGCTCGTCAGGCTCGTACAGCATTTTCCAGCTTTTGCCGATCAGTTCATCGGCATGTTCGTAACCAAACAATTTGACGTGAGCAGGATTGATCGAAACGTAGCGCTCGTTCTGGAGAATCGCTATGCTCTCAACGGCTGCGTCGATCGTTTCGAGCTGTTGCTGGAGCTGCTGTTCGGTGCGTTTCAGATCCGTGATGTCATAGTTAACCCCAACCATGCCCAATGGCCGTCCCTGCTCATCGCGCTGCACAATGGCATTGGTGTGCAAAAAGCGAATTTCACCATTTGGCCGCACAATCCGAAATTCAAGATCATAGTCAGCCGACCCCGACAGTGTCGCTTGGGTAGAACGGTGGGCGCGTTCACTATCTTCTGGATGTAGACAACTGAGCCAAAATTCATAAGCATTATTGTTCAGAATATTCTTGAAATTCTTGATGCCATATAACGCGAACATCTGCTCATCCCAAATCAGAACATTGGTGCTGATATTCCATTCCCAGATACCGATCTTGGCGGACTGTACTGCGAGGTTTAGCCGCGTTGAAATCTGCTGTAATTCGGATTCTGCCTGTTTGCGATCGGTAATATTTTGATATAGCCCCAAGACCCCCATGACATTGCCATCGAGATCATGAAAGGGCATCTTATTCGTTTCTAGCCAAACTTGACGTCCATCGGCTTGAACTTGCGTTTCAATGATGCCCAGTTTTGGCTGATTGGATTCCATCACCTCGCGATCGTCGGCGCGATATTTATCCGCCTCTGTCTCTGCCCAGGGCATTTCATAATCATTTTTGCCAATGATTTCATCAAAATGTTTCAGATTGGCATCATGTAGCAATGCTCGGTTGCAACCAAGATAGACCGAATTTTTATTTTTCCAAAAAATAGATATTGGAAAATCTTCAAGATCTAGTAGTGTGTGTAGAAAATGTTCTCGTTCACGCAGTTCAGTTGTGCGTTTTTCAAGAGTTTTTTGGAGATCTTGATTGAGTTTTTCGAGTTGTTTATTTGCGCGTTGACGCTCCAGCTCTGCGGCGGCACGAGTTGAGAAAATTCCCAAAACCGAAAGAATAGATTGAATATTCTCCATCGGCTGTTTATTGATCACAAAAAGATTTCCGAGGGTCTCTCCTTTTTGATCAAGTAGTGCAATACCGACATAGCTTTCTGCCGCCATTGCCAAGAGATGTTGATCATTCGGGAAACGCTGTTGAACTCCAGATTTACAGATAAAGCTTCCGCGTTTTAGCACACATTCGCATGGTGTGTTTTCGAGACCATACGCCACATTAGATTGCAGTTTTCCTTGAGAATAGATTGCGAGAGTTGTCATACTTTCGCCTGTCAATTCCACCAGAAAGACGTAGTCAACACTCAGTGCCTGGGCGATCGCCTGTACTAAAGACACAAAGAATTCGTCACCTTGTTTATCTTCTGTCTGCTTCACTAAAATCTGCAACGTCTCTTCTATTTTTTGCTCTTGTGTAACCTCATGGAAAATGCTTTGAATAATGGGTCGATCTCCCACCATGATCATTTTGCCGCGAATATCAACGCACTTGATGTGTTTGTTCTTGCATAAGATGCGTAAATTTGTCGCGGTGTTAATCTGCTCTCGTAGCACTTCCTGAAAGCTCGCCGATGTTTTCTCAACATCTTCTGGAGGATGCAATTCGGATTGGTGTAGCCCGATCAACTCCTGACGTGAATAGCCGAACATCACTTCGGCTTGATAATTCACATCGGTAATATAGCCGTCTAGATTGGCAATAAGAATGGCGTCGTGGGCGTCTTCAAATAGGGCACGATAGCGAGCGGCATGTCCTCGCCAGGTGGCGATCTCGGCAGGATCGATCGATCCTGCGTGCAGGATCTCCCCTTCGGGGGGTTGGAGAGCCTGTAGCAGGCTCATCTCCGAGATGATGCCCAGGGGTCGATCGCGATCGTCGAGAACGGGGACGATCGTCACGCCCTGCTGTCGCATCTGCTGCCCGATCGCGCGTAAATCCGCCAGCTCGTTGATATCGGCTTTGCGCCAGGTCAGAGACACGGGCGACATCACGTCAGCTAATGTGAGCGTATCCAGCGCGTCCGGACGCAGAACCGCTGCCATCAGATCGCGTTCCGTCGCAACGCCGATCGCCCGATGCTGTTCAACGACAAGCGCACAACTCGATCGTTCTCGTCCCGTCGAGATCGGTAATTCTGGCTCGATCGCAGTCTGGCTCGATTCCGACGACGCACCCGAATCGTCCGCGACCAGCCGCGCGATCGCCTCACGGACGATCGTTTCGGGCGTCAGCATTGGGGCATCGACGATCGCCATCTCGATAGCAGAGCAGTGTATTGAGGACATAGACAATCTCAGGCGAAATACGGGTGCTTTAGCGCTATGTAGACGGTCATTTTGGTCTGATCAGCATATACGAGGCCGGTTTGACAACTCAGACTCTACTCTAGGACTTACACAGAAGTCCGACTTCTGAAGGAGCCGTCGCTGTTCCAGATTCCAGGATGATGCGAGAAGTCGGACTTCTAATTCCCCTGACGTGAGTCCTGTACTCGCAACGATATCAATTTTTAACTCGGAAGGTTGCGTAACACCGCGTAACAAATCCCCCACGAACGAACCGGGGTTTGTATCCTAACTAAAGCCAAGCGTCAAACATTCGTGCTAGATCCTAAGTGCTTGATCGCAGTTTTGTGACTCCGATCGGAGTATTGGTCGCACAAAAAAACGCTGTGTGCCTTCGGGTATTACAACTCCTTATATCATCCCCTCTAATCATTTTCGATTTGACCTATGGCCTATTACTGGTACAAAGCCTTCCATCTGATCGGTATCGTTGTTTGGTTCGCCGGACTGTTTTACCTGGTGCGGCTGTTTATATATCACGTCGAAGCTGACCTCGAACCGGAACCGGCGCAAAGTATTCTCAAAAATCAGTATCTGATTATGGAGAAGCGGCTGTATAACATCATCACGACGCCGGGAATGCTGGTGACGATCGCGATGGCGATCGGTTTGCTGACAACGGAGCCGGATGTGCTCAAGTCCTGGTGGATTCACGTCAAGCTGGGGTTTGTGGCGCTGTTGATCGCCTATCACATTTACTGCGGTCGTTTGATCAAGCAGCTTGAGGCGGGAACCTGTAAATGGAATAGCAAGCAGTTACGGGCGATGAATGAGCTACCGACGCTGTTGCTGGTGGCGATCGTGATGTTGGCGGTGTTTAAGACGAGTTTGCCGACGGATGCGACGGTGTGGGTGATGGTGGGTTTGGTGGTGTTGATGGCGGTGACGATTCAGCTTTACGCGCGGAAGCGTCGTTTAGACAAGGAGCGTCAGCTTACTGAGGCGAATTCGTCGAATTAAGTCGCTTTAATTTGTGTCATTCACGATCTGATTGTTTAAGACCTCGAATTTCTTTGCGAAATCCGAGGTCTCGCTCTTTTTTAGCGATGTTAAAAAGATTGCGAATATTTTTGATGTTTTGGGGATTTTCAATAAGCATGAGCTGAAGCAATTCAGTCACACACTAAAATAAAAAAATCCACACAAGGAGTGATTTCATGAAAATAAGGACACTTTGCGTATTTTTGACGACATGCTTTTCTGCCGTGAGTCCTGCGGTGATGGCACAAGAACTACAGATCCGTTCTGATGCTACCGGCCAGTTTCTTGGAACCGTACAAATTAATGGGGAGGATTGCAACGACTATGACATGAACTGTGTTTGGAATACGTACTCGCCATATGGTGCAGAATTTGGAGCCTACAGTATTTGGAATGATTTCTCAGTATATGGTTCAGAGTTTGGAGCATACAGCGTTTGTAATATGAATATTAGTTATGAGGATACGCCTGCTCTGTACCTAGTTTATGGAGATGGTTCGTACGATTTCTATGACTACATTGGACTAGATGTTCAAACAGACTGGGGAAGATGGCTCTATAACAACGCCTGTGATTAGAACTGGTCGTTGCTAGTAGTAAAACCCAGCCTACGAGTTCAGGCTAGTTTTAGGACGTCTCTCGTTTTTGTCTCTGTACTCAGGAAGAAGAGAAACAGGCTATAGAAGAATTAGTCGAGAAATGCCTAGCCACCAAAGGGATCGGGGTTGAAGAATGGGAAGCCGAAATTGATGAACGAGTCGCCCACTTCTACGGTCTCACCCCCTCTGACCTCAAAATTATCCAACCCACCTAGGACAATCCAAGTCATGTTATGCCTTGAAGACTTAACCACCATCGAAGACCCCCAAAGCCTCGCCCAAGTATTCGTCAAACTGGGATACGAAGACTGCTTCGGAGAACTGGACATCGAAGCCCTTGAACTTCATCCTGCCACCGAATCATCGATCGATCGTTGCTATCTCCTCGCCTCCTACCAAGAAACCGAACTCCAAGTCATCCTCTTTAAACTCAAATGGTGTTCTCCCGACATCCTGAAACGTAGACTTCATAGCATCGCCAAGCATCTCAGCAACAGACCAACCTTATTTTTAGTTATTGGAACAACCAGCTATGAAGAACTTTATGTTCTGGCAACTCTCCATCACTTCAATCAAAAAATGGAGCTGGTTAAGAATATACAAACAAGTATTATTCGTTTACAAGAAGCAGAAATATTTGATGTAAATCAACTCAAAAAATTGGTGATCAATAGTAGGAATCCCCGGAAGTTATACCAAGAACAACATCACTTTTTAAGTTTCGCTTCACAACGCAAACGCGATAGTAAGAAAATATCTCGGGATACCGTTGGCTCTTATCTGAAAGCCATTGGCCAAGTCAAATTACTTACTGCTACCGAAGAAATCACCCTTGCACGCCGAGCAAAACTCTGGTTTGAGCTGCAAGACCTCTATACAGGTTATCAAGAAAAATATGGAATAGCGCCCAATGATTCCCAGTGGGCTGCATACGCTGGATTAAATCTCTCAGACTTTTATACAAAACAATTCATAGGTAAAGCCGCAAGGAATCGACTCGTAGAAGCAAATTTACGGCTTGTGGTGTCTATTGCCAAACGTTACACCTACTCCAGTCTTGACTTATTAGATTTAATTCAAGAAGGTAATGTAGGACTACTAACCGCAGTCAAGAAATTTGATCCACAACTAGGAAATAAATTCTCAACTTATGCCACATGGTGGATACGTCAATCCATTCTTCGTGCTATTGGTAACGACTCCCGAACAATCCGACTTCCAATTCACCTTTGGGATGAATACCACAAAATTCGTAAAACTCAAGCAGGGCATTATCAGAAAGGAATTTTATCAACTTATTCTTTAATTGCTTCAGAGCTTAATATATCTGTAGAGAAAGTTAGAAAGACTACTTTAGCATTTCGAGATTTAATTTCTCTAGATATATATATTGGTGAAGATAAAGATACTTCATTTTCTGATTTTATTGTTGACGATCATCCACGACCTGAAGAGCTAGCCGAAAAATACGATCTAACACGACAAATTTATCAGATTTTACAAAGTCTTCCGATTCAGGATCGTAAGGTTATCATCCACCGTTTTGGACTTTTTACTCACGAAAGAAATGGAGAAAAAACCTTGCAAGAAATCGGGGGAGAGTTGGGAGTAACGCGGGAACGAGTACGACAAATCCAAGAGAAAGCGCTAAAAAGACTGAGATACCAAGCATCCAAACACATGATTTAGACTTACAAATTCAAAAACTACTATTGCTTTAACTTTTATATCGCGATAAGACACTAACTTTTATACCATGGCAATTCCAGATTATATCGACAACACGAAAAATAGAAGCCTTCAAGAAATCTTAATCAAAATCATTGAACAGGAAAACCAAAAAGTTCTCGATATCGCTACCGGATTTTTCAGAATTGAAGCCTGGGTACGCCTCGAAGACTCCATGCAGCAACTCCAATCCCTACGCTTGCTCATTGGGCGCGACCCCAGCATCCGACCCGCCGAAAGCGATTGCATCGACCTCGTGCGCCACTTCAAACGAGAAATCCAATCAAGGATCAGAAACAAGAAACCCAAATGAAAATATTAATTTTTGGCTTTATAAGCTGCAACATGTAGATGATACTGCTCCAGTAAAATCTAGGACTATTCAAGGACAATAAAAATGCAAATCTCAATTCCCGAATCAATTATTCAATCCATCCGATTACCAGAAAAGCGAATTGAAGCCGAACTTCTAAAAGAATTAGCCATTAGCTTGTACCAACAGGAACTCCTATCTTTTGGGAAAGCCAGAGAACTCGCCCAGATAGAACACCGCGATTTTGCCGCTTTACTCGGAGAACGAGACATTCCCCGTCACTACACCGAAACCGAACTAACTGAAGACCTAGACTATGCTCACAGTTAGTAACACCTCACCATTACTTAATCTGGCAATCATTGATCATCTATCCCTGCTAGAAAAACAATTTCAAACGGTCTACGTACCCGAATCCGTTTTAGCAGAACTCAGAGTCAATGAAAATTTAAACGGTTCCAATCACCTCAAAGTAGCCCTTGAGAAAGGATGGCTTAAGGTACAACCTGTCCAAAATAAAGCCTTCGTTCAACTGCTTAGACGCGAACTCGATCAAGGAGAATCCGAAGCGATCGCCCTCGCTATTGAAAAACAAGCCGATTTAATTTTACTCGATGAAAAAGAAGGTCGAAGAATTGCCAGAACCTTGAACCTGAAAATCACGGGAATTCTTGGTATTGCTATCAAAGCATCTCAAAATGGAGATCTTGAGTCAATATCAGAATTTATTCAAACACTGCGAACCCAAGCCCATTTTCATATTTCACCCAGCTTAGAACGGGAAATTCTAGCAAAAAGCAAGTAGGTATCAGAAATTCAGAAATATGGCACTTCCAGACTATACCGACAACACCCAAAATAGAACCCTCCAAGAAGTCCTGATCAAAATCATTGAACAGGAAAACCAAAAAGTTCTCGATATCGCTACCGGATTTTTCAGGATTGAAGCCTGGGTACGCCTCGAAGACTCCATGCAGCAACTCCAATCCCTCCGGTTGCTCATTGGTCGCGACCCCAGCATCCAACCCACCGAAACCGATCGCATCGACCTCGTGCGCCACTTCAAACGAGAAATCCAAGACCAAGTTGAACAGCAAGAATTCAACATCGACTATAAAAAACAAATTACCCGCCTCATTGAATACCTCGAAAGACCAGACATTCAAGTAAGACTCTTTGGCGCATTAGGCGAGAAACCCCAATTTCTCCACGCCAAAGCCTACATTTTTAACGAGTACAGCATCGTCGGTTCCAGTAACTTCACCCCCTCCGGCCTCGTCGGTAACTCCGAACTCAACATCATCAACAAAATCAGCGCGATCGCCCGTGATTTGCGAGACCACTGGTTTGAACGATTTTGGAATCACCCCAGCGTTGACACCGACTACAAAACCAAACTCATCGCCGCCCTCAACGCCTCAAAATTTGGCAGCAAAGCCTACACCCCCTACCAAATCTTCATCAAAGCCCTCTACGAACGCTTCAAAGACGACACCCTCCTAGAAGGCGAACTCCAAACCGGCTTAACCCTCGCTAGCTTTCAACAAGAAGGCTTTGAACGCGCCGTCAGACTCCTCGAACGCCATAACGGGTGTATGGTAGCCGACGCTGTAGGGTTAGGCAAAACCTTCATCGGTTTGAGAGTCATTGAACATTACCTAATCAAACTACGACAACCCGGCCATATTCCCAAAGTCCTCGTCCTATGTCCCGCACAACTGCGCGATTTAGTCTGGCGCAAAAAACTTGATGAATTCGGTATCAAAGCCGATATTTTATCCCACGAAGAAGTCAGCCGACAAAATGTAGATATCCGCCGCTTTCGGAATCATGACCTGATTGTAATCGATGAGTCTCATAACTTTCGGAATAGTGCGACCAACCGCTACCGCAATCTCCAAAAACTTCTAGGAACAGGACGACAAGACACCAAAGTATTACTACTTACTGCCACACCGATTAATAACACCGTCTTTGACCTCTATCACCAAATTTTACTACTCACAAAAGGCAATGAAGTCACCTATCGTGATTGGGGAGTCGGGAACTTAAGCACCTATTTCAAAGCCCTCAAAGAAGAGAAAACCGAAATCACGGATCTCCTAATGGAAACCGTAGTACGTCGAAGCCGCCAAGATGTGATCAAACGTCAAGCAGCGGGCGAAGAAATCTATATTGCCGGACAACTGATCCAATTTCCAAAACGTCAGCTTGAAAATTTCACCTATAACTTTGAAGCAACCTATGCAGGCTTGTATGAGGCGATCGCCGATCAAGTCGATACCCTAAACCTTGCTCCATACAACATCAAAGCCTTCAAACGAAAGAAAGGTAAGGAAGATAACAGTGAAGTTCAACGAAACAAAGCCTTAGTATGCTTGCAAAAAGCGCTGTATTTTAAACGCTTTGAAAGTTCCCTCATCGCATTTACCAAGACACTCCAGAATCAACGCAACTTTCAGACTAAGTTTTATGAAGTCCTAACCCAAGAGAAAAAACTCCTGGATAGCAAGCATTTTCGTAAGCTGATTATGGCTCTCGACAACGATGATGAGCAGATGGCTGAAATCGAAATTATCGAAAATCTAGAGGCGATCGACCCCAAAGACTACGACATAAAACAACTCCAATCCCAAATCGAAGCAGATCTAACCGCCCTCAATAGCGTTCTAGAGAGACTTGACGCAATTCAGGTTGCTGTAGATGCCGATCGAGACAGCGATCGTAAACTGGCCGCTTTCAAACAATTACTCCTCAACTTCAAAGGTCAAAAAGTTCTTGTCTTCAGCTACTTCAAAGACACTGCAAAATACATTCATGAATCACTCCGAGACGATCAAGCATGGCTTACCCAGATGAAGCGCGAGGGCAAAGTTCCCCACATTGACATCCTCACCGGGGACTCATCCGGCAAACAGCGCGAAGAAAAGGTGAGGCACTTTTCCCCAAAATCCAACACCCAAGACCAAGAAGAACTAGACTACTGCCTTGAAAATCCCATTGATATCTTGATCTCAACTGACGTATTGAGTGAGGGTCAAAACCTCCAAGATGCAGGGGTTTTAGTGAACTATGACCTACACTGGAACCCCGTACGAATGATCCAACGAGCTGGACGAATTGACCGGATCGGTACTGACTTTGATGTGCTCTATATCTATAACTGCTTTCCAGAGGAAGGCCTCGACAAACTGCTGGGATTAGTCCAACGATTACAGGAAAGAATCGCTACAATTGATCGAGAAGTGGGGTTAGATGCTTCAGTATTAGGCGAGACGATCTCCGAACGTTCCCTAGAAGAACTCTACCGCCTCAAACGCGCCGATACTGAAGCAGAAAAACAGGCCATTCTAGAAGAACTAGAACAGGCTTCTGAACTGATTTCTCTAGATGAAATGCGTTTTCCACTACTTCAGTATCTTCAAAAGTTTGCTCAAGACCAACTTGAAGAAATTCCCCTAGGCATCCACAGTAACTATAATTTCAACATTCCCGACCCAAATTTTAAAGAGGGTGGAATATTCTTTGCTTTTCGGGCAGGTGATCGCCACTTCTGGCACTGCTACCCCAGACTCAACGGCGCAATCACCACCGCACCAGATACCCTAGTCCACAGTATTCGTAAAATCTATAGCTGGATTCAGTGTGAAGAATCAGACTTTCCTGCACCGGACGATCTACCGCCCGCTCAGTTTGATGCGTCTGTTTTTATGAGTTTTGAGGGGGCAATTCGTAATATTCTAGACTCCCTCCAAAAGAGTAAATCAACAGCAAAAATTGCTAGTAAACTGACAAAATATCCGCAACAAATTTACCAAGCTCTCACCCAACCCAGTTTATGGGAGGAATCGACGGTTGAGGAAGAAGTATGCGATCGAATTCTCAAGGTGATTAAAGAAACTAACCTCCGCAGCTACGATCGTGAACTTAAAGCAATTTGGAACCAATACACACAAAGTAAAAATATTGATGAATTTATTCAAGAACTTGATGAATTATTTGTCAGCAACGAATATTACAGCCATTTAGAACCTGGCGAGAATACATTAGAGGCAACATTGAAATCGGTTCAACGCCAAGATATTAAGCTAATTTGCTACGAATGGATTAAGCCTAAATTAGAGTGAACACTTGGGAATTTCAGCTCACCAGGGTGAAATTCCCAAATGTAAATCACTTTAAGCCTGTTATCCATAATCCCAAAGCGCCACCAAAACCGCCGAAAACCACTATCGAAAACCACTATTTTCCTGCCATTTCCTGCTTTTTCTCTTTCTTAAGATCCCGCGTCCCCGCCGCCGCCAACTCCGCATCCATCAACGTCTTACCCGTCGCCGCCAGATACACATCATCCAAACTCGGACGCGCTTGGGCAATGCTAAACGTCGGTAAACCCCGATCGCGTAACGCCTCCTGGATCGACAACAGCGCATTATCCTGACCCGACACCACCAGGTTTAGCGAATTGCCCTGGGCAGCATTGACGACAATATCGGAGACAAACGTTAAATCAGACAGCACCGTTTGCGCCGTATTCGCCTCATCATCCGACGTGAACTCGCGAATCCGGAGCGTGACCCGATCGCCGCCGATCGTATTTTTCAGCTCATTCGGCGTGCCGCTCGCGATAATCATGCCGCGATCGATAATTGCCACGCGATCGGCCAGGGCGTCGATCTCTTCCAGGTAATGACTCGTCAGCACGATCGTCGTGCCATCGTCGCGCAGTTGCCGCAGAAAATTCCACACCGCCAACCGGCTATCAATATCCAGCCCCACCGTCGGTTCATCCAAGACCAATACATCCGGCTGATGCAGTAACCCCGACGCCAAATCGAGACGGCGACGCATCCCACCGGAATACGCGCCCGTCTTGCGATCGATAAATTCCTCCAAGCCCAGTAGCTCGATCGCCCGCGCAATGCGATCGGGGATCGCCTTACGCGGCAGATGGTACAGCGCCGCCTGAAGTTCGAGCATTTCGCGCCCGGTCAGGATTTTATCGAGGGCGACCTCCTGGGCGACGTAGCCGAGGCGATTGCGGACAGCGCGAGGATTGGCGATCGCGTCGATCCCCGAAACGGTAATCGTGCCGCTGTCGGGATTCGCCAGAGTGCAAAGACAGCGAATCGTCGTGGTTTTTCCGGCTCCATTAGGGCCCAGCAAGCCAAATATTTCGCCAGACTCGATCGTCAGCGAAACATCTTTGACGGCCTCGATCGTGCCGTAGCTTTTTTTGAGGTGTGCGATCGAAACTGCGGGAGCCATAGAAATCTAAAGAAGAAATCGAAAGTGCGATTCAAGGCGATCTTGATCTTAAAAATGATCAGACCAGGACGATCGCAGCAAGCGCGATCGCGTCCAACCATACTAAAAGAATTATCACCGCCAGTGGTACGACTGAGCGTCGCACCTCGCCGCAAGATGAAAAGCGAAGGGTTTAAGCAAGCATTAGGGCGATGGCGTTGCCGCTGTTTTGGTGGCGCGATCGGCTAACGTTTCCCAGGGAATCATCGGGCTTTGGGCGAGGCGAATCGCGACGGCTTCGGCGCCGTAGCGGTTTAGGTGGCTCGGATCGGAGAAATATTCGTTTTGCTCCGGCCACAGTTGCCCAAAATCACGGAAGGCAAAGTCAAGCGTTTTCGACGCTTGCAGCATGTAGGCGCTAAAGCTGTTTTCGTAGCGGCGGCGCGTGTCGTCGAGATAGGTTTTGGTTAGGGGCAAGTTAATGAACACCAGCTCGATCTCGCGCGATCGCAGCACATCAGCAACATTGGTCAGCGAAATTGACTGAATGCCGCGTAGCTGGAAGGCGTCATAGTCCGAGTCGTAGCTTCCCGGCACGCGGGTATAGCGCTCGTAATATTCCAGCGGTGCGAACCGATCGGCAAAGGCAAAAAAGCCGTTGCGATACAGCGCCGCATTGCCCAATTCCTGGCTGCTCTGCGCTGAGGCATCGGCGAGGGAGGTGCTGTTGTTCTCGGGCTGGAGACGATTGATCGCAAAGTCGCGTAGATTTTCCCGGAGCTGCTCGCGCTGGGCGTAGGTCGCGGAATGGTCGGAAAATCCGCGCGTTAGCTGCTCGTCGAGGTCGCGATAGCGTTGGCTGAAGCTATCGAAAAAGGACGGCGCGAGATCCGACGGTAATGCTGGGGCTTCGCTGGCGATCGGGCGAAACCCGTCGCGGATGCTGGCATAGCCGGGAGACTGGGCGATCGCCTTATACGTGCGATCCTCGCGGCCACTGTTAAACGCGCGTGCGCCATCTGCCCAAATCACCAGCTTGGGCAACTGGTCGGCGGCGAGCACCTGGGTTAGCAGCACCTCGACGACCTGGGCAGTTGCACCATTGATCCCCAGGTTGAACGCCCGCAATTCTAGATGACCACTCTTGACCAAGGCCGCTTCGAGCGCCGAGGGATCGATACCGCGTAGCGCCCGCGAGCTGCCAACGATCAAGACATCGGGGACGCCGAAATCTTCGATGTACTGAGCATAGAGGGCAATTTGACGATCCATCTGATCGCTATTGAGCGTGGGAAAGCTGGCCTTGACGTCGGTGGCGATCTGGCTGGTGCGGGGATCGATCGCCGGATTGCCCGCTGCCGGATCAGCGATCGGGGGGGCGGTGAAGTCACGATCGTCGAACCCATTGGCGTCTTGGTCGATCGGATCAACCAGATCCGCGAGATCTTCCGGCGGAACAACGCCGGGATCACGCCGGATGTCGCCCGTCTCGTTCTCCTGAGCCGTGGCTGATCCCCGAATCAGCGCCTCACGGTTCGTTTGACGTTCGAGGAGCTCACTCGTGACCCAATCGGCTTGAACCGTCAGCACGACCCCGATCGCGCCCCAAACCAAGGCGGTATTGAAACTGGCGCGGGGACGTCGAACGGGTTCAAAGGATGGCGTACTGGGACGATCGGTCATCAAGCCAGACGAGCAAAGCAGGCGGCGAATCCCATTGAGGGGGGAGGCTTGGGTGCGATCGGGTGGAGCGCTAACAAACGGTGTGGAGAATTTTGGTGGGGCGCTGGTTGGGTCGTGCTCGGTTGCGCCGATCGAGTCCGACTCGGTTAAATCGGTGTACGAATCGTGTTGATCGTACGGTTCGTGGACATCCTGGGGGATCGCCCCCGCCTGCGGGAAAACGGGCGATCGAAACTCTAAGCTGTGATGCCACTCTGGCTGACGCTGGCCGCTGCGACGTCCGTAGAGCCGGACTCCAAGGAGATCAGTGGTTTCGATTTGCTCGATGAGTCGCGCGACGATGCTACAAGTTTGATCTTGATCGGGCGAAATCGGTGCTTCAACGGCGATGTGAAGGAGATCATGCTGCCGACGAATTTCCACATGCTGCCCGCCCGTGGCTAGTTTTTCGCGCAAATCGGGATTGAGCAGACGATCGAGCAAAAAGGCGATCGCGTCCAAATTGCCCGCCCGTGCCATATCGATCGACGCGACCTCCAAGCTCGGGTATTGCTTCGCGGGTAAATCCAGCCAGGTGACCCACTGCGGGGCGCTCGGGACGGGGAAGGCGGCTTCGTAGGGGCGATCGAGACCGTAGACTGTCGCGCCGAGAATGCCGCGCGGCGACAGATCGGACAGCACAGGTTCAATTCGCGCCAGAACCTCGTCACGGCTGGGGAAATGGGATGCGTTTGCGGCTTCACTCTCAGGGCTGCATACGATATGCAGGGTCGCATCGCGCAGCATGGCCGACACTTGCAGGTGAATCGGCGTGAGGCGCTGTTCTAGGCGATGGGCGATCGCCGCCACATCTCCCCACTGCGCCCAACGGCGAATAATTTGCTCCGGCGGCGTTAGGTCAATTCGTAGCACCCATTCCGGTTCGGTTTCGCCGCTCACCTGACCAACCAGCACCGCATCACGGAAGCCTTTGAGATTGAGATCTCGTAACCGCATCGCGATCGGTCGTACCAACCTGGCCGGATCGGGCGTGTAGTGCGACTCACATAAAATCCACAGTCGCTTGTCCGTCGCATCGCCGCCACGAGGTTCACCGCTGGGATTGAGATCGCGAATCGAAATTTTGAGATTCTCGACGCTCTGACCAATCCCCTCAAGCGTTTGTTCAATGACCTGAACTAAATCATCTTGGGTTTGAAGCGGGGGGCTTGATGCCTCTTTCGGTCGGATCTGGTGGGGCTGAATTTCGAGGCGCACCGTCCATTCTGGCGAGGGGCCAAGTTCGGGTTCGCGTTCTACGGCTGAACGGGGATCGCTGCTGCGCCCGTAGAGCACCACACGCGAGACTGACGAGACTGTGTTCGGTAGGTCGTGGTCTTGATAAATTGTCTGGGAAAAGGCAGATGTCATTTGGGCCGCATTGGGACATGGCGTTCCCTCACACCACACATGAATCGTCTGCTCACGCTGGCGCACGATCGCCCGGACATTGCCATCGGCGATCGCTCGATCCGCCCAATACTGGAGGCTCGACTCGCCAGCGAGGTCGGATTCGCGATTCACTACGAGACGCTCTACATTCACTACCACCAATACCGTCCTTTTCGCCTAGAGGTTGCAAAGTTGCGTCAATTCTAAGCTGCATTCCGACCCCATGTCAGGTTTCTCAGTACGTTTTTGTAACCAATACGTCGTATTGAGCAACGAATCATAATTTTGGCATCGTCGATCAGACCGCTATATTAGTTTCGTGTTGTCTGCTTTTTTGCCTGCAACATCCCCGTCAAAACAAGCCTTAGCCAAACGATTAATTCCCTCCACCTTCTACCAGTGATCGATGTCTTCCACTCCGACCAATTTACTACTCAGTCTTTCGACGGGATCGGTGCTTGCGGGTTTGTGGTGCGGGCGAGCGATCGCACGGACTGTCGAAACCCTGGGCGAGGCCAGTGAAAATATCTTTCGTGGCGATCGACTCCCGATGCTCGATTTACCCGATCGCCCCTCGGTTCAACCCTCAACTCAATCCCCGGCTCAAGCCCAGACGGAAACCGATACCGTCCCCTGACTCTGCATCCGGACTCTGTCTCGCACAATTCTTGATGTTCTGCCGCCATCCTCCCAATCCCAAGGTCAAATGGTAAAACCGGCTACAGAGTTTGGCCTCAGTTCAATCCGAGTATGGATAAGCCGGGGCTCACCCATTCTTTTACGGCTCGACGACTCGGAAACTTGATTGCCGACACCTCCCCAGAGAGGGACGACAGCACCACGTCCTAGCCCGTCGAGACCGGCAAGCGTATGGAGAGAGGTCTGCTGATCACGCCGATTCCATCGATGAGCAGTGCTGTTCGTCCTCATCTTCCGACCGGGATGTCGCCACCTCCTTGCTACTCCTCTCACTCCCCTATTAAGACGCATAATGAGTTCACGATTAAAGACCACCGAACGCCCAATCATTTCGTCCGAATCACCGTCTAGCTTGCGCTTGCGTCATCGCATCAAGCTCGTTGAAGACCTGTGGGAATCGGTCTTGCGGCAGGAGTGCGGTCAAAATCTTGTCGATCTGCTCAAGCAGCTCAATGCCACGACGGGCGCACCGGGCGGTCAGATCGTTGATTTGCGTCACTCACCCGCGATCGCCATGATCGAGAATCTCGAACTCAATGACGCAATTCGAGCCGCGCGTGGTTTTGCGCTGTACTTTCAGCTCATTAACATCGTTGAGCAACACTACGAACAGCAGGATCAGCGTAGTGCGAGCGCCAATGCTCGGCTCAAGTTCACCGAAGATTCGATCTCTAAAATTGAGGTTGACGTTGACGGCAAAAATATACCGGATAACGAACCGAATGCCGATGCTCGCCCGGTTCAAGCGACCTTCGGTTCACTTTTCCCAACCCTCAAAACCCTCAATGTTCCGCCACGTCTGATTCAAAATCTGCTGGATCATCTCGATATTCGCCTCGTCTTCACCGCTCACCCGACCGAGATTGTGCGCCGGACGATTCGCGCCAAACAGCGCAGCATCGCGAAAATTCTGCGTCAGCTCGATCGCATTGAAGACAGCATGACGAACCTCAGCTCGGTCGTGTCCCTCGAAGCCGATATGTTAACCGAGCAGCTCACCGAGGAGATTCGCCTCTGGTGGCGTACCGATGAGCTGCACCAGTTTAAACCGACGGTAATCGACGAGGTTGAATACGCGCTGCATTACTTCAAAGAGGTTTTGTTCGACGCCTTACCGAAGCTCTATCAGCGCTTTGAACGCAACCTCAAAGCGGTTTTCCCGGAGCTAGAACCGCCCAGCTACAACTTTTGTAGTTTTGGCTCCTGGGTTGGATCGGATCGCGATGGTAACCCTTCGGTGACGCCTCAAGTCACGTGGCGAACCTCCTGCTATCAGCGCGATCTTGTCCTGGAAAAATATCTTTCGGCGATCGATACCCTCACCGAAGCGCTCAGTCTGTCGCTGCACTGGAGCGAGGTGTTGCCCGAGTTATTGGAATCGGTAGAACAAGATCGCCTCGATATGAGCGATGTCTACGACGAACTCGCCATTCGCTATCGTCAAGAACCCTATCGCCTCAAACTGGCCTACGTTAAAAAGCGGCTGGAGAACACCCGCGATCGCAACCAAGCGCTGTTTAACGCGGACGACTGGAAACAAAGAGTGCCCGATCGTCAGTCGGTGCCGATTTACCATTCCGGTGTTGATTTCCTGCGTGAACTGCAACTGATTCAGCGCAACCTCAAGGAAACGGGTCTGAGCTGTAGTGAGCTGGAAACGCTGATTTGTCAGGTCGAAATTTTTGGCTTTAACCTAGCGCACCTCGACATTCGTCAAGAGTCCTCGCGGCACTCTGACACCATTTCCGAAATTGCCGACTACCTGCAAATCCTGCCCAAGTCCTACAACGACATGGACGAGGCCGAGCGCGTTGCCTGGTTGACTAGCGAGCTGCAAACCCGCCGACCGCTGACCCCGACGGAAATGCCGTTTTCCGAAACCACCCGCGAGACGATCGAGACGTTCCGCATTGTGCGCCTGCTCCAGCAGGAATTCGGCGTGGAGCTGTGCCAGACCTATATCATCAGCATGAGTCAGGAGGCCAGCGATCTGCTCGAAGTGCTGCTGCTCGCCAAAGAAGCCGGACTCTACGATCCGGCGACGGGAACTGGAACGCTACGGGTTGTACCGCTGTTCGAGACGGTCGAAGACTTGAAGCGTGCGCCGCGCGTAATGAAAGACCTGTTTGGGTTGCCGCTCTATCGATCGATGCTCGATGGCGGACATGTCCACGAGCTAACCGATGTGGCGCTGCAAGAGATCATGCTGGGCTATTCCGATAGCAACAAAGATTCGGGCTTCCTGAGCAGCAACTGGGAAATCCACAAAGCCCAAAAAGCTCTACAAGAGGTGGCCAATCCCTTTGGTGTGAAGCTACGGATTTTCCACGGTCGCGGCGGTTCTGTCGGTCGTGGTGGCGGCCCCGCCTACGAGGCGATTTTGGCGCAACCGGGCGAGACGATCGACGGGCGCATCAAGATCACCGAGCAGGGCGAAGTGCTGGCCTCGAAGTACAGCTTGCCGGATTTGGCGATGTATCACCTGGAAACCGTGGCCTCGGCGGTGATTCAGTCCAGTTTGCTCGGGACGCGCTTCGACGATATCGCCCCCTGGAATGAGCTGATGGAAGAGCTGTCGATGAAGTCGCGATCGCACTATCGCGCCTTGATTTACGATCAGCCCGACTTCGTTGACTTTTTCATGCAGATCACGCCGATCGCCGAGATCAGCCAACTGCAAATCTCGTCGCGTCCGGCACGCCGCAAAAAAGGCACGAAAGACATCGGCAGCCTGCGGGCGATCCCCTGGGTGTTTAGCTGGACGCAAACCCGCTTTTTGCTCCCGGCCTGGTACGGCGTCGGTACGGCGATCCAAGAGTTCCTCGACGAAAAACCAGATGAGCACCTCCGTCTGTTGCGCTATTTCTACCTCAAATGGCCGTTCTTCAAGATGGTGATTTCCAAAGTCGAAATGACCCTCGCAAAGGTAGATTTGCAAATCGCCGAGCATTATCTCCGCGAGCTGGCCAACCCCGAGGATGTCGATCGCTTCATGGTGCTGTTCAACCAAATCTCGGATGAATATCACCGCACCTGTGAGCTGGTTTCGACGATTTCCGGTCACACGCGCCTGCTCGATGGTGATCTCGCCTTGCAGCGGTCGGTTGAACTACGCAACGCGACGATCGTCCCGCTTGGTTTACTCCAAGTCGCCCTGCTCAAACGCCTGCGTAACCACGGTACAAACATGACACCGGGCGTGATTCAGTCGCGCTATAGCAAGAGCGAACTGCTACGCGGCGCACTGCTGACGCTCAACGGCATCGCTGCCGGGATGCGTAACACGGGCTGATCCGCGATCCCAGCCTTCCGGCAAAACGTTTTAGAATAAGGGACGGTGCTTGCACGATGGCGTGACAGTACCGCCCCTTTTGTTTGCTTTATTGGTTCCGATCGTTTCCCCGTCGCTAGTTTTTCATAGGTAACTTATGTCTGTTTTGGCTGCAATCGCCGTGCTGGCGTTGTTGATCGCCGTTCACGAACTCGGTCACTTTCTCGCGGCTCGATTGCAGGGAATTCACGTCAATCGGTTTTCCCTTGGCTTCGGCCCCGTCCTGCTGAAATATCAGGGCGCAAAAACAGAATATGCAGTGCGGGCGTTTCCTCTGGGCGGATTTGTCGGCTTTCCCGATGATGATCCCGACAGCACGATTCCGCCCGAAGATCCCGATTTGCTGCGTAACCGTCCGGTCCTCGATCGCGCGATCGTCATCAGCGCAGGCGTGATCGCCAATCTGATCTTTGCCTATGTCGTGCTGGTGATGCAGGTCGGCGCGACGGGCGTGCCAGAAGGGTTTAACTATCAGCCGGGAGTGGCTGTACCGCAGGTGATGACGACGGACAGTCCGGCAGCGAAAGCGGGGATAAAGTCCGGCGATACGATCATTGCGATCGATGGCGAAGCGCTACCGGCGAGCGAAAACGCGATTATTGACCTCAAAACGGCGATCGAGCGTAGCCCGGAACAGGCGATCGTCTTGGACGTGCTACGCGGTGGCGAAACCCTGACGCTCACGACGACCCCGGAAAAAAGTAGCGAAGGGCTAGGACGCATCGGCGTACAGCTTTCGCCAAATGGTGATCCCGTCTTTCGTCAGCCCAATGGGATCGGCGAAATTTTCACCCTCGGAGCCCAGCGCTTCCAGGCGATTTTTGTCGGCACAGCGGGCGGGTTTTATCGCCTGATCACAAACTTTGGTGAAACAGCGGGACAACTTGCCAGCCCCGTCAAAATCGTGCAGCAAGGCGCGGTTGTTGCCGAGGATAATGCGACCAATCTGCTCGTGTTCGCAGCGGTGATTAGCATCAACCTGGCGATCATCAACATCCTGCCGCTCCCGGCGCTCGATGGCGGTCAGCTCGCGTTTTTGATCGTCGAAGGGCTGCGCGGTAAGCCGGTTCCGGTACATATCCAGGACGGTGTCATGCAGTCGGGTTTGCTGTTGCTGTTCGGTCTGGGGATTTTCCTGATCGTGCGCGATACCAGCCAGTTGGAATGGGTGCAGCAGTTGACTCGCTAGGGTCTTAACCTGTTTGATGACCTCACCTCACCTCAGAAGTCGGAGTTCTTGGAGAACTTCGACTTTTCGCATTTTTCCTGCTCCCACTTTCCCGTTCACGCTGATGACAAAATCGATCGCCCCACGCCTCACCAAAAAACGACGCGCCACGGAAGTCTTCGCCCGCCTCACGGAACTCTACCCCGATGCCACCTGTAGCCTGGACTATGCAACGCCGGTGCAGCTTTTGGTCGCGACGATCCTGTCGGCGCAGTGTACGGATGAGCGGGTGAATAAGGTGACGCCGGAGCTGTTTCGCCAGTATCCCGATGCTCCGGCGCTGGCGGGCGCGTCGCGCGAGGCGATCGAAACCTTGGTGCGATCGACGGGCTTTTTTAGAAATAAGGCGAAAAATATTCAGGGAGCCTGTCAAAGAATTGTCGAGGAGTTTGGCGGGGATGTGCCGCGAACGATGGAGGATCTGCTGACGCTGCCGGGGGTGGCGCGAAAAACGGCGAATGTGGTGCTGGCGCACGCCTTTGGGATTAATGCGGGCGTGACGGTGGATACGCATGTGAAGCGGTTGAGCCATCGGTTAGGGCTGACGAAACATACGAACCCGGTGCAGGTCGAGCGAGATCTGATGCCTTTGATCCCGCAGGCGGAGTGGGAAAATCTGTCGATTCGCTTGATTTACCACGGGCGGGCGGTGTGCGATGCGCGTAAACCGGCTTGCGATCGCTGCCAGTTGGTCGATCTGTGTCGTGCCGCGAAGGGTTATCAAGCGAAACGTTAAGGCTCGATAGAGCGAAAAACGATTGGGTTAGGACGCATCCAAAAACTGAGAGCACTGAGCGGAGTCGAAGTGCGGTTTCCAGCTTAAATGAGAGTATCTTCGATATCACCACTTTTACATGACCTCGTCGCCACCACCCAACACGCCCAACCCTGACGCCGCCAACGATTCCCCCACGAGAACGCCCCAAACCGTCGTCCTCAAAATCGGCACATCCAGCCTCACCCAGCCCGAGACCGGCAGCCTCGCGATCGCCACGATCGCTAGCCTGGTCGAAACCGTGTGCAGTCTGCGTCGCCTCGGTCATCGCGTGGTGCTGGTCTCGTCCGGTGCGGTGGGCGTGGGCTGTGCGCGTCTGGGCATGACCGAACGACCGCGCAATATTGTGACCAAACAGGCGGTCGCCGCCGTCGGTCAGGGACGACTGATGCGGATTTACGATGATTTATTCACCTCGCTCCAGCAGCCGATCGCCCAAGTCTTGCTTACCCGTGGCGATCTCGTGCGCCGTGCGAGCTACGTCAACGCCTGCAATACCCTCGCAGAACTGCTCGACCTGGGCATCGTGCCGATCGTCAATGAAAACGACCCGATCGCCAATGACGAACTCAAATTTGGCGATAACGATACCCTCAGCGCCTTGGTCGCCAGCGCGATCGGCGCCGACTGGCTGCTCCTGCTCACCGATGTCGATCGGCTCTACTCCGCCGACCCGACCCGCAACCCCGACGCCATCCCGATCGATCGCGTCGCCAACCGCGAAGAGCTAACCCAGCTCGAAGCCAGTATCCGCACCGATAGCAGCAGCAGCAGCGGCTGGGGAACGGGCGGAATGCAAACCAAGCTCACAGCGGCTCGCATTGCCACCGATTCCGGGGTGACGACGGTAATCACCTCCAGTCAAAATCCGCAAAACCCGATCGATATTCTCAATGGCAAGGCGATCGGGACACGCTTCGATCCGGAACTCTCGACGGACTCGGCGCGGAAACGCTGGCTGGCCTATGGGCTGGTGGCGCAGGGGTGTATTTATCTTGATGAGGGTGCGGTGACGGCGATCGGGCGAGGCGGAAAGTCGTTGCTGGCGGCGGGAATTGTGCGGATCGACGGTGAGTTTCAGGCGTTGGAGGCGGTGGAATTGTGCGATCGGCACGGCGCAACCTTCGCGCGGGGAATTGTCAACTACACCAGTGTGGAACTGGGGCAAATCGCGGGACGGCAATCGGGCGAAATTGAGACGATTTTGGGCTACAACGGCCCCGCGACGATCGTCCATCGCGATAATTTAGCGCTGTTGGTGGAGCTTTAAGATGTGATAGTGAAAGCGTTTGGGGGATGGTGGGCGATGCCCACCCTACGTTTATTTTTGGATTAGCCATCGGCATTATCACGCCCGAATGGTTGACCGATCGTCGTGAGATATAACACCGCCTCCGCTGGGGGAATGCCCAACACCTCGTTAACGTGATCATCGAAAAAGCCCGCAATCCCGCTCGCCCCGAGACCGATCGCCACCGCCGCTAGGTTGAGCCGCTGCCCCAGATGTCCCGCGTCGAGATGTAGGTAGCGATAGGCACGATCGCCATAGCGGTCGATCGCCTGACTCAAATCCGCCGTATGGAAAACCACCGCGCCCGCATCCCGCGCTAGGTCTTGATTTAGCGCCAGAAAATGCAGCTCACGGCGGAAATTTTTAAAGCGGATTTGCCGCAGTTCGTCCGCTTCCGGTGCGTAGTAGTAACAGCCCGCTTCGAGACCCTCCACGTGGCTGACCGCGACGAAGGTGCGGATACTGGGCAGATCAAAATAGTCCGGCGCGGGATCAAGCCCCCAGAGATGATACCGATCGGGATGGTAGGCAAAATCGAGAATCGCTTTAAGGTCACTGATCGAAATCGGCTTCGGGCTGTAGCGACGGCACGATCGACGGTTCACGATGCTCCGCTCCAGGTCGCCCGCTTCGATGCCCCAATCGATCGGCGGCGTGTCCGTCGAAACCTTTGTGCAAAACGGGAGATCGTAGCCGGTGTTATCGATCGCGGGCAAGTTCGCCGCGATCGTTTTCCAGCCCAGGCGCGGCTCGGTATCAATTTCGCTGGCCTGGTGCAGATGGGCGAGGAGACTGCCCTCGGCGAGTTCGGGATAGTCCGTATCGACCCCGGACGGCAGAGCCGTGGCGTAGCTGGGGAGATCCTGGGCGAGATCGTAGCGATCGGCCAGGGCTAAAACGGCTGTGGCGCCTTCGCGTTCACCGTCGAGATAGAGCAAATCGTTCAGCGCCCGATCGCGAAAGCCGCCGATCGCGTGAACCCGATAATCATTTAGCGAACTCGCCAGTTCAAGATTGCCCAACAGGTGACCGGTATCGAGATAAATCCGGCGATAGGCGCGATCGTGATAGCGCCAAAACGATCGAAAAAACACCGCTGTGGTGACGATCGCCAGCCGTGTCGTCTCCAGTGCCGGATGCCAGATACACGCCGCTTGCAATCCCGGCCACGCATCGCTATCCCAAAAGCGATGCAGACTGTGGGTTTTGACTTGATAGTTATATAGCCCCGCCGGGAGATCGTCCGTCCCGCGAGAAATCAGGTAAATTTCAGCGGGGTATAGCCCTCCTGCCGAAGGAGCCGTCCGCAGGTAGAACACCTGTGACCCCATGCCCTGCATTTTGGCCGTGACGCCGTAGGTTAGGTACAGCAAACGCGACAGCCGCCGCAAAAAACGATCGCCTGTATCGAGATTCTCCGACTCACGCAGCAAATAAGGGCGCAGCTCGATCGTTGTACCAATCTGATACGTTTTAAACGTCTCTGGAGGGCGATCCCAGTCGATCACCGCACCGCTACGCCCGATCGTCTCGGGGTTGTATTTGGTGCGATCATGGTAGTGTTCGGCGATCGAGAGCTTAGACGAGTGATTCACGATCAGTACAAAGGGGAGATTCTGGGACGAGATAGCAGTTTGAACGGTAGCGATCAGGTTATTGCTGTGGCCATTGTTTCGCCAGACTGATTGCCATATTCAAATATGCGGCCAACAATTTGCATGTTTAGGAAAACATTAAGCGACGTTTTGCGAGTGGACTCGAACGATTAACTTATATTAACCACCGACGTGGATTGCAGACAGCATTATTCAGAGTTTGATGCTCTGTCTACAATCTAGATTTCATAGCCTCTTCATCGTGGAGCATCACGATCGCACAGCGCGTGAATTCATCAAAAGATCAGCTCTGTCCGTCTAAGCATCCTGTGTTGCGCGAGATCGATAGTGTGCAACTGCTAGAAGAGCCAGTAGGGTGGTCACTGCCCACCACGATCAATGCCCACCTAAACCACTAGCGAACCTGTACCGATCGCTTGGAAATATGACCGATTAAACCGAGGCAATTGTGAATCAAATCATCGGTTCCCGACGCCAATAGCACCGGTAAGCCAAACTCTTGCTCGATCTCAGCAACCGTCACATCGTCCAAAAACGATGATGTTCCGTATTTGAGCATGACCGTCGGCATCAGTAACGCATCGCCTAAATCTCCTGCCGAGGCCAGCCGATCACGCAGTCCCGATCGCACATCACTTCCGGTCAACACTCCCGTCACGCTGATTTCCTGCCCCCAAAAGTCGCTGTTGAGCGGCAACAGCTCGATCGTCAGCCCGTCAACGGCATTTAAACGCGGCACAATTTCCGTCTGAAACGCGACTTCCACGGCATTGCCGACGATCCAGGTGAGACGGCGGGGAGTCGTGACCGCAGCAGGTAGGCGATCGGGCAAAAGGCGATCGGCGGACTCCTCGAACTGCTCGATAAACTGACGGATCGAACCCACCCCATTATCAATCTGCGGAAAATCGGCATAGGTCGATCGGGGCGGAACCGTGCGACCCGCGATCAAAAACCACTCGTCGGCAATCCAAGCAAACGTCGAACCCAGCGACGCCCGAAACGTCTCCTGCATCGCCTCCACCTGGGCAATCACTTCCCGCGCCTTCTCCGGCGTCACCGGCATCAGCTCATCATCAGCGGGACGAAATCGCGTCAGCCCCACCGGAACCACCGCCACCGACGCCACCGCCGGAATTTCCCCGCCCCCGAACCGCGCCAAATCCGTCAGTGTCCGCGTCAACTGTTCCCCGTCATTAATGCCGGGACAGACCACAACCTGGGCATGAATTTGTAACCGCCGTTCCTGAAACCAGGCCAACTGATCAAGAATTTCGGCGGCGCGGGGATTCTTTAGCAGGCGAGTACGAGTATCCGGATCGGTCGCGTGAACCGAGACGTAGAGCGGGGAGAGGCGCATTTGCTCGATGCGATTCCATTCCCGTTGTGGCAGGTTTGTGAGCGTCAGGTAGGAGCCGTAGAGAAAACTGGTGCGATAGTCATCGTCTTTGAGATATAGGGTGTCGCGCATTCCCGGCGGCTTTTGGTCGATGAAGCAAAACGGACAGCGATTATTGCACTGGATCAGTCCGTCAAAAATGGCCGACTCAAACTCAAGACCAAGATCCGTATCGTAATCTTTCTCAATTTCGACAATATGCGTTTCGCCCTCGGTATCGAGAACTTCTAACTCTAGGATTTCATCGGCGCAGAGAAATTGATAGTCAATCAAATCACGGGGTGCTGTACCGTTGATTTTGACGAGCCGATCGCCCGGTTGAAAGCCGATTTCTAAGGCGATCGATTCAGGTAAAACCTTGGTGACCTGGGCAGGGCGGATGCTGGAAAGGCTCATGGGGATCGAGGAAAATAGACGCGATGTTGAGGAGAATGCAGAGACAAAACGACCGCAAGACTGCAATACTTTAAGGCGGTAAGAGCAGCACGCTCACCGTGCCTCAGTGTAGTGAATTTAGGGTGGTTGCGAAGTGCGACGGCAAGACCAGCGAACCAGTTTGCTCACTGTCATAACGTAAAGCTATGTAACTTTTGTGGTATCACATTGAGTTAATAAGGCCGGATTAAAGATTTTTTTAGAGATGTGAGGAATTAGCATGTACATCGTACAAATCGCTTCGGAATGCGCTCCCGTCATTAAAGCCGGTGGTCTAGGCGATGTTGTATACGGCCTCAGTACTGAGCTGGAGAACCAAGGTCATTGCGTTGAGCTGATCCTGCCGAAGTACGATTGCATGCGCTATGACCACATCTGGGGTCTGCACGAAGCTTACTTAGGTTTAGAGGTTCCCTGGTTTGGCGGAGTCGTCACCTGTACTGTGTTTTGCGGTTGGGTTCACGGTCGGGTCTGTTTCTTTATCGAACCCCATTCTGGCGATAATTTCTTTAATCGGGGTCAGTACTACGGCGCGATCGATGATCACATGCGCTTTGCCTTTTTTAGTAAAGCGGCGCTCGAATTTCTCCTCGTCAGCAACAAACGCCCTGATATTATCCACTGCCACGACTGGCAAACGGGGCTAATTCCGGTCATGCTGTACGAAATGTACGCGTGGCACGGCATGGATCGCCAGCGTGTGTGCTACACGATTCACAACTTCAAACATCAAGGTGTGGTTGGAGCCAATGTCCTCTGGGCGACGGGTCTGAATCGCGAAGCGTATTACTTCCAGTACGATCGCCTACGCGATAACTTCAATCCCTTGGCGCTCAACTGCATGAAGGGCGGCATTGTCTATTCCAACCACGTGAATACGGTGTCACCGCACCACGCTTGGGAAGCCCGATATTCCGGCATCAGCTACGGTCTCGGCCACACGCTCGAAATCCACAACGACAAGTTCGGCGGCATCCTCAACGGGATTGAGTACGGTGTCTGGAACCCGGCAACCGACCACTACATCGCGGAAAATTACAGTAAAGACGATATCAGCGGTAAAGCAGCAAATAAAAAAGCGCTACGGGAACGACTCTTGCTCGCAGATGACGACAAGCCGATCGTCGCCTTTATTGGTCGCTTAGACGATCAGAAAGGGGTGCATCTCGTTCACCACGCGATGTACTACGCTCTCGGTCGTGGCAGCCAGTTTGTCCTCCTCGGATCGGCGACGGAACAAGGTATTAACGATTGGTTCTGGCATGAAAAATGCAACCTAAATGACAATCCGGACTGTCATGTCGAGTTGGGCTTTAATGAAGAGCTCGCTCACCTGATTTACGCAGCGGCGGACATTATCGTCGTGCCGAGTAACTATGAGCCTTGCGGTTTGACCCAGACGATCGGCTTACGCTACGGCGTGGTTCCGGTGGTGCGCGGCGTCGGCGGTTTGGTGAATACGGTGTTCGATCGCGACTACGACACCACGCACGAGCCGAACGAGCGCAATGGTTATGTCTTCTACGAAACCGATAATAATGCGCTGGAATCCGCGCTCGATCGGGCGCTGGGTCTCTGGTCAATCTATCCCGAAGAGTTTAAAAAGCTGGCGATGCAAGGGATGGCCTGCGATTATTCCTGGAAGAAACCGGCAGAGCAGTACGTCGGCATTTACGAGCATATCCGCGCTTAGGGATCTAACGATCGCGGCGTGATGCCCCCGAGGTGACCCACTCGAAGCGCAGCGCCGCCAGCAAAAAGCAGGTCTCGCCCCAGAGTTCGCCCAGTTCCTCGATCGCGATCCGCATGTATTCCACGCCGCCTGCCCGATCACTCAGCAACGGCCACAGCGGCGCGATCGCCACATCCCGAATCCACTCCGAGGCAAACACCCCCAAACAAAACACGCCAAGGCCACCCGCCGCAAGCAAAATCGACCCGCGATCGAGCCGCCAGACCGCTTTTAGATCGCGCCAAAACAGCACCGGCAGCGTCACGATCGCCCCAAAATACACCCCAAAAAAGGCATGGCGGATCACCTCTGCGTGCGACATCAAGTGAATCTTGAAGATTTCATCGGCAGCGGCAAAGGTTAAAACCAAAACGAGTAAGCGGAGAACTAGCCGCGATGGCGTCGATGATTCATTACGCAGGAGCCGCCAGCCACACACCGCCGCCAGCGCCAAGATATGGCCAGCCTGGAGCCACGATGGCAGGGTTTGTCGGGCATTGAAGTCGATCCAGGCGATCGGGTGACCCTGGGCAATATTCCAGAGGTAGGCGATCGCGAGGGTGGCCTCCAGTGCGATCAAAATGGGCAGCAACCAGTGCAGCCAGTGTGTGGCGATCGCGGCTCGCTGCGATCGGCGATCACGATCATCTCGCGATCGCAGGGTGAGCGCCTTCGAGGGCGGAAAACTAGCGGGCGGGCTGGAGTGTTTCGGAGTCATAGAGAGCTTGGGTGTCGTGATTTAGACCTGTGGATTAGATCCGTCAATCGTGCGAACTTGCGTGTGAATGGTCTGGCGAACGATCGGGTGAACGATCGGGTGAACGATCGGGTAAATGTTGAAAGATGGGAAAGATGCGTGTCGCTAACTCCAGACCCGAGAGCGTCGATTACGGCGAGGATGGATCAAGCGCTTTCTTTGAATTTCCCGACGGTGGATACTAAGACAGCGCGATCGGCATCCGTAAGTTTGCTGAAACATTCAATCAACGTGATAGGATCATTTCAAAGTACGGTTTCGTACGAGTCTTCCCGAGTTTGAGATAAGAAAACGCGACGGTACGAGCAGTCGGAAAAAACACCTAACGTTTGGTTTTTGCCGCATCTTGCTCGTTTACACGTCACATCGTCGGAAAGTGTTGTCCCAGAGTTGAGCGTGTCGCTCGTTCAGCCCAACTCTGGTTTGCAGCCAGGGATGCACCCTAGGATTCCATGTCGCAGTGCGACCCGCGCTTACCCGCGTCTTGAAGGTCAAAGCCCCTGCTTTCGCCTTTTATTTCCACTATTCGATCGCCCCTAAGCTCACGAGTTGAGCGTTCTTGGTGTATTGCTTACGACTTCAGAACCGAATGATCTGTCGTCTCTCTCTCTCCGCGATCGAAGCCCCGCATTTCCCTGGCGCATCCTCACTTCCCCACTCTGAAAGTTTTGAGGAAATTGAATGCCCAAGCAAATTGTTATTGCAGAGCAGCACCGCGTCGCTGCGGTTTTTTCGGAAGATCGAATTCAAGAGCTTGTCGTTGCCACCGGCAACCATCAAGTTAGTGACATCTATCTTGGGGTGGTCGAAAACGTCCTCCCTAGTATTGACGCTGCTTTTGTAAATATTGGTGACTCTGAACGCAATGGTTTTATCCACGTCACCGATCTCGGACCGCTACGCCTGAAACGATCGGCATCGAGTATTACGGAGCTGGTCGCGCCCCAACAAAAAGTGTTGGTGCAGATCATGAAAGAACCGACCGGGAATAAAGGCCCCCGCCTGACGGGTAATGTCACCCTTCCCGGTCGCTATCTGGTGCTGATGCCCTTCGGTCGTGGCGTACATTTGTCGCGGCGTGTCGCGCGTGAAGCCGAGCGCAATCGCCTAAGAGCCTTAGCTATTTTGATTAAACCAGCGGGCATGGGCCTACTGGTACGTACCGAAGCGGAAGGCGTGAGCGAAGAGGCGATCATTGAAGATCTCGAATCGCTACAACGCCAGTGGGAGAGCATTCAAGAGGAAACCGGCACAACTCGGGCTCCGGCCTTGATGAACCGGGATGATGATTTTGTGCAACGGGTGTTGCGCGATATGTATGCCGATGATGTCAATCGCATCGTCGTCGATTCGCCGACGGGAACGAAGCGGGTCAAACAACACCTGATGAACTGGGGAGGCGGTCGTCCGCCCCAGGGTGTGTCGATCGACCATCACCACGAACAGCGCCCAATCCTGGATTATTTCCGCGTTAATGCAGCCATTCGCGAAGCGCTCAAGCCGCGCGTGGATTTGCCCTCCGGGGGCTATGTCGTCATTGAGCCGACGGAAGCCCTGACGGTGGTTGACGTCAACTCCGGCTCGTTTACGCGATCGGCAACGGCACGCGAAACCGTGCTGTGGACAAACTGCGAAGCAGCGACGGAAATTGCCCGACAGCTACGCCTGCGTAATTTGGCCGGGGTGATCATCATTGACTTCATCGATATGGAGTCCCGCCGAGATCAGCTCCAAGTCCTCGAACAGTTCACGCGCGAACTGAGCCAGGATAAATCACGTCCTCAGATTGCCCAACTTTCCGAGCTAGGTCTCGTGGAACTGACGCGAAAACGCCAAGGTCAGAACATCTACGAGCTATTCAGCCTGCCCTGTGACACCTGCGGTGGCCTCGGTCATATTGTCAATCTTCCCGGTGAAGAACCGAGCCAGCATCACGAGCCGATCAACGATCGTAAATCCAGCAGCCGCTCCGATTCGAGACCGCGTAAAACGTTGCCAGACCCGGTACGCGAGGTGATCGTCAGCAACGATCTCGAACTCGAAACCGACGATGATCTTCAAGAGTTAGATCTGATTAGCCATCCGAGCTATCAAGAACTCGGTGAAGGCCGTAGCAATCGCCGCCGCCGCCGCCGCCGCTTTACCAGCGATACCAAATCCCTCGATGAGACTCTGCCGCAACCAATACCCAAGGATGCTCCGATTTTGCGTAGCAGCCGAAGTCTGGCCGAGGACGAGGAGGAACCGGATAAGTTTAATTTCTTGTCTGACGAGGCTGATGAGGCGGACGAGGCGGACGAGGCAGAATCTGAAGTGATGAATATCGTGACCCCCATCAAGGTGGTGAGCGAGAAAAACACGCGATCGCGAGGTCGAGAGTCTCGCGACCATTCTGAAAGTCGGACAGCTCCTGAACCCGAAGTGGTGACGGTGGAAATGACGGTAGAGGAGCAAGAAGTCTATGCCCTCATGGGATTGTCGCCGCTACTCAAGCTCGATCATGAAGTCATTAACCCGAAGTTAATTACCTTTGACATCGTCGAACCCGGTCAACCCTCGGCCAATGGGATCGTGAGTCAAGCTGAAGCAGAGACGCGATTTGTCCCTGATGAAGACGATGACAATGACAATAACAATGATGTCAGCAATCATCACTCAACATCCGGTGTGAATGGTAGTGATGATGAGAGTCATAACAATCGTTCGGGCTCGGATATTCTGATCGTTAAAAAACGAGGAACAACCCGATCGGCCTCAGACGAAGACGAAGATGCTTCGGAGCCAGAACTAGCCGTGACGGGAGCCGGAAAAGGATCTGGTAAATCCCGAGCGCCACGTCGTCGCCGTCGTCGCTCTTCAGCAAGTTCGTAAGCATCGTAACCTCGTGATGTCGTCAAGCGGTCATGGAGCTGATGGAGTTCCTGGAGCGAATGGATCTCCATCAAGTTGTGGTGGCAACCCTTGACTGTTTTACGCATTGCCGGTGTCGATGAGGTGGGTCGCGGAGCCTTGTTTGGTATGGTCACGGCGGCAGCGGTGGTGCTCGATCGCGCTGGTCTTCAAGATCTGCGTCGCCTCGGAGTCACCGATAGTAAAGCCCTGACGGCGGCGCGTCGTGAACAGCTCGCGGCAGAGATTGCAAAGATTGCCCTTGATGTTCAAATTGGCACGGCGTCGGTCGCGGAAATTGATCGCCTGAATATTCTTCAGGCGACATTTCTCGCGATGCGTCGCGCGATCGCCGCTCTTGAACCGTCTCCGGATCTCTGTTCGGTGGATGGCAATCGCGCTATTCCTGATTTGGGTATCCCGCAACGCACGGTAATACAGGGCGATCGCCGCGATTTGGTCATCGGGGCGGCTAGCATTGTGGCGAAGGTCTGGCGCGATCGGGAAATTACCGCGATCGCCGATCGCTATCCGGCCTACGATCTGGCTCGTAACAAAGGTTATGGAACCGCAAACCATCGATCTGCACTTCAGAAACATGGCGTAACCCCTGAGCATCGACTCTCCTTTGCGCCCTGTCGCCAAGCTGCGGATCAAGCTCAACTATCGCTCTTTTCTCCGGGGGAAACTCCCCAAAGAAATCGAGACGCCGAGGCATAATATCGCTCTGTATATTTACTCTGTATATTTACAGATGGCGATTGACTGGGTGTAATCAACGGTAAATAGAAACGACAGTCTTCACGCTATTGCGAAAGCTTTCGCGCTCGATACTATCGTGGACAGAATATCTTCTTCTTGTTGACCGTTGCCGATCGCAACGGCATGATTCCCATGCAAACGATTGTCGTTACTGGTGCGGCGGGGTTTATCGGTTCGCATCTTGTCGGGGCACTGCTCGATCGAGGCGATACCGTTATCGGCATCGATCAGTTTAATGATTACTACGATCCGCAGCTCAAACGCGCCAATATTGCGCCCTATCTGGAACACGATCGATTTCGTTTGATTGAAGATAGTTTGAATGAGCTGGATTTATCGACGTTACTAGAAGGGGTCTCGATCGTCTTTCACCAAGCGGCTCAGGCGGGAGTTCGAGCCAGTTGGGGACGTAGTTTCGAGTTGTATACCGAGCGCAATATTACAGCAACGCAAATGTTGCTGGAAGCGGCGAAAGACTGCCCGACCTTAGAACGATTGGTATATGCCTCATCCTCTTCGGTGTACGGCAATGCGGCAGCGTTCCCGACCTCAGAGGCGGTCTTACCGAAACCCGTCTCGCCCTACGGTGTCACGAAGCTCGCCGCTGAACACCTGTGTCAGCTCTACCACGTCAACTACGGTGTTCCGACCACGGCCTTACGTTACTTCACGGTCTATGGTCCGCGCCAACGCCCAGATATGGCGTTCCATAAGTTCCTCAAGGCGATTCTGCATGACGAGGCGATTCCCATTTATGGTGATGGTCTGCAAACGCGCGATTTCACCTTTGTGGCGGATGCGGTGGCGGCCAATTTAGCGGCGGCATCATGTCCGGAGGCGATCGGCGAGGCATTTAATATCGGCGGTGGTAGTCGTGTGGTGCTGAAAGATGTGATTGCGTTGCTAGAAACGATCGTCGAGAAGCCCATCAAAATCGACTGGCTTGATCCGTCGCGTGGTGATGCCCGACACACCAGCGCTGACACAACCAAAGCACAGAAACTCATCGGCTATGCGCCGAAAGTCGGACTTACCGAAGGGTTGACCCGTGAATGGGAATGGATTCAGAGCCTTTACGCTTAGTCCACCTAAATCGATCGTGGTGCGGTTGATATGTGGGGTTTATCAGCGATGTTTTTTTGCGATATAGCGCCAAAATAGCGCTCTTAGAAGCGTCGATTGATTTCGGGGGACGTGACGGGCTGGCTGAGTTGCCATGTCGTGAGACTGCCTGTCCCGAGGGCAAACAGTGCTGCGGTGGTGAAGGCGCTAACGACGCCGTAATTCGCCACGATCGGCGCGAGCACGATCGGCGATAAAAACTGCCCCAAAAACCCGAGCCCTGTTCCCATCGACAGGATCGTCGCCTGAAATTCGGTCGGCGTCCGTTCCGATAGATGCCCGTACAAACTCGGCATGATCGTCCCAAAGGCCAAGCCAAAGACGATCGCGACTGCAAACATCAGCGGTAGTCTCGTCACGCTGGAAAAGGCAACGAGCATCGCGGCCATCAGACCGTAGGCGACGATAATCGTGGTGAGGCCACCGAAGGTTCGGGCTAAACGTCGAACACCAAAGGCTGCAATTAATCCAGAGCCGAGGGCGGTGGTAGCTAAGACAGCCCCGATCGAGGCCGTGGTGGCTTGGAGGACGTCGCGCATATAGATCGGGACGTAGATAAAAGTGACGTAAATTGTGCCGCAGGTGACCAGCATCGCCAGCAAGATGGGAAAAATCTGGCGATCGGTGATTAGGGCCATTAGGGGGACGGACTGGGCTGTTTGAGGTTTGCCGTCCGTGCCTAGGCTTACATGAGTGTGCGAATCGAGTGGGCCGCTCTGATTTAATAATTTCGGACTAATTAGGGCAAACGGTATGGCCAGACCGTATAAACAAAAAGCCCAGCGCCAGCCCAGCGACCCGAGTAGACCGGCGAGCAACGGATAGCAAATATTGGCGATCGCCAATGCGCCAGAGGCATAGGCCAACACCTGCTGCCGTGCTTCGCCGTGATAAAACTTACCCAGCAAGCCCATGCTAGAGGCGGTGAGTCCACCCGTAGAAATACCGAGGAGGGCTCGCAGGACGAGGAGCGATCGAAATCCCGGTACGAACGCGCCGACGATGCCAAAAATGGCGTAGGCAATGAGAGATGGAATCAAGACCGTGAGCGCACCAAAACGATCGGCGAGAATGCCGAAAAATGGCACCGATAATGCCACCGTAATCAAGTGGGTTCCCACGAGAATACCGGCAATTTCGGGATCGAGCTGAAAGTCTGCGACCAGGTTTGGGAGGTTCGGCGCGATGATAGCACCCGCCATTACCGTCAGGGTTCCAATCGCGAGCAGCAAGATCAGTTTGGCATCACGAAGCATAAGCGCTGGGGGAATTTGAGTGGTCATGCGGGCGAACGAAACAGACCCCACCCATCGGGCGCGATCGCGTCCTCAATCCTATCGGACAGTTGGTACGTCGGAACAAATGGGCACAACGGACAGGATCAAGTTGTGCCTACCAAATGCGAGCGACACTAGCGTTTGACCGAGATAGCCGTCTTTAGGCTGGATAAATCCGTAGGCGACGATTGGGTTCATCGCCAAAACTATCGGATTTTAGTCGATAGTGCTCGACCAGTTCGTGTTGCATTTTGCGAACTTTGGGCGATCGGGGTAACAGTTCCACCGGCTGCCCTTTGGGTAAGACGATTTGCTCGACGGCAAGCCGTGTTTCTTCCAGGGCTTCGATTTCGTCATCACTACCATCCCGCGAAAAAAGCTGAAGATCCGGCACATCCGGCATTCCCGGATCATCCATCTTCAAGATTCGCTTCAGCGCCCGTGTGATTTGCGGCATTCCGCTACTTTTGATCGGATGGATCGGAATCCGTCGCACCTTGGCGATTTGGCGCAGTTTGGCGTGATTTTTGAGGTGCGATCGCAGGGCAATCACCGCATCCGCCTCATCGAGATCCTTGGTCAGCCGAATCGGCAGATCGAGCAGCTCGATCGCCTGAATCAACTGGTGTGAGCTAACCGCGTAGGGATACAGCACAACCTGTGGCGCCTCATCCTCCGTGTCTCGCAACGCCTCCGCACTCGGTAGCTCGCCTGTCATCCGTGCTTGCAGCGACACGTCCAGCATCCGCTCGAACTGTTGCGCCGGGGTCGGCGGCAGCATCACCGAGCTATCATTGCGAGCTTTACGCACACGCGGGCGGCTATCGAGCGATAGCGCCACACTCGAACTGGAATCGAGGGGCGAGACGGGCTGCATGGTTCCGGAAGCACGCCAGCCCCCCTGACGACCGGCAGCTTTGGGCGGAACGGGAACCGCGCTGATCGGTAGCTCATGCTCAATTTTGACCGAGCCGGTGGCGTCGAAACTGCGGACTTGGGGGTTCGGCTGGCCGCGTCGCAGCAGGGTATCGACCATCTGCGCCACGTTGTCGTGGACGACCCAACGATAGCGTTCCAGCATTTCGACCGCCATGCTAAAGGTGGGCGGAGCTTTGCGTTCGAGGACGGTTTTTTGGGTTCCGCGCCGTCGGGCTTCCTCGTCGCCGAGGGTGACGGATTGGATGCCGCCGATCAGATCGGAGAGGGTGGGATTTTTGAGCAGGTTTTCGATGCGGTTACCGTGAGCTGTGCCAACGAGTTGGACGCCGCGTTCGGCGATCGTCCGAGCTGCGAGAGCTTCGAGTTCTGTGCCAATTTCGTCAATGACGATGACTTCGGGCATGTGGTTTTCCACCGCTTCGATCATCACCTGGTGTTGCAATTCCGGTTTGGCGACGTGCATCCGTCGCGCTCGCCCGATCGCCGGGTGCGGGATGTCGCCATCTCCGGCGATTTCGTTGGAGGTGTCGATAATCACAACGCGCTTTTCGAGGTCATCGGCCAGAACACGGGCGATTTCGCGTAACACCGTGGTTTTACCGACGCCGGGACGTCCCAGCATCAGAATCGATTCGCCGCTTTCGACCAGATCGCGAATTAGGGCGATCGTCCCAAACACTGATCGACCAACACGACAGGTCAGGCCGATGATATCGCCCGCGCGGTTACGAATGGCGCTGATGCGGTGTAGGGTTTGTTCGATACCGGCACGGTTATCGCCGCCAAAATGACCGAGGCGCGTGACGCAATTGTGTAAATCTTCGCGAGTGATCAGGCGATCGGCAATGTATTCGGCCTGATTGGGATACCGAGCTTCGGGTTGACGACCCAGATCCAGCACGATTTCGATCAGCTCTTCGTAGCGATCGTGAGATTGCAGAGGAGCCCGCAGATCCTCGGGCAAAATATCAATCAGGCGATCGAGATCGTCGGCATAGCGCCGCATATGCGAATCGCCTTCTGCATTGCGTTGTGCTTCGGTGGGGGAAGCCGCGATCGTTTCGCTCGCGATCGGGGCGAGCTCCGACTCAGTAGCAATCTCAGCGGCGATCTCAGTGCTAATCTCAGCACCGATTATGATCGGCGATCCCTCCGACTCTTGACCCGACAGCGCGGTATCTGCGGGCGGTGTTTCCATGCCCTGTGCTGCGACCTTGGGTTCATCAGGACTATTCGTCAAATTAGGATCTGCGTTCGGCATGAGATTTTGCTCGGTGGTCGATCGATCGAATTCGTTAGGGGAGAAGCTGAAAGGTGAGATCGGACATCAGGGAAAGTCGGGCGATCGAGATCGATCGAGATTGGAGCGTATGTCTGGCTTTAAATGCACCGTCAAATCTCGGGCAAGGCGCACCGCCGACCAGAGCAAATGGGGATGTTGTTCAAGTCGATCATTGATAGAGAAGGTTTCGAGCTCTTCGATCACCCCTGCCAACTGGCGACGCGCAAAGCTACCGTAGGCAAGCCCAGCAATCCCCCCCGGACCGAGTTTAAGTCCGACTTGCTTGAGTTTCGTCACGCTGCGATCGTTCGTCCCTCCTGCAAGTTGGATAAAGCCCGGTAGCTTGCTCGCGACCAATTTACGCCCAAAATGAATCGCAGCCATCGTCGCCCCTTTCCCCACATCGCCGCTCATCGGGCGACCATCCGCTTGCCAGAGCAACACCGGTTTTAGGTTTGGGGTGATTTCAGCCGCGATCGTGCGCAGATAGTCGATCGCGTCCAGTTTACGGCTATCGGGGCAGCTAATTGAGATCAGACGTAGCCGATTAATCCAGGGCTGAATAGATTGCCACAGACGCAAGAAATCGGGCAGGCAACCGGGGCGGGTGTGGATTTCGATCGCATCGATGCCGTTAACAATCGTGGCCGCAACACTTTTGGGCGTCGCCACATAGGCACGGGTTTCGATCGCCCCGATCGGGCAAATCGGCACGCAACGACCACAGCCATAACACCGCGCATCGATCACCCCGAGCGGCTTACCCGTTACCCCCAGCTCAAAATTGATCGCCTCTGCCGGACAAATCTTTTCGCAGGGGCGCGGGCAGTTTCGTGGGCAGTACAGCGGGTCGAATTGAGCCTTGCGAAAATGTGGATCTTCAGCATCGTTAAAGCTCGCCATCAGCAGCGGCGGCGGCGTGTTGGGGAAGCCACGGGCGATCGACTCATGTCGCAAATGTTCCGCCACACGCAACCCATCCTTAGTCGCAGCAATCACAGCAGGATCTGCCGCAACGTCAAGACAATCCGCACCTGCTAAGGCGTAGACAATTGCCAAACTGCGAATGGCCGGAAGGTGTTGAAAGCTAGCTCCGCAGATTGCTTTAAACCACGTACCGGCTTCTAGGGATTGAAGTGGTGTTTGGAGGGCGTTCACATGTATATGCTAATGCGTTAGGGGTGAATTTGCTCATCTCCGTTCACTTCGGGGATCGTTCACCGCGTAATGCTTGTAGCGTTTGTACGAGTCCTGGCGATCGCGGATCGGGCGATGACCATAGCCACGCCGCAGATTGCTGCTTGCAAATTAACCCCGATCGTCGCACATCAAGACTCAACCAAAACACTCGCGCTTCGACTAATGCTTTAACCGGCGCTCCATCTGAGATCTTCCGAGAACTTGGATTGGCGTGCAAACTGTACACCTCTCAATGTACAGGTACAATTCAAAGGTCGAACGACCTATTTCGGGAATACCTACGGTCGAATACGTGGTTGACAGCGGTCTATGGTAGAAAGTGGGCACGAAAAGATGAGTATCGAGCCGATCACTTTAAATGCGCTCCCCTCCGATCTCGATCGTGAACGATTGCCCAAACATGTTGCGGTCATCATGGATGGCAACGGTCGCTGGGCACGCAGCCGGGGAATGCCCCGCACGATGGGACACCAACGGGGAGTTGATGTTTTAAAAGGGCTTGTGCGTAACTGTAGTGATTGGGGCATTGAAGCCCTGACGGTCTATGCATTTTCGACAGAAAATTGGGCGCGTCCCAGCGAGGAAGTCAATTTCCTCATGCTTTTGTTTGAGCGGGTGTTGCGTAGAGAGTTACAGAATTTAATTGACGAAAAAGTTCAGATTCAATTTGTCGGTCAGTTGGATGTTTTGCCTGCAAAACTCAAGCGTGAGATTGCAGATTCGATGCATCGATCGCGCCATAATACCGGCCTAAAATTCACGATCGCCACCAACTACGGCGGACGGCAAGAGATCGTCGATGCCTGTCGTGCCATTGCCCAGCAGGTCAAAGATGGAATCCTGGAACCCGACCAAATCGATCCGGATCTATTCGCTCGTCACTTATACACCAAGAATCTGGGCGATCCGGATCTGATGATTCGCACTAGCGGCGAGATGCGCGTGAGTAATTTTCTGCTGTGGCAGATTGCCTATGCGGAGATCTACGTAACGGAAACGCCCTGGCCGGAGTTCGATCGTGAGGCGTTCCGCAGTGCTTTATTTGCCTATCAAAATCGTAGTCGGCGTTTCGGTGGTGTGAAATAGCGGCGGATCGATAGTTGCGGAATTTAGCCTGAAAAGATTACGGGTTAACCTCGCGCTGTTCCCAGCCGGTGGCTGATCGCGTGAAGATCTGGCGCTGTTGCGGGTCGCCGCGTAGCTGGAGTTGATCGACGCGATCGGGTTCGAGCAGGAGTAGCGCGAATTCTGCAAGTGGAGCAGCGGGCTCGGGTGGTTCCACGTCAAAGGCGGATGGGTCGGCGCGATCGGCTCCGGGCTGCGGCCATGCAAATCCCGATCGGGCGTTATCCGACAGTTTTTCCCACGCGGTTTGGCGTGCGGCTTGCAGGGTTTCATCCGTTGTGGTGGACGTGACGATCGCGATCGTGCCCGCGAGACGAAACTGGACGCGCGTTTTGGGAAAATACCAGCAGGCTTCGGCGTGGGGATTGGCGGCGATCTGGGTGATTTTTTCGCTGCGAGTATCGGTGATGATCTGGAGGCGGTTGCCGGGATTGAGGAAGCCGCGAAAGACGACGGTGCGATTGCTGGGTTTGTGGTCAGCGGTGACGGTGGCGAGCTGGAGGTAGCGGGAGTAGACCAGGCTACGGTTTTGGTGTAGCGCTTTGGCGAGGAGCGATCGCCACGGGGCTAGGTCGGGAATGTCGGTCATTGGGAAGATGAAAATTGAGGATTGAGCCGGTAGGGTGGGCACTGCCCACCGATCAGCCCGCACATCAGTATCCGTGATGGTGGGCAATGCCCACCCTAAAAAACGACTCTGGATCGCGAGTTTGCGGGACGCAGAGCGTCCCGATCGGCATTCCCACGCGGAGCCTGGGAACGATAGATTTGCCCTAGGGATTTAATCGTCAGTTGTGACGGATATTTTTTGTTGCGCCTCCTCTGCCTGCTCCCGGAGCGTTTGCGCTTCCTTGTAAGGTGTTGTGCCGTTCTCGATCGCCTTGAGTTCGATCAGAATTTGTTGTAGCAAGCTGACCAGTTGCGGATCGCCTGGGTCGCGGGCAACGATCCGTTGCCATCGAGGAATCAGCGCATTGGCCTGCTCAAACGAACGGGTGGCGCTTTCTTCCGCTGCTAGACGAATTCGAGTGGCGCTGATATTGGACTGATATTCCGCTAGCTTGGTTTGCGCCTCGGCATACCCCGGTTCATCTGGTTGAACGCTCTTCAGTTTCGTCGTGGCCTCTGTCCATAGGGACTCAATTTCGCGCCAGCGAGCCGCCGGATGTGGTGCATTTTGCGAGAGAGTCGCCGCCTGCATCGCGAAAGCTTTCGCGGCATCGACCAGATTGCTGGTGCGTGCATCGCTGGCTACGCTGTTGGTGGTGGAGGCTAAATCCCGATCGGCATTGTCTGCTTTTTGGCGGGCAAGGCGTCCGGCCAGGGTTTCAGCGGGCACGGCCTTCAGCCGATCAATCGCCGTTTGTTGGGTGACGAAAGCTTGATTTTTCTCCACATTGGTCGAGGCGATCTCGTAGGTTTCCTGTGCCGCTTCGAGATCCGCGCTGGCTGCGGTGTAGTCCGCTAAAGCATTTTGCTCCTGAAAGATCCTCGCGTCCATGCGGGCAATCTGTTTGCGAGCCTGTTCAAATTCATCGAGGGTGAATTTCCACGCACACCCAAAGAAGGTGCAGTATCGTTGCGGCTGGTAGCCGAGGAACCAGACGGGTAGACGATCGAGGGCAGCTTGGGCGTCGGTGACGTGGACGGCTCCGCGATCGAGATCGGCGGCGCTGGTGGCTTGATTGACCAGTTGGTCGGCCTGTTCAACATTGGCGATCGCCGCGCGATAGTTGCGATCCATGCTGATAAAGCTCGGTAGCAAGATGAGCGGAGCGGTGGCGGCGACCGGAGTGCGAATCATCGGATAGGGCAAATTGGCAAACGCAACGAGTCCGACAGATGCCGCCGTAAACATCACGCCCCATTTCAGCCAGCCGCCGATGTCTGACGTTTTTGTATTGGCCGCAGCCGCTCGGCGCACCACATCGGTACTGAAGGACGGCACAATACTTTGAACCGCTCGCAATAATTCGGCAAACGTCATGTGATTGCCGGATTCGAGGCACAGTCGGTCAAGATAGCGACGTAAAGATTGATAGGAACTCCGATCAAAGGAATTTCCTTTGAGACAGCGTTTGATTTCGGCGTTGAGAATATCAAACGCCCGTTCGTTCAGGCGGTTCATAGGATGGTGGTGGTTAAAACCAGTGAATCGAGCTTGGAAAGATCGGGATCGAGATGATGGAGATAGAACCGATAACTATTTGATCGTTATGATCCACTCATCACCCAAAATCACCACAATTTCCCTCACAATTCTAGAAAATGTATCGGGATTCGTTTGGACAAGCTCTCAAGTCTTCATGATTTAGCACGATCAAACCCGATCGCTACACACAAGCGGTCTCGTAAGATCGTCCTGACTGACGTTTACCGCACGATCGCCCATGCCAGCCCCGCACTTTCCCCAACCCCCAACCAATCACATCCCCGTCGCCCTGACGATCGCCGGTTCCGATAGCGGCGGCGGCGCAGGCATCCAGGCTGATTTGCGTACGTTCGCCATGCACTGCGTCCACGGCACGAGCGCCATCACCTGCGTCACCGCGCAAAACACTCTCGGCGTCACCCACGTGGAAGCGATGCCACCGCAGACCGTCAGTCAGCAAATCGACGCGGTGGTCAGCGATATCGGCGTGGATGCGGCCAAGCTGGGGATGTTGCTGAATGTAGAAATTATGCAGGCGGTGATCGATCGCATCGAAGCCCACGGGATTACGTCGCTGGTGGTTGATCCGGTGATGGTGTCGCGGACGGGCGCGGTGCTGATTGACGACGCGGCGATCGCTACCCTGCGCGATCGCATCATTCCCCGCGCGGCGATCGTCACGCCCAACCGCTACGAAGCCCAACTCCTGAGCGGCATCGAGATCACCGACCTCGACACCATGCAGCAGGCCGCGCAAACCATTCACACCCTCGGCGCTCAAGCCGTGCTGGTCAAAGGGGGCGCAATGGCCGGTTCTGCCTGTGGCGTCGATGTTTGGTTTGATGGCGATCGGCTCGAAATCTTACGCACAGAAACGATCGACACCCTCCACACCCACGGCACGGGCTGCACGCTCTCCGCTGCGATCGCGGCTCTGATTGCCCGTGATGGTGGCGACAGTCTCGCCCTCGTCCGCCGCGCGAAAACCTTCGTCACCGACGCCCTGCGGCACGCCCTAGCGATCGGCTCTGGTCAAGGCCCCGTCGGCCACTTCTATCCACTGCTCAAGTCGTCCGATCCGCGACCGTAGCGTCGATCATTTCCGCATCTTGACAGGAACACTTGGATCAATGGTTTACACTCCCTTTTGGCTACGCAGTCTCGCCGCCACCTGCATCACGGTGGCCGGGTTAATGGTGGCCATTGATCTCTTGCCCAGCCGCAGCGATCGCCCCTCGCCGATCGCGCCCTCCACCGGTTCAGTTGCTCCCCCCATCCTACGCACCCGCCTGGATCTGCCGCCCGTGATTGCGTGGCAACGCTGGTTCCATCAACGGTTAGCCGCCCAGTCGATCGCCCAATTTTTGCACGCACAAACCCCGATCGCTGAATGGAGCGATCGCGCCTACCTCGTGGTGAATTTACGCTTACGGCGCGTGTATCTCTTCGATCGTGGCCTGCCGGTGGGGAGCTATCGCATCGGCATTGGTCAACCGGGCTGGGAAACCCCGACCGGCTCGTTTACGGTGACGCAAAAACTCAAAAATCCCGTTTGGCGGCATCCGCTCACCGACATTGAAATTCAGCCCAGTGAGGCGAACCCGCTCGGCGATCGCTGGATCGAGTTTTGGGTTAGCGATCAGGGGGCGATCGGCTTTCACGGCACAAACCAGCTCGCAAGCGTCGGGCAAGCGGTCTCCCACGGCTGTTTACGTTTGAGTAATTCGGATGTGCGCGAGCTGTATGACTGGGTCAGTGAAGGCACATCGGTGCGGGTGGTGGCGCAGTAGCGGTACGCCGACGTTGCCCCGACCGTTACAATATGTAACGAGCCAAGCTCTGCTCAGGCACGACCATCCCTTTTCCCTAACCCCATGCTGCTGCAAACTCCCGAACCGACTCAATCTCCCCAAACACCACCCCCGATCAGCCCGATCGCCAAGCCCACCTCACCGGTACAGACCATCCTCGAAGATAGCCTGACGGTGTTGTGGGGGGAGTGGCTGGATTTGCGGGTGCGCGTCACTCAGGTGGTGGCATCGGGGCTGGTGTCACCGCTGATTTATATCGTCGCCTTTGGTCTCGGCTTGGGTAGCTCGATTCGTCCAGGAACTGCGATCGGGGGCGAATATAACAGCTATCTCGAATTCATTTTGCCGGGGATGGTGGCGCTGTCGTCGATGGCGATTAGCTTTGTGGGGACGACGTTTTCGATCTGTGGCGATCGGCTCTACACCAAGACGTTCGAGGAAATGCTGCTGATGCCGGTACATCCGCTGGCGCTGCACATCGGCAAAGCGAGCGCCGGGATTGTGCGGGGTTTGCTGACGGCGTTTTCGGTAATTTTGGTGGCGGTGTTGTTTGTGGTGTTCACTTCGGGAGATGTGACCCGCGCCTGGTGTTTTCTGAATCCGCTGTTTTTGACGGTGTTGGTGTTAAATTGCGCGGTGTTCGCCAGTCTGGGAACGATCGCCGGTTTGAATGTGAAATCGATCGAAAGCGTCGGCCTGATTAACAACTTTTTGATTGTGCCGATGTCGTTTTTGGGCGCAACTTTTTTCGACCCGGCCACGCTGCCGACCGCGTTGAAAGCGATCGTCTACTGTCTGCCGCTGACCTATACCAGCATTGGCCTTCGCGCCGCAGCCTATCAACCGCTGTCGGCGTTTCCCTGGTTTGTAATTCCGGCCTTGTCTGGCATCGCGATCGTCCTGGCCGTGATCGGAGCCTACCAGTTTGCCCACCAGCAGGATTAAGTTACGTAACACAAGCTTCTAGCTTGTCTACAACCAGGATGGTTGAGCTACGTGGTGGTTTAAAACACGTCCATTTGCTTGGGCTATTTAAGACCACACAAGATCTAGAAAATGTCGGCCGGGTCAGCCGATCGTAGCCGTTGCGTCGCGATCGCCCCCGACACGCAACACATAATCAGCGTCAAAATCAACACCTGCACCGCCCGCAGCAGCGTCATCGCGATCGGTAAATTCGTCGCCGCCTTCGTCATCCCGTACATCCACGACGAAAACACCACCCCCGGAATAAAGCCAATACAGGCCAAAATCAGCGCCTCTTCAAACACCACCCCGAGCAAATAGCGATCGGTGTAGCCCATCGCCTTAAACGTGGCGTACTCCGGCAAATGGTCGTTCACATCCGTCGCCAACACCTGATAAACGATCACCATCCCAACGATGAACCCCATGATCGTCCCGAGGCGAAACACGAAGCCGATCGCGGTGTTTTCCGCCCAGTATTGTTCCTCGAAGGCGACAAACTCCTCTAGGGTGAGGGCGATCGTATCTTCGGGTAAATGTTGATTGAGCTGGGCGGCGACGAAGGCGGGATCGGCTCCCGGCTCGACGTGGATTGCCCCGAGGCCGATGCTGCCGGATTTATGGCGTGGAAAACTTTCCAAAAATGTCCGCTCACTCATCACCAACGAGCCATCTGCCGCGAACGACGCCCCGACCTCGAATAACCCCACCACCTGCACCGTGCGATCGTTCACCTCCGTCGCCACCACCTGCCCCGCATCGATCGCCGCGATCGTCTGGCCGTATTGCCCCTTGGCTTGACGATCGAATAAGGCATTTCCCGGCACTTTTAAGCGTGATTTTTCGTTGCGGATGCCGTCGATCGCAAACAGGTCGCGATCGGGGTCAATGCCGAAGACGATTAGGGCTTTATCGTCGCGGGTTTCCGGGTTTTTCCAGGTGGTAATCGTGCCGTAAATGGCGTCTGCTTCGGCCACACCGGGGACATCAAGGGCTTGGTAAATGCGACGGCGGGGAAAATCGACCAGCGAAATCAGGTTTTGGGTTTGGGGATTGAGCAGCACAATATCGGCGTCTAGGCTGCGGTGGAGTCGGGTATTGCTATCAAACAGGGCTCTTTGAAAGCCGAGCTGCATGAACATCAGCACGTCGGCGAAGGCAATGCCAGAGAGGGCGACCAGCAGTCGCAATTTATCGTGGGTTAGCTGTTTGAAGCCCAGCGGTGTTCGGCGCGAGATACTCGCAATCATCGGGCGAACCAGTCCTAGCATGGGGTGTTGTTGAAGAAGAGCATGAGCCTAAGGTCAACTTAACTCATGCTTGACGTTTGGTGCTTCAGTTTGTTGTATGTCGTATGCTGTTGTCGCACTTGAGGCCGATCGCGCCAACAGCCCGGAAGAACGCGGCGGGCGTCGCTGGCCGCCGACTCGTCACCGACTCGCAACTGACCTCAAGCCCGCTCAAACGTCATCATTCCACTGTTTCACCGCGCTAACTTCGCGTTGCCAATATCATGCTCACGATCGCTCTGCCCAAAGGCTCCCTACTCAAAGACAGCATCCAACTCCTCCAAACCGTCGGCCTCGACTTCAGCGACTTCCTCGACTCCTCCAACCGCCAACTGCAAATCGTCGAACCCACCGGACGCGCTCAGGGCTTGCTCGTGCGGGCGTGGGATGTGCCGGTCTACGTCGAATTCGGTCAAGCCCAACTTGGGATGGTCGGTTATGACGTGATTCGCGAGAAAAAACCCAAAGTCGCCCAGCTCGCCGATCTCGGCTTCGGTGGCTGCCATCTCTCCGTTGCCGTGAAAGCCGCCAGCAGCTACCGCGACCCGATCGAGCTGCCCGCCCACGGTCGCGTCGCCTCAAAATTCGTCAACTGCGCCCGCGACTACTTTGGCGAACTCGACCTCCCCGTCGAAATCGTGCCGCTTTACGGCTCCGTCGAACTCGGCCCGATCACCGGCATGTCCGAAGCGATCGTCGATCTCGTCTCCACCGGCCGCACCCTCAAAGAAAACGGCCTGATCGAAATCGCCACCCTGTTTGAAAGCTCGACGCGACTGGTGGCGCATCCCCTCAGCTACCGCCTCGGTAGTAACAACATCACCGAAATTGTTGAAGGGTTACGCGCCGCGACGTTGCAAGCGGTCTAACTCGATGACGATCAGACCTTTGAGGTTTTGAAAACCTCAAAGGTCTCGCTTCCTAAGACTAGGATTCCGCCCGATCGAGATACTGCGCCAGCGCCTCACTCGCCAGATCAATCATCGGCTTACCCGACGCATCCGACGCCGCCTTCAGACGGAGATAGATCTCATCCTGAATGCGGACACGGCGACGCTCGTGGCGCTTCGGTGGCGTGTAGCTCGCGGCAAACTCACGCAGCGCATCGAGACCGATCCGATCGCAGAAATCACCAAAACTTTCGCCCGTCTGCCGATCGCGCTTGAAATAAACAAAAATCGGCTCTAGCGTCGTTTCGATGTCCGCATCCTTGACGCGCTCAAACAACGCCTGCGCCAACCGGGTTTGGTGCGGGTCAGCCCCGACCCAGATTTGATACGCATCCGGGCCTTGACCGACAAAACCCAGTTCCGCCATATACGGACGCGCACAGCCATTCGGGCAACCCGTCATCCGAATCACAAACGACTCATTACCCAAACCGACGCGCTTAAGCTGCTTCCGCAAACGCGCCAGAATTCCCGGCAGCGCCCGCTCGGCTTCCGTCACCGCCAGACTGCACAGGGGCAGCGCAGGGCAGGCCATCGATCGCCGTTCGAGATCGTCGATTGCCTCGACGGGCTTGACATTGCAGCGTTCGAGAATCGCGTCAATTTCCGCGCGATCGCCCGGTGCAATTTCGTAAAACAGGATGTTTTGGTGCGGCGTCAGGCGCATCGGCAAATCAAAGCGATCGACGATTTCGCGCAGCGCCGATCGGAGCTTCCACGATCCTTTATCTTGCACCCGGCCATTTTGCACCGACAACCCGAGGAATAGTTTACCGTCGCCCTGCTCATGCCAGCCGAGGAAATCCTCGTATTTAAACGGCGGCAGATCCTTCGGTGCGGCGAGTTTTTTGCCGAAATACTGGCTTACTTGCTCGCGGAATTTTTCCACACCCCAATCCGCTAGGAGATACTTCAGGCGGGCATGACGGCGATTAACACGATCGCCATAATCGCGCTGCGTCGCGACGATCGCCTTGACCATGTCGTACACATCCGCCCCGTCCACATAGCAAATCGCATCGGCCAAACGCGGATAGGTTTCCTCTTTGCCATGAGTCCGCGCTAAACCACCACCGGCATAGACATTAAAGCCCTGGAGCGTGCCTTTTTTGTCCGTGATTACCACCAGCGATAGATCCTGCGAAAACAGATCCACCGAGTTATCACCCGCCACCGTAACGCTGCTCTTGAACTTGCGCGGCATGTAGCGATCGCCATAGAGCGGCTCCTCGCCCTCGTGGACGATCGTGCCGTTGCCGTTACGACTCAGGGCATCGCGCACAGCCTGGGGCGGCTCGGCAGAAATCGCCATCTCGCCATCAAGCCAGACTTCGTAGTACGCGCCGGTTTGGGGACGCAGCAGATGCGCCACGTTGTCGGCGTATTCCCAGGCCAGGTCGTACTCGGGGCGATTTTTGAACGGGGCGGGCGGAGCCATGACATTGCGATTGAGGTCGCCGCACGCGCCGAGGGTCGAGCCGAGATTGTTGACGATCGTCGCGATCGTCGCCTTCAGATTTTTCTTGAGAATGCCGTGAAGCTGGAACCCTTGACGGGTCGTCACGCGCAGGGTCTCGTTACCATAATCCGACGACAGTTTATCCAGCGCCTTAAACAATTGCGGCGGAATAAACCCACCCGGATTGCTGGTGCGGATCATCATCTGATAATCCTTTTCTTGGCCTTTGGCGCGATTTTCGCGGTTATCCTGCTGATAGGAGCCGTGAAACTTCAGGATCTGGACGGCTTGCTCGGAAAAGTGCGTCGTATCCTGCTGAATCTCCGTCGCAACGGGTTCACGCAGGAAGTTGCTCGCTTCCTTAAAATTTTCGAGTTTGGAACGCTTTTCGGTGGTGGTAGTCATCACGGCTAACGAGGTGGTGGCGATCGAGCGTAATCTGGCATCGCAAACTGAGATGACGCAGAATATTACGCACGCTGTGTCACAATCCCCGGTTATTCGGTCGGGATTGTGGGCTTTACAGGGTTTGTATTCTAACACTCGCGTCTCAAAAAATGCGGCCCACCTTACGATCGCTTGCGAAGCGTTACAGTTCGATACAGCTCACCGCCGAATTTATCGCATTAACCCGCCATGTCCCACTCTGCTCGCGCTGCTGATGTCATCCAAACGATGTACGCGGCGATCAATCGTCGTGATCTCGACGCCGCGATCGCCTGTGTTGACGAGGATTGCCGCTATGAGGATTTGAATTTTCCTGCACCGTTTATCGGGCGTGAGGCGGTGCGGGGGTTATTCGCGGAGTTTTGCGAGGGGATGCCGCAGGATTTGGCGTTTGCGATCGATGATATTGCCGGGGACGATCGGGCGGTCGGTGTGATCTGGCATCTGGAATTGGGCGGTGTGGCGTTTCCCAATTCGCGCGGGGCGAGTTTTTATCGGATTTCGGACACCACCGGTCAGCTTTGTTTTGCGCGAGATCTGGTGGAGCCGCCGTTTAAACCGGGCAAGGCGGTGTTGCCGATTATTAAACTGGTGATTCCGATCGTGCGTCGTTTTTTGGGGTGAGACCTTAGCCGGTTTGCTGGAGTTCGGCGGCGTACCAGATGGTTTGACCGTCGCGATCGTCGTGGCGAACGAGGCCGAGACTTTCGAGGATATCGAGGACTTGACCGATCGCGCCGGTTTTTTTCTTGCCTTTAAATTGGGCGGAAATCTGTGTTTCGGTCCATTCGCTGCCTTGGGTGCGGAGCAGGTCGCGCACGATCGCGAGTTGGTCTTTGAATTGGGTCGGCCATTTTTGTTGTTCGGGCGGGGCGATCGCGGTTTCGTCGGTGGTGTCGATGCCGTCGATCGCGGTTTGGTTGGTGGTTTGTGTGGGGGCTTGGTAGTCGGGTCGGAGCCAGCGGATCAGGCCGTTGCGTTCTTCTTCGGCGCGTTGGGCGTTGAGTTTGACGAGGCGTTCGAGGATTTGGTTTTCGAGTTGTTCTTTGTGTTCGGGGTTGGTGTGTTGGGTTTCCCACTGTGGGATTAGGTCGTCCCAGTTGTAGGCGGCGAAGGTGGCGCGATCAAGGTCGTCGTGGATTTGTTTGAGGGTGGTGACGAGGGCGCGATCGTTGTATTGGCGATCGTTGTCGGTGAGGGGTTGGCCTGCGCGGATTTTTTCGAGGAGGTTGTACATGCCGGTGATGGTGATGTCGGGGTGGTTTTTCTGGATTTGTTTGCGGTGGCGATCGAGTTGTTCGCCGAGGTCGCGGATTTGTTGTTTTTGGTCTTCGGTTGGATCGGGGAAGGGGAAAGGATCGAAGCAAGTGGTGATACTTATAGTCCGTGGACTAATAAGCCTCACACAAGCAGTATTAAGCGGTATGAGAAAAGTAAAAGATGAGCGACTAATTCGCTTGGGTTCCAGAATTAGAGAAATACGAAAAGCAAAGGGTTTATCTCAAGAAGCTTTTGCTGATAAGTGCAATCTCGACCGGACGTACATAGGAAGTGTAGAGCGGGGAGAGCGTAACATCTCTTTCCGAAATCTCTATATCATTTCTTCCAATCTTAACCTTTCGCTCTCGGACTTACTGATTAATATTTAGCTTTAGATGAAAATAGTTGAAATTATTGATGTGATTGAATCAAGTGCGGTCATAAACTCTAACTTATGGAAGAAAGGGTGGAATGATATTGAAGATTCTATTCATGCAATTGATTGGCCGCACGGATCGGGCACTTTCTCACTTAATCCAGAAGGCAAACACTCCAACGGTGTGAAGCCGATAAAAGAACCTGCAATCAATTTATTGAAGGATCGTGGATGGAAGGTAGAAAGCCTTCCATCTGATCTATCAGGTGTGAGGATGGGCAATTTAGATGCCATATATAGCGAATCAGGGAAAGCGAATATTGGATTTGAATGGGAAACTGGCAATATCTCGTCAAGTCATAGAGCGGTGAATAAGATGCTACATGCACTATTAAAAGGTGGTCTCATTGCAGGAGTCTTAGTTGTACCATCGCAAGCTATGCGACAATACATAACTGATCGAGTGGGAAACATTACTGAGTTGCGTGAGTATTTCTACGTTTGGTCTCAAGTTTCAATCCGTCAAGGTTTACTTCGCGTCGTCGCAGTTGAATATGACAGGCTGGATAGAAATGTTCCGTTTATTCCTAAAGGTACTGACGGGAGGGCGAAAAAGTAAAACCACAGAGGGGTTACTCTTCGACACAATCATGATTTAAATGTTGAAAAATTTCACCATTAGTGAGTCTTTCAATAATAACTTCACAACTTTCAATCTCCGTCCCGACCCAGTGTCTATGTTTTGATTCACATACCGAGAAAGTCGTACCAGATCCACCAAAGGGATCAAATACTAAATCTCCTGCATTAGTCGCTATATCAAGAACTCTTGATAGTAGTTTAGTTGATAGCTGATTACTTTTTCTCTTTTTGCTCTTATATTTCCAGTGTCGAACTGGAGTTATATCACTCCATACATCGCTCAGGTTGATACCGTTGGGATTCATCGATTTACGATGACCGCCATAGTCTTTGATCTCACCTCCACAGTGTCGGCAAACTTGAATTGGAGTTCGAATTTTCTTGAATGTCTTTGGCTTTTTCCCCTTGGAATAATACAGAAGACTATAGTGAGAGGGGTATAATCTTCCCTTGATCGGCATACTCATTTTGATGTCAACAGCAATCCAGTGACGAAAATTCATGTCGAGTCTGTTGAGATGATGTCCCGCAAAAATATTCCATTTAGGCAAGTTGTATATGAATATAGAACCTCCGTCTTTTAGAATTCTTACACACTCAGAAATCCAAGAATACATCCACACTAGATACTCTGTCTCTGAGCGTTGATCATCAACTTTAGATCCATATTTTTTGCCTAAGTTAAATGGAGGATCAGCAAATATCATATCCACACAATTAGAGTTCATCTTTTGAAGTACATTTAAGCAATCATCTTCAAAAAGAACACCTTTGCTGGTTGCAAAAATTGGCTGAATTGGCTGACAAAAAATATGACTGTAATTCCAAGTAGCCTCTTCTATAAAGCTTAATGTTGTTTGAGGACTGTGCATCCGCTTGTATAATCAGCAATAAGTTGATGTCTATGAGTATCATTCACTGGACGTGGGGCTGTCAAGTTCGTAAAATCAAGCCTCAACTCCCTGAGGTACACCTTGACCTACTCATACACCAACGACCACTGTTCAAAAAGGCTCTATCTCCCCCCCACCCTTATCCATCAACCGCCAAAACGACTCCACCCCAGGCTTAAACCGCGCCGAATCGTCCAAAAACTCCGTGAAAATCCCCCGCCGCAACAACGCCACATCCTCCGCAAACATCGTAAAAATACAGCGCATCAGAAACTCCGCGATCGCCCCCGCCGACTCCTGACCATGCTGCCCCTCCAACTGCCGCGCCAACACCGCCAACGGCTCCGCCGCCTCCCGCGTCACCAGCGCCGCGATCCGCTCCGGGTTGCGATTCTGCGGATTCTCGAAAATATCGATCAAAAACGCGATCGTCTCCGGCTTCGTTAGATCCGCGATCGGCACACGCCGCCGACTCTCATAATCGCCATAATCCGCAAACGTCCCCACCCACGACTCGCTAAACCCCGACCAAATATTAAAATCCCCACCCACATCGCACGTAATCACAAACGGCGGCTTTTCCGGTAGCGCTCGCGCATAGTCGATCGCCTGATTAAACGCCAGCTTCATATATTTGCGATGGCTCCCCGTACCGCGCTTGTTCGCCTTCTCGCCCGCCATCTTCGCCTCGAAGACAAAACACCCCCGCTTAAACGCATCAACCTTGCCCGTCTTCGCCCGACCGCCCGGAAGCACCATTTTTACGGGCTTTTCATAGCAATATTCATCGTCCCCGTCCGTCTTCAGCCCCGGCGACTCCACCCCGATCGCCGCGCACAGCTCACTAAAAAACGGCTGGAAATTCGCCTCCTCGCTGCCCGTCCTGTCCTGCCACTTTTCGACAAACGTTCTAACGCGATCGAGCGTTTCCATCGAAACCGGAGCCGGATCAAAAAGATAGTCAGACATAATTAAAAAATCAGCAGTTAAAGATAGCTGGCGATTTGCCGATCAGTGACAACAAGTCAACAACGATCGCGGAATCCCTCGCGAATACGCGCTAACTGCTCGTCGATTTGCGATCGTCCGAGCCGTCGTCCGCGAGTTCGTCCGGCGTTTGTGTCTCCTCGTCCGGCGCGTCCGGCTCGTCTTCCAGCTCAAAATCAAACTCGATCGTCTCGCTAAAGATAACCTCATCCTCTAGATCTAACTCCGTCCCTGCGGCTGGTTCACCCTTCTCGGTGGCGATCACCTCCGCCTCCAGCGGTGTTTTTCGGATGCGACGGATCGGCAAATCTGCCGTTAGCGACGTCATCCGATCGCTGCTCTTCAGCGCAAAATTGAGCTTGTCCGTGTCGATTTCCACATAGCGCGACACCACCGCCAGGATTTCCTTTTGCATCGATTCGATCGTCGCAGGACTCAGCGCCGCCCGATCGTGGGCGATCACAAGCTGTAGACGCTGCTTCACAGCCGATCGGCTGCTCGTCTCGCGATTTCGGTTAAATAAGCGTCCGATCAGTTGCATGAACATAACAGCGTGAAACTAACAGCCGAAACCTGAGACAAGATCCGCGATATACCCGTTTTAGCCGGTCACTGAATCAACCTTTATACCCTTCTAAAATAGGCGCTAAAACAAGCGCTGCGTGAAAAAGTTTTTCATACGAGTTAGCCAACTATCATCGGGGGGAGAGAGATCGAGAAATTCGACATCTTCGCCCTCCAGACGACTCGCGATATTATCGAATGCCTGACCCGCCAAGGATAGCTCTTCGCTCAAGACCAGCGGCTCGCCTCGGTTGGTGGAGACGATCACCTGTTCATCATCGGGAACAATCCCAACGAGCGGGATGGCGAGCAGCTCCTGGACATCCTCCACCGACATCATGTCGTTGGCGGCGACCATATGCGATCGCAGTCGGTTGACGATCAGACGGATCGATCGCACGCCGCCCGCTTCGAGCAAACCGACCACGCGATCGGCATCACGCACCGCCGCAATCTCCGGCGTCGTCACCACGATCGCCTCACGCGCCGCCGCGATCGCATTTTGAAATCCCTGTTCGATCCCCGCCGGACAGTCCACAATCACATAATCAAACTTTTTCGCCAGCGCCAGCACAAGCTGACGCATCTGGCGCGGCTGGATCGCATCCTTGAGGCGATGCTGCGCGGCTGGCATCAACGCCAGCGTACTTTGTCGCTTATCCCGCACGATCGCCTGATCCAGGCGACACTCACCCGCCAGCACTTCCACCGCCGTATAAACAATTCGATTTTCCAGGCCGAGCAACAGATCCAGATTGCGGAGGCCAAAGTCGGCATCAATCAAGATCACTTTTTTGCCCCGCTTGGCCAGAGCCATGCCGAGATTCGCGGTCGTGGTCGTTTTGCCGACCCCACCTTTACCGGACGTAACGACGATAATGCGGCTCATTACTTACAGAACGCAGTTGAACTAAGTTGGATTAACGCTAGTTGAACGCTAGGGAAATATCTAGCGTTGAGCAATGCACGTACCAGAGACGCCCACGACGATGCTTGCTGTTTCTACAACACGCAGCTCGCTTTATCAGGGAACGCCATGAACAATACATCCTACACAATTGCCTACGATCGAGCGATGCATCGGCAAAACCTAGAGCGCGACACAGTAGACACAATCGGCTGACTCAATGTACCACAGCAAATTTACGCACCTGAGCGGATACGGATCGATCCTGGATCGACGGCGGCTTGAGGGCAGAAAAATAAAAATGACTCCCAATCTATTGTTGAGAGTCACGCTGAGAAAACGGGTGGATTAATACAACTTTAAAAAGTAGCAATTCTATAATCTTGAGTCACTCGATAAAACCGTATTCCAACTTAATCGAGATAGCCCATCAGCAAGCTCGCATCGTCTAGCTCATTGGAAGCAACCGGGCGGCTTCCTCCCATCACGGAATACTGCTCGCTAATGACAAGGGTGCTAGCGGATACGGGGCGAATACCGGATGCTTTGATCGTGTCGCAGACGGTGATGGCGCTGGCAAAGATGGGGCGCGAACCGCCAACAGCGGAAAATGTTTCGATAATTTTGCTGGTGCTGGGTTCGACGGGACGATTGCCGAGATAACTCGGTCGCACATCGAGAGCGCTTGCGGCCTCTGCTTCGTCTTTCACGGTGAGAGCTGCGGTTGCTTGCTGATCGTCTTTAGTTGCAGTCACGGTATCTGATTCCTTTGTGCTGTCAGTGGGAGCAGGGCTATTTTCGGCGCTATTGGCAGTCGGTTCGGACGTCTGAGCGCTGCTGGGATCGGGCGTTGGGGCTGCGGCTTTGCGCCGTCGAGTCGTCGTTCTACGCGTTCTTGGAGTATTCGGGGTTGTCATATAGTCGCGGATGGTTCGCTATTTTTTAACGTTTCCCCATCGTCTCAGCACGGATGCAGATTGAAAACCAAGTTTGCATGGAGCAGCCTGATTTCGAGGGATAAATCGAATGCCGGTCTTCAACTAGAGAAGGTACGCCAGGATTTATGGCGATCGTTTGGCTTTGGAGGCCAAGTTGATTAACGGATGCAGGTATTGCAGATCATTTTTATCAGGGTATTTTAGTTTTTTTTGGGATCGCTGTAAACAAATCACAAATTAACAATACATATGGTCATGATTGCAGCCCGTCGCGCCTGCCAGGGTTAAAGGCTGTTAAGGGTTTGTCTGAGCGGTGCTGGATTAATGTCATGGTGCGATCGGACTGAGCGATCCCCGAACTTGCCGTAAATCCTCAATCTCGGGTCAATCTCAGTCCACCCGGCTGACTGTGCTATGTTCCTAAATACGGTGCTTGTCCATCCGATCGGCCATCGTTTGAGCATCCTCCATCGCTGGTGTTGACAAGAACTGACGACTCGTAACGTCTTGTAAATGCAGTCCCGTCGCCACACTTAACCGATTTCGCCTGAAGTAAAAATCGATCTATGTCCACTCTCGTCATCGTCGAATCTCCGACCAAAGCACGCACCATCCAGAAGTATCTCCCCAAGGGCTATCGCGTCGAGGCGTCCATGGGGCATGTGCGCGACTTGCCGCAATCGGCGAGCGAGATTCCTGCGGCATATAAAAAGGAGAAGTGGTCTCAACTCGGGGTGAATGTCGAGGCGAATTTTGAACCGATTTATGTTGTACCGCGTGATAAGAAAAAGGTTGTTAAGACGCTCAAGGATGCGTTAAAGCAGGCGGATGAGCTGGTACTGGCGACGGACGAAGATCGCGAGGGTGAGAGCATCAGTTGGCATTTGCTGGAGGTGCTGAAGCCAAAAGTACCGACGAAGCGCATGGTGTTTCATGAGATCACCGAGGAGGCGATCTTGCACGCGATCGCAAACTGTCGCGAGATTGATGTTCAGTTGGTACACGCCCAGGAAACGCGACGAATTCTCGATCGGCTAGTGGGCTATACGCTCTCGCCGCTGTTGTGGAAAAAGATTGCGCCGAAGCTGTCGGCGGGACGGGTGCAGTCGGTGTCGGTGCGGCTGCTGGTGATGCGCGAGCGTGAGCGGCGGGCGTTTGTGAAGGGGGCGTATTGGGATCTCAAGGCGCAACTGGAAAAAGATGCGGTTCCGTTTGGCGCCAAGCTGGTGTCGGTGGATGGCACGAAGGTGGCGACGGGAAGTGATTTTGATGAGGCGACGGGCAAGATCAAGGCGGGCAAAAAGGTGAAATTGCTCGATCGCGCCGAGGCTGAAGCCCTGCTCGCAACGATCGACGGTCAGCCCTGGAGCGTCACCAAGCTGGATGCGAAATCCTCCAAACGCAAACCCGCGCCGCCGTTCACCACATCGACGCTGCAACAGGAGGCCAACCGCAAGCTGCGCCTCTCGGCTCGCGATACGATGCGCGTGGCGCAAAGCCTTTACGAAAACGGCTACATCACCTACATGCGGACGGATTCGGTCCACCTGTCGAACCAGGCGATCGAGGCGGCGCGGAACTGCGTTGAGCTGAAATACGGCAAGGAATATCTCAGCCCCAAACCGCGCCAGTACGCGACGAAAAATAAGAGCGCCCAAGAGGCTCACGAAGCCATCCGACCGGCGGGTAGCACGTTCCGCACGCCGAAGGAAACGGGACTGAAGGATCGCGATCTGGCGCTCTACGATTTGATCTGGAAGCGCACGGTCGCCTGTCAGATGGCGGAAGCGCTCCAGACATTTATTACGGTTGATTTAAACGTGGTGAATGCTGGATTTCGCACGTCTGGCAAGCGGATCGATTTCCCAGGATTTTTCCGGGCGTACGTGGAGGGATCGGATGATCCCAATGCAGCGCTCGACGATCGCGAGGTGATTCTCCCCGCGATGGCCATCGGCGATCAGCCGGACTGCAAAGAGGTCGAGCCGATCGGGCATGAAACTCAGCCGCCCGCCCGCTATTCCGAAGCCTCGCTGGTCAAAATGCTCGAAAGCGAAGGCATTGGCCGTCCGAGTACCTACGCCAGCATCATCGGCACGATCATCGATCGCGGCTACGCGCAGCTCCAAGGAAATGCTCTGGTTCCGACCTTTACTGCGTTTGCTGTCAGTTCACTGCTCGAAAATCATTTTCCTGATCTAGTCGATACCCGTTTCACCGCACGCATGGAAGAAACGCTTGACCGTGTTTCGACTGGCGATGTGGATCACTTACCCTATCTGAAAACGTTTTATTCCGGCGATCGTGGACTCGACACCCAGGTCAAAGCGCAAGAAGAGCACATCGATCCCAGTCAGGCTAAAACGGTTCAACTGGCGAATCTATCCGTCAAAGTCCGAATTGGTAAATTTGGCCCTTATCTTGAAACGGAATATGAAGGTGAGCAAGTTACGGCTTCGATCCCCCATAATCTAACGCCCGCCGACCTCAGCGCGGAACAGGTCAAGATTTTAATCGAGCAGAAAACCAAAGGCCCAGAAAGTATTGGGACGCATCCCGAAACCGGTGAACCCATTTACGTGCTAATCGGCAGTTACGGGCCTTACGTTCAGCTCGGCGATGTGACCGAAGAGAATCCAAAACCGAAGCGCACCTCGTTACCGAAAGGCGTCACGCCCGATAACCTGACGCTCGACACCGCGATCGGTCTGCTGGCGCTGCCGCGTTTGCTCGGAACCCACCCCGAAACGGGCAACAAAATCCAGACGAACCTCGGACGGTTTGGCCCCTATGTGGTGCATAAAAAAGGTGGCGAAGAGGGCAAGGATGACTATCGATCGCTCAAGGCTGCGATGGGCGACGATGTCTTGACGATCGAGTTACCCCGCGCCCTCGAAATCCTGGCCGAGCCGAAACGCACCCGTCGCCGAGCGGCGAAAAAGCCTCTGCGTGAGCTGGGCAATAGCGGTGGTGAAGCGATCGAGATTTTTGATGGCCCCTACGGCCCCTATATCAAATACAAGCGTAAAAATGTCTCGCTGCCGGAAGGCGCTGATGTGGAAAAATTCACCCTAGAAGAGGCGATCGAGCTGGTCGGAGCCAAGAAACCAGCGGCGAAAAAGACCACCGCCAAGAAAACTACTGCTAAGAAAACAGCAGCGAAAAAGACCACCGCCAAGAAAACCACCGCTAAAAAAGCAACATCAACTTAGAGTAGGGTGTCCTAACTGGGAGCATCCCACTTATGCGAATCTCAATAATTCCAGACTTATTGAAAGCTCTCAAAAGCCGTATTTGCAATGAGTTTCGAGGTTTGATTGGCGTGTAAGTATCAATTCGTAAGTTCTGTCTAAGTAATATAGCGTAAGCCGATTGTGTTAGGACACTCTCGTCCAAGCGGAAAACCGCACTTCGACAAGCTCAGTGCTCTCAGCTTTTTTTTGATAAGTCCTAAGCAAATCGTTTTTTGCTATATCAAGCAGTTACGGTATCGAATCAAGGCAAAACTCGTCCCGAGCCTGTGCACTTCGACGTTTCTCACTTTGACGTTTCTCACTTTGATGAAGATTCGGTAAAGATTTGACGAAATGGGTGAAAATCAGCCGATCCAAGCAGATTTACGGACGAATTTTTGTGTGCGAACGCATAGGATTTAAGTAATACGCTAGCCACCAGTTTCGGCACTTCAAGCCTGAACGAGCAACACCATCCTGGCTAGTCGCGCTACACCTGTCGCTTGATGCGATCGCCCCCTTTCTTCCGAGACGTCTATGCACGCTTCATCCCTTTCAGCCGCTCCCCTTTTGTTCGCCTCAATCCTGACAGTGGGAGCGATCGCCACTCCTAGAGCCGCGATCGCCTATTCGCTCACCAGCTCGATCGGCACGCTCAACTTCAGCAAAATGTCCGGCGACTTTACGATTACCGGCGGTACGACCAGCGGTGATACCTTTCGCCTATTTCAAGATGTCACTGGCCCCAACTTAGACCTATTTGCCAGTATCCAAGGCTTACCGAACCTGTCGCCCTACAACGTCTATGGCAAAGATACCCTAGGGCGAGATGTTGTCTATAAACTGTCGGGTTTTTGGTTTGAAAGTGTCCTAACCAACCGCACCGAATCGGCCTGGACATTTTTCGATCACGAGCTTCAATCCACCTACAAGGTTGCGAGCCCAGATGATGATGGACTATCTTTTGCCCAAGGTCTGGGTGTTATCCCACAGTCCACTGATTTTTCGACGATTAGCCAAGTCGAAGATGTTCGAGATTTCATCAACTTTACGGGTGGCACTGTAGACATCGGAGAAACGGTCACATTTCGGTATTTCATTGGTGACTGGACACCAGAATCGACGTTTTATCTACGTCAGCGCCCGAATTATTCCGTCGTAGATGGCGGCTTTGTTCAACCAACACCAACCCCAACACCGACCCCAACACCGACCCCGACCCCGACCCCGACCCCAACTCCAACTCCAACCCCGACCCCAACTCCAACACCGACACCGACACCGACCCCAACCCCAACTCCCGAACCCACAAACTCGCAAAAAGTTCCTGAACCAAGCCTAGTACTGGGCTTAATCAGTGTCTTGCCGATTCTGCAAACGCGACGATCGCAGCGAACCGTTCGCTCACGTCGTCCTTAAGCGAACCTCGATCGCCAGCCCATGAGCGCCTAACTTAGCGTTATTATTTCGTAATAATCGACTGGTTCCCCATCTCCCCACTATCTCTATGGACTCCTGGCTTTCCTCCGCACTTATTCCGACTTCGCTCATGGCGATCGGGCTGGCATTTTTCATTCGCGCATCGACGAAGGATCGCACGGAAGAGCTGGAGATGGCCTGTGTGCGTAGCGCGGCGGAGGTTGATCGCCTTGCGAAGGATCACTTAATGGGACGCACATACCGTATTGCCAAAACAGAGGACGGGACGACGTTGTTCGAGGGGCAGGTCCGACCGAGTGTGTTCCTGGCGGTGTTCCTGAGTGTGTTGGCGGCGATCGGCTTTGCCTGCGTGGGCTTGATTGTGGGTACAGCCGTGCCGAGCTTGGCGGACAACACGATCGGGATTGTCATACTCTCGCCGCTCGCGGGTGCTTACTACTGGAAAAAGGCGAAGAAAAGTGAGCGGGTGGTGATTGCGGTGCAGGAAACCGGCGAATCGAAGAGTTCGGTGACGGCGATCGGGCATCGCGATGAGTTGAATGTGTTGCGTCAAATGTTGCGATCGCAGGGCGCACTGCAATAAACCACGCTGGCGATCCCGGTACAAACGACTAAACTGGACTTAAATAAAAACTGGACGATCATAATCATCCGCACGCTGTGTCAGCGGACACCCTGCGTAATGTTTAGAGTGTTGCCAGCGTTGAAAACTGTTCGGAACTCGCGCGACTTGTCATGACCCAATCGCCCCCGCCTCGCAATCCTCCCACGGTTAACGATTTCGTATCGCTGACGACCGTTCGCCTTCAGCCCAGCTACGCCATCGCGATCGTGCTCGTCTTGGCCGGGATTCCGACCATCCTGATCTCGCCGTGGATCGCGGCTGTGATTTCGCTGTTCGGCCTCTTTTTGATGATCCAAACCAGCATCATCCGACTGGAGTTTACGGCTTTGGGGTTGGATGTATTACGCAATGGCGATCGCTTTCGTCAGTTCCCGTACAGGGATTGGCTGAACTGGAAGATCTTCTGGTCGCCGGTCCCCATTCTGTTTTATTTTCGCGAAGTGAACAGCATTCACTTCCTGCCGGTGTTGTTCAATGCGGACAAGCTGCGGGAATGCCTCGAAAATCATGTGCCGCTCGATCGCTTGCCCAATTCAAACGCGAGCGAACCAACAAACCCGCCCAAATCGTGATCTTTAAAAAATCACGCGTAAATCGCGATGATTTAGGATGATTCTGATCGTCCCACGCTAAATCATCGTGATCGATCTGTTCGATTGTTGTCCATTTGCTCTACCGTTAGTTAGTCGGCCCGATTTCGATATTCCATGCCTAACCGCCAGCCACCCAACGACCCGAATCTCGAACGCGATTTGTGGGGAGACGACGATCGCCCGGCGATCGATCTCCAACGCAAGCAGCGCGATGACCGTGCTGACGTGAGCAATTGGGAGGATGAGGGCGAGACGAGTAATTGGGATGATGCAGACGATTATGGTCGTGAGTACGATGAGCCTGGATATGGGTCAGGATTGACCACACCAAATTTCTCTCAGGAATTAGAGGATAATCCCGATAATTCTGAGCCCGATAATTCTGAGCTTGAGCCGCAGCGTGATTCTGCTCCGGCTAATCGTCCTGCCTCGAATATGGGCAGCGCTAATATTGGCGATCCAGAATTATTTGACACGATCGAGGATGAAGTTGCCAGTGAGCAAAACGACGATCGCGAAGACGATCGCGAAGCTGAAGCGGCGATCGTCCGAGAGCCTATGGCACAAACTGAACCCGCAGATCCGCGTTTACAGAGTCGTGATGAGGTTGATCGCATCCCGATGACGCAAGCCTCAGACGAACCGGCGATCGCGGCGACCCCGATTGATCCAGAGACTCGTTTACATGAGTCTTCCGAGCCGAGTCAAGATCCATCAGAGAGTCGTGATAATGTCAAGTCGAGTTCGGGCGAGCCAGAGGTTGCAATAACACCAGAGAGCGAAGGTAGCGCCGATTCAAGTCAAGTCGATCAAAATCAAACCGATTTGAGCGAAATTGTGGCGATCGAGACGATCGAGGTCGAAGAGGAAGAAGCCGCCCACCAAGCTGATGCTGCTGTGATGAATCAGGCGGTGGATCGAGTCGTAGGTCAGACAACGTCAAGCGAGAATATGGCGATCGAAGTGAGTCAGAGTGAGGCATCGAGCGCGATGGTGATCAATGATCTAGCAGCACGGGCACAAGATCTACGCCAAGAGATTGCACAACTGCAAGCCCAAAAAAGTGAACTGCAAAGCGACCTCAGCAGCCTGGTACAGGAGTCTTTGCAAGACCTGAAAACCCAGCGTCAGGAGTTACAAGCGTCTGTCGAAAAACTCGAACGCCGCCAAGCTCGCATCCAAGAGGAAATGCAAACGACGTTTGCAGGAGCATCACAGGATTTAGCCGTTCGAGTCCAAGGCTTTAAGGAATATCTGGTCGGAAGCTTGCAGGATTTAAGCCTTGCCGCAGAACGCCTGAAGCTTGCTCCTGATGAATCTCCCCGTTCACGTACCGCGCCGCGTCAACCGATCGGACAGCCCCCCCAAGCATCACGTACGATCCCCCAAGATCCGAGCCGCGATCGCCGCAATCCACCGCTCGCCCAGCAGCCGCTACAGTCGTCACCGTCCCCGCGCACGACTCGACCCAACTCCGTAGACCGTCAGCTCCCCCTCCGGAACGATCGCCCGAACGATCGACCGAATGACCGCTTCAGCGATCGTGTCAATGATCGTCCCGACGATCCCAGCTTTGGCAAAAAAGGCTTTCAGGATCAAGCCAGCTTTATCCGTTCAACCCTCGATCGCTACCGCGATCAACCGGACTACTACGGCCCACCGTGGCAACTGCGTCGCACCTTCCAGCCCGTCCAAGCTGAACGAGTCTCCGACTGGTTCTTCAATCAAAGCGGGCGCGGCGTGGTGCGATCGATGGGTAGCCGCCTGCAAAATATCTTGATTGCATCGACCACCATTTCGATTCTGCGCGGTGTCTACGATAAACGTCTACGGACGCTCGTGCTCGCGAATAGCCCTGAGCGCTTGGGTGAATGGCGTCGCGGCTTGCAAGATTGCCTGGGCATCACGCGCAATGATTTCGGCCCCGATCGTGGCATCACGCTGTTTGAAGATCCGATGCTGATGGCGCAAAAGGCCGAACGTCTCGTTAAGGCCGGATGGTTGCCGCTGATTGTGATGGACGAATCCGAAGCACAGCTTAATCTTTCGCTGCTTCAGTTCCCGCTCTGGCTCGCCTTTGCCGCTGATCCAAGCCGATCACAAAGCTTCGATCGTGACTGGATGGTTCGCTAAGACCGCGTTAAGACCGCGTAGCGCAAGCTTCTAGCTTGCCTACCTGTAACTAAAATGATGGCGCGAACGATCTACGAATCCTCATCCGACGGTAGCGCCGTCACATCCACCACATTTACATCCACGACATTCACGTCGATCGTCCCCGACTGTGACTGCCGCACAAATCGCCCTTCGCTGACGCTGAGGCGCTCGCCACAGCTCGGGCATTGCAACTCCATATCATTTACACCCGTCAGCTCGAAACCGCAGGACGGACAGGCCGCCTGAATCAAATTTTTCTTCACCCACCATTGCGTAACCAGCAGCGCCACCACCGGCAGTGCGGCCAACACAACGATCACAACAAGCAACGATTTAATCAGCCCGCCCAGCCCGATCGCGCCCAGCGCCCAAGCCAGCAGCACAAAAAACAAAATGGAATTGAGGCTCGGAAGTTGGAGCTGAAGCTGCTTAAAACGGTTGGGATTCATGGCAATTCTAAATCTAGACCTCTCGACAATGAGGATGGACGGGCGTTCTCAACTCGCTGACTTGCATCAACACACGCTGAAATCAGCCTGAGATTATTTTAGAAGCTGACGGAAACACGATTGAAGTCGAGATATCGCGAATCGACAGGATGGTGATGCAATTTCGTTGCGGTACTGCTGTCGTACCAGCAAAAACGTTAGGATAAGTTTGCGTTCGACCAGGAGTTTCTCGAAGCCATGACCCAAACCGATACCCAAGCATCAACCACCAACGCTACGCTCTCTGAACCCAGTATCGAGACTCAGAGCAAGCCCATTTCCCCGCGCGGCATCCAAATGAGCGAGACGGCTCTCAAGCAAGTGAAGGCGCTCCGCGAACAGCAAGGTAAGGATTTGTGTTTGCGGGTGGGTGTCCGCCAGGGCGGCTGCTCGGGGATGTCCTACGCGATGGATTTTGAAGATCCCAGCAATATTCGTGAAGATGATGAAGTCTTTGACTACGAAGGCTTTCAGGTGATCTGCGATCCCAAAAGTATGCTTTACCTTTACGGCCTGATGTTGGATTACAACACCGCTCTGATTGGCGGCGGCTTTACGTTTACCAATCCCAATGCGACCCAAACTTGCGGCTGTGGTAGCTCCTTTGCGACATAATTCGTGATATTTGCGCGAGATTTACGTGATATCCGTGATCTCTACGTGAATATCACGATCGACCAATCCAGTCGGTCGTAGCATCGTGGTATTCTTTCAGCCGAATCGAAACGCTCTAAGTTTTCAGATTAGTCAGATAGTTAGAGCGTTTTTGCGCGTTTAAGGCGCGATCCACTGCACGCTTATCGCGATCGGCTAGACCCATCACGCCACCCATCCATGACGACCACTGAAGAACTGTTTGAAAAAGGATTAGCTCGCTATCAGGCCGGAGAAGCGGTGAGTGAGCTGATTCCGGTATTTGAGGACGTTTGCGATCGCGCCGCCAAAAACAGCGCGGCCTGGACTTGTTTGTCGTGGCTCTATCTGCTTGATGGCAAATCGAATGCGGCCTTCAAAGCGGCCTCGAAAGCGATCAAGCTACAACCGGGCGACCCCCAAACCTGCGTCAATCTCTCGATCGCCATGCTCGAAATCGGCAAGTCCGGCGTACGTCAGTACATCGAACGCGCCCAGCAGGTGCTCGGTATGTCCGAAGAGCTGCAACAGGAGCTAGCACAAAACTTTGAAGACGGCCTGAAGCGTCGCCCCGACTGGCCGGAGCTAGAGCGCGTTCGATCGTGGCTGGCCTAGGCTCAATAGAGTCGAGTCCTGGCTAGGGGCTGTCATCAATTAAATTTGTAGCCTTGATTCAGCAAGGGTTTCAGCCCCTTTTGTTTTTTGTTGGGTCGGGCGTTCAACAGCTTACCCTGTAAGGGGTCTGGTGCTCATTGATGACACGCCCTAAGTCTCACTTGATGGTTATCGATTGCCGACACGTTTGGCCTTTGTAAAGACTTGCCCACCCTAAAACCGGAAAATTCAAGGCAAAATTGAGAGCGATCGATCCTCAGGAGAATCTCATCGATGGTCAGTCCCAATATTGGTAGCGGCATTGGTACTTATTTGCGTAAGCAGAGCCTGCTTTCAACCTACGAGCAGTACCGACCCCAGATCAAAACCGGCGATGTGATTGGATTTTCTGGAAACGCTGGGTTTTCCAAATTTATTCGTTGGGCTACGGGTTCGATGTACTCCCATGTGGGGATCGTGCTCAATGTCAATCTCAGCTCTGGCGGGGATGACAGCGTTTTGATCGTGGAGTCCCGCACGGACACCAAGGGCAAAGATGCCGCCGGAGCCAAGCTAATTAAAGGCGTGCAGCTTCATTGGCTCTCGAAGCGAATTTTAGGCTTTGATGGAGCCGCTTGGTTGTTCCCGCTCAAGCAGTCGCTGAGTCAAGACGGCGAAGCAAAAATGCAAGCTTGGCTGCGAGAAACCAACAATAAAATCGTGCCTTACGATTCGGTACAAACCCTCGGGGCGGGGCTGGATATGTTCGATCGCGTTGGACTGACCTACTCGAACGAAGATCTCTCCACGCTTTTTTGTTCAGAACTCGTCGCAAAAGCGTTGCAAATTGCGGGCGTAGTTGATCCCCAACTGAATTCTTCGGAGCAAACCCCTGGTGATGTCGTGAACTATCCAATTTATGGCAAGCCGATCCAGTTCAAATCCGACTCCGACCCGATCGGCTAGTCGGTGGCTAATCGGCGTTGGATTGATGTTGGGTCGGCGTTAGATCGGCGTTAGATCGGCGTCGGCGGTGACAAATGAGCGGTGTAATACACTTACAGATCGGCACAAGGCCGGACGACCGTCCCATCGTTCGGCTTTTCGTGATCGAAGTGAGTGATACGATACTGCATACATAAAACAACACAATTAATCGATCAGCCGTCCTGGATACTCGGTGCGATCGTCCGTGCTTGCAGCCCGAAAACCTGTAACTCTGGTGGCTTGCGTCTCGTTTGCACGACATTCAGAAACGCCAGTTTTTTCTCATCATCTCGCCCTCCCTTGCTTTCCCTGACGATCTCACACGATTTCTAACCGACGATGTTAAAAGCTCTCTTCGGCGATCCGAACGATCGCAAACTCAAAAAATTTCAGCCCTACGTCACGGAGGTCAAGCTGTATGAAGAAGATCTCTGCGATCTCTCGGATGACGATTTGGCTGGAAAAACGAAAGAGTTTCGAGCGCGGTTAGCCAAAGCCGATTCGCGTGAAGAGGAAAACGAGATTCTCGATGAGATTCTTCCCGAAGCGTTTGCGGTCGTTCGCGAAGCATCCAGCCGCGTACTCGCGATGCGCCATTTTGACGTGCAAGTTCTCGGCGCGACCATCCTCCACACCGGCCAGATCGCCGAGATGAAAACCGGGGAAGGTAAAACCCTCGTCGCAACGCTGCCGTCATATCTCAACGCCCTCGCTGGTCGTGGCGTCCATGTGGTGACGGTGAACGACTATCTGGCACGACGCGACGCGGAATGGATGGGTCAGGTACATCGCTTCCTCGGCCTCTCCGTCGGTCTGATTCAGCAGGGCATGAGTCCCGCCGAACGCCGTAAAAATTACAATTGCGACATCACCTACTGCACCAACTCTGAGCTGGGTTTCGACTACCTGCGGGACAACATGTCCACCTCGATCGAGGAAGTCGTCCAGCGTCCGTTCAACTACTGCATCATTGACGAAGTGGATTCGGTGCTGATCGATGAGGCGCGGACGCCGCTGATTATTTCGGGTCAGGTCGATCGACCCGGCGAGAAGTATCTCAAAGCGGCAGAAGTGGCGGCAAAGCTGATTAGTGGCACTGAGGAAGAGCCGGAAGATTACGAGGTCGATGAAAAAGCGCGTAACGTGCTGCTCTCGGATGAAGGCTTCGCTCGCGCTGAAGAACTGCTCGGCGTCACCGACCTGTACGACCCAGAAGATCCCTGGGCGCACTATATTTTCAACGCCGTCAAGGCAAAAGAACTATTCATCAAAGACGTGAACTACATCGTGCGCGATGGTGAAGTGACGATCGTTGATGAATTTACCGGGCGCGTCATGCCGGGTCGGCGCTGGAGCGATGGTCTCCACCAGGCGATGGAAGCAAAAGAGGGTGTCGAAATTCAGCCGGAGACCCAAACCCTGGCTTCGATCACCTATCAAAATTTCTTCCTGCTCTATCCCAAACTGGCGGGAATGACCGGGACGGCGAAGACCGAGGAAACGGAATTCGAGAAGATCTATAACCTGCAAGTGACGATCGTCCCGACCAACCGCAAGCCGCGCCGTCAGGATCTCGCCGACATGGTCTACAAAACCGAAGAATCGAAATGGCGAGCCGTCGCCCATGAGTGCGCCGACATGCACGAAACCGGGCGACCGGTGCTGGTCGGAACCACCAGCGTCGAAAAATCCGAGCTGTTGTCACACCTGCTGAGTCAGCTCAAGGTGCCACACCAACTGCTGAACGCGAAGCCGGAAAACGTCGAGCGCGAATCGGAAATCGTCGCCCAAGCCGGTCGTGGCGGTACGGTGACGATCGCCACCAACATGGCCGGACGCGGCACGGACATCATCCTGGGCGGGAACGCCGAATATATGGCACGGCTAAAGGTGCGCGAATACCTGATGCCGCGCATCGTCAAGCCCGAGGATGGCGGCCTAGGAATCACCGCCTCGCAAAAGTCGCGGAAACAGGTGAAAGGCTTTAACGGTGCAGCGACGGTTGAAAAAACCTGGAAAGCATCGGCGGAAATTTTCCCGACGGATCTACCCGCCGAGGTGGAGCAAGAACTCAAGGGCGTCGTTGATTTTGCGGTGAAGCAGTACGGCGAGCGCAGTTTGCCGGAACTCGAAGCCGAAGATCGGCTCGCGGTGGCATCGGAAAAAGCGCCGACGGATGACCCGTTCATCCAGCAGCTACGCGATGTCTACAATCGTGTGGTCAAGGTCTACGAAGCCTTTACCGATGCGGAACACGAGAAGGTGATCAATCTCGGTGGCCTGCACGTGATTGGTACAGAACGCCACGAATCACGCCGGGTCGATAACCAACTCCGAGGCCGTGCCGGTCGTCAGGGTGACCCCGGTTCGACGCGCTTTTTCCTCAGCTTGCAGGATAATTTGCTGCGGATTTTTGGCGGCGATCGCGTGGCCGGTTTGATGAATGCGTTCCGCGTCGAAGAAGACATGCCGATCGAGTCGGGCATGTTAACCAAATCGCTGGAAAATGCCCAGAAGAAAGTCGAGACTTACTATTACGACATTCGTAAACAGGTCTTCGAGTATGACGAAGTGATGAACAACCAACGGCGGGCGATTTATGCCGAGCGTCGCCGTGTTCTAGAAGGTGAAGACCTCAAAGAGCAGGTCGTGATTTATGCCGAGAAGACGATGGACGACATCGTTAACGCCTACGTCAATCCGGATCTGCCTTCGGAAGAGTGGAACCTCGAAAAGCTCGTCAGCAAGGTGCAAGAGTTTGTTTATCTACTGAATGAACTCGAAGCGTCACAGATCGAAGATATGACGATGGATGAAATCAAGTCGTTCTTACGTGAACAGGTGCGGATTGCCTACGATTTGAAGGAAGCGGAAGTGGACGCAATGCAGGCGGGTCTGATGCGCCAAGCCGAGCGCTTCTTCATTTTGCAGCGGATTGATACGCTCTGGCGCGAGCATTTGCAGTCGATGGATGCGCTACGGGAAGCCGTTGGCCTCCGTAGTTACGGTCAGAAAGATCCGCTGATCGAGTACAAGAGCGAAGGTTACGAGCTGTTCCTCGAAATGATGATCGACATTCGTCGCGATGTCGTTTACTCGCTGTTCCAGTTCCAACCGCAAGCGCAGCCCAGTGTGCGCGAGCCATCAGCCTCCGCCTAGGTCGCTGTTGCGGTAGTGGTAACCAGATCCAGATCCAGACCGGCGTGAGTTGTGAGACTAACATCGGTCTTTTTTCGTGTGAATTGTGGCCTGATACGAAATCCGGCTGTATACAGACTTAGATCGCCGCTCTGAGCGAACACCGCACTTCGACTCCGCTCAGTGCTCATAGGCGTTCTTTATTTTTCTAATGCAGAACCGGATTTCGTATGAGGTTAATTTGTGATCGGGATCACACTGAACGCTTGGTTCTATCACCGATCGCTGACGCTACGATCGCCAATTGATGTCCGTTACATCACGCGAACAAGAGACGGCGATCGCTGCCTGACGTGCGAAAAAACGGGATACTAGAACGTATCAGAGAGCACTCCCCTCGCGATACCAATTCTTCCGCATCGTTACCGCCGTCAAAACTATGAATGCTTTTGAAATTGCTCTAACCCAACTCGATCCGATTTTGCTCGCAGAAGGTAGCCGTGGACGCTGCATCGTCATTCTGCAAAAAGTTCTCCGACTTGCAGGAGCTTACGATGGTTTTGTAGATGGCATTTTTGGCCCCAAAACCCGCGCGGCGATCGAGGTGCTACAAACCTATTTCGAGCTGCCTGCTACAGGGATTTTTGACTCAAATCTTTGGTATGCCCTATCCTTCAACTTCACTGAACCCGAAACCATCAGCGCAGACCTAAAGCAGGCTGGTCGGTACTATCAGCCGAACCAGATTCAGCCATCGATCCAACCGTCGGATTCTGTTGCGGCCTAATCTTCGATATATTCGGCACAGATGGAGTTAATCTCTCAGAGCAGACCGAATCGGATCAGATGCGAACATGTAGACCCTGCATCAACGTCTAGGCCAGCTTTGAGAGCCGAGTTTTAACGGATTAACTCAACGTATGAGGATTTGAGCGAACCACCGATTTGCCTTCGGGGAACCGAGGTGGAACTGTTTCGTGTGGCGCTTTTTTCTGGGAGGATTGGCCTTCGATCGGTTCAACCCGGGGTGCTGGCTCTTCAAATTCGATCCGTGGATCAAAAGAATCGGGTATTGCCTCCAGTCCACTGGGGTAGGACGTGCCGAGGTCACTATTGACCGGAACTTCAATCTCATCGTTGCGGACGTCTGGAGCCGGAATTGTTGGTGTCCAGGGTTCGCGATCCTGTACGTAGGTTGATGGCTGGTCTTGGCCGTCAAGGTAGGGAGTGTCGTAGGTCTGGGTCGGTTGAATTGAATCAGGAGTGTTCCAGTTCGGCGGCTCTAGCTCGACTTCGCGATCGTACTCTGTGGCGGCATCGCGATCGACCGAGCTTTCGGGGGTTGTGCGATTCTCGAAGAATCCACCTCGGGGAGCATTACGAAACGCCTCAAACTCGGGCGAGGTTTGCAGCGTTCGATAGGGGTCCGGATCGACTTGAGCATTGGAGGCGCGTAGCAGCATGATGCTGCCCGCCCCGCTCAACGCGGACACAATGGATGTTGCGGCAAATAAGGCCGGAACCCAAGGGCGGGCAAACGGGGGAAGCCCAAGGTTCGGGGAAGACTTTTGTTTGGGAGAAGAGGCGCTAGACACAAGTTCAGGGAGGTTAGAGAGAAAAGCGTCAATACTGGCGGGGCGTCGTTCTGGGTTGATCGCCAATCCATACTCGATCGCTGCTTCCAGCTCAGGGGAAACGTCAGGGTTGAGCGAACGTACGCTGGGCATCGGAACGCGATCGCGAAGTGGAGCGGCGATCGGGGTCTGAGCCGTGAGCAAAAAGTAGAGTACCGCCGAGAGGGAGTACACATCGGTGGCGACGGTACGCGGTGCGTTGAGTTTGTATTGCTCCGGTGCGGCATAGCCAGCGGCGAGTAAGCTGCAATGGGTTTGGTTAATGCCGTCCGTGAAATCCCGCGTGAGTCCGATTTCGATCGTGGTGATGCAGTCGGTTCCAAACTGACGGATCGCATGATCGGGCTGAATATCGCGGTGTAGCAGACCTTCTGCATGGATCGCCATCAAGGCGGCGCCCATCTGGCGAATGTAGCTTAAGGTACGGCTGACGGGAAGCGGGCGTCCACCCTGAACGAGCTGAGAGAGGGTCGATCCTGGAACGTAGTCCATGACGATGAAGGGTCGATCGTCTTCCTCGAAAATATCGAGCAATCTTGGCAGGTGTGGGCTGGGACACTTGGCGAGACAGCGTGCCTGCTCAATAAACTGGCACTTAAAATCCTCATAGCGATCGCCCTCGCGCAATACGTCATCGAGGGTTTTAATCGCGACGGGCTGCACTAAGTTGGCGTGCATAGCGCGGTACGTTGTGCCGAAGTATCCATGACCTAGGGCAACATCAATTACGTAACGCCCGTCTTGAAGGAGGGTTCCTGCCTTAAAGTTCATGAACCAGGTGTGATAAAAACGTGCCCTTATGCTAATGCGTTATTGCCATTTCTTCCAAATATTTTTTGGGTTACTAGAATTTGGGAAGTGTGAGACTTCTCTTTGAGGCATTCCGATCGGATTAGTGCATCCGAAAGGCGACGGGGCGAGCCTGGATTGAGCCACGATCGTCAAGGGAAAATTCCGGTAGGTTCAGTGAGTAGATATGGGTACAGCCTCGTTTTTGGAGTGTAATGAGCTGCTGTTTGAGTTCGGCGATCGATGTATTGAGGGTCTCGATCCCCGCTTTGGCGTCAGCGGTGAGTTCTGCCTTTTGCTGGGCGACTTCAATCTGATCTTCTACGTCTCTGAGTTTGGTTTCTGTGTCTGCGATCTGATGGGTGGCCCACTGCATCGTCGTTTCGATCGCTTCAACCTTGGCTTGCCAGGTGTGATGTTCGATCGCGGCCTGGGTTGTGGAGGCGAGAATGTCTTCGATCGAGTGACCGCTGGCTTTGCTGGTGGGTTTGGCCGCTTGAGCTTTGGCGTGTTCGAGCTCTGGGGCTAGAGCGGCTAGGCGATCGCGGAGATCCGACAGGCGATCGGCAAGATCGCCGCGTTGGCTTCTGAGTGTAGCGAGCGCATCGACAGAGGAGGAGCTAGCAGGCGACATAGTGACAATCTCAGGGTGAAGGGCAAACACAGATCCATGACCAGATCAACGGGCATGGATTAACAGGCACGGAGTAACAGGCATTCAAGGAGCGCATAACCACTGAAACGGTAACGTTGAGTTCATTTTTAGCGATTTTCGGCTATCCTGTCCTGGGTTTGATTATAGGCAGGCGAGCTGCGATCAATTGCAATCAGGCTAACCATTGCCTTTGTCGTCGGTGTGTCATGTCGCTTCGGGTACGCGACCATAGCGAGCCTGGGGCGATCGACTCAGCCAAGCCCACATCTGATCACCGTAGCAAAAATGCCACCATTCTTTAGGGTGCTGGGCGAATCCGGCCTGGGTGAGGCTGCGCTGGAGGAGCTGGCGTCGTTCGTGAAAGACGGGAGCGTTGTCGGCATCGGAGCTGGCGAAATGGTCAGGGTACGATCGCGGCGATAGTTCGTCGATCGGAGATCCCATATTGATCGGTTCACCATCGCTATTCACGAGGGTGACATCGATCGCGCCGCCGGTACTGTGGGGCGGCGGCGTGGCGGGATCGGAGCTGGGAATCGCCCAAAAAGTCTGCACTTCGGGCAAGATGGCGTCGCGATCGGTATCGCTGAGGCGATCGGGATCGAGATTCCGCGCGATCGCGACTTCGGCGATCGCCTGTTCGACCATAAATTGCTGCACCGGTAGGGGACGCAGGGCATCAAAAATTTGGATACTCCAGCCCGGACATTCCGCCTGTAGGTTGGCCAAAGCGTGATCGAGCCGTTCGAGGATACCGGCGCGAACCCAAAAGGGAGTGCAATCGCCGTAGGGTGCGCCGAGGGCTTGGTAAGGATGGGGATCGATCGCCGCAAAGCGATCGAGGGGGATCGGCACGAGCGGTTCGTGACACTCGTGGATGGGAATCATTTGATAGGGTTTCATGAATGGTCTAACCAATAACGTTTGTCGGTCGCATCTCACAGCAATACGCCCGTCAAGATTGTCCCAACCTTTGCTGACCTTGCTACAACTCAGGAACAATAAGGTTTGCTGAGACGTGAAACCCGATAAAGTTTGAGCTAGATCTATCCGTTAACCGCGTTGTCAAGATACCGTTAAACCGAGAGTCGGTTGATGATTTGTCGTCGCTTCCTCACTATTGTTTCTCTGTTCGCGATCGCAACACATGGATATCCAGTTCGACAAATATCAAGGTCTCGGCAACGATTTCATCATGATCGATAATCGCGATCAGGCTGAACCGCTGCTCACGCCCAAGCAAGCCGCAGCACTGTGCGATCGGCATTTCGGGATCGGCGCAGACGGCGTCATCTTTGTGTTGCCGGGACAGGGCGACACCGACTACACGATGCGTATTTTCAACTCCGACGGTTCGGAGCCGGAAATGTGCGGCAACGGCATTCGCTGCTTTGCCCAATACGTTGCCCAGCTCGACGGCGTGAGCGCTCCCCACACCTACAAAATTCACACCCTCGCCGGGATGATTTCGCCGGAGCTGCGACCCGATGGTCAAATCTGCGTCGATATGGGCGAACCACGTTTAGCGGCTGCCGAAATTCCGACCACGTTAGCTGCTGCCGATAAACCGGCGATCGCAATTCCCCTCACGATCAACGGCGAAATTTTCCCCATGACGACGGTCAGCATGGGTAACCCCCACTGCATTACCTTTGTGGACGATGTCGCCGAGTTTCCGCTAGAGGCGATCGGCCCGATCGTCGAATGTCATCCCGACTTCCCCAAAAAGATCAATGCGGAGTTTGTTGAGGTCGTGCGATCGGACTACATTAAGATGCGCGTCTGGGAACGGGGCGCGGGAATTACGCTCGCGTGCGGGACGGGAGCCTGCGCGTCGGTGGTCGCGGGGGTCTTGAATGGACGCTGCGATCGGCAAACCACGGTCGAGCTACCGGGCGGCCCGCTCGAAATTGAATGGTCAGAAACCAATAACCGCATTTATATGACCGGCCCCGCTGAACTATCGTTTAGTGGGCAGTGCTCGATCGCCTAAGTTTGACCGACTCAATGCGTTCAACGAGCTGGATCACGATGATCCAAATCAGCAGGCAAAACGTATCAACCCAAGTAGTACCACGGTTGATCTCGTCGCGACCGTGAACCGAGACCGAATCGAGCGATACCGAGATCAACCATATTGTGCAAGGCCATTCGCTAGGATGAAGGCGGTGTGAGCGATCGCAACTAGTTCACCCAAGCTCGCAACACTCATAACCTCACGCATACACGGAGATCAAACAGATGGGCGGTGGCATATACCTTATTCAGGACGACGATCGACTCATTGCAATGAGCGAACAAGCCTACACATCCGAAGAACAGCTCCAGGAGCTGATCGAACAATATCCCCATCTGCTCGCAGGCGAGCAAATTGACGTAGCGATCCCGCGCCAGTGGTTACTGGTCAATCGCGAAGCCACAGCATCGAACGAAGATGACGCCAGTGGGCGCTGGTCGCTCGATCGACTGTTCCTCGATCGCAATGCCATCCCCACCTTTGTCGAAGTCCGCCGTTTGAACAATAGCCGCATTCGCCAAGAGGCGATCGGCCAGATGCTCGACTATGTCGCCAATGCCAATGTGTATTGGTCGATCGACACGATCGTCACCCAATTCGAGGCCAACTGTCGTGAACAAGGCCGCGATCCCGAACAGGTCTTCGAGGAATTTTTGGGCAGTGAAGCCAACGAAGAACGGTTTTGGGAACACGTCAAAACCCACCTTCAGGCTGGGAAAATTCGCCTGATCTTTGTCGCCGACGAGATTCCAATTCCCATGCGGCGCGTAGTGGAATTTCTGAATGAGCAAGTCGATCCAGCGGAAGTTTTAGCCTTAGAAGTCAAACAATACGCCGACACCGAAGAGGGTTTAAGACTGTTGACGCCGCGTTTAATCGGTCAAACTGCCGAAGCGCGTCAGAAAAAGACTAGTGCCACCCGTGAACGGCGTCGTTGGGATGAGTCATCGTTTTTCCAAGAGTTTGAAGTGCGGCGTGGAGCAGAAGAAGCTAAGGTCGCGCGGCAAATCTACGAATGGTCGATGAGCATTCCGCTGCTGGATGTGGTCTGGGGCAAGGGCGACACCTACGGCGGTTTTACCGTACGGCCATCCTATGCCGGGTCTGGCGTGTCGCTCTTTTCCCTCGGCATTTGGGGCGGCCTCGAAATTTCGTCGAGCAGTTACGGTAAACTCAGACCCTTTGATAGCAAAGAAAAATGGTCAGAGTTACGCGGTAAATTTGGCTCGATCGGCCTTGCTCTACCGACCAATCCCGGCGAAACCCGTTTTCCGTACCTCCGTCTTTCCACCCTGCAAGCGACGGACACCCGCGAACAGGTGCTGCAAATCTTCGATTGGGTCATGCAAGAAATCGAGGCCGGTTAAGTGGCATAGCGAAGCTTAACCTCGCTCTTATCAACTATTAATCACGACTTAACATCACTCGATCGACACATCCGATAGGCTGTCTTCGTTTAGACGTCTTAATCGTGGCCATGATCTTTTCATTAAACCCCTTTGTATGTCAGACGCAGCCTTTCAGCCTTTTGATGTTTTGCCTGACGATCGCTACAATCGCGTCTTACTCGATCGCGTCCATCCATCGGACTGGAATAATCCCACACCGGCAGAACAGTACGATCTGGTGGTGATTGGTGCGGGGACGGCGGGGCTGGTGGTGGCGGCGGGGGCGGCGGGTCTGGGGCTGGGGCTGAAGGTGGCGCTGGTGGAGCGGCATTTGATGGGGGGGGATTGTTTAAATGTGGGCTGCGTGCCGTCGAAGTGTGTGATCCGATCGTCGCGTGTTGCGGCGGAGATACGCGATGCAGCAGCGTTTGGGATTCAGCCGCCGGAGTCGATCAATATCAATTTTCCCGCTGTGATGGAGCGGATGCGAAAAATCCGCGCCAACATCAGCCATCACGATTCTGCCGATCGGTTTGCCGGTTTGGGTGTGGATCTGTTTATCGGAAGTGGTCGCTTTGAGGCTGGGGGTTGTGTCGCGGTGACCAGCGATCGCGGCGACATTTCGACGCTACGCTACAAAAAAGCGGTGATCGCCACCGGAGCGCGAGCCGTGCGCCCTACGGTTCCGGGTTTAGACGAGGCGGGATATTTAACGAATGAGACGGTGTTCTCGCTGACCGATCGCCCGTCGCGGCTGTTGGTCGTCGGTGGTGGACCGATCGGCTGTGAACTGGCTCAAACCTTTCAGCGCCTCGGCTCTCAGGTGACGTTGATTCATCGGGGTAATCATCTGCTCGATCGCGAAGATCCCGATGCAGCGGCGATCGTTCAAGCGCAATTTCAACGCGAGGGCATCGATTTAATTTTGGGGTCAGAACCCAGGCGTGTGGAGCGCAACGCAGCGGGTAAGGTGGTGTATTTTGAGCGTGATGGCGCAGTCGATAGTGTCACCGTCGATGCGATTTTGCTTGGAGCGGGACGCGCTCCCAATGTCGAGGGACTGAATCTCGAAGCCGTGGGCGTGAAATATGATCGACGCGGCGTCACGGTCAACGATTATCTCCAAACCACCAATCCAAAAATCTACGCGGCGGGCGATATTTGCCTCGATTGGAAATTCACCCACGCAGCGGACTCGGCGGCGCGGATCGTGATTCAAAATACGCTGTTCGCGCCGTTCGGCAAGTTTCGCGCCAAACTGAGCGGTTTAACGATGCCCTGGGTGACGTTCACCGATCCGGAAGTCGCGCATGTGGGACTATATGAGCGTGAGGCGCGATCGCGGGGTGTGGCCTACGAGACGATCGTTGTGCCGTTTGATCGGGTCGATCGGGCCATTACCGATGGTGAAACCTCGGGTTTTCTCAAGGTGATTCACCGCCGGGGCAGCGACAAGATTCTCGGGGCGACGCTGGTGTCGCGTCATGCGGGGGAGATGATCGGCGAGCTGACTAGTGCGATCGTGAACAACATCGGTCTCGGTCAACTGGCGAGCGTGATTCATCCCTATCCGACGCAGGCGGAATGCATTAAAAAAGCGGCGGATGCGTACAAAAAAACGAAGCTGACGGATACAACGCGCAGACTTTTGAAATTCTTGAATCGTTTCGCATAACGTTTTGGTCGCGATCTTGCGATCGTCTCTTCGAGAAAGACATCAAGAAAAGAAGAAAGCAGTATGACTAAGTAGCTCAAGTAAAAAAGTGAGGTTATAGAATGAGGTGAGAGGGAAGTGCTG
>CAZFJL010000006.1:0-99882 GCA_964518905.1 uncultured Geitlerinema sp. | reverse complement strand
AGAGATTCCCTCTCAGCCCCTCTCATCCTGAATGCCTATTTCCTTGGAGTACTCTAAGTCGAATGGATCAGTCAACGGATCAGTTAACCGATCGGCTAATACGTCGATCGCCTGCACCATCCGCGCCGAATCCCATCCCCGATGCAGCGCCGCCCCGATCGCCGCTCCGCCTGCCCCGACGCCCTCTTTCACATACCCCCGCTCATAGACCCGCAGTGTCTCATGACGCGACCCCGACAAATCCAACCGCGACGCCAACAGCGGCGCACCCAGCGATCGGGCTAACTTAACCGCTCCAGCCGCCGAATCTTCAATCACCCAGCGCGTCGTCCCGACCACCACCCGATCCGCCCGCCACATTAGCCCACCGACCCGCGCCAAGCGTCGCGCTAGTTCCCACACGGCGAGCATCTGCGTCCCCCCGGCCAACAGCACCGGCACATCGGATTCGATCGCACCCAACACCAGACCCGCCGCCACCGGCTGTATCGGATCGCCCATGGCCGCGATCGCCGCGATCGGCTCCAGCGGTAACCCGCCACCCCGCCGCGCCAGCGCCTCTAAACCTGATCGAACGACTCGATCCTTCAAGCCACGATCGCACTGCACCAAGCTGCTACTCATCAGCCCGCTGGCCTCAACTCCCAGCGCCGTCAGCACCCCGAGCGCCGTCGTCGTCCCCCCCACGACACATTCCCCGATCGCTAGCCATTTCGCGGACTCATCCGACTCACCCGACCTGCTCCAAGTTCGTCCCAGATCCAAACCGCGCTCAAATAACCGTTCGACGACGGCGCGATCGAGGCTGCGGCCACTTGACAGGCATCGCGCCGGGGGGCTGTGTAGGTCGATCGCCGGTTGGCTGAGGGCGTAGGGTAGGCCAGCATTGATCGCATGGATCGGCCAGCCGAGTTCGGTGGCGATCGCGCGGGAAATCAGTACCGGAGAGGCTCCGGCGACGAGGGGGGGCAGGGGATACAGAGGATCGCGCGTGTCGCCACTGACGAGAAAATCGAGGTCGGCATTGGCGGTGAAGAGCCGATCGTGGGGCGTCAGACCCGCAGCGGAAATCTGATCGATCGTCGCCGTGGCGGTAAACCCCGCGACACAGGCAAATCGGGGCGCAGTTCCACGCACGCGATCGCACCAGGCACGGGCGATCGCGGGTTCGTTGCAGATCGCGATCGACGATTCTAGCGATTCTCTCGACGATTCTCCCAACACTGAAACCACGCTAAATTCACCCGATCGCAAATACCGCCAAACACCCCTACGGATGTTGCTGTGAGGACTGACGCAAAATCGGTTACTGACTGACTGATGTTGCTGTTTGATGCCAACCCAAATCCCTAAAAATCAAACTCATCGCTTTTATCATCACTCTCCTGCTTTTGCTGATTGTCGCGCTCGTCATTGACCATATCCGCAGCCTTCCGTTGCTTGGCCGCACGTCCCGACTTAGGCTCCTCGTCGTATTCCACATCCAGCAAAACCTGAATCCACTGGGGCGGACGCGGAATCGGATTACCCAGCCGATCGAGCAGCAACAGCGCCACCAGATGCACGACCAAAATGTAAACCGCATTATTGACCACAATCATCGCCGTCGCCGACCACTGCACCAGCTCAAGACTCGGCTGCACGAACAGCCCCAATTTTTCCAGCGCCCAGTTGATTAGCTCAGTCACCTGGGTGGTGAAATACACCCACAAATCTTGATTGAGAAAAACCGATAGTAGCCAAATCTTAAAAAAGACGCCAAACGTGCCGAGAACCGTCGCTGTGGCGATCGAAAGCCACCACTTCGCCCGTCGCGTCCAGAGCCATCCGAGCAATAGACCCTGAAACCCATAGGGCATCAAAAACAAAACACTTCGCGCCGGACCCATCAGCACCGAGAGCAAGAGCCCCGAAACCGCCGTCGCCATCAGTGCCTCCCGTTTATTCCAGCGGAGGTAGACCAGGGCGATCGGGATCGGGAAAAATAGCCGCAGGATGGGGCCGAGCGGAAAGTAGTAATCGATCAGCCAAATTAGGCTGCCGGTACTCGCCAAAAAGGCTGTCTCAACTAACGCAAGCGCAGATGATCGGCGTGTGGCGATCGATCGGCGTGGGGAATCAGGTAGAGGCAGGGTCATCTTTCAGTGGGTTTAATGCAGTCGCGATCGCCCCTCGTTAGTTGAGCATTCGTTCGAGGTCGTAGAGATCCGGAATCAGCAGCGTATCGCGCTCGCGCTCGATCAAGCCCTTCTTTTCTAGTTTACTGAGGACGCGCGTCACGGTTTCCCGCGCCAAACCGCTGAGACTACTCAGCTCACGGTGGGGCAGGTTGGGGATACGCATCCCGCCGCTCGAACCTTGTTTGCCTTGACCTTCGGCCAAAAACAGCAAGATATCCGCGACCCGCGATGTACTATCCGATTCCCGTAGTCTCAGGCGACGATTTACCTGACGCAGACGACGCCCCATGAGTTGCGCTAGGCGAATCCCCGCTAGCGGTTCCGTCTTCACCAGCGTCACGAAATCTTGGGCGGGCATATTGCCGATCGTGGTTGGCGCCAGGGTGATCACGTCGGTCGATCGCGGGACTTCATCAAGTGCGGCCATCTCGCCAAACACTTCACCGGTTCCCAAAATATTGAGGGTGATTTCTTTGCCGTCGAGGTTATAGGTGCGAATTTTAGCCCAGCCCTCAAGGATGAAATAGACCGAGCTGCCCCAATCGTTCTCAAGCAAGATGACTTGGTTCGGCGGATGAGTCCTGGCAACCACATGGGAGAGCGCACTGGCGATCGCAGCGTCTGGCAAACCCTCAAAAAATGGGGTCTCACGTAGTAGCGCCTCGATTTGATTGTCGCCGCGTGGGTTGTGTCGATCGTCCATAGGTCGCTAGTTTGACTCGTGATAGTGTTGCCCAAGTGCCCACAGGGCAAGCGTGTTAAAGCCTGAAATTATGGGAAGCGCAGAACGCTTACGGCCTGAGTTCACCATACTTGTTTCAGATTTTGACGCAAAAGGTATCGATTTTTACGGCTGCATAGATTCAAGATGCTTAGTGTAGCCGATCGGCTTTATGGGATTAGCATCACCGGTGATGAAGTCTTTACTTTGTGCATTTTACGTTCTTGTTACGCCTCGGATGCTTTCAATCTTGAATCCCACTCATATGATTGCGAATTCCTGTGAATTTTTGCAATTTATCTTGAGGTTTCAGCTCGATCAAGATACATCTGTTGTCTGATTGTGTTGGGGAACGTTTGCTTGGGGAGATCGAGTGCTTTGAAAGTGATCGTTTTTCGCTGGATTTAACGTCTTAAACTTGAGCGTTTATGGCATGGTAGATCGAGGGGCATTTTTGATCGATACAGGGTCTGACATGGTAAGCGAATGACTCTCCATCGCACAGGGCCAAACTGCGATCGCATCTGACACACAATCGCAACGGGAAGCTCCCCAGTCATTTCGTCCCCCCATCCCAGTCTAAATCCTGCTGAAATCGAGTCATCCAGGTCGTTAAGATCGTTGAGTCCAATGAGAGACGGCTGCATCTCTTGGGATCAAATGATTTGATTCGAGATCTGGCAACGATCGCCTTGTTTGAAGCTCAATCCGCTGACAGTTCGCCGAAGAGGAACGCTCGTGACTTCTCGCCCCGATAACATCCAAGCGCTCATTGCTGAAATTGACACGATCATCGGACGCGCCACCGAACAGCTACACGGCGATCCGGCGAACGCTGTCCCGCAAGAGTTGGCATTGCTGCAACAGATTCGGCGCTATCTCGATGTGCAGTCAAGCGCATCGCCCGATGCATCATCCGAGTCGTTGCTAGACATGAGCCGCGCCGCCTCTGAAAGCAGCCGCAACATTTCATCGAGCCCGCCCAGATCATTGCCCCCGATGCGTGAGACCGCTATGAGCCAATCCAACCCGTCCTTAGACCCTACGGACAAGCCCGGACATCTGGACGCGATCGAGCTGGAAAATATCGTACGTAGCGCCCTCAGTCTCGATCCACCGTTTGCGGCGACGGACTCTAGCCCTTCGATGATCAATCCCCCCAGTCCTAATCTAGGGACGGGCGGCGACAACTCTGAATCTGGCCTCGCACGCGACATCATGGTGTTGCATTCGAGCCTCCTGCAACCCCTACGCCACGACCTGGAAAACCTACGCCAGGAACGCGATCGCCTTGCCAGCGAAATCCAGCACCTACGAACCCAAGCGCAATATCAAAACAGCCTCGTTCAACAGCAAAGCAACCAAGAGCGAACGATCTCGACCTTTGTCGGCACGCTTCAGGATCGTCTCCAAAATGCGATCGCCCAGCAGCTTGGCGGGATGCTGCAAACCCTCGAAGCACGCCTCGTCAACTACTTCAGCGCCTATTTCAGCACCAACCGCCTGCCAGATAACGGCGAAACTAGCTCGCCCGTACTCCATCCTGCCCAGCGTTTCGAGCAGGTGCAGCGCCTCCAGGCCGATTCCGATCGGCTTTTGCTCGAACTCGATGGCAAGCTGCAAACGAGCTTTAATGCTGTGCTATCGAATATTCGCAGCTACGAAGATTCCCTCGCGACCAGCGTGGAGAAAATGCATCGTCTGAGTCAGCAGGGTGACGCGATCGTGCAGGCGTTGGTCGATCGTGCGGCGCAGGTGTTGCCGAGCGATGCCGCGACGACGACTCGCGATGCAGATGAAATCGAGGCCACGATCGACATGATCGATCCCAGCACGACCGAAGATGCAGGCGGCGAGGTGGTCGATTTATCCGAGACATCGGACACGGCAGATTCGGCGATGGATCTTCGCGATCGTGTTGCCGCCTCATTTGGCGTCGCCTCCGCCACAGCAGCGATCGCCACCCGTGCGATCGTTCCCCCACCGGAGCGGATTACAGCGCTAACCGATCTGACGGCTCTATTGGAGACGCCCCAAGACGGCGAGATACAGGATGAACTACCGTTCGGCGAATTCATTGTGCCGCTTGAGGCTGAAACTGTAACAGCGATCGAGAGCCATGACGACATCGATCGTATTGAGATTGATCGTATTGAGATCGACAGTATTGAAACTGACGCCGACGCTGATACCATCGAGATCGAGAACAGTGGCCTAACGGATCAGGACGATTCCGGCGGCGACGATGTTGACGAGTCTGACCTTGTCTCCGATGAAATCGTCGGAGAGGCAGAAGAAGTAGAAACTGTAGAAGAAGCAGAAGTCGTAGAAGGACATGTCGTAGAAGGACATGTCGTAGAAGGACATAAAGAGGCAATCGAAAGTCTGGATCTTGACAGTGCAGATCCAAGCGAGGAGGAACAAGCCGAGAAAGAGAATAATGACAATGTAGATGTATTAAAAGCTACTGATGTATTAGAAGCTGCTACAAGTGCCACTACAGATGATGACGTCTCCGATGATGCTGCGATCATCGAGACCGATGGGATTGAAGAGACTGACGAGACTGACGAGATCAGTGAACCGGACGAAACCGAGGCGATCGACGACCTGGATCTAACCGACGACACCAGCACAGAAGCAGACGAATCCGGACTGGGTGAAGGGATCGGTGGCATCGCGATCGCAGCAGCCAGCCTCGGGGCGATCGCCAGTGTTGCCGAGACCGTTGTCGATGCACTGACCGCCGATGAACAACCCGCAGACTCGATCGAACAGCCTGACGATGCGGAAGCCGAAATTCTCCCCCCAGAAGATTCCGAAGATACAGACGCAATTGATCGTCATGAGCCCATCAGTGAAGATTCCACGACAGTTTTTGAAGACGAATTAGCTGAGGAAGCGATCGAAGATGAATTAGCGGAGGAAGCAAACGAAGATGAATCGGAACCCTCAGACGAACCAAACAGTTGGCTCCTAGAAGACACCTCCGAGGACAGCGAGACCCCGGACACGTATCCCATTAACCAGGACGCACAGAGCATAAACGACGACAAGGCAAGCGAGCCCGAGCAGGACGAGAATGATTTACCCCTGCCTTGGAATACGGCTCCCGAGGAGATGCAAACGGGGCTCGATAGTCGTTGGCTTGAGAACGAGGAAGAAGATGAGTCAGAACCGTCTGGGATGAATCCAGATCTATACTCCTTTGCCGCCGATGGCGCTGATGAGGAGGAGGCTGATGAGATCGAGGAAGCGAGCGCAACGGATATCGCAGATGTAGAGGAAGAAAATGATGACTTACTCGGTGAGCCGATCGAACTCGATCCCTTTGATTTAAGCGATACCGACACAATCGATTTCGATCCTTCGACGCCGATTGCTTCCGGCTTGCCTGCCGGAACACCGCGCAGCGTCGAGGAAATCGCTCGTGATCTCAGCCAGCGAAACGCCACGTCTGATCATGACCTATACATTCGTCCGACTGAAATCGAATCCGGTCTTGCAGCCTTCTTTGATCTTCCTACAGGAGATGAAAACGTCACTGACCCATCGATGATGCCCACGACGATCGAGGCGTTGCAGGCTCCGGATGATATCGAAATCATCGCGCACGCCATACCGGATAACGACCTTGGCGATGTTGATGATCCTGGTGATGTTGGTGACACTGGTGATGCTAGCGACTTTGATGACGATCCCCTCGATCGCATCCTCTCCGAATTTGCCCCACTCGATGAACCGGACGACGACATTAACATGAGCCCGGAGGCTGACTTTGAACTGTCCGGGGTCATGGACTTTGAGGCGATCGCGGCTGACGCGATCGCGGAGGACTCCGAAGCCGACCTGATCACTGAGGCAGACAAGCCGGATCAACTGGATCACACCGTGTCGGACGTCGAAGATGTGGAACCTGACGAGTTCGACGAGTTCGATGAGTTCGACGAATTCGATGAATTCGATGAATTTGGCGCGATCGCCGAGCAAGCCATTAGCGCGGCGGACGATAGCACCGTTAGCGACCTGGATTTAACCACGTTGGCATCGGACGATCTGGAAGCTGACGATCGCGAAACCGGCGAGTTTGACGAACTGAACGAGCTCGACGAGTCGGACGAAGTCGATGAGTTTGATGAATTCGATGAGTTTGACGCGATCGCAGATCAGGTCATGATGCCAGACACCGACCTCGCACCAGCCCCCTCCCCTGCAAGCTTTGATGCAGTCGCCGATCCCTGGAGCGAAACCGGCGAAACTCTCGCAGATGATGACGCCTTGCCCGAGGATCTATCCACAAATCAAGCTGAATCGGTTAACCTCGCTGAGGTTGACATCGATCGCGTCGATCTCATCGATCTGGATGACACCGACAGTGCTGGAGTAGAGGAGGATTGGAACAATGATTTCGATTCAGATTTCGACCCAGATTTCGACCCAGAGGCTGAAACCGGATCAGACCCAGAGGCTGAAACCGGATCAGAGAGTGTCGCCGAGACCGCGATCGAGGCCAACAACTGGACGATCACCGATGCATCTAATAGCGCGGACAATCAAGATGATGCTGGCGATTTCATCGCAATGGCGAACTCCCTTGTCCCCGATGTTGAGACGGATGATCCGTCTGTAGATATCGCGGATGATGAGAGTCATGAGGTTGAGGCGGACGATTTCGCGACGATCGCCGCTCAAGTGTTAACGGAAGATACCGATCCGTTTGGTCTCGACCTAGCCGAGGAAGCTTCGACGCCAACACCGACAAAGCGCCCGATCGAAGACAACCCAGTAGCAGAGCCGATCGGTCTAGGCGCATCAGATGAACCCACCGATTTCGCCGATTTCGCCGGTGAAGACGAACTTGACGACGAGCTTGACGACGAGCTTGACGACGAGCTTGGCGACGAACTTGACGACGCATTCGATAACGAACTCGACACCGATCCGTGGGCAGACGACATCACCGATCTAACCCCTAGTGCCGTCACCCCTGAACTTTCCGCAAATACTCCGACAGCCACCGTCACGAATCGATCTCCGATCGCTGACCCCGCACCCGAGATCGACAGCTTTGAATTCGATCCCGCTACATTTGGGCAAGACTCCGAAATTTCAGAGGCCGATAACTGGGCAGAGGGCGATCGCGACGATTTTGACGATCACGACGATCTAAATGACGAACCCGATGCTGTATCAGCTTCGACAGGAGAAGAGCGCGATGCTGATGAGATCGAGATCGTCAGTGCGGCTGAGGACACACCCTCCGATTTGGCGGGATGGGGAGCCGTCGAGACCGCAGAGGATGCCATCTCAGACTTGGGGGCAGAATTAGTGGATGAAGCCATCGCCTGGGGCGATGAATCTCAAGAGTGGGAGGATAACAATGATTGGTATGACGATGATCTCGATGATTCCGTAGATCCCGCAGCGTCAGAACCGTCAGCATTATTAGCCTCCCCAACCCTCGATCGCGCCAACAGCATGACACCAGACGATTTTGCCCTCGGGTTAGATTCTGGTGACGGGTCTACCGGTCTAGATCTTGCGCTGGAAAGCGATCGTGATTTTGAGGGGGAAGACGAGTTTTTGATTGAGACAACCGACGATCAATCAGCCAATCTTGATGGCGACACGTTGAGCGAGTTCACCGCTGAGATGGCGATCGATGAGGATGATTTAGATTTTGATGACAGCGACATTTTCGGGATGCCAGTCGTTGATCAGGTAGAACCGGAAGAGCCGGAAGAGCTGGCAGAACCCGAGGCGCTGCAATCGACGGTCGAACCCGTCGCCGACTCGATTGATCTTGTTGCGATCGAAGCCCTTGCGGTTGAGGAGGACAGCCTAGAGCAGACCGCCGCAGATCCTGAAGCGTCGTCAGAGTTGAACGACGATGTGGATCTTGAAGCGATCGACGATGCGATCGACGAATATGAGCTGGAAATGTTCGATCTCGAACCGAGCCCGGAGCCAGATCCTAACGTGGCGGCGGAGGTTGTTTCCGAGCTCGCGATCGATCCAGATCCAGATTCCGAGCTGAATCTCATATCAGAACTTGAACCGACTGCCGATCCCGAGTTTGGCCTTGAACCCGATCGCGATCCAGGCTTCCACGATGAAGCTGAGTCTAATCTTGGCCTGACATCTGAAGTTGAGTTAAATCTAGAAGCTAGTTCTGAAGAGGTTGAGCTTGAAGATGTTGAGTTAGATCTAGAAATTGAACCTGACGACGTTGAGTTAGACCTAGAAGCTAGCTCTGAAGAGGTTGAGCTTGATCTAGAAGCTAGCTCTGAGGCTGAAGTTGAACCAGATGTTGAGCTTGACGACGTTGAGTTAGATCTAGAAGCTAGCTCTGAAGAGGCTGAGCTTGAAGAGGTTGAGTTAGATCTAGAAATTGAACCTGACGACGTTGAGTTAGACCTAGAAGCTAGCTCTGAAGAGGTTGAACTTGACGAAGTTGAGCTTGATCTAGAAGCTAGCTCTGAAGATGTTGAACTTGACGAAGTTGAGCTTGAAGATATTGAGCCTGACGAAGTTGAGCTTGATCTAGAAGCTAGCTCCGAAGAAGTTGAACACGAATACGAATACATTCTGGAAGAGGAGGACGATAGTCTAGTCAGCAACGCTTTACTGGCCGAGGATTCAGATATTCCAGAGGCAATCTTGGGGCTAGATCTCGCAGTTGAATCTGATCCATTTACTGAAGACGAAATCCTCGATATCGAGACTCCGCAGGCATCCCGCGAAACTGACGATCGACCAGTAGAACAGGATGTTAGCGACACGATCGAGCCGCTGGATGAACCCTTGAATGAGATGACCGATTTGGAGGAACCCGAAGTGGTTGCCGCTTCTGTGTTTGAGGGCGAAAATCTCGACGATATTGTCATTACTGATCTCGCGGCAGAACCAGAACCAGAGCTCGAACTAGAACCAGAACTCGAACTAGAACTAGAGCCCGAAGCTATCGAAGATGTTGCGACGGGTGACGAGCCCACGATCGCTCTAGAGGACATTGATGAGCCGATCGCGCCAGAACAGAGCGAACCAGAGACCGAGCCGGAGCCGGAGTTAGAAGCAATCGAGGAGCCCACGGTAGCGAGTCCGATCGAGGCTCTAGAGCCAGACGAAAATATCGTGACAGCGGCGGAAGTCTCGGCGGGCGAAACGGATTTGATCGCCGATCTCGATCGCGAAACCGCGACGATCGGCAATCGTATCGAGGATGATGACTTTCCCGCGATCGAAGCGTCCCTCACCGAGCAATCCACCGAATTCGCTGCCGAAACTGAACTCAACGCGATGGCCGATTTAGAGTTCGAGGCAGATGCTTTCGATTCTGAGGTTGCTGCGACAGACGTAGATGGCACCGTAGATGATGATTTCGATGCGCTATTAGCCGGGATGACAACGCCAAAAACGACCGAAATAAGTCAGAATAAGAACTCAGATTTGAATCTGTTTGAATCAGCCGTTGTCATGCCGTCTTCTTCGACTCCAGATCCCAATTCGCTCGTACCGTCCGCCAATGCGCGGCTGGACAGTGGCGACTTGGTGAATGATCTGCTCGTTGAACTCGAATCAGAATCGCAGCACACATCATCGAACATGGCGAAAGCCTTCGATTGGTTCGATGATGAAACCGATCGCGATCACAACAACGCCAGCAAAACGCGCGAAACTGCCGCCGCTGACATCGATCGCGAGCTATCGGGTGCGAGTCCCGACGTACGCCGTACGGCCAAGCTCGACGCGATCGACCTAGAAGCATCCGGCGTTGCTCCGAGCGATCGCGCCCCGAGTCGTCCCGCAACCGCGACGGATGACGGCGATGAAGACGATGATGATTCTCACAGTCGAATAGCGTCGTCTCGCGGGGGGCCCCCGGCAATAGAGCCGGATATACCAGCGGCCTCCGACCCAAAAGCGCAGGGGGCTGAGGTCTCGAACTCCCTTACCTCAGCCCCGACCGCGCCAGTTGAAGCTACACCGGCAGCTACACCGGCAGCTACATCGATCGACACGACACCGACTGCCGCCACGGCGATCGCCGGACATGACCCGGCGATCGCCGCTACGTCCCCGGAAACGTCATCTACGGCATCCACCGCCACACCGTCCGCGCCTCCAGAGCCGGTTCGTGTCTCCCCAAATCCCCAAACTCAAGCTCGACCACTGGCTCCTCAAAGCTCCCTTCAGGCCAGACCTAAGCCGGTTTCGCCCGCTTTAGACCCAGCGATCGCAACGACAGCAGACGCCAAAGCCGGAGCCGAAGCCGCAGAAACGATCGAAAAGACTGACCGTCCGATATCTCACAAACATAAGAAAGCTGCCCTTAAGCAGCAATTTTCCGAGCTTCCCGCTCTTGATGAGTGGGAAGCCGTTTCTGTTTCTGCGCCCATTTTGTCGTCCATTCATGACCAGAACGATCGACGCGAGACCGAATCGCCTCCTCCCGTCTCTGTGCCAATCGAGGCCGAATCTCACGAATCTCAATCTCACATCGATCCAGCGCCGATCGTGTCGTCAGAAACCCCGATCGACTGGGCGCTCGATTTATTTGAAGATACCGACCCGTATCCCGATGAACGGATCGAACCGCTTGCCGTCGATCGCGATCTCGATGAAACGATCGCCCGCCTGTCGGAACACATCACCGACGACTTTATCGCCCTCGATTTAACCGCCGATGACGATCGCTACGCCCTCATCAACCCCGGCAGCATCGATCTCGCGACGCTCTCGCCCGCAGAACTCGCCGAGATCGCTAACGATAACCCCTTCGATAGCTCAGACGATGAATATTATGGCTACCGTGGCGTTGAGGCGGGGGCTGATACCGAAAATCCAGTCCCGATTTTGCCAGAGAATACCGAAGATGATGGTGATAATACGGATGATGACGATGACGCCGCCGACGAAGCGTTATTCGATGCGATTTTAGAAATTGTTAACGATTTGAGCGAGCCAAATCGTGCCGATCCCCCTGATGAATTCGGGGATGCCACCGCGATCGACTCCCCCTCAGACGCATCGACGCTAGAAGCACAGATCGAAGCAGAACTCACGATCAAACTCGGTCTCGATGGCCTAGAGCGCGAACTCGAAGCGGCCATCATCGCCGCCATGCAACAGGTAGACCCTGCCGCAAGCTTGACGCCGTCCACCTCGCCGGATAGTGCCACCAGCTCGATCGACGACAGCGAAGCGCTTGAACCCGTTAATCTCGTTGAACCTGTTGAACCCGTTGATCCCGTTAACCATGCCGAGCTATTTACCTCGATCTGGGACACGTTGCCGCCGCCACCGCCCCCCAACGATCCCCCCAATACTCGGTGGTATCTCGCCCTTGATTTGGGGGTGACGGAACTCGCGGCAGTTTTAATCGATCGCCAAGACAATCAGCGCTATCCGTTGGCCTGGTCTTGCGGTGTCGATCCCACCGCAGATCAACCGGCTGAGATGATCGCCAATGATGCCAACCCACCCGAGTTACGTCACCGTCTGCCCTGCGCGGTGTACCTCCCTCCAGAGGCGACGACCCCGGACGACTGGACGATCGGCTGGCAAGCGCTAATCGACTCCCAGAACGCCGATCGCGCGGCGGAACGCGATCGTACGTCCCCCGGAATTTTGCTCCAGGATTTCCGAAGCTGTTTCGAGATCGGGATCTCCTGGCGCGACGATCGCGATGCCTTCCAGCCGATCGTGCGCTGGTCGCATGACGATCGCCTCAGTCTCTACGAACTGCGCCACGCCTTGCGTCGCCTCTTAACTTCCCTGCGCTGCGAGGCGCTGGCCGATGGCTGCACCCTCGAACCGGACACCGATCGCCTAGTCGATAGCGCACTGCCCAAGCTCGCCGGAATCATCGTTAACCAGCACAGCGAGAGCAATGCGGCCGATCGCTTCAATCTGCGGGAGGCGATCATCGAAGCCGGTCTGGTGTCTCATCCCGGCCAAATTACGTTTGCGGACGCCGCCTGGGCGAGTGTGCGGTCTCAGGTGTTATCGCCCGATCGCCCTGCACCGTCCGAAACAACCTTAGTTGTGACGGCTGACGCAGCGGCGATCGAGTTTATCGTTTGTGAGCTAACCGGCGATCGCTCCCAGCATCAGGCTGTAACGGGTTTACAGCGACGATCGCACCGTGTCCCCTACGGTCGCATGAGCCTCGAACTCGATGTCATTGCTCAACTGTTGCTCACCGATGACCGGCTGAATCTAGCGATTCAAGCTCACTTAAACTCATCCACCCATCCACTCAATTCACTCAATTCACAACCGCCCGCGCTACCTCCTGTCGGCGAACCCGCCCCAGAGGCACGCATAGCCCTGCGTCAATGGCTCCAGACGACGCCTCAAGGCCGATCGCTGCTTCGGGTCGCCCGAGACATTTTGCAGTGCCTACAGACCGGACAAGACCGCGCGATCGTTGCGTGCCTTGAAACCGAGTACCAAATTTCCCGTCGTCAGTTTGAAACCGCCGTCCTGATCCCGGCGATCGCGGGGTTCAACCGCGAGTTAAACCATTTCTTTAGCCGCATCGGTACGGCTGTCCAAAGTATTGATCGCGTGATCCTTAGCGGTGATGCGAGCCACTGGCCATCGATCGAGACCTGGCTACGGCAAAAATGCCCGAACGCGACCCTGATCCACCCGCGCAGCTCTGACCCACGCATCAGTATCACCGCCGACGGTCTCGCGGGCTTAATCGATACTGAGGTAGACGTGCCGCCCGTCGCGAACCTCGATCGCGATGACCTCGATCTTGATCGTCAGCGCTACGACGACTATTTCGTCCTCCACGAACTGTTATGCAACCTGCCACAGCAGGCCATGACCCGCCGCGATGCTCGTCATCTACTCGAACGGGCTGGCATTCCCGCCGCGATCGCCGATCGGCAGCTTCCCGCCCTGCTCGCAAACCACCTGCCGATCGGATTAATCCCCACAGCGCCGCTCTCCCAGTGGATCGATCCCGACTCGATCGGCCACCCGATCTACCAAGTCCTACGCGAATCGCTTCTCTTTGAACCGATCGCTCCCCCAAGCTCTTCTGCAAACTCTCCTGCTCAATCCCAGCCTACGTTTCAACCTAAATTTCAACATATCGTCTGGATGCGTCAGTATCTCTACTGCCTGACGATGTCCACGGCGCAAACGTTCCAAGATCCGCTTTGCTTAGTCGTAGGGTGGGCATTGCCCACCATAGTCCAGCGGTGAGGAGCGATCCGGATGGTGGGCGATGCCCACCCTACCTTGGATATTTGGTATCAATCGCGACATTTTCGCCCAAAAGATTGTCCGAATCGGGTTCCTATGCTATCCATGTATGAGCGTAAACAAACGTTACGGAGTGTTCTCTAGACTACTTGGGAACAAATTCTCCGTTAGCACAGACTAAGTAGTGCGTTAGCTACAAGACCAGCTCTTAACTTAGTAACAGCAACGAATTCTCGCTGCGCTGCCGTTACCCAAGAGTCGATCGCACCTGCCGGTTACATCAGCCGCAATGCTGGGGCTGTAGCAAAACAACGCACGATAAAACTGAGAGCCAACGTACTCAAAATGCTTCGGTTTTTCTTATGTCAGCGATTAGTTGGCAAAGGGACTCGTTGTTACCGGGTACGATTCTGATCAAGTAAACGCGAGGAAGAGGAGCTAATTTAAGTGACAGCTACACCAAATACAAACATAAGTCTCGGTAACGATTCAGCCGAGCTTTTGACAGCCACCTCAGTCGGATTTATTTCTGGCTCGGGCGGTAACGACACTATTCAAGGCGCGATTAACGGTGTTGCACCGGGTAGCACCCTCGAAGGTGGCCTGGGTGACGACAGTATCTACAGCCGTGGCGTTGGCGACATTGCCCTCGGTGGCCCTGGCAATGACATTATCCGCAATGACTCGGGTCAAGCATCGCTGATCGGCGGCGCTGGCAATGACGTTATTTCCGGCGAAGACCAGCAAACGACGGTCTACGGTGGTGTCGGTAACGACAGCATCCTTTTCACAGATACTGAAAATCTCGCTTATGGCGATGCCGGTAATGACACGATCATTGGTCTAAATGGTGGTGACATCTTTGCGGGTGGCGATGGTAATGACTACCTTGAAGCCGCGACCACTGGTAATGATGCCAGCATCCTGTTCGGCAACAAGGGTAATGACACCCTTATTCTGAGCGATACAGCGGCTGACTCGGCCTTCGGTGGTCAAGACGCTGACTATGTCTTTGCGGGTTCGGATGCAACGGCAGATGGTCAGTTTCTCTTCGGGAACTACGGTGACGATGTCATCGAATACCTCGGTAATGGCGACGGAGTCGTCATCGACGGTGACCGTGCCATTGACGGCGTCGGTGGCTACTTCCCTGCTACCGGTACCGATGCTGGCGCTGATTCCATCATCCTGGCTTCCTCGGGTACTGATTTCGCGACGAATATCACGATCGCCGGTGGCGCCGGAGACGACTCGATCTCTGGAACCCTGGGCGCTGGTGCTGCGGTTTACATGGGTAAAGGCGACGATTTCTTCAACATCGTCAGCAGCGGCTCCAGCCTGATCACTGGTGACCTGGGTAATGACTCTGGTTCGATTTCCCTCGGTGGTAATGACTCGCTCTTCGGTGACGGCATTGCTCAAGGTTCGGATGCAACCCTCGGTGATGACAATTTCGTCCTGACGGGTTCGGGCGGTAACTTCATCTTCGGCGATACCGAAACCGGAACCGATGGCGGTAACGACGCGATCGATGCTACTGGTATCGGTTCTGGCAACGTCATCTACGGTGGCGGCGGTAATGACTCCCTGACATCGGGCGGCGGTAACACCCTGATCGGTGGTGCGGGCAACGATGTCTATTCGTTCGGCGCTGGCGATGTCATCCCGTTCGATAGCCTAGGTATCAACACTTATATTGCAGGCAGTGGCGCTTCTTCCAGTGATGTTGTAACGGTTCAGCCGGGCGACAGCTTCACCGGTGGTGCAACTTTCCTCGTTACGGGTGAGGCTGAGCTAATCAAGAGCCTGACGAGTGGTGGTGTAATCGCCAGTGACGAGCGTGATTTGATTGAAATCACGAACGTTGATGGTGTTACCAGCCTGAAGGGTGGTAATGACACCTTCACCGGCCAAGATCTGGCGGCAACTGGTGTTGTTTCCGGTGGCGATGGCGACGATCAGATTACCTTTACCGGTACGAGCATTGCTGCTGGTACGATCGACGGTGGCGCTGGTAATGACGAATTCATCTTTGATGATCCGCTTGCCAATGTTGGCGCTAACATCAGCGGTGGAGAAGGCGATGACTCCCTAGATGTTGCGGGTATCTTCTCTGGCTCGTTCACCGGTGGTGATGGTGTTGATGATGTCAGCATCGATACCATTGGTGCTGGTGCAAGCATTGATCTTGGTGCTGGTGATGAGCGGATCGCGATCGGTTTCAGTGGTACGGAAGCAGGTGCTGCTCTTGTCTCCGGTGGTGCTGGTAACGACACCATTACCGTTGGCTCTACGGATACTACTGGCACAAGTCTCGAACTCACGATCGATGGTGGTGAGGGTGATGACATCATCTACGGTAAAGCGAGCGGCGGAGATAGCATCTCTGGTGGCGCTGGTAATGACACCCTGTTTGGTGGTGGCTTTGGTTTCGGGTCTGCTGATTCCGGTACGAATGTCTCGAATGGCTTGGGTGACACCCTAACCGGTGGTGCAGGTGCTGATATCTTCGTTCTCGGTACAGAAGGCAAACTGGGCTATATCGTTGCTGGTGTCGGCACGGCGAGCTTTGGAGAAGAAGGATTCTTCTTTACTGGAAGCAGCGCGACTGAGCCCGGAACGGGCGTCTTTAATGGTGTCTTCAATGCTGATGTCATCACTGACTTCGATCCGACTCAAGACACGATCGTGTTTAATAACGCGGGCAGCCAGTTTGGTAATGCAGTTGCTGGCTCGTTCGGTGTAGGTGCTCTTACCTACCTGAGTGACGACCTTGTCACAACGGGTGATTACTTCGGGTCTGACGGAACCACCGGGGCTAATAATTCCTTTGGTCTGCTTGGTGAGGCTGGTTCTGCCGGGTTCGCCATCTACGACTTGCCGTTTGGTACTGGCTATGAACCTGCTACCACAACATCAGGAAGTGCTGCAACACGTAGTGCGACACTGAGCACGAATCTCCCTATCGGTTTCCAAGCGTTCATGGGTACTGACGCAGGTAGCTTCCCTGATACGACAGCGGTGACTAGTATTGGTACAGCCGACTCGTTCTTCTCCTTCACTACTAGCGGTACTGGTTCAGGCGAGATTGCTGCTCAGGGTCTGACCTATGACACTGGTAACGGTGCGCTTTACTACGATGCGAAACTACTTGCAATCTTTGAAGGTGCTCCGAATCTTACTGCGGCTAACTTCAACTTCACTTCCGCTTCATTTGGTAACGACGGACCCAACCTACCCACCGACATCTAACTAACTGTTTGTCTTTGTGCTAGATAAAGTTGTAGGGCGGGCAGTGCCCACCCCGATCAATGCGCGGGTACATTGCAATTGGTGGGCGATGCCCACCCTACCCGATTAATTAATCCGAAAGCGGCCTTGCACATGCAAGCCGCTTTTTTTGAGCCGATGCGCGGGTACATCGTCATTGGTGGGCAATGCCCACCCTACCCAATCTCTTTTGCTATGATCGAGCTATGAAATTTGAGTGGGATGAGTCGAAAGCACAACGCAACCTCAAAAAGCATGGTGTTTCATTTGAGGAGGCGCAAACAGTGTTTGACGATCCGTTTTATAGCAAAAACCGATTTATTTAGGACGTATAAAAAAAGCTGAGAGCACTGAGCGGAGTCGAAGTGCGGTTTTCGGCTTAAACAAGAGCGTCCTAATACGATCGGTTTCTGCTATATGTTGATTTCTACGATCCCGACCATTCGGAAACAGAGAATCGTTTTCTTTTGGTTGGAACATCTTCAGAGCACCGTGTTTTGATCGTGTCATACACGGAACGTGGCGATGCAATTCGGCTTATCAGTGCTCGTGAGACAACACGACAGGAGCGATATTTGTATGCAGAAGAATGACGATCTACGGCCTGAGTACGATCTTCGGCGCTTGCGAGTGCGACAGTTTGGGTCGCAGCGTCGCAAATTTGGGGCGATCGTCAAGCTCGACCCGGATATTGCGGAGTTATTTCCGAGTGCAGCGGCGGTGAATGAGGCGTTGCGGGCGATCGCGAAACAGGAGCGGGGATCGTAACTTGTAGGGTGGGCATTGCCCACCACGATCAATGCACAGTTGCACGACAAATATTCCATCGCTGGAAACATTGCCGTGATGGTGGGCAATGCCCACCCTACCCGATCAACTTCCGCGCCCACTCGATCGCCTCCGCCTCCGTCGCCACCATCCCCTCCGCCCGCGCGATCGCCAGCTCCGTCAACAACTCCCCAATAATCGGCCCACGCGGTAAATCCAACGCCGCCACCAGCTTTTTACCATCCACAAACGGCAACGGATGGGCAATCGGATGCCCCGGCGTGCTAAACATTTCCAATAACGGCGCGATCGCCCCCCACTCAACCCCACCCGCGATCGCCGCCACACACCAAGCCGGGAACGCATCACCCAACCCCTTAAACCAGACAAACAACTCCCGCACCGACAGCGATCGCACCGCCGCCGTATCCCGCGTCGAAGCTAACGCCACCTGCAAATCCAACACCGATCGCCACTCCAACTTAGAAAACTTCAGCCCCTTCAATTCCTGTTCCGCCCGCTCGCGATCGCTGGAAACCATCGACACCAGCTTGGCGATCGTGACTAACGTCGTGGTAATCGTCGGACGTAGCGGCGTCGCGATCGTCGCGTACAGATCCCGATCCCGATCGCGGATCTCTGCCACCGCACGATCGATCGCCGCCAACCTCGCCACCCGCTCCGGCGTCGCACTCGGAAGATGCCGACCCAGCAAACCATCCGCGATCGCCCGCTGTAGCCAGATCGTCCCCCTCGGACTCGCCAACACATACCCCAACTCCGCACAGACCCGCTCCGCCGCCACCCGCGACAGCTCCGGCGCTAGCTCACGAATCACCGATCGCGTCTCGCCGTCAATCTCAAACCCCAACTGCGCCGCCTGACGATACGCCCGCAACAACCGCAGCGGATCATCCTGAAGATTTTCCGCCGAGATCATCCGCAGGTGTCGCCGTTCCAGATCCGCGCGACCATCCAGCGGATCGATAAACGTTGACGTACGCGGATCGTAGGCGATCGCATTCACCGTAAAATCCCGCCGCTGCAAATCCGCCTCCAGGCTGCATCCCTCCCGCAAGGCAAAATCCACCGTCGCCGACGGAAACACCACCCGCGCAATCTCCCGCGCCGCATCCAACACCACAAACCCCGCCGCATGACACACCGACACCGCCCGCGCAATCTCGATCGCCCGATTCGGCACAATAAAATCCAGATCCAGGTGATCGCTACGGCGATCGAGCAACGCATCCCGCACCGCGCCGCCCACCAGACAGGCATCGGACGGCAACTCATCGAGGTCAAACGGCCAGGTATCGGGTGAGAGCGGCGTGGTCGCGAAACAATTCAAGGTTGATTAATTAGAGCTAAAGAGAAAACTTCGACAATTCCCGATCGGCGTGATTAGGATGGGAGCAGATCGAAGCTTATCGTTTATATCATGGGAATCATGTGTATCTGTGTGAATTGCCACTATGTCGATCGCTGCGTGACCTATAACGCCGTCGAACATCAACACGGACAGCCCCATCTGACCGAAACGCCGGACTTTGAGGCGATCGAGCCGACGATTAATGTCAATATTCGGACGCAAACAGACGAGATTGAAATGGAATGGGACGTGGTCGGCTGTGAGAGTTTCCGCGAGGAGGTCGGCAAGTGGGCGAAACTGCGTCCGGGCGAGCTGATCCCGACCTAAACATCAATGTTAGGGTATGTTGCGGCGTCAGCCATCTATCGTTCCCACGCTCTGCGCTCTATCGATCTATATCGATCTCTATCGCTCTATCGTTCCCACGCTCTGCGTGGGAATGCCTTTGGGACGCTCTGCGTCCCGAAAGCACGCGACGCAGAGCGTCTAAAGAGACGTTCCTACGCAGAGCGTAGGAACGATGCAACAGAGCGCAGGAACGATGCAATAAAGAGACGTTCCTACGCAGAGCGCAGGAACAATGCCACACTTTTAGGTGAGTTCACCACTACCCATTCATCAAGCCCATTCATAAAATCATGCGGGTGATACCGACCCTTACACCGATCGCACTGATCGCCGCGATCGCCCTGACTGCCTGCCAACCGCAGCCCAGCGCCGACCCGAACCGCACCGCAACCCCGACCAGCACCGACACGATCGCCCCAGCGCCCGACCCTCAACCCGTCGCCCTCTCTCCCCTCAGTCCCGACAATCCCGACCCGACCGTCCAGGCGATCGCCGATCGCTACCTGGATAAACTCGTCGCGCTCGGCTTCGATCGCAATCAGCAAAGCGTCTGGATTCAAACCAACGATCGGCTGCTCGCCCAATGGCAAGGAACGCAGCGACTCCCGGCGGCTTCGGTGACGAAAATCGCGACGACGTTAACGGCGTTGCGCGTCCTGGGAGCCGATCGCCGGTTTTCGACCGAGATCGGCATCGTCGGCACGGTGGCCGATGGCGTCTTGACCGGGGATTTGGTGGTCGTGGGCGATCGCGATCCGATGTTTGTTTGGGAAGACGCGATCGCGATCGGGAATGCCCTCAACGCCCAGGGAATTCGCCAGGTGACGGGCGATCTGATTGTGGTGGGTGAGTTTCAGATGAACTTTGAAGACGATCCCGCAACGTCTGCCGAATTATTGGCGATCGGTCTCGATGCGAGCCGCTGGACGGACGAAGCCCGATCGCAGCACGCCACCCTTGCGCCGGGAACGCCCGAGCCACAGATCGCGATCGGCGGCACGGTTCGCACCGTCGCGATCGCCGCCAAACCCGCCGACCTCAAACCCCTGCTCACCTACGCCTCGCGCCCCCTGGTCGAACTCCTCGACCAAATGAACCGCTACAGCAACAACATCATCGCCCAAAGCCTCGCCGATTCCGCCGGTGGTGCGCCCGCTCTCGAACGCGAAGCGATCGCCGCAACGGGCATCGACCCGAATGAAGTTCAACTGATCAACGGCTCGGGTCTCGGGCGGGAAAATCAGCTTTCGCCCCGTGCGGCAGTGATGATGTTTCGGGCGATTCAACGTGAACTTGCGCCCTTGGGACTAACCGTGGCGGATGTGGTGGCGGTGGCGGGACTGGATGCGGGCATTTTGCAGGCGCGATCGCTGCCGCAACAGTCGGTGTTAAAGTCCGGTAGTTTAAATGCGGTCAGTACGATTTCGGGTGGGATTCCCACCGCGAGCGGCGTGATTTGGTTGGCGGTGATGAACGGCGGTGGCGATACGGAGGCGCTGCGATCGGCTCAGGAGTCGCTGATCGCCGAACTCGAAGCCTATGGCGGCAAAACCGAGGCGATCGCCCCAGAGCTGACGCCCACGCCAGGTCGCGATCTTGCGCCCACCCTGATAAAAACTCCCTAGGAACACAGAGCGATCGCGAATAACGCGACGAAATTGCCTCAATTATGGTGCGTACAGTACGCCAGCCGATCGCGGTCGCCTGTAAACTCAAATCCAAGGCATTTTCTGCTTTGTTATGGTGATCGCTGTTTGGCGATCGAACCTTTAAAATCAACCCCTCAACAAAACACCATGAGCTGGACCAACGTTTTAGCCGCATCCGAACTCCCCGAAGGAGCCCGCAAAGTTGTTAAAGTTGCAGACCAAAAAGTTCTGCTCATCCACCACGAAGGCAAAATCCACGCCGTCGCCAACTCCTGCCCGCACCTAAAACTGCCAATGAAATCCGGCAAAATTAACGATGACGGCGAGCTCGTTTGCCCGTTTCACCGCAGCGCCTTCAATCTCTGCACCGGCAAGGCCAGCACCTGGACGCCGTTCCCTCCCGTCATCGGTAACATCATGGGCAAACTGAGCGCGGAGCAAGATTTGCCGGTATTTTCGGCGAAAACCGAAAACGGCGAAATCTGGGTCGAAGCGTAATCGGTAACGATCACCCGTAGGGTGGGCATTGCCCACCAACGAAATTTGGGATTCTTTTCAAGCAAAAAAGCGAAGAAATTTCGTTGAATTTCCTCGCTTTTCCTCTCGTTCCTACGCTCCGCGTAGGAATGCCGTCGGGACGCTCTGCGTCCAGCGAATATGGACATTGCCCAGCATTACGACAATGTTTCCAGGGATGGAATATTTGTCGTGCAACCGTACATTAATCGTGGTGGGCAATGCCCACCCTACTTGTATATATACCGTAGACGTAGAGCGTGGGAACGAGGAGATGCCAGGTTATGCCGGGACAGGCGAGACGCCTGTGCTACGGGCGGATCACGGTTTTAGCGAACGTTGCTTAGGCAAACGCGAAGAGCGTCGATTGTTCTGCCAAGTTGAACGGCGAAATGCCATCAACCACGCCGACATACTGACCCGTTGCCGTGATCTTGAGCGCCGTCGCATTCGTCGAAAGCGCACCATCAATCAGCAGATCCACGCCTTCGAGGGTCAAGGCGCTGAAGCCTGCCACACCGTTAATCTGAATCTTGTCGGACTGTCCGGCGGTGAAGTCCGTGATTACATCGGCTAAAGCTGCCGAAGCAACGGCGCTGCTGCTCGACAGCACAAACGTATCGGCCTCGCTGCCGCCGGTGAGGAAGTCGCGACCGAGATCGCCGGAGAGGGTATCTTTGCCCGCGCCGCCGTTGAGGATGTCATCATCCTGGCCGCCGATGAGGATGTCATCGCCATCACCGCCGTTGATGATGTCGTTGCCCGCATTGCCCGCAAGTTGATCGTCGCCCGCGTCGCCGTTGATGATGTCGGAGCCTTTACCCGCGACGGCGACGTCTGCACCCGCGCCCAGGTTAAAGGTGTCGTTGCCGAGGTTACCGGTCATCGGTGCGTCATTACCGGCGGTTCCGGTGAAGGTGTCGTTACCGTCTAGGCCAATGATCCAGCGAGCATCGGCGTTGTTCGAGCCGTCGGCGTTGAGACCGGCTTGTAGGTCGGTAAGGACGCCAGCAAGGTTGGCGGGGATGTTGCCGAGGTCGATCGCGTCGTCACCAGTTGAGAGGACGATTCCGTTAAAGTCATTAAGCGGTGCGGTCGTATCGGTGGAACCCGCGCTGCCATTTTCGCCTTTGTTGTAGCGCAGATAGGCGGCTGTATCCGCAGATTTAGCGGCAGGAACAGCGGACAGGGTTGGGGTGTTTTGCTCAATTTGTCCGCTACCGCTAATGGCGGCGATCGGGGTGACCGTCAGGCTACCGGTGTCGGCGGCAAAGGCGATGTTATATTGCGCCGAGGCATCGGTTCCGAGCGCTGCGGCATTGTTCAGCACCCGGACGCGGGTGGCACTGTTCGCGCTGAAGGCTTGTGAGGTAGAGGCTCCAACAACGTCGGTGATGACGCCCGCCGCGTCGATTAGTTGCAAGTTCGGTGTAAAACCGGTTCCAGTTGCGCCGCTGACTTCGATCGTCACGTTGCCGCTGATATTGGGCTTGACGACGTATTCATCCGCGAGCGAATAATCGGTGGTGGCGTTGACGGGAACCAGCAGATCGCCCGCATCGAGTATCCCAGAGAGGCTAACGGTTTGCCCGGTGTTGGGCTGTTGGGTGGAGGCGACCCCGAGTGACGCGAGGGTTACATTACCAAGGCTCGTACGTGCTGTCAGTCGATAGTTTTCGTCACCGGCCAGCGTTTGTCCAACGATGACGCGCAGGGATTTGGTTCCCGCCGGTAGTGTCACGGGCTGGGCAAATTCTACGCCTGTTTTGAGGTCGGGCGCATCGATCACGAGGGCGGCGTTGTCGATTTCGAGGGTGACGGCAGCACCGTCTTGATCCACCGTGACGACATACTCATCAAACCGAATATTAGCGGCGGCTCCGCCAAAATTTGCTGCATCGGTAGCGAGGTCATTCGCATTGAGGATGCCGGAGAGAGATGCGTTATTAGCCATAATCTTGATTGTCTTAAGTTGGAGAGGAGGTGTATGCGGTCAACGAGGCGGGTTGCGGTGGATGCGTGAGCCCCTGAAAGGTGGTAATGGAAGGGTGATCAAACACGGTCAGCCTGACATTTACGGATTCAGTGCGTTCTAGAAAGGGGCTCTATCAGTTCGGGAAAGGGTCTGGAATTGAGGTCTGTACCAATGAATCATCAACGATCGATGCGGATGGCAGATGGGCTGATGTGTCGGGTTCTTATCTGTCCACTACACAAGAACCTTGACCCGTTTCGATTCTCCAGAGTTCCCTTCAGCTTTTTCAGAGTCGATTACGCATTCTGTGGTCGGCCAAACCGACGCGCCGAAGCGATCGCCCTCTCCTCATTAAAAATCTGCAAAATAAACCGCAACGGAATTAACGCGATCGGGTACGATCGCAACAGCGAATCCGCCGGGATGATTGATTTATTAGACCTCTTGCATGAATCGCCCTCATCCCCCAGCCCCTTCTCCCAAGCAGGGAGAAGGGGAGCCAAATCAAAAATATTGCCTTTCAAAGTCCCTCTCCCGCTCTGGGAGAGGCGATGCCCTGAGCTGGTCGAAGGGGATTTAGGGAGAGGGAATGATATTCGTGCAAGAGGTCTATTGATTGAATTGAATTGAATTGAATTGAATTTGATTGAATCTCAACTCCGGACTTGCCCTACTTTATATTCTGAATTTTTCCCGTTATGTTGAAGCGACTCGCGGTCTTTCTCTGTGCCACCTTGGCGATCGTCCTCAGTAGCTGCTCGGCTTCGCCCACCAGCGGCCTGAAAAATTACACGGATGCCTACGATGGCTACGAATTTTTCTACCCTAACGGCTGGACGGAAATTGACGCGAGCAATATCGCCCCGGATGTGATTTTTCACGATCTGATCGAAAGTAGCGAAAACGTCAGCGTCGTGATCAACCCCGTCAGCGGTACGCAGTCGATCGCCGAACTGGGAAGCCCGAGCGAAGTGGGCAACGAACTGGCGAAAACTGCGATCGCGCCGCCGGATTCGGGACGCACCGCCGAACTCGTGAACGTGGCGAGCCGCACCGACGCCAAAGATCACACCTACTATCTGTTCGAGTACGCCGTCACCTTGCCCGACGGTGAGCGCCACAACCTCGCTAGCACCGTGATCACGCGCGGTCAGCTTTTCACGCTCAATGTTTCCACGCCGGAACGCCGCTGGGAAAAAGACGGCGAACAGCTCAAAATCATCGCGCAATCGTTCTCGGTGTATTAAATAGCCCGATCCAGCAATAGACGGATCGCGGGGATTGAGACCTTTGAGGTTTCTAAAGCCTCAAAGGTCTGCGTTGTTAATTATTCGCGGTTGATTATTCATTCTCTAACCTATGACTATTCCAGCCCGATCGCTCCTGATCCTGGCGTCGGCCTCATCAGCCCGTCGCCAACTGTTACGCGATGCGGGATTTGAGCCGATCATCTGCCCGAGTGATCTCGATGAGTCCCAGGTGACGCTGACCAATCCGACGGCGCTAGTGCAGACCTTGGCGCAGCTCAAGGCGGAACACATCGCCGATCGCATTCGCCAGCAGCCGGAGACGATCGTGCCACCGGCTCAGATCGCCGCTGCCACCGGTGGCGATCGCGCCGAATCGATCCTGGTGTTGGGCTGCGATTCGGTGCTGTCCCTCGGTGGGCAAATTTACGGTAAGCCCGCGTCGCCGGAGGAGGCGATCGCCCGCTGGCAGGACATGCGCGGCACAACGGGCGATCTCTACACCGGCCACGCGCTGATCGATACGGCGCGGAATGTCACGCTGGTGAACTGTGCCGTGACGCGGGTACATTTTGCGACGATCGACGATGCGACGATCGCGGCGTACGTGGCGACGGGTGAGCCGCTCGGGTGTGCGGGCTGTTTTGCGATCGATGGACGGGGTGCATTCTTCGTGGAGAAGATTGAGGGTTGTCATAGCAACGTGATCGGCCTGAGTTTGCCGCTGTTGCGGCAGATGTTGAACGAGTTGGGCTATGCGCCGCAGAACTTTTGGACGGCTTAGACTATTGCGTATTGCCTGGAGATAATCGCCCATCCCAGAAGTCCGATTTTTTGGCAAAGTCGGACTTCTCGCCCATCCCGTGGACTCTACCGAACATGGAACGGAGACTATGACAGACGCATCGCGATCGCCGCTGATTTCGATCATTATCCCGGTCTATAACGGAGCCGCGACGATCGGCGAAACGATCGCCTCATTGCAGCGACAAACCCACACCAATATTGAGATCCTGGCGATCGATGATGGTTCGATCGATGACACCGTGGCGGTTTTGCAGGCGATCGGGGAGCCGCGCTTACAGGTGGCTTCCTATGCGAATGCGGGACAGGCGGTTAGTCGCAATCGCGGCCTGGAACTGGCGCGGGGTGAATATATTTCGTTTATTGATGCCGATGATTTGTGGACACCAGAGAAGCTCGCCGATCAGCTTGCCGCGTTGATCGCGCGTCCGGGGGCGGCGGTGGCCTATAGCTGGACGGATCACATTGACGAAACCAGTCAGTTTTTGCGCCACGGCCCCCAGCTTAGTTTTGAGGGCGATGTGTTTCGCAAGCTGCTGTACAGCGATTTTATTGGCAATGGGTCGAATATTTTGGTGCGACGATCGGCGATCGTTGAGATTGGCGGATTTGATCCGAGTTTGCCGCCGTCAGAGGATTGGGATTGTTGGTTACGGCTAGCGCAGCGCTTCGAGTTTGTCGTCGTTCCCAAGCCGCAAATTTTGTATCGGGTGTCGTCGCAATCCTCGTCGTTTAACGTCTGGCGAATGGAGCGATCAAGCTTGCGGACGATCGCGCGAGCCTTTGCGGCGGCTCCGGCTTCGGTGCAACCGCTTCGCCGGATCTGCCTCGGGCATCGTTATAAATATCTGACCTACAAGACGATCGACGCCGGGTGCGATCGGCGGCGGGCGCTAACCGGGGTGCGCTATTGGTTCCTGGCGCTGTGGTATGACCCGACGCTGTTGCGGCGGCGGGTGATCTGGAAGGTGGCGTTTAAACTGGTGGCGATTTTGCTGTTGCCGCATAACTTTTTGGTGAACATGATGCGGCGCTATCCGAAGCCGTTTGATACGGAGTCGTTGCTCTATCGCATCACCTTTGGCGACTGATGCGACGGTGGAGGGCGAGAAGTCCGACTTTTTGGAAAAGTCGGACTTCTGAAACTTCTGATACGAAATCCGGCTGTGTACAGACTTAGATCGCCGCTCTGAGCGAACACCGCACTTCGACTCCGCTCAGTGCTCATAGGCGTTCTTTATTTTTCTAATACAGAACCGGATTTCGTATAAGACTCTAATCCACCGATGAAATCGCCGCCGTGCGATCGAGCAGCAGCAAATTCCGCAGCCCGTCGGTATCCAACTCAGTCAGCCACGATTCACCCGCCCCAACAGCTTGGTCGGCCAGGGCTTGCTTGCTTTCGATCAGGTCGTGGATGCGTTCCTCTAGCGTGCCGCTACAGACAAACTTGTGTACCTGAACGTTGCGCGTTTGGCCGATCCGAAAGACGCGATCGGTGGCCTGGTTTTCTACGGCAGGATTCCACCAGCGATCGAAGTGAAACACATGATTGGCGCGAGTTAAATTCAAGCCCGTACCGCCCGCCTTGAGCGACAAAATGCAGATCGGCGGGCCTTGGGGATCGTGCTGAAAACGATCGAGCATCGCCTCACGCTGTACCCGTTTGGTCGCGCCGTAAAGGAAAAACACCTCACGGTTTAAACGCTGTTCTAGGTAGGGCTGAAGCAGTTTGCCCCACTCGGCGAACTGGGTGAAGATCAAGGCGCGATCGCCCTCGGCGATCACCTCATCGAGCATGGCTTCGAGGCGCTGAAGTTTACCGGACGGATCAGCAAACGAGTCATCAATTACCGGCTTTTGCTTCCGTCCTTTGAGGCCGAGCAGTTCGGGATGATTGCAAATTTGCTTAAGCTTCGTGAGCAAGGCCAACACGTTGCCGTGGCGCTCGATGCCCTGGCTGGACTCGATCGTCGCCAATGAGGTTTCGACCGTTTTTTGGTAGATCTGCGCTTGGCGATCGGTGAGCGGACAAAAGACCGTCATTTCCTGCTTTTCGGGCAGGTCGTGGATGATGGTTTTGTCGGTTTTGAGGCGGCGCAGGATGAACGGTTGCGCCAGCGATCGCAGGGTTTTGAGCGAGTCGGTGTCGCCGTATTTCTCGATCGGCAGGACGAAGCGCTTTTTAAAAAAGGCTTGGGTTCCGAGGTAGCCCGGATTGAGAAAATCGAGGATTGACCAGAGTTCCGACAGTCGGTTTTCGACGGGTGTTCCGGTTAACGCAAGGCGAAAATCAGCCGGAATCTGGCGCACGGCCTGGGACTGTTTCGCTCCAGCATTTTTGATGTTTTGCGCTTCATCGAGGATGAGCGATCGCCACGCAACACCCTCGAACAGTTTCAAATCGCGCTGCGCTAAGGCATAGCTGGTTAACACGAGGTCAACCTGGGCGATCGCCTGAGCGAAGGCTTTGCCCTTGGCGCGTTTGTCGCCGTGGTGGATCATGGCGGTGAAATTCGCGGCAAACTTCCGCACTTCGCGTTCCCAGTTCCCCAGCACTGATGTCGGGCAGATCAGCAGCACGGGGCCATCTAGATTGCCCTCGGCTTTCAATGACAGCAAAAAGGCGATCGTCTGGATCGTTTTACCCAACCCCATGTCATCCGCTAAACACGCACCCAAACCCCAGCGCTCCAAAAAGCGCATCCAGCCGACGCCCCGCGCTTGGTAGGGGCGCAGCGTGCCGCAAAAATCGGCGGTGGTGGTCACGGGTTCGATCGTGCGTTTGCCGGTGAGCGTGTCGAGCAGTTCATGCAACGCGCCGGACGCCTCGAAGTTGACCACCGGCAGCTTGTCGATCGTCTGGGTTTCGCCGCTGCTCATACGCAGGGCATCTTCGAGCGATAGGGTGCGATCGCTGCGCTGGGAAAAGAACGCATTCGCCGCCCGCACATCGGCCATCCGCAGCTCGACCCAGGTTCCATTCACCTCCACCAGCGGGCTACCTTGGGAAATCAGCCGCGTAAATTCCGCCTGAGAAATCGCTTGACCGGCGATCGTCAGCTCCCATTCAAAATTCAGCAGCCCGTTCAACCCCAGGCGTTTTCCCTGCGGCGGCAAGGCTTGCACACTCAACCCCAGACGGCTCGACCAGGTTTCGGCCTTCGCGAGACTCTCGGGCAGGATCACACCGAGACCGTTTTCACTCAGCCGCCAACGGTAACTTTTGAGAAATTCGTAGGCTTGGATCGGGTTGAGTTTATGGCCGATCGGACGCGCGGCATCTAAGCTCATCTCGATCAAGGAATAGAGCGAGGCGGCACGCCCTAGCCCGCTTAGAAATGTTTCTTGGGGTCGATCGATCGTGCGTCCCTCGATCGTCAGGCGATCGACCGGGTTGTTCCAAATGACGCCCGCATCGACAAAAAAGTCGGGATCATCGATCGCCTGAAGCCCGTAGCTTAAGCGCCAAAAATTTTGTTTTGGATGGGGAGGCGAAATCGCGATCGCCGTGCGGAAATCAGCATGCCCATCGAGCACCGCTCGCACCGGCTCCGTCCAGGTGGTGAGGGTTTGTGCGAGAGGAGCGGCGGCATTGAGGTCGATCGCGACCCGTCGATCACCGGGCGACATCAGCGCCGCAGCCCAGGCTTTAACGACGCTATTGGCCGAGGGGGGAGTGCAATCGGCGATAAGCTGCCGCATTCGGGCGTCGATCATCGCATTGAGACAGCCGATCAAGACATTCCGCGCCGGGGGCTGGGTGCTCGCCGCGCTCAATTCCGTCGCCCTCGCTGCTAGGGGCATGGCACGCCCGAACTCGACCCGTCGATCGCTATCCCGAGCGCTATCGAGCAGCGGACGCCAGATCGCCGTCAAGACGCCATCGCCGCCCGTTTGCAGTTCCGGCACAATCTTGCCGCGTGCGATCACATCCAACGTCCATCGCGCCACATGCGACCAAAAGCGCAGATCGGCTCCGATAAAGGCGATCGCGTCACCCGTCCCGCCCAACGGCAGCGCCGTGAGCAGCGACAGGGCTAACTCAGAACTGAGGATAAAGCCTTGGACTTGCCAGGGTTGCAGATCAAGGTTTTCGGGCGGTTGCGATGGATCATCATCAAGGAATGATGCTTGAGGCGCGACGGTTTGCCCCTTTTCCCCATGCGTTACCGTTGTCGGTAGCCAGAGGATTTTGACCGCAGGCGTAATCCCCTTGATCGAGACCAACACATCATCAAGCCGATCGAGTTCGGCTTCGCGATCGGTGTCTCGACTGGTTTGATGATTGACGGAGACCTCTGGCGGATTCGTGATATCTGCGGCGTCCTCGTCTGTCTGTTGAGCTGAAGTCTGATCCGGATGACTCGGATCTGGATCGCTCACACCTGACTGAATGTGTGAGGCTTCATAGCTGAGGATCGCATTGAGCGCCGCGATCGGCTCACGCAGATCGCCCCAACGTCCGACCACGGCTTGTAGTGATGTCGTTGGCGATCGCAAAAAATCCCACAGTTCCGCCGCTGATAGTGCGGCGGGATGATTCGGCACTAGTGGATCGGCAGCTATCTCCGTTGGTTGCTCCCCACGCGATCGCCACGTCTCGCTCCAGACGAACAATGCTCGATCGGATTCGAGCCAACTACCGTGCAGAATTGACATAACGGAACGTACGACGTTGATCGTCCGGGGAATTACGATGCGTTCCGATTGTATTACGAACGACGAAATGACCCGCAATGCGAATTTGCCAGGACTTCTAAAGATTAATTATCCCGTTCGCATTTTTTCGCTTGTCGCCAAGAGCGAAAGACTCACGCTCTCCCCACAGATTTACGGCGAGTTGATCAAAACCAATCGGAAATCCTTACACCTTCTCCGTAAATTTATGCATCTTGTTAAACAGGACGATGGGCTTAAGACCAGATGCAGACCCGTAAAAATAAAGGAATTATCCTATTCAGGCCACATTTAACCCTGGGTGCGACATCCTGTCGGATTCCGGCCAGTGACTCCAGGCAATCTGAGCTACGATCAGTCTACGCTTTTGTTCTGTAATCTTTATCACGCCTAACGCGAGATTGTTCACGAGGGTCGGTGCGATCGCGATCGCGCTAAAGGAGTAGGCGCACGGTCACATGGCTCTCTGTCTATCTTGTACGTTGTTATCTGTAAGTTGTTATCGAGTACCGTCCGAGGAAGCGCATGAAATCGATCGTCGTACTGGGAACGTCTTCCAATGTCGGTAAATCGACGATCGCAATGGTGATCTGTCGGCTGCTCTATCGCCAGCGGCTACGGGTCAGCCCTTTTAAAGCCCACAATATTTCTCGATCCACCTATTTAACCGAAAGCGGCCACCGTATTCCATACGCCCAAGCCCTACAAGCCTGGGCAGCCGGACAACAGCCCTCCCTGACGATCGCTCCCATTTGGCTAGAGCCATTTGACGGAACCACGATCGATGCAACGATCGGCGGTAAACCAATGGGAAAGATTTCCCTCGTCGATTTTTTTGAGCATCACCGCGATCAAAACTGGGATCTCCTCAAATCCTGTCTTTCTCAGCTCAAGGCGCAGTACGACATTGTGGTCTGTGAAGGCTCCGGCAATCCGGTAGACGTGAGCTTAGAACAGGGCGATCTAGCCAACCTGCAAGTCGCTCGCTATCTCGACGCCAACATGATTCTTGTGATCGACGGTGGCCGGGGCGGTGGAATTCCGCACGCGATCGGCACGTTGGAGTTAATGGCTCCCGAAGATCGTCAGCGGATTAAGGGGGTAATCGTCAATAAGTTTGACGGCTCACCTGAACTGCTGCGGCAGGGACTCGATTGGTTTGAACAGCGCACCCAAATCCCGACCCTTGGTGTGATTCCGCGTCACAATCCCCTGTTCGAGCGGCTCGTGTCCATCACCCGCATCGAACGACGGCTCAGTTCAGGGCGCGATCACAATACCTTGACGATCGTGGTGATTCGTCTCCCGCACACCGCCAGCTTTGCCGATTTTGACCCGCTCGAAACCGAATCCACCGTCACGGTGAAATACATCGATCCCAGCGAGACCCTGGGCTATCCCGACGCGGTTATTCTTCCGGGGTCACGTGCAACCATCAGCGATTTACAGATCTTGCAAAAAACCGGAATGGCGAAGCAAATTTGTGATTATGTGGCAGCGGGCGGCACAGCCCTGGGAATTTTGGGCGGGTATCACATGCTGGGGAAGACGATCGCTGATCCCGAAGGTCTCGAAGGTGTCGAAGGGCGACATGCTGCGCTCGGAATCTTAGCGGTAAAGACCGTCATTATTAGTAAACGAATTGCTCGCCAGCGCAGCTCGGTTTCCATTCATCCGCAGGTGGGATTACAAGTCAGTGGCTACGAGTTTCATCAGACTCGAACTCAGGTGATCGATACGAATGCCGTGAAAGCGATTTTTGATGAAACGGGCTTGGGAACGATCGATCGTTACGATGCGGTGTGGGGCATTAACCTGCATGGCATTTTCGATAATGGCCCGTGGCGGCGGACGTGGCTCAATCGTCTACGGCAGCAGCGTGGTTTTAAGGCGCTACCCACCGGGATTGGTAATCATCGAACGCAGCGCGAAGAGGCGATTAATCTCATTACGGACGAATTTGAGAAATCGCTTGATCTCAGTACGTTGTTTTAAAGCCAGGTTCGTTTTAAAGCTAAGTTCAAATCAACACAAAAAAATCCCACCGGCAGCGCCGGTGGAATTTTTGATGAAATTGTTTTACGTTACTTCGCAACCGGTTCGAGGGTTTGGGTCGGTTCGAGTTCGATCGCTGGGATCGAACTCGGGTCAGCGTCACCCGACGGCGCGAGACGCCAAAAGACGATCGCCGGAATCACACCAAACGCAATGCTTAACATCACCGGAATCACAAACCGTGCATCGAGCGCAACGAGGGTAATCGTTGCGCCAAAGATAAAATTCACCACGTAGACCAAGACCGGCAAGCCGAGCTGTTCACGTTTGTAGACGTATTCGTCACCCCGTTGGAACAGCGACGCCACCGTCATAAACACCACACCCGTACCAATCCAGCCGCTAATATTGCGCGACGGCATCCCAAAAAATTCACCGACCTCACCGAACGCCCAGAAGGGGTAGGGAGTTTGGGTCATGGCGGGATCGAGGACGAGATCCCAGGCGGTCAGCAAAATAGAGCCGAGGGCGATCGCGCCAATTTGACGCACCCAACGCGGGGCGACGGTGATCGCTTCCATCGCGGCGCGTGCCAGGACATAGCAGACGAAGCCCATGTAAAACCAGGACAGCGGAATCGTAAATGGTACGAGTCCAGCAATTTTGTAGCCGAGGCCGCTGAGGTAGTGATACGCCCCAAACGGGAAGCCGGTACTGGTTCCGAGTAGCTCGCTGCTCAGGGATAGCGCCAGGGTCGGCAACATAAACGAGAGCAGGGGACGCAAACCGAGGTAGCGGTAAGCGTGGATCGCCACGGCGATCGCCCCGAGGATGATGTAGCCGACGCCGCCTTGCGCCATACTCCAGCCGAATAGCTTCATCCCAAAGGGCGGCAGGCTGGCGATAAATTCTGGATTCGGAAGCACGAGGAGCAAACCTGCCAAACCGAATGCCATTGAAAAGACGTGGATTCCGAGACAAACGCGCTCGGCAAGTTGTAACCGCTTCATGTGTAAATTTTTTTTACAGTACGCACTGGGTATCAGTCTACAAATGTTTAAGAAAAGCGGCTAATGTTTTTTGAACATTCTCGGAATCACTGAGATGCTTTACGGGGTGAAATGGGCTGAATGCGGGGGGATGTGTCGAGAGGATCGATCGACTAGAAAAAAATGTGAGATTGTCACCGATCGCGTACAACCCTCACCCATCCCGGCTTTGACCAGCCCGTCACCGTCCCGCCAGCGGCCAGGGTTTGCAGGAGGGCGTCGATCGCGGTCTGGGTGATGCGTTCGCCGGGGATGAGCAGCGGAATTCCGGGCGGGTAGGGGCAAAGGGTGTCGGTACTGAGGCGATCGCGGCTATCGGCGAGGGTGATCGTCTCGCTGGGCTGAAAGAAAGCGTCACGCGGGCGGATCGCGGGTTCGGTTAATTGGGGCGGTGACTGAGTGGGGATGGTGATGGCCGTTTTTGGCGATGGGTTGGGATCGACGGGCGATCGCAGGGCTTCGAGGTCGCGAAATGCGGCCAAGGCGCGATCGATATCGGTGTCGGTGTTGCCGATCGTCACAACGAAGGTGAGATGGTGATCGGTCGGGAGTTCGGCGGCGACATCTCGCGCGTAGAGAAATTCATCCGCGTCATAACCGCTGATGCCCACATCGGCGGTGCGAACGGTGATCCGGGTGCGATCAAATCGATCCGCCATGCCGCGATCGCCCAACACGACCCAGCCGCGATCGCGTAAACCCGACCGAAACCGATCGGCCAGCGCTAGCGTGCGATCCAGTAGCGATCGGCCATGCATCGCCATCTGTTGCCGTGCCGCATCTAGCGACGCCAGCAACAGCGCATTCGGGCTGGTCGATTGCACGCAGGCTAGGGCGCGATCGACGCGATCGGGATCGACGCGATCGCCCTGAATGTGCAGCATTGCCGCCTGAGACAGCGCCCCTAGGGTTTTATGGGTGGATTCGATTACGAGATCCGCCCCGCTGGTCAGAGCTGAGGCGGGGAAGTCCGGGTGAAAGGCGAAGTGTGAGCCGTGGGCCGCATCGACGATGACGGGGATCGGGCGATTTGAGGTCGCGCGATATTGCTGGGCGATCGCGACGATCGCGGCGAGATCGCAGCTTTGGCCGTAATAGTTGGGCGAGACGAGAAAAATGGCGGCGAGATCGGGGTAACGCTCGATCGCCAGGGCGACGGTCTCGGGCGTGAGGCCGCGATCGAGATCCCAGGCGCGATCGTAGTCCGGCGCAGCGATCACGGGCATCGCGCCGCAGTGAATCAACCCCGCGATCGCCGATCGGTGGGCGTTACGCGGTAGCAACACCCGATCGCCGGGACGGCACACCGCCGACAGCGCCGCAATCACGCCCGCCGTTGAGCCATTGCAGAGAAACCAAGTGCGATCGGCTCCGAAGGCTTGCGCGGCTAGAGTTTGAGCCGCCGCGATCGCCGCTTCGGGGGCAAATAAATTATCAAAATCGGGCAATTCCGGCAGATCCGCCCGCCATAGCGCCTCACCCCACCACTGACGCAACGCCTCGGGCGCTCCGTGGCCGCCCTTATGACCGGGCAAATAAAACCGCGCTTGGGGTCGATCGGCTAGCTCGCGCAGTGCCGCTACGATCGGCATGTCCGACGCGTTCAACATGATTCGATCCCCAGCCATCACGATGCTCGTCGCCGTGACCACCACTGAGCAACGGCCTCGATCGCCCGTTCAATCCAGCCCTCGATCGCCACCATCGCGCGATCGAGCCAGCGCAACACCCGCTCCAGGGGATGCATCACATACCGGCTCTGCTTCACCTCCGCCTCGATCCAGTCGGGGTCAAAATCGAGACCGCTGGCTGTGGTTTGTGGCTGCGATCGGGTGGTGACGTTAGCGGACGTCGAAGGCTTGGCGATCGCTTTTGTGGTGGATTTTGCGGCTGTCTCTGGTGCTGCGTGATTGGTTTTGAGTTGGGCGTCGTGGGCGCTTGTCGTGATCGGAGCGGTGACGCGATCGCGCGGCGGTTCGGGATTTAGGCTGACATCCGAACGGTCATCGCGATCGCCGAGCCAATCGCGTAAACGATTCGCGGTTTTGGATTTTAAAGGTCGATCACCGTGATTTATGTAAGTCATCATGTCAGCGAGATCGGGCGGATGACTCGCCGCGTCAGCGTCAGGCTGTGGTGATTTGACCGGCACGATCGCGCTCACGGTCGAAACGATCGCCGCGCGAGCCAGATCGATCGCGTTACGCCACCAGGGATCGGCGGGATCGATCGACCATTGCGATCCGTCGATCGTCGTGTGCGAGACGCGATCGTGATCCGCAGACGTGACACTCGCGGGGGGACGCAAGGCGATCGCCCAGGAATTGAGCGATCGCAACGGAGACAGCAACGACGAATTTAGGTCTAGATCTCGACCTAGATCGCGATGTAGATCAAAGGAGTGTTGATTCGATGGATCTAAGATTGGAGAGAAGCTTGGGGATGCTGGAGGCGAGGCGATCGGAGTGGGCAGAAGCGATCGCGTCAAAGACTGGATCGATGCTGTTAGAGAGAATTCCAGCGCTTTGAGGTTAGACGCGGGCGATGTTTGTAGCTGTTCTAGCGGTGTCTCGATCGCCATTTCTAGGGCGGTTTCGGCGAATTCGTGGTGGAGATCGAAGGGTTGCGCGATCGCAAAGCCGGAGGGGGGCAGCGATCGCGTCTCGAAAAGCGCCAGCCCCGTATCGAGTCGCGTGAGTAACGGTTGAACGAGCTGACCGATGGCCGGGGGAAGAGCAGCTAAACCCGATCGGGTCGGCGGCAACGAAGCCGGGGCGAGCTGGTTTAGCAAAATCCGAACGTCGCGATCGAGGATTTGTTGCGGGAATACCCCCAAATGCGCGACGACTTCATTGTTAGCGGAAATCAAAACCAAATCGTGACGCCCGAGTTCGCTGGCTAGACCGCGAATCGGTGATGTGTGGGTCGGTTTACCGTGGGGAGCGATCGCGCGTAATTCCCGTTCGCTAAGTTGGATCGCCAGCGGTTCGGGCGGTTCGGGCGGATTGGACAATTCGGAGCGATCGAACCAACGGATTGGCGATTGGTGATCGGGATCTGCGGGTTGGAGCGCCTCGCGATCGAGTCGATCCACCGTCGGCCAGCCCACGGCTTCGAGCATCGTCAGCGTCGCGCGAATCGGTGCATCAGCGTCGAGAGCCTGATGATCATGACCGCGATCACTGTTCTGCTCATCGTCCGCACCGGGCGCGAAGACGGATCGATCGGTAACCGAACGGCCAAAGCCGGGGAGTTGCGGCGGGTGAATGCCCAGATTTTCGGCGATCGCCCAGAGCGGCAACAGCACGCTACGCGCCACCGTGGTTGCTGCAATCTGTGCGTGTCGCAACGCCTGCACAGCGCGATCGCTCCACCGCAGGGCGCGATCGGTCACAAAGTTAAACAGGCGGCTCTGATAGTGAGGAGATGCAGGCACAGCAACAGGGGCAAAATTGCAGAGAGTGACGAGGCGGGTATTTCTATTGTCTAGTATTCGCGCCCGACTCGAAACGGATTCGCGTTACGGTTTTTTCCCCGTTCGCCTGAGAATCAGTACGTTCGTTGAGATACCTTCTAAGCTGAGATTTACGATTGATATTTACTGAAACCTAGGATTTACGCATAAGGGGCGAACGAGGATTATGGAACGCGGTTTGATGTGGTTGCCATTGCTGGTGCTGTTTTTTGGCTTGGCCTGGGCGGGGTGGAATGAGTATCAAAAAGTGTCGGTTTTTCAGGCGTGGGAACGGCAGTTCGATCGCGCCAAATATGATGTGTTGTCCGTGCTAGGTATGAAAGATTCGACCTTGACTTGGGGCGTTTCGCGACGTCGCGGCATTCTTGAATATGGCCAGTTCGATCTGGCGGATATCAGCGATTTGTACCTGCTCGTGGACGATCGCCGGGTTGACCTCGATCGCGATTTGGCCGACCTGCCCAAAGGTAAGCGCTTCGTTTTACAGCTCGATCGCACCGCTGACGAACCCGTTCGCCTCCCGTTCACCGATCTCGAACTCGCCGCCAAGTGGGGACAATTTTTACAAAGTGCTCGTCAAGCCGAGGCATAACCGTCGCCAACACAGAACCGCATTACACTAATGTTTACAAATGTTTGTACGCTAAACCGTGTTTGCGCGTTTCCTGTTCTCCTTCGTTATCCGCCGCGATCGCCATGCCCCCATCGATACCTCACGATCCTCGCAAACCGGAGGAATACGGCTGGTCGCTCGACGATCGCGACCCGACCGAAATCGCCCGCTGGATGCCGATTTGGCGTTGGCTCTACGATCATTACTTTCGGGTGCAAACCAGCGGCTGGGAACATGTGCCGCGATCGGGGGCGTTGTTTGTGGGATCGCACAATGGCGGACTGGCCGCGCCGGATATGTACATGACGATGTACGACTGGTTTCGCCGTGAGGGTCTGACGCGCCCGATGTATGGCCTGTCCCATCGCAATCTGTGGTATCAATCCACCACCCTCTCGCGTGCAGCGGCTCAGTTTGGCGCACTTCAGGCACACCCGAAAATGGGCATCGCCGCGCTAAACAGTGGCGCGAGCGTTTTGGTCTATCCCGGCGGCGCTCAGGATGTGTTTCGTCCCCATCGCCAGCGTCATCAGATCGAATTTGCCGGACGAGTCGGGTTTATTAAGCTGGCGTTGCGCTGCAATGTGCCGATCGTGCCGGTGATTTCCAACGGCGCACACGAGACGCTGATCATCTTGGACGATCTCTATCCGCTGGCGAAACAACTGCACGATCGCGGCTGGATGAAGTGGCCGGGAAACCTCGATCTTGACCCGGAGGTGTACCCGGTTTATCTCGGTTTGCCCTGGGGATTATCGATCGGCCCCTGGCCAAATCTGCCGCTGCCGGTGTCGATTCAAACGCGCATCTGTGAGCCGATCGTCTTTGAGCGATCGGGACGAGAGGCGGCACGCGATCGGCAATACGTCGAAAAATGTTGTGATCATGTGCGATCGGTCATGCAGCGCGAACTCGATCAACTGGTCGCCGCGCGATCGTAATGCCAGCGCGAACAACCCGCTGTTTGGATTAGACGGATGCTCGAATTCATGAATGCTTGCTCAATCCCATGTCAGAGCCTGATCGATCGTCACTTTTCAGTAATCCCGACTTAACTCCCCTCCCAGCCGCAACCGCCATTACGCCTAAACTCGGGCGCGTCCGCAGCGGCAGCCGGATCAGGCGCGATCCGTCGGGGTTATGGTCGCGTTTGGCGATCGGCTCGATCGCCGTGCATGGCGTGATTCTAACGATCGTGCTGGCCGTATCCTATCGATCGAGTGAAGCCCGTCGCGCTTCGGTGGATCAGGGAGATGGCGCAGGACTGGGCGCGATCGAAATTGGGGTGATCGCCTTGCCCGATCGCGATACTGGAGGCCAAGCCGGTACAAACGCAGCGTCTAACGCCCCGGCCACCGTGCCCCAAACAGCGACACAAGCCGCACCTCAAGCCGCACCTCAAGCCGTACCATCACCATCGATCGAAACGAACAACACGATCGCCACGAGTGACGCTGCGGATCAAATCGATCGAACTGATCCAAATCTTGTCCCGTCCTCCAATCCAAACCCATCACCTCCAGTCCCAAGATCCACACAAAGCCCAACACCGATTTCAACACCACCACCGATTGCGACACCACCACCGATTGCAACACCAACACCGATTGCAACACCACCAAATAATAGTGACAACGACGATCAGAATGCTCCAGAGGATCAAGACCGTCAAAGCGAAAATCCGACGGGCGATTTAGGTGAAAGCTCCAGTGATAACGCTGACGGTAGCCCAACAGGAAATGATCCGCAGGGCAATGATTCTGACCCTAGTTCCGACTCGCCCACCGGTAACGGCGAGGATACGAACACCAGCACCGGAGACGATCGCCTCGGCTTAATCGTGCGCCTCACCCCGATCGCCAGCGTCAACACCGACCCCGATCGCAACCCCGCGCAACTCACCGCACCCGCCGCCAATATCGATCTTCCCGTCAACGCAGACCCCGCGCTGTTGCCCGACGATCTGGCGATCCCGTTCGCGATCGCACTCCACGTCGAGCTATCGATCGACCCCAACGGCAGACCCAGCCTTGTTCGCATCCTGGAACCCGATCGCGATCGTGAACTCCCCCAATTCGAGCCGTTCGTCGAAACGCTAATCGAGGGCTGGCGGTTTGAGGCGGCATCGAGTGTAGCGAATGGACGCGAGGTCGATCAGCTCGATATTGTGCTGGCGTTACAGTGGCGCTAGGGGCGAGGTGAGACAATGGGAGGCGGCGATGCGTTGATGAATCCGCGATCAAAAATTGGCGTAAAAATTGAGTTGTGCTATATTCTATTTCGGTGACAATACATACGCAAAACTTGCGGGTGTAGTTTAGTGGTAAAACCTTAGCCTTCCAAGCTAATGATGCGGGTTCGATTCCCGCCACCCGCTTTGCTGACATTTTGTTAGTTGCTCTTTTCTCAATAACGCCCGCACTTCGGCTCAAAGTGTGGGTGTTTTTGTTTTTGATGAGAAACTAGGCGGCTAATCTCCATCACACTGCTACGAATTGCAGCGATCGCCCAAAACTAGACTTGTAGCAGGGGAATATGGGAATACATCAAGCCTGTTTAGACGCCGGTAAGATGACCCGTAGCCATGCCCCCGTTCCCTCCGGTACATTTCGAGCCGTGACCGTGCCGTTATGGGCGTGAACAATCTGCTCAACGATCGCCAAACCGAGGCCGCTGCCGCTGGTATGACGCGCTGGGGGATCGCCGGGACGCGCCATAACCCGCACACGAGAGCGATCGCCACGATACAGCCGCTCAAACACGTGGGGTAGATCCTCCTCGCTAAAACCCGATCCCGAATCAACGATATCGATGGCGATGTGGTCGGCATCGGTGGGCGCGATCGTCGAGGGTTGAGGGGTTTGTAGCGAACTGTTGGGTGAGTGGGGCGAGTTGGGCGAGTTTAGCGGGTCGATGAGATTAATCGGGGTAATCGCAATGGCGATCGATTGATGGTCTGGGCTGTACTGAATCGCATTGTCGATGAGGTTAAGGAAGACCCGAAACATCCGATCGCGATTGCCCTGGATCATGAAGGTCTCACGTTCATTGAGATGAAAGGCGAGCTCAATGCCCCGACGGCGAGCGAGCGGCTCTAGGGTCACCCAAACATCATCGATCAGATCCGCCAGCGGTAACGGCTGATGTTCCAGCACCGGATCAGTATTCAACTTGGTGAGATCTAGCCAATCTTGAACTAGGGAGATCAGGCGATCGGTCTCCGCGACCAAGCGTCGTGCCCAGGTAAGCATCGTCCCGTCAAGCCGCTGTTCCAGGGTTTCGGCGACCAGCTTAATCGACGTGAGTGGAGTTCGCAGCTCGTGGGCGAGGTCGGCCACCCAGCGATCGCGAGACTCCTTCAGCTCCGCAATTTCCTGCTGATTTTCAAGCCACACCCCAATATGTCCGTTGGGCAAAATAATGCTACTGCCGCACAGTGCCAGCGGTCGGCAGCGCTCGATTTCCGTCACGCTGGCACTGGTGGGATAGAACGTCCAAAATCGAATCTGTGACTGTCGAGTCTTGCGTGTTTTTTCGATCAGGCGATCGAGTTCGTACGATCGCACTAATTCCAGCAATAACCGAGGGGTCGCCGTGACCTGATCCGATAGCCCGAGAATCGATCGCGCCGTCGCATTCGATCGCTGGAGATAATTATCACGGTCAACCTGTAGATAGCCGATCGGAGCCATGCTGACCGCAGCTCGCCAACATTCCACCTCAAGCAACAGCCGATTGTTATTATCGGCCAGCCAAGACATACCGCGACGCAGCTTCCACAATGATGGGAGCTGCGTATTTTTGATATCAGCGGGAAAGGGAGTCTGAAGCCGTTCTAGCGATCTCTCAAATTTCACGCGCTGCCAGCCCGCGATCGCCATTCCCAGTCCCAGCCCAAGACATAGAAAAAATACTTCGCTCACAGGCATTGAATATGGGGTGACTAACGGCGATTAATCGTAAAGAGATGTATATTTTGATCCGATCTTTCAAGCCTTAGCCAAGACGATAGCCAAAGCCACGCACCGTAATAATGTATTTCGGACTGCTGGGATCAATCTCAATTTTTTCGCGTAGCCAACGAATATGTACATCGACGGTTTTGCTGTCTCCGACAAAGTCAAACCCCCAAATGTGATCGAGGAGCTGCTCACGCGACCAAACGCGACGCGGCGATTGGGTAAACAGCTCTAACAGTCGAAATTCCTTCGGAGCCAGATTGACTTCCTCGCCGCGTACCACCACGCGGCATTGTTGCGGGTAAACCTGAATGCCTTCAAATTCCAACACTTCCTGCGGATTATCCTGATCCGATTTTGCACGACGCAGTAGCGCTCGACAGCGAGCAATCAGCTCGCGCATCCCAAAGGGTTTGCAAAGGTAGTCATCGGCGCCGACTTCGAGACCGAGAACGCGATCGGTTTCGCTGGCTTTGGCACTGAGAACCAGGATTGGAATTGGATTGCCCTGTTGACGCAGCAGGCGGCACAGGTCAAGGCCGTTAATGTGCGGCAGCATGACGTCGAGGACGATGAGATCAAAGGATCGATCGCTCCCCTGGGCTTCTGCACTGAGGCGGTTGATGGCATCGCGTCCGCTATCGACGGCTGTCACGCTGTAGCCCTCGTCCTGGAGCGCAAGTTCGACCATTTCTCGGATGAGTTCTTCATCTTCAACGACGAGAACTCGCTTCGGACGCCCCAAATCGGAGGACGTCGGGGTCACATTGGCGTCAGTGGCTAACATGTATCGCAGGAAATAGTTTGAAGCGGATGATCATTGATCGACGATTCATCTTGAGGCGGTGATAGAGATCATTTACGGTGATCCATTAACGCGATCGCTCGAACAAGAACCGGTTTATAAGGTCAGACTTATTCTATCGATCAAATTCCCATTACGATAACAGGAGGGTTAATTTCAAGCTCATCTTTGCTAACTTTTTTCTGGTAGGTTAAAGCAAGGTTAACCCTAGTTGTTTTGAGGGTTAAGTTTTTAAAGTTGAGATGATATAGACATGCGATCGAAGTAAACGTAAATACCAAAAACGCCAAACTTTGATCGCAATACTGCGATACAAACTAAGTTGAGATCTCGACCTAACCGGGCATCACGCGAAATGGTTCGCTTTCCGGCGTGAACCCGAGGGGCAAGACGGACACCACATTCTCCGGCGGATTGGGAATTGTATAGTGTTGACGCAAAACAGCGCCGTAGGTATTTTCCACCGCCTCGATCCCGGCTTCCATCGCGGTTTTCACTTCCGAAACCGGCCCGCGAATGACGACCATGAATTCCGATCGCTCTGCCTTGTCGAAAAAGACGAGCGTGACGCGCCCGCGTTTCACCATTGCATCTGCTGCGGCGAGGGTGCCGGGAAATCCCAGCGCTTGAATGACACCAACGGCGATCGCCATGGTTTGCGGCTCCGACTCAAAAGATTATGACAACAGCGCGATCGCACCATTCCGACAAATCAGCCGGAACGATCGGGGCTTCTACCCCAATTCGCGCGTACCAATTGTACAAGCTTCGGTTTTGTCTGCGGACTTTACTATCTGCGGACTTTACTATCTGCGGACTTTACTATCTGAGGACTTAGCGCAAATCCAGCGCACTTTCATCCAGCGGATTTTCGCCGTGGGCGTAGGCTTGCCATGCGAGATCCAGCAGAGCATTGAAAATGGCGACCGCAACGATCGCCGATCCCTTGCGGCCTGCGCTGCGAATGTGTGGCACGCGGGCATCGTTCAGCCGCTCTTTGAGTACATCGCCGCCCATAAAACCCGACGGCGTGGCGATCACCAGGGCTGGGTTCACATCTTCGTTTTCGATCGTCTCGATTAGGCTCGCGAGGGCGCTGCTCGATTGCCCCAGGACAAAAATCGCTTCGGGGTAACGACGCGCTAAGGTTTCGACGCCCCAGGCGGCTTGGGTTTTTTGGCGCTGCGGTCGGGTCAGGGCTTCGATGCCGCAGTAGACCGGGTTGGAAAAGGTGCGCTGAAGTTTGGGCGCGATGCCGACCTGAACCATCGGCATATCGGTGACGATCGTCGTCCGCGCCGCCAGGGCGGCAGCTCCCGATTGCAAGGCATTCTCGGAAAACTGGATCAGCGAACCGTATTCGAGATCGGCGGTTTCAAAAATTACTTGGCGAACGATGTAGTACTCCGAGGGCGATCGGTCTAGATCGCTCAGTTCACGGTCTAGTTCGCCTAACGCGCGAGCGTCTTCCGCGTGCCAATCCATAGCTGCTTTCATCCTTGGGGCGATCGAGATTGCGGCGATCGTAACGCAAACGCGGACGATCAGGAATGATCTCGACGATCACGTGCGGTATCATTTTGCCGCTATCAGCTTAACAGGTTGGATCGCTGGAACCGCAATGGTCGCCGGACAAATTACCGATCGCGAATTCGCATCAAGCATGAGATTCGCAATATTTCCCCAGGATGAATCACCGCGTGATCGACCTAGCCGAAAACCTGCGTCCAATAATGGTTCCAATTTTCGCTGCCCGTATCCTCAGCAAGGAAAACGTAGCCGACACCGAGTTTGGTATAGCTGGCATTGAGCAGGTTGGCGCGATGGCCGGGGCTGTCGATCCAGCCCTGAACGACGCTCGCGGGGGTGCTGTAACCGGCGCTGATATTTTCGCCGACGAAGCTGGAATCGTAGCCCGCCGCGATCGCCCGATCGCTCGAACTCGATCCGTCTTGGCCGTTGTGACTAAAAAAGTCGAGATCGGCCATGTTTTGGCTGTGGGTTTCGGCGGCTTGCGAAAGGTTGGCGTTGGCGGCGAGTGTGCCGACGCCGTTGGACTGCCGGAATTGATTGGTGAGGGCGAGCACTTCCGCTTCAAAGGCATCCAGGGTTGTGGCCGTCGGTGCGGCTTCGCCCGCCGTGACGAAATTGGCGGCGCTGATCGTCGCGGGAGCGATGCCTTGCAGCAGGGCGATCGATTCTCCCGAGGTGGTTTGAATCAGGGTATTGCCGCTTGTGGTCGAGAAGGTCAGATCGCCAAAGCTGACGCCAGCGGGTAATTGCAGAATGTCTACGCCGCTAATGAAGTCGGTGATCGTGTCGAGATTGTTGCCCACTTCCAGCACGAAGCGATCGCGACCGTCACCGCCGGTCAACACATCAAACCCACTACCACCGGTCAAGGTGTCATCTCCGAGATCGCCCGAGAGCAGATCGCTGCCGCTACCGCCGTCGATCGCGTCGTTGCCCTGGCCGCCAAAGACCACATCGTTACCGAGCCCGCCGCTAATCGTATCGCTGCCGAGGTTCCCGGCTAGGACATCGTCGCCGTTGCCGCCGATGACCGAGTCGTTGCCTTGCCCAGCGGCGATCGTGTCGTTGCCGTCCGCGCCGTCGATCGTGTCGTTGCCCGTGTTGCCGAAATAAATCCGGCTGCTGCTGTCATCGGTAGCGGCGTCGTCTCCGGCGAGCAGGACGATGACATCAAGGCCGCTGGAACTGCTGAGTTCTGCGGCTTGGGCAGCATTCAAGTCGCGATAGAAAAAGCTGTCCGCAGCGGTGGTGGCAATGCCAAAGTCGTAAAACTGCCCTTCAAATTCCTGGCTGAGGACGATGCTGGTGAGTTCCATGAGCTGTACCGAATCAAGGATGAAGACATTGGGAAGAATTGGAGAATGGACAAGCCATCATTCGCGACGGCTCGCTGCTCCCAATGTAGTTACATCAGTAGTTGACGATCTGTTTTCCGAAACATTTGGTGATGTTTGCTCTCAATTCCGCTTCAAGCTCACGCCTTGCAAAGTCTTAACTCAAAATAGTTGTCCACTCAAAAAGTCCGACTTCTCAAAACCCAGCAACGATCGCCCGAACCATCAGGGCAAACGCATACTCATTTTTTGTAGAAAATCAAGTCGAGATGCGAGCACTGAGCCTGTCGAAGTGCGGCCACTTCCTGCAAAAATCGCCAGCCTTCGACAAGCTCAGGCTTCAAGTTACCTGCTTTTCTACCAAAGTTCTGGAGTATGCGTTTGCCCTGCCCCAACCATCAGGGTGCTTGGCAGTATTGCTGAAACGCCACCCGCGCCGCTGCCTGCTGCGCCAACTTGCGCGATCGCCCTTTCCCCTCACCCCACGCTTCACCATTCACCAAAATCCGCGCCGAAAAACGCTCCTCACTGCCATGCTCCAGATTCGCCTCCTCGACCTCATACACCGGCAAACATTTCAAATGACCCTGCGTCCATTCCTGTAGTGCCGCCTTGTAGTTCTGACGCGCCGGATCGCTCAGGATCGCCTCTGTTCGCGGCGCGAACTGCGGGTCAAGCCACGATCGCACTACGCCGAGATCGCTCGTCGGCAAATACAGCGCCGCGATCGTCGCTTCCATCGCATCGGCCAATAACGGCGCGGTGGCGGTGCGATCGTTGCGCGTGCCGCCGCGTACCCGGAGATAGCGTTGCAGGTTATAGCTATCGGCGATTTCCGCCAAAACGCGATCGCTCACCAGGATCGATCGAATCGCCGCAAATTCACCAACGGGACGATCGGCGTAGTTTTCCCACAGGAACCGCGCCGCCGCCAGCCGCACCACCGCATCACCGACAAATTCGAGCTGTTCGTAATTTTCCGTCGCGGACGCGCTGGAATGGGTTAACGCCAGATCCAGCAGCGCCCAATCTAGCCGAGCCGCCACCGGATCGAGATCAAATTTCGCGACCAGGCGTTCAAGTTCTTGTTGGCGTAGCGGTGGGAGGGTCGCCATACGGACGTACAACCAGTCCTAATCTAAAGAGAATGTCGAGTCAAACGGGTCGTGTACCTTCGCCCCAAACTCTAAATTTGTGAGGTAGTAACCGCGCAACGGCAGCAACTCATGAGGTAAACACGCCCTCATTTTATGATGGGTAGGCTTTCGATCGCGTTTCGCGATTTCCCGCCCTCGTCCACCTTTCCGTTCAGCATCCTGTTTGACACGATTTGCCATGACTCACGCTCACGTTATCGGCCTCGGAAAATCTGGCATTGCCGCCGCTCGCCTGCTTGTTCAACGCGGTTATACGGTCGGACTGAGCGATCGGGGAACGGGCGATCGGCTCGAAGCGCAGCGACACACCCTCGAAGCGGAGGGCATCACCGTACATCTCGATACTGGTTTTACGCTAGATGCCTTTCCCGAGACCAAAAAACTGATTGTCAGTCCCGGCGTTCCCTGGGATTTGCCCGTCCTGGAAGCCGCCCGATCGCGCGGCGTCGAAACCCTGGGCGAGATGGAGCTAGCATGGCAAACCCTCGGTGATCGCCCCTGGGTCGGCATCACCGGCACGAACGGTAAAACCACCACCACCGCCCTCACTGCCGCCATTTTTCAGCGGTGCGGCCTCAACGCTCCCGCCTGCGGCAATATCGGTTTTGCGGCCTGCGAGCTGGCTTTGGCGAACAATCCCGATAATCCGCCCGATAATCCACCCGATCGTCAAATCGACTGGACGATCGCCGAACTCAGCAGCTATCAGATCGAATCCTCGATCGAACTCGCGCCCACGATCGGCATTTGGACAACCTTCACCCCCGACCACCTCAATCGTCACTACACCCTCGACAACTACTACGCGATCAAAGCGTCACTGTTGACGCGATCGAAATACCGGGTTTTGAATGGCGACGATCCGGCACTGTACGCCCACCGCGAAGAGTGGGATCGCGATGCCTACTGGACTTCGGTACACGGCAAAGACGCATTAGACGGCATCACTCCCTACGCCTATATCGATTCCGGCTGGGTCTACGTTGAGGGCGTCAAAATCGTTGAAGTCGCGGCGCTAGATATGCCCGGAGCGCACAACCAGCAAAATTTACTGCTCGCGATCGCGGCGGCACGGATCGCCCAGCTTGAACCCGAGGCGATCGCGGCGGCGGTGGCGGATTTCCCCGGTGTGGCGCATCGGCTGGAGACGATCGGCTCGTGGCGCGGCGTGCGGTTCGTCAACGACAGCAAGGCGACGAATTACGACGCAGCAGAGGTCGGGCTAACGTCGGTAGAAGCTCCCGCCATTTTGATCGCGGGCGGATCGATTAAAGAGGGCAACGACGCGGCCTGGATGGATGCGATCGCCGATCGAGCGGCTTACGTGTTGCTGATCGGCGCGGCCAGCGATGCCTTTGCCCAACGCTTAACGGACGTGGGCTACGGTCGTTATGAGTGCGTCGAAACGCTGGAACGCGCCGTGCCGCGATCGGCGGAATTGGCGATCGAGCTGGAGGCGAAAACGGTGTTGCTGTCGCCCGCCTGTGCCAGCTTTGATCAGTTCAATAGCTTCGAGGAACGGGGCGATCGGTTCCGCGAGTTATGCCGCGTGGCGTTCGGCGACGTTTGATCAGGAAACATAAACGCATCGTCCTCAGAAACCGCTTCATCAGGCAACCGAAATCGGTTGGCTATGATGGCATCAGTAACGGTTCAGCCTGAAATTGAGATCGGCTCGACTTCGATTCTGATTGCAATATCGAACCTGTTACGCCTGATTTAACCTGTCGATCGCTGCGATCATGAGTGCCACAAAAACCTACAGCACCCGCAAATTTATCGAGCCAGCTATTTTTCTACGCTGGTTTACCTTCGGCTTAATTAGCCTCGCTCTCGTGGCCTCCTGGTTCATGGGTCAAACGCAAATCCGCAAGACCGTAGCCGTCGAGCCAGATGCCGAAGACTATGTCGAAGTCGGTTCCCTGACCTTAAAGCCCAGTGCGATCGGCGCGACGCGCATCAAAGCAGAGGCGAAGATCCCTGCCAATCACTGGGTCACCTATGAGCTAATTTTGCTCGATAGCCAGGGCAACATTGTCACGTCTGCGATGAAAGAAGCCTGGTCTGAATCCGGGACGTGGAACGAAGACGGCGAGTCGGGAACCTGGTCAGAACAGGATCTCGATGCGGGCCTGGATATCAAAGCGCAAACCAGCGAGACGCTCACCCTAGCGGTGTCGGTTTTGGACTATACGACCAGCAGCGGCCAGGAGATTACGAATCCTGTTCCGATCGAGGTCAAGGCCAGCACGGGTGTCGTTTATCAAACTCCGCTGCTGTGGGGCTGGATTGTGACGGCTGTCTTGACCTGGATTTCGGGCAGTCTGATCCAGTCGGGCTGTGGTCGCAGAGCCATTTTTAAGACGATCCCGGATAGTGATGTGGGGGCGCGGGGAACCCTGGGCGGATCGCTGAGTTTGGTGCATCTGCGGCTCGAAATCATTTCGGATGAAACGACACAACTGACCCTCAGCCCCAAACTCTGGATTCGCAATGCCGACGGCGACGATCTCTATCGGCATACCTACACCGTGATACCCCGTATAGCTGGGGAAGATGTCAAAAAAAGTGAGCTGAATGCCTATTTTCGTCTGTTAAAAAAAGGGTCGTACGGGTTTTATGTGGAGGTGATGCCCGATGCGCCGGTCGATCGCACCACAATCACGGTGTTTGATGGCGCGAAAACGTCGGGTCGCGTCGAAGTCACGGATATCGATAATGTGGCGATCGAAATTCTTGACGATCTCGACGATGATCTCAAGTCCTCACGAACTGACGATTTGCTTCAAGATTCGCCCCAAGACCCGCCCAACGATGACGACGACTTGAGCGAAAATCCCGGTGTGGGTTTTTCCTAACGAATCGTTCGACGATTCCCGCACACCTGCCCCGTTTGTCCTTCGATATTTTTTAGCCCAGCTTGCAATTATGATGCCTTGGTTTGCCCGACTCCTGACCGCTACAACCCTTGGAATTGCTATCTGGGCGATTTGGTTGGGCTACTCACAAAAATCCGCTCTTAGCCTGCGTCAGTCCGACTCGACCTATCGCCCGCGCTACGGCACAACCACCTCCGGCTACTATTCCCGTGGCCTCTGGCTCTACAGCCCCACCCGCACGGAATACGGCACATTTCGCGGTGGTGGCCCCGGAGCTGGTGGGAAATAGGGTCAACACCACGCTTGCACCAATTCAGCCAGCCATCGATCAATCCTTGATTCAGAGTTGAGGCGCGATCGCGTGTAGCACCAGTCCCAGGCTTCGACTCCGCTCAGCCTTCCCATTTTCGTCTTTCGGTAAGGCTGAAATCGTTGTGTAAGCGGTATTAATTCTCTAACCCTCCCAAAGCCAGCCGTTCTTTGCCTGCCCGATCGCCGATCCCCTAGCAGCCCTCAAACCCTTGACGCCGAACGATTCCCCCTCCACTCCGTACCGCGCGATCGCCCCGCTCGACGATTCCGATCCGCCGATCGAACCCCGCCCCGCTCCGCTCCTGAGTGGGCGTCAGTGCAATGTTTTGCTAATTGCGGCGGCGGTGTCGTCGGCTTGCGGTTTGGCGATCGAGCTGCTGCTGGGAACGCTGGCCAGCTATTTGGTCGGCAATCAAGCGCTGTCCTATGGCGTGGCGGTGGGTGGCTTTCTGGCGGCGATGGGACTCGGCTCCTACCTGAGTCAGTTCATTCTGAGTGATGACGAGCCATCGATCGATTCAAATAATCCCAATAATCCCGGCAATCCGAAAACCTCAGCCTCCGCCGAAACCGCCCGATCAGCTCACCTGCTGACACGATTTATCCAGGTCGAACTGGCGATCGCCCCCCTCAGCGCCCTGCTTCCCCTCGGCTTGTTTGCCCTATTCGTGCTCGATCAATCCCTGTGGCTGGGGCTGATTTTGGTGACGCTGATCCTGGGGACATTGGCCGGGTTGGAAGTGCCGCTGTTGACGCGAATTATCGAACGCGATCGCGGCCTTAAGGATTCCCTGGCGCGAATTTTGGCGCTGGATTATGTCGGCGCATTATTTGGTTCGATCGCCTTCCCCGTACTGTTGCTGCCAGTGTTTGGCATGTTTCCCACCGCCGCGATGCTGGGATCGCTCCCGGCGCTGATGGTCATTGTGGTCGGGCAGTCGTTCCCCTCGATGCGGCGCTGGCGCTGGTGGGGGTTCGTCATTACGGCGGCTCTGTGGGCGATCGCGCCGTTGAGCGTGCCGCTGGGCAATACCCTCGAAAATACGCTGTACAACGCGCCGATCGTCTCTCGCATCCAAACGCCGTATCAGCGCATCATCCTGACTCGCGGTAGCCAGGATGCGCGGCTCTATATTGATGGCGAGCTGCAATTTTCGACGATCGACGAATACCGCTATCACGAAGCGTTGATCCATCCGGCCTTAGCCGCTGTGGCAAACCTGGCGGGCAACCCCAAGCGCGTGCTGTTGATGGGAGCGGGGGACGGTTTGGCGCTGCGGGAAATTCTGAAATGGCCGTCGGTGGATCGCGTCTTGTTGCTCGAACTCGACCCGGCGATCGTCCAACTGGCGCGGCGCTATCCGCTGTTAGCGAAACTGCACGGTCAAGCCTTCGATGATCCGCGCGTCGAGATCCGCTACGGCGACGCCTTTTCGATCGCGCCCAAGCTCAACGAACAATTCGACGCGATCATCGCCGATTTTCCCGACCCCGATCGCAACGTCATCGCCAAGCTCTACTCCGAAGGGTTTTATCAACGCCTGCGATCGCGCCTAACCCCAAACGGTGTGTTTGTCACCCAAGCCTCCAGCCCATTTTTTGCGCCGCGAGCCTTTGCCTGTGTCGAAACGACGCTGAACGCTGCCGGATTTATGACCGCTCCGTATACCGTAAATGTGCCTAGTTTTGGCCCCTGGGGGTTTGTGCTAGCGAGCGATCGGGCGATCGACCCGGCAAGTTTGGCGATCGATGTACCGACGCGCTTTTTAAATGCGGCGGCACTGCCCGCCATGTTTGTCCTACCGAAGGATGTCCAAGGGCAAACGGTCGAGGTCAATCGCCTAGCGCGACCGATTATCGTCAAATATCAAGCCGATCGGCGCTGGGAGTTGTATTAATCAGGCTTAACCGCGATAAGTTTAGCGACGAGTCCAGCGTTGGGCGAAGGCCATACGGGATAATCGTTAAATAGAACTAAAGATAAAAACAAGAGGTTTAACAACATGGGAACAGCCGCCTTTATTCAAGACGAAGCGGAGTTCGACTCGCTGCTAACCTCAGAATCGATCCTCGTCGTGGACTGTACCGCCACCTGGTGTGGCCCGTGCAAAGTGATCGCGCCGCTAATTGACCGGTTGGCCGACGAGTACGCCGATCGCGCCAAAGTCCTGAAGCTCGATCTCGATGCGAATAAACCCGTTGCCAAACGGTTCGGCATTAAAAGCATCCCGGCGGTGATGTTTTTTAAAGATGGTGAATTGGTCGAGACGATGGTCGGAGCCAAACCCTATGATGACTTCCAAGCCATGCTCGAACGCCAGCTCTAACGATGTGTAGCAAAGCTCGATTGGGTTGGGATGCTCGTAGCACAGGCTTCTAGCCTGCCTGATTGCCGTAGGGCGTGTCATCAATTAGCACCAGACCCCTTACGGGGTAAGCTGTTGAACGCCCGACCCAACAAAAAACAAAAGGGGCTGAAACCCTTGCTGAATCAAGGCTACAAATTTAATTGATGACAGCCCCTAGCCCAATCGAACTTTGCGATCAACACGGTAGGGCTTGACCGCGATCTCCGAGTCCGACCCAACCAGCATCACTATGTCCGTTAACCGCAACGCGATCGACCTTGATAGCATCGACGATCCCGTCCTCCGCCAGCAGATCGCAGCCACGATCGCCGAAAATCACGAATTACGGCAAAATTACCTCCTCGCCCAGCGGGAGGCACAGTTTAAATCCCACTTCCTCGCTCGGATTTCCCACGAGCTGCGATCGCCCCTCAGCGGCATCATCGGCAGTCATCAGCTCGTGCTCGAAGACCTCTGCGAAGATGTGGAAGAGGAGCATGACTTTATTCAAGAGGCGAATAAAGCCGCGCTGAAACTCGTGCATATGCTCGATTCGTTGCTGCTCGTCTCACGGATTGAGGCCGGACGACGCCCGCCAAAAATTCAGCCGCTGATGCTGCATCAGCTATCGCGCTGCGTCCGTGAGCCGATCGAGCTAGAAGCTGCGAACTTTAGCGTTAGTTTTAAGTTGGAAATCGACGATCCGGATGTGGCGATCGCGGCGGATAAGGATTTGATGGTGTCGATCGTGATTGACCTGCTGGAGTTGGCGATCGACCTGGGCCGCAGTCGCGAGGCGAGTGTTCGGCTCACCTGTAAAACCCAGGCTGACACCGTTGAGTTTTTATTGGATTCTGCCCTGACGTTCGAGGATTTTAGCGATCCGATCGACTTCTTGGAATGCCACACCGCGACAGAATTTAGCGCGATCAAACAAACCCTACCGTCATTCGCCCTTTCACCCAGTTTGCGGCTCACCCTCAATCAACTTTTGATCGAGCTGATGGGTGGCGGCCTTGATTTACCGGTGTTGCTCGATCCCGATTCGCCGACGCTGTCACGCTTGCGGTTTTGGCTGCCGCGATCGGTGTCGTAGTCGTTTGGTCGTCAGCGTCGGCGGATCGGAATCGAGCCTTAGGGGTTAGTGGTCGGCAGCGACGGCGGTGAGGCCGCGATCGCCCGCGATCGATGTGACGCTGATCGTATCGATCGGTGATTGTTCCAGCAGCATCGTCGTCGTCGAATTTTCCACGAAGCCGATCCGCTCGTAAAATTTCTGCTGATTGGTCGTCATCAGGTACACGCGCTCAACCCGGTTCATGATGGGGTGACCGAGCAGCGTCTCAACCAGCTTGCGACCGAGACCCAAGCCTTGATAGTCGCAATGGATCACCACATCCCAAATTGTGGCGCGAAAAATACCGTCGGACGTTGCTCGCGTAAAGCCAATCAGTCGATCGTTATCCCAGGCGGTGATGACCGGATTGCTATGCTCGACTGCGATTCGCATATCGTCGATGCTGCGTTCTGCTGCCCAAAAAGCCGAACACTCAAACAAAGCCTTGAGCTGCTGAAAATCGACCGCAGAAGCGCGATCGCAAAATTGAACGTTCCGACAATCCATGCTGATTTTCTCCATAAAATAATCAGTCCCGATTTGCGATGGTTCGCCTGAAGGTGGCGATCGCCTGTTGAGTAAATTAGGCTAAGGTCGTGCCGATATTCGCTTAAAGAACCTTTGTCTATCAGGCTTTTCAAGCGTTGGCATTGGTTTGACGAGCCTCTGATTATGTCAAGGCTGGGAGCATTCCACGGCAACAGCGCTTAGTCTGCCATAGATGTAACAAATTCTTTTGGCTCTTGGGGTCTCTTTGGCGACAAAATTGTTTTCTTTTCTTAACAAGACGTTAATGTGATTCGCCCGATCTTGGGTTCGATGGATGACACGCATTAAAAAGTAAGAAAGTCTAGGCGGAGTGGTCTGAAGATATCCGCTGTCTACAACGGACTGAGATCACAGGTGATTTCAGCAGTTCAATTTAAGATTAGTCCAGATTTTTGGACGATCGGATCGATCCAAGCCGCGTTCTTATACGGTCAGCTTAATTTTCTTCAATGTCTATATCTCCTGTCTCGGCTCCAGAGCTATTTGTTCTGGCGCACCTTTTGGCACACGATCGCAGTCAGCAGCAATTGTCGCGATCAATTTTGATCGATTTGGTTCAACAGTGCGGTAGGACGGACGACCCGATCGAACTGATCCTCGACTTGCAAGAGGTTCTGCTCACACCAGAAACCAAGCGTTTTCCGCTCGATCGCCTTGCCCCACAGGTCGCACCGCCCGATCGCGAGCCGGTCGTAGCGGCGGCGATCACGATGATTCGCCATACGGAATGTCGCCTTAAGGCGGGCGCGATCGATTCGCAAGTGATCGTGGCTCAACGTCAGATGATCTTGCTGGTGACGCTGCTTTGGCAGTGGCCGACGGAACGTCTAAATCAGGCGTGGGACGATCGCGCCACGCCTGCGGAGGCGATCGCGAATTTACGCCAGCAGTCCAGCCCGATCGCGTCCGTGCTCGCGAAGCATTTACAACTAGATTTACCGAAGACGACGGAGCCAACGGAAGCACGGGATGAAGCACTGATCGAGTTGCCGACGGGTGCGCTGCTCGACAGTCCGCAGATCGTGAAAGCGATCGCCCGCAACACGACGATCGCCCGCGAGGATTACGACTGGACGCGACAGGAATTAGACCCGGTGGCGAAGGCGTTTGCGACGCTGACGCGGGATCTTGGCAAGCGATCGAAGGAGCTAGAGAAGGTCGGGCAAGGGAAGCCGGGGGTTAAACAAGCGGCGGCGCAGCAGATGGCGGAACTGTACGACAAGCTCGAACAGACGCGCACGCGGGATCTGGAAAATTTACGCACTGTCTTGGGACATAAGCGCGATTCGATCGGGCATTTTACGCTGACGATGATGGGGCGGACGAAGGCGGGGAAAAGTACGCTGTTTGCGACGTTGTTGGGTAGTGGTTACGAGGGGATCGGGGTGGGGCAGCAGCGGACGACGCGGGAAAATAAGCGGTACGAGTTGGGGAATGGGATTTGTCTGGTGGATACGCCGGGGATTGCGGCGGTGGGTGGTGAGGTGGATGAGGCGGAGGCGCTGAAGGCGGTGGATGGGGCGGATCTGATTTGTTATGTGATGGTGAACGATAGTATTCAGGAGTCGGAGTTTGAGTTTTTAAAAAAGCTAAAGGATAAGACGAAACCGCTGTTGATTTTGCTGAATGTGCAGAAGGATCTGACGAGTGCAACGCGGCGTAAGTTATTCCTAAAAAATCCGGATAAGTTAATGTCGGGCGAGGCGATCGAGGGTCATACGCAGCGGATTTTGCGGTATGCGCGGGAGCATTATGCGAGTGAGTCGATCGTGGTGTTGCCGGTGATGTTGTTGGCGGCGCAGTTGGCGCGACAGGAGGACGATCGCGAGTTATGCGATCGGCTCTATCGGGCGAGTCGGATTCAGTCGTTTTTGGATTGGGTTGAGGGGGCGATCGTTAATTATGGGACGTTGATCGCGTCGCAGACGATTATCGGGGAAACAGCGGTGTCGCTTGTGCCGTATCGGGATGAGATTTCGGCGCAGCGCGATCGGTGTCGCGATCAGGCTCAGACATTACGTGAAACAAAAGCAACATTTATTCGCAAGATTGAGCAGATACACAACGATATAATTGCTCAGATTGAGACGGAAATCGCCGCAGACTATCAAGCGATGTTTGAGGCAATCCCTAGTTTTGCTCGGAATCACTGGGAGGAAGATCCATTAAGCCAGCAAGAGGCTTGGAAAAAAGTAGAGTGTAAAATACGAATCTCCGAGAAGATTCAAGCAACGAAAAAGCTTCTTAGTAAGGACTATACGAGAAAGCTTGAGGACATCCTAAAGGAAATTGACCAAGATCTTGCGTTTATAGAAAGTTTCAAAGCAACATCTCGTGATCATGCGAGTGGTTTTACGGGAAAAGATGCAGGATTTGACTTCCATTTTTTCACAAAGCTGGGTGGAATTTTAGCTACGGCAGCAGGAATAATTATGAGCTTCGTGAGTGGACTCGGTGTCATCGCAGGCATAACGACATTTGTTGGGGCAGGATTGGGGATGGGTTCTCAAAAGTTAAAAAAGAAGCAACAGAGACAAGCTGAAACCTGTAAAAAAATTGAGGAAGCTTTACACTCAGAAGTTCGCCAAAAAGAACACGAATCGATCAGTAATCTTAAGCAACATTTCAAAGGAATATTTGACTCAGTGATTCATGAGGCAAATAAATATTTTGATGCTGTAGTTACAGAATTTAAGAGTGCAAAATCAAGCCTCAATACAACATCGAACAGCCTCAAAGTACCCATCCAAACCCTCGATCGCAGCGTCAGCCTCCGAATCTACGACTGGTGCAACCAAAACCGCGAACCCCTCGATCAAACTCGCCTCGATCGAACCATCAAAACCGTTCAACGTAACCCCGGAAAACTCCAGATCCAGCTCACCCAAAACATTACCCAACTTCCAGCCAAACAACGCCAAACCGAGTGCAGCCAAATCCTCGGCGTTGACGTTCAATTCTCCAAATAATCCTAAACTTTCCACACTAAAACAACACTAAAACCATGCTAAAAAACCCTAACTTCACCGAAATCTATACCCAATTCGATAACATCCTCGATCGCTTCGATCACGTCCTCCAATCCAGCGATCGCCCCGAAGCCCAAACCTGTCGCAACCACCTCCGCCAAGAATCCGAAGCCATCCGCAAAACCACCATCCTGCGCGTCGCCTTCATCGGCCAATACAGCGCCGGAAAATCCACCATCATCTCCGCCCTCACCAATAACCGCAACATCCACATCGGCGCCGACATCACCACCGACAAAGCCACACCCTACTCCTGGAACGGCATCGAACTCCTCGACACACCCGGCATCGGCACCGATCGCACCGACCACGATGACGTCACCTACAGCGAAATCGATCGCTCCGATTTGCTCGTCTTTTGCACCACCCACATGCTGCTCGACGATCGCATCATCGGCCACTTTAAAAAACTCGCCTACGATAAACAATACAGCCACAAAATGATGCTGGTGTTTAACAAACTCAGCGCCGAAGCAGGCAATGATGACACTAAAATCATGAACTATCGCGCCAGTATGATGCAGGCGCTACATCCTCACAGTTTGGATGATTTTATGGTGTGCTTTTTCGATGCAAAAGACTACTGTGAAGGCATCGATGAAGACGAACCCGAATTAATTAAACTCAGCCGATTTGAGGAGTTTATTCAAGCGCTCGATCGGTTTGTTAAAGAACGCGATAAACTTGCCCAACTCGATACCCCCATACGTCGTGTCCTGGGCTATGCAGAAAATGCTGAACAGTGGTTTGTCAGCCAACCACAACAGGATGAAATTGTTAATGCAGCGCTCAATCGAGCCGCGAAAGCGCTGCGCGATGGACGCAATCGTTTTCAGTTAGCTGTCAAGAAAATTTCGTTAGAGGTTACCGAAAAAGTCCGGGCAGCGGGAGGCGGTTTTGCAGACGATCTCCCAGAGATGAAAAGTGAAGCTGATTTTCAACGGCGACAGAAGGAGGTTGAAATCGAGCTTGAAGAGATTTGGACTGAACTTGAAACGGAATTGCAACGTCAAACCGAAGACGCCAGCGAGGCCATCCGTGACGGTGTTCAAGAAGTCTTAAGCAGTCCGTTCTTATCGGGTTTTATGCCCATCCTCGATCCAGACGCGGACTTTGATGCCTCGCGACTACCGCCCGGTTTTGATTTTCAACGCTTGCAACAACAGATGCAATCGTTACAAGAAATTGGTACATCAGCCGGTGTCAATGTCGCCAAACTTGCAACACGTGGCACCTTGGGAACGGCTCGATCGGGTGGCGCAACCCTTCGCACGATCGACGTTGCAGGCAGCTCGCTACATCGTGGCGTCTATAGCGTCGGTAAATTTGTCGGCTTTAAATTCAAGCCGTTTGGTGCGATTAAAGTTGCCAAAAATTTAGGCAATGCGGCAAGGTTTGTTGGCCCACTACTCGGATTTTTGACGATCGGCCTCGAAATCAGCGACATGGCTCAACAAAAGAAACAAGCTGACACAGCACGAGAGGTCAAAGCGCAAATCGAGCGCCAATTTACGCAAATTGCCAAAAAAGTCGAGCAACAAATCTGGCAGCAGCGCGATCTATTTATCGAGGAAACCTACGACTATATCGACCTGCAAATTCAAACCGATCGCCGGAAATTTAGCGATCGCCAAGTCGCCAACGGCCAACAGGCGATCGATATTCAGCGTCTCCGAGCCGACCTCGATCGTCTCATCCTCTCGCTCAAGCCTTAGTGGTGATTAATGGAAGGACAAGACGAAACCGCTGTTGATTTTGCTGAATGTGCAGAAGGATCTGACGAGTGCAACGCGGCGTAAGTGATTCCTGAAAAATCCGGATAAGTTAATGTCGGGCGAGGCGATCGAGGGTCACAGTAGAAGGTGTCATCAAGGTGGTCGATGGCCTGTCATGAGCTAAAGTAAACTCATAAACAATATTTTCATATTCTAAATGTTTCAAAAGTACCGACGCAGCATCGAAGAATTAGAATCAAGGGGAGTATTTTGGTGGCCACAAAATCTCATCCAAGCGAATGAAAAGCTTGGCCTTATTCCGCGTCTTCTCCAAACTCAAGAAAAATTTATAAAAATACTGACGCTTGCTGATGATAATCCATTTCAAATTTTTGAAATCATTAGAGCCTCGAAATTTCCTGGAAATATTTTCTTAAAACACTTGTGCATTCTTACTGATTATGGAGGAGAACCAATCAAGCGATTAAATTCATCATTTTCAGATATTTTCGAGCGGTATGGTAACGAATATACTATGAAATTTTTCTGGGAAAATCATGAATATATCTATCCATTCAAAGTATTACCTCAGACTAATTTAAGCAATCAAAGGTTAGGTTTGGATGGACGTGGTATTATGTCTGACCTACCACTATCAGAGCTGCATGAAGACATGATTGCGATCCTATTATTTGGATCGACCTCTAGCTCCTGCGAAGATGCGGGTCTAGAGGTTTGTGAAATCGGTACACTTCTTGGCAAGCCGGAACTCTTGGAACGTTACATACGCGAAAAATATATCCACGTTAGTCGAATTACAGGTGGAGCTACATCAAACTCTTTAGGACAATTAGCTCAAAAGCATGTTGTTCAATCACTTTCAAAACGACTTGATGAAACATTTGAAGTGATCAGTAATGGGAAAGTGAAGCTGAGTAATTATGAAAAGAGTCAAGGAATGCCATTCGATATTGTTGTGAAGCATCATAGTATGATGTTTGGTATCGAGTTGAGCTTCCAGGTGACAACGAATAGTGTCATTGAGCGAAAAGCTGGACAAGCGACTAATCGTCAAAACCTAATGCACCAGGATGGATATCAAATTGCCTATATTATCGATGGTGCGGGAAACTTTGCACGACGTAATGCAATCGCGACAATTTGTAAAAACAGTGATTGTACAGTTGCCTTTTGTGAAGATGAGTTTGAGATTTTAGCCAGTTGGATAAAAGATTGTGTTAACACTTAAATTTGCTGATTTATTCGCAGGAACCGGCGGGATTAGAATTGGTTTTGAACAAGCTTGCAATCAATTAGGAATAAAAACTCATTGTGTCTTAAGCTCTGAAATTGAACCGGGTGCTTGTCAGACCTATGCTGCTAACTTTGGTGAAGTCCCCTCTGGGGACATTCATACGATCAAGTCAATAGATATTCCAGACTTTGATGTCTTACTTGCTGGTTTTCCTTGTCAGCCATTTTCTGCTGCTGGCAAGAAGCAGGGAATGAGTGATACAAGAGGAACACTGTTTTTTGAAATAGAACGTATTTTAAGCCACAAAAAACCAAGATATTTCTTCTTGGAAAATGTTAGAGGCTTATTATCGAATGATGCAGGACAGACGTTTCGTATTATTAAATCAAGGCTTGAAAATCTCGGCTATTCAGTTCAATATAGGCTGCTTAATGCTAGCTCATTCGGTATTCCACAAAATCGACTTCGGCTTTATATTATAGGTCGAAAAGATGGCGATATTCACCTATCAATTGATAGTGATCGCGGTTTTACGGATACGCATCAATTTCGATGTTCAGACCGTGAATCTCGTCAATTATCCTTGGAATCTTTGATCAATCCTGATTCTATCAAGAAAAATCATAATCAATCTGTTGTTGGCGATATTTTAGAAGATTCACCCGACCCAAAATATCAGTGTTCTCCTACGTTTGTTCGCCAACTCTCAAATGCTGTCGGCAATGACTTTGAACGGCTTCACGGTTATCGTTTGATTGATTATCGCAATGGTCAATCGTTGCATTCCTGGGATTTAGGAATTAAAGGTGAGTGTACGCTAGACGAGCGAGAGTTTATGAATTTGCTAATTGCAAACCGTCGAAAGAAAAAGTTTGGTCGCCAGCAAGATGGTAAGAAGTTGAGCCAAGAACAAATTGAAACGTTCTATCACGGAGATTTCGTTCATGTGACCACATCTTTGATTGAAAAGGGATATTTAAGTGTAAGTGATGGTAAGTATGATCCGGTTTGTGGAAATATGTCATTCGAGGTTTTTAAATTTTTAGATCCGCAGGGTATTTCGGTAACGTTAACAGCTTCGGATTCCAGTCGTCTTGGGGTTGTCCAACGTAACACACCCCGTCGAATTACACCGCGAGAATGTGCTCGTTTACAAGGGTTTCCTGAGACTTATAAATTAATGGGATCGGATGCGTCAATTTATAAGCAGATTGGGAATGCTGTGCCGGTTCCAGTCGTTCAAGCCTTGTTTTTGGATTTTCTGCGGCTTAATGTCATCGAACGAGATACTGTATTGCTTCAGTCCTAGCGTCGGAATTCTAACGATCGGCCTCGAAATCAGCGACATGGCTCAACAAAAGAAACAAGCTGACACAGCACGAGAGGTCAAAGCGCAAATCGAGCGCCAATTTACGCAAATTGCCAAAAAAGTCGAGCAACAAATCTGGCAGCAGCGCGATCTATTTATCGAGGAAACCTACGACTATATCGACCTGCAAATTCAAACCGATCGCCGGAAATTTAGCGATCGCCAAGTCGCCAACGGCCAACAGGCGATCGATATCCAGCACATTCGTCAAACATTGGAACAACTCATCCTGTCCCTCAAACCCTAGAGCCAACACAACCTAAGAACCCAGCGGCTCCGGTGGCGAATCCCCGATCGGCTCCGAAACCGCCTCCGCCTCCTTCTGGCCGATGCGCGGCTCCGTCCCCGCCCGCAGCCGCGCAATATTCGCCCGGTGACGCGCCACCACGTACGATCCCGCGATCGCCGCAAACAAACAATAGGGCAACGGCTGACCACTCAGCGGCATCAACACCGCCACGAACACCCCCGCCACGATCGACCCCAACGACACGATCCGCGAAATCGCCAACACCGACGCAAACGCCCCAAACGTCGCCAACCCCACCGGCCACGACAGCGCCAACAACACCCCCAAACTACTCGCCACCGCCTTACCGCCACTCGTCAGCTCCGGATCGTGACCCGGCCCCACCAACAGCCACAGCGAATAGGTATGACCCACGATCGCCAAGATTCCCGCCAACGTCTCGATCCAGGCTTGCCAATCACCCGCCACCAAACCCGACGGAACGATCGCCTGTAGCTCCGGCGTGGCATAGACCCAGCGCACGATCGCGATCGCCAACACCGCCTTAAGAATATCGACGATAAAGACAAACAGCGCAGGCTTTTTCCCCAACACACGCAACACATTCGTCGCGCCGGTGGACTTCGACCCATGACGGCGAATATCGAACCCCGCTAACCGATACGTCACCCAATAACCCGTCGGCGTCGAACCGAGGAGATAGGCGATCGCGAATAATGCCGCATTGGCAGCCAGCCACAAAACCATGTCACACCTTACGAGACCGATAAAAAATGCGCGTTAATTGACGCCTTCACTACAAAATTTAATCGAAGACGCGATCGCATCCAAGCCCTGATTTTCCCAGCACGCGGCGATCCCACGGTATTTGGGGCGATCGCAAGTTCAGGGCGTTAAAAATGTATCGCTTAATCGTTCAACAAGATTGAACTCTAGGGGATGAATGATTAAGCTTTGTAAAGCTCATCATTCATAAATCCGCACTCGAAACCCCGTGACCCCCCAACGCATTCTCCTGTGGCAGCGCAACGATTTACGCCTCCACGATCGCGAAGATCTCCACCGCGCGATCGCCACCGGCGCGGAGATAATCCCGCTGTACTGCTTCGATCCGCGACAGTTCGGCAAGACCGCGTTCGGCTTCCCGAAAACGGGGGCATTTCGGGCGCAGTTTTTGCGGGAAAGCGTCGCGGATTTGCGGGCGTCGTTGCGATCGCTGGGGTCGGATTTGGTCGTGCGTCAGGGGTTACCGGAGGAGGTGATCCCGGCGTTAGTGGAGGAGCTGGCGATCGATGCGGTGTATTTTCAGGAGGAAGTGACCTCGGAAGAAAAAGCCGTTGAAACTGCTGTGACGCAAGCTTTAGCCGCACGCGGCGTCACTGTTACCACCGTTTGGGGCGCAACGCTCTACCATCCCGACGATCTACCGTTTTCGATCGCCAATTTGCCCGATGTCTTCACAAAATTTCGTAAGCAAATCGAACAAGATAGCCCGATCGACTCAGCCTTTCCCGCCCCGACTCAACTCCCGCCCCTGCCCGCTGTCGATCCCGGCGACCTGCCCCAACTCACCGATCTCGGCCTCGCACCCGCGATGCCCGATCCGCGCGGCGTGTTGGGCTTTACCGGCGGCGAAACGGCAGGAAAAGCGCGACTTCAGGCTTATTTCTGGGACGCCGATCGGCTGCGATCGTACAAGCAAACCCGCAACGGCATGTTAGGCGCGGATTACTCCTCGAAATTCTCGCCTTGGCTAGCGTTGGGCTGTCTCTCGCCGCGCTACATTTTCGAGCAAGTCCAAGCCTACGAGGCCGATCGCGTTAAAAACGACTCGACCTACTGGCTGGTGTTTGAGCTGCTCTGGCGCGATTATTTTCGTTTTGTCTGCGCCCAGCATGGCGATCGCGTGTTTTACCGATCGGGGCTGCGCGGGTTGTCGATCGCCTGGAAGCAGGATTGGCCGCGCTTCGAGGCGTGGCGATCGGGACAGACGGGCTATCCGCTGGTCGATGCCAACATGCGCGAACTGTTGTTGACAGGCTTCATGTCGAATCGCGGGCGGCAGAATGTGGCGAGTTTTCTGACGAAAAATCTCGGGATTGACTGGCGGATGGGGGCGGAGTGGTTCGAGTCGCAACTGGTGGACTACGACGTGTGCAGCAATTGGGGCAACTGGAATTACACCGCCGGGGTCGGGAACGACGCGCGAGGGTTTCGCTATTTCAATATTCCGAAGCAGTCGAAGGATTATGACCCGCAGGGTGAGTACGTTAAATATTGGTTGCCAGAGTTGGCGCAGGTTCCGGCGAAATTGGTGCATCAGCCGTGGATGCTCGATCGCGCGGTGCAAAAACGCAGCGGTGTGACGATCGGGGTAGATTATCCCGCGCCGATCGTTGATTTAGCGCAGTCGGTGCAGGCGAATGAGGCGATTTATCAGGCGGCGATCAATCGGTTCGATCGGTCGGCACGACAGGCCAGCCGACGCCGATAAACCAGCCGTTAAACTAAGGGTAAACGGTCACGTTGCAGCGGCGTTAATCAACCAAAAACGACACGATCGCATCGCCGCAACACACCAATGATCCATCCCTGGGCGAGCCGATAACGTATGACCTCCTCAGTTTCCAATCTCACCGAACAACTCCCCCCCCTACGCTGGCAGCTCAACGACTACCACCGCATGATCGATAGCGGCCTATTTGACGATCGCCAGGTCGAATTGCTCGCCCATCACATCATCGAAATGAGTCCCGAGGGCCCCGAACACGCGCAGATTAGCACCGACGCCGCCGACTATTTGCGCCAAAAACTGGGCGATCGCGCCATCATCCGCGACGCCAAACCGATCACACTGCCCGATGTTGCCTCAGAACCTCAGCCCGATTTAGCGATCGTCGTTCCCGATCGTGCCACCTACCGCCAACGACACCCCAAACCGTCCGAAATTTTCTGGGTTGTGGAATACGCCAAAACAACCCTTACACGCGACCTACAAATCAAGCGTGTTTTGTACGCCGAAGCTGGCATCCCGGAATACTGGGTTGTGAACTTGAACGATCGTTGCTTGGTTCGCTTTTGGCAGCTCGAAGCTAATGAATATCGGCAACAGCAAACGCTCACATCTGGAACCATTCAGCCCGTTTGTTTCCCAGATTTAGCCATTTCTGCGATCGCTATGATTGGAGGCTGATGATACGGAAATATCGCAAGTAGTAGTAGTGGCGCGACCTATCTAAAGTAGTAGTTTAGAATTCTTCTATATCGCTTACTAGGCAAGCATCTCAAGGATTTTTGAATATACACATTTAGTTAAGTCGCGCCACTACAACTCGTCAGGGCTGCTCAACGCCATTTTTACGTCTGCGATGGGCGATCGACTTTCAAAAAAGAGTACAAAAACTTGGTGCGAAGCCAGATAACGGAACTGGTCAGCGGCGGCAGAAAAAATAGGCTACCCACCAAGATCTTACACCCGTCCGCTGCACCAAGGTGTTAGCTCTATATCAAATTATTGATTTCGGCGGGTAAGTTTCTTATTGAAATAGCACCATCCAAAGCTCTTGAGAGCGCAGCCACGCAGAGCCAAACTCTCATTCTCATATCTGCTAAGCTATCGAAAAACCGTTGAGAATTCTCATTGTTAAAAGCTCCATCATCCTTGCACATAGATTCAATACTTTGCTGACAGTCAGCCAAGACATATAAGTATCTCCACAACAAGGTCTTCAGCTTCCCCGTTCGACCAGATTCCACTGCTGAGATTTCTAATGCTATTTCTAGCCTCAAGTAAGCTTGCCTTTGCGGCTATTGGCATTTCGTCCTGGCCGCAATAGTAGAATACTCGACGAGAATCAATTTCTCTGATTATGCTATGGATACGGTTAAGATCGCCATCCTCGAACTTTACCCCAGCAAAGCCAAAAGCCCCATTAGCGATTAAATGCTTGAATGCATGCTTGATTCTTGATGCCTGTTTTTTCGCCAGCTTTAAGAGCTGACGGTCGGTGACATTAGCATCCACATGCATATTTCTAAGAGACATGTCATTCCTCATAAGTGATGCTAGCTAACTATGAATTATACGGAAAGTTTCCATCTAATCACCCCTATGCGGGTTTTATTAAGATTTCATCTGCATAACACTCCTCTAGGGGGTATTACACGGATTTGTTTCTCCCCATGACCGCTCCCCCACCCCCTAAAAAGCTTCTGGATGTGGTTCGAGAGGTGATTCGCCTCAAACACTACTCCTACCGGACTGAGTAAACGTACATCAATTGGAGCGGTTTGAAAGTCCTTAGTAGTAGGGTGAGCATTGCCCACCACGATCAATGCCCACGATACACACGATTCATACCAGCGAATCCGGATCGGTCATGGTGGGCAATGCCCACCCTACTTCAGCGATTAACCGCCGTAATTCCAGCCGGTGCTTTCCAGATTCAAAATCTCGCCATCCCGGTGCAGACCCGCGCCGATCACCTCACCGACAAACACCGTGTGGTCACCCTGCGCCACCGTGCCGACCACCTTGCATTCCACATAGCCCAGCGAATCCTTGACGATCGGGCAACCCGTCTCTTCGCCTAAATACGACTCGACATTTTCAAACTTGTCGCCTACCAGACGCTGCGGCTTGAAAAATTGAGCCGCGATATCTTTTTGTCCCGCCTCTAGAAAACTAAGGGCAAAGACACCGCTTTCCTGGATGAGCGTGTGAGAACCGCTGTCGCTACGCACGCAGTTAATCACCAACGGCGGCTCAAAGGAGCCCTGCATCACCCAACTTGCCGTAAAGCCATTGAGGTCAGTGCCAGAGGTGTTACGCACGCCGCAAACGTAGAGGGCGTGAGGAATCTTGCGTAACAGTGTTTTTTTGGCGTCGAGGTCGAGCATAGTTAAAGCAGAAAGTAAAGTTGAACAGTTTGGATCAAGCAGACGGAACCGACGATCATCAGCGTCGCGGCCTGTGTATTCTCTCATGCCCAGTACTGTCAGGTTTCCCCTCTCGAAGGAAGACATACTAGCCAAAATTTTGAATTCTTAGAATCCCAAATCCTAAATCTTAAATACGGAAGACATCAGCCCTGAATAGCTCTCAAGCAGCTAACGCAAACGTGACGGCAACACAATATCTTCTGGTACAATTTTTTCCATATTTTCCTTCGTTAAGGACGGAAGTGAAATTAAGCGATTGGCCTGCTGCTCAACTGTACTTTCAAAAATATTGCGCACGAGACGACCATTGCCAAACCCTTGATCACGATCAGCATAGAGCCTATCAAATTCTTGTCGTAGCCGATCGCGCGTCGCATCCACTAACGAAAAATGATTTTCCCGACAAAAGCCCTCGAAAATGTCTAACATTTCCAACGGCTGATAATCCTCAAAATAAAAATAGCGACGAAAGCGTGATTCTAGCCCTGGATTGGTCTCAACAAAACGCTTCATCTCATCGTCATACCCCGCAACAATAACGACTAGACGATCGCGATAATCATCCATCCGTTTCAAAATGGTATCGATGGCCTCGCGGCCAAAATCATTGCCAGACTCCTTTGGTGCAAGAGCGTAGGCTTCATCAATAAATAGAACGCCATCGAGAGCCGATTTCACCACCTCATCGGTTTTAAGTGCCGTTTGTCCGACATAACCCGCCACCAAACCAGCGCGATCAGTTTCGATCGTATGTCCCTTTTTTAGAAAGCCAAGTTTTTGATAAATCACGCCCAGGTGTCGCGCTACCGTGGTTTTACCTGTGCCCGGTGAACCACAAAAGACACTATGCAGCGAAACTGGCATGGATTTGAGATTATGTCGTTCTCGTTCCCGTTGAATTTTAAGACGATTAATCAGCGATCGAACATCATCTTTTAGCGACTTTAGACCTATTAAACGATTGAGATCGGCTAATATATCCTCTTCATCAATCTGAGAATTATTTACAGGTATGCTAGACACATTCATGTCACGTTTGATGGACGCTAGCTCATCATCAATCGTTGAAATTGGGTCTCGTTGATTGTTGGACTTCATTTTGATCAGCTCCCCAAGATTTTGCTGATCGGCTTGTTTCTCAAGTAGCTTTTTTAGCGCCGGATTCCAGCCATATTTAAACCCAAGCGAGGAAGCCAATTGTTCAAGCTCATCTCTTTCCAGATCTCCCAACAAGCTGAGGAGGGTTACGTAAATATACGCATCGGTATTACCCCGACCACGTAATGCATTGAAGGCGGTAATAAATTGGGGACGCATTGTATGTTTTCTGAGAGAGAAAATATCGCACTATTCTAATAGATAAGATGCGTCGCACAAGCTTCTAGTTTGTCTGCGCCATGATGGTCGCGTCATACGGAGATGAACGACCTATCCAAGATCTGAATCGGCTTAACCCTTCGGTCTCATTGTTTTTCGCTTCGTAGCTTTCGAGGCTGATTTTGTTTTGCCACCAATTCCCGCGCGTTTTTTCTTGGCGGGGGTGGGGCGGACGGTGGGATGTTCGGGATCGTGCTTCGTTTTGAAAAAGTCGGGAATCGCGATCGATCGTACCCCGGTCGCTTGCTGGCGTTTGTGTTTGTAGAGCGCATCGAGGCGGCGTAGGTCTTGGGCGACGACGCGGAGCAGCTCGCGGTTATGCGGATCGGCGCGATAGGCTTTCGTTAGATACGTTCGCGCTTTCGTGAGCTGCGATCGCTCCAGATAATATCGCCCAAAACATTGATACGTCACGGCCTTCCATTGGCGCACTTCCGGGTCATTTTGCAGCCGTTCCGCCAAACCTTCGACCAGGGCGATCGCGCGAGGAAAGCGCTCACTGGCCAGCAATTGCTGAAGCGAGGCGTAGACGTTGTGTTTGAGCTGGCGATCGAGGTCAGAGAGTGGCGGATTGGTCTGGGGCGGCGACGTGGTGACGGTGGGCGGGACGGTGTCGGAAGGAGGATCGGTGGGTGGTTCTGTGGGTGGTTCTGTGGGGGGAGCTGCGGGACGCGGTGGGGATGAAAAGGGTGAAGACGAAAAGGGTGAAGCCGTCGCAGGTGGAGAGGTGTGCGGAACGGTGGAGGTCGTAGCGGTGGACGGTATCGATGTCGATGTGGTTGCGACGAATGCACACAGCGTATCGTAGGCGGTCTGAAGTTCGATGAAGCGATCGTGAGCGCCCGCCTGATCGTTCAGGTCAGGATGCCAGCACCGTGCAAGACGTCGATAAGCAGCCTTGACATCTGCTAGGGTGGCTCCTCGATCGAGTTCGAGCAGTCGGTAGCAATCTCCGACATTCATAGACGGCTTTCAGCGGTGGGCAAAAGGAAACAACGAAGCACCGCAGCGATCGCTAACGGTGCATCACAACAGAAATTCGCTAGAAATTCGCTACGGTTAGTAGCGATCGAGAATCCCTAGGCTTCGAGATCGCGATCTTCGAGGACTTTATCGATCAAACCGTATTCCAGCGCCTCCTGGGGCGACATGAAATAATCGCGATCCATATCCTTCTCAATCTTTTCCAACGGTTTACCGGTGTTATCCGCATAGATTTGATTGAGCTGGCGACGCACCCGCAGGATTTCCGTCGCTTCGATCTGGATATCGCTGGCCTGACCGCGTGCGCCGCCGGATGGCTGGTGAATCATGATCCGCGAGTGGGGCAGCGCGAGACGCTTGCCGGGAGTTCCCGCCGCGAGCAGGAATGATCCCATCGATGCTGCGAGACCGACGCAAATCGTGACCACATCGGCTTTGATGTGCTGCATCGTGTCGTAGATCGCCATCCCCGCCGTGACCATACCGCCGGGAGAGTTGATGTAGATCATGATGTCTTTATCAGCATCTTCCGAGGCCAGATAGAGCATGATCGCGATCACTTCGTTGGCCAGTTCGTCATCGATTTCGCGACCGATGAAGATGATGCGCTCGCGGTAGAGACGATCGTAGATGTTAATCCACTGCGTGTAGGTATCCCCAGGCATCTGGTAGGGGACTTTCGGTACTCCAATCGGCATGGTTTTGGCTTCCTGTGATAGCTAATAATTGAGCGACGGGTTGGCGACGAGATCTAGGACGATCGAGCATTCGAGAACGATCGATCGCGTTCGGCAAAGCTAGACACTCGCCAGAGGTTTTTCTTCGCGGCTGCTGGTCAGAACTTTATCGATTAGGCCGTATTCCACCGCTTGATCGGGTGTCATATACAGCAGGCGATCCATATCCTTGGCAAGCTTTTCGGGGGTTTGCCCGGTGCAGCGGGACAGGATTTCCAGCATCGTCGTTTTATTGGCGATCACTTCCTTGGCGCGAATTTGGATATCCGTCGCTTGACCCTGGGCGAAGCTCTTCGGCTGTTGTAGCACGATGCTGGCGTGGGGCAGGCTGGTGCGGCAACCTTTGGTTCCGGAAGCGAGCAGCATGGCCGCAGTTCCCATCGCGGTTCCAAGGCAAATCGTATGCACGGGCGGTTTGATGTAGCGCAGCGTATCGCAGATGGCGAAAGCTTCGGTTTCAAAGCCGATCGGGTTGCCGCCGTAGTCGGACGTACCGGTGGAATTGATGTAAATCTTGATCGGTTTATCGGGATCGTCGTACTGCAAGAACAGCAGTTGCGCGATGATGAGCTCGGTCACCTGGGGGACGAGCGGCAAACCGAGATAGACGATGCGCTCTTTGAGCAGCATCGAGGGGAGATCCGGCGGCGGCGTCCGGTTTTGGGGCGCACCGTAGTAGGGAGACTGAACAGCTTGAATCGGTAGCTTCATTTCGCTTCGCTTCTGAGAAATCGCAATGGACAGCGTCGCCTTCGTATGACAATTTCGCCCCACCGCCAAAGGGGTTTAACCAGAGGGTTGGGGTGCTGTGACAGCGAGACACAGGCGATCGGATGCGACAGACACCGCTGTCTGACTCAAGATATCTTAACGTGCTTGGGATCGATGTGTTGGGGCGGGCGAGGACGGGTGGGGGGACGGTGTTCGGGGTTGACGCGATCGCGCGTAAATTCACCCCGATAAACCCGCCGAAACGATCGCCATCGGCTTTCCGGTGGGTCGATCCTCGCTTTACCATGATGCGTAACCCTCAACCTCTGCCCCATCGTGACCGCTTCTTGCTTTAACCTGCTTCAGCATTGGTATCCCGTCGCCCCCCTGGAGGATATCCCGACCGATCGCCCGACGCCGATTGTGATCGCCGGGATCGCGATCGTGGTCTGGAAACCGCGCAAGGGCGATCGCGAGACTGAATTTTGCGCCGCGCTCGATCGTTGTCCACACCGTCTCGCCCCCCTAAGCGAAGGGCGTCTGGATGACACGAGCGGTGACCTGATGTGTAGCTATCACGGCTGGCAGTTCGATGACGGTGGACGCTGTACCCGCATTCCCCAAGCTGCGAATCCTGAAATTCTCGAAAAGACGCCTGCTCAATTTTGCTTAACCTCGCTACCCGTGCGCGTTGCTCAGGATTTGATCTGGGTCTGGCCGGATGCGGATCATCCCGATTTAGCAGCAACGACGCCGTTGCCCCTATCGCCGCAGCTTGCCCAGCGTGAAACAGCGGGAGCTGATGACCCCGACATTGCCTGTGTCTCGTTCATGCGAGATTTGCCCTACGACTGGCAAACCCTGGTCGAAAATGTTTCCGATCCGAGCCATGTTCATTTTGCCCACCACGGCCTCCAAGGCAATCGCGACACCGCAGGCCCGAATCCGCTCACGATCCATCAATCAACCCCGAACTATATCGAGGCTCGATCGAGTAATGGCTTTCTCACCAGTACCATTAGCCTAGAGCCGCCCTGTCGCCTCGAATACAAGCTGGAGTTTGCCTCCGGTAACAGTCTCGGGCTGACGACCTACAGTATTCCGACAGAGCCGGGAAAGTCGCGCATCGTCGCGCAATTCTCGCGTAACTTTGCCCAAAAAGCAGCACGCTTAACGCCACGCTGGTGGGAACACATAAAACTGCGAAATACCGTCTTGGATAGCGACATGGTGTTTTTGTACTACCAAGAGCGCTTGATGCGTGGCTATTCGGCGGAGGCGTGGAAATCGGTCTATACGATGCCGACGGGTTCCGATCGCCTGGTGATTGAGTTTCGTCGCTGGTTTGATGCCCATGCGGATGAACGGTTACGATCGCTCACCACCGACGTGCCGATCGCGCCGGAGCCGCTGTCGCGTCGGGAGTTGCTCGATCGCTACCACCAGCACACGGAGATTTGCAGCAGTTGTCGCGCGGCGCTCGATCGCGTGCAGTGGGGTCAACGGGCGGCGTTGTTGGTGTTGGCGCTGACGTTGGTGATCGCGGCGACGGCGTCTGAGGCGCTCGGTGTCGCTGGTCGTGGGGTTGCATTTGTGGTCGCGATCGCCGCGATCGCAGCCTATAGTGGGCTGAAATATTGGCTAGAACCGCGTTTTTATTTTGTCGATTACCGTCATCCCGATCACTAGGATTTATCCATCATGCAACGCTTTTTTCTGTCTTACGACTCACTTGCAGCTCACCAAAGCACTCGCCAGATCAAGGCGTCACTCGCTCGATTCGCCACGCGATTTAGCCTGCTAGGTCTTTTACTAACGCTGGCCGCTTGTAATGGAGTTGATCCGTCCTCTGAAACCGGTTCCCAAGCGGTAGACACTGAGGTTTCGAGTATTTCCAGCGAAGAAACGGAAACATCCTCCGCCAGCGATCGCGCCAACAGTTCGATCGCGGTGGCCTCGGATGTCGTACCTGATCGCCCGATTTCGCTTTCCATCCCGATCGACTGTCAGCTTGATGATGACTGCTTCATCATGTTCTACCCCGACACCGACCCCGGTAGCGGGGTTAGCGACTACGGCTGCGGCCAGCAAACCTACGACACCCATAAAGGAACCGATTTTTCCGTTGCCAGCCTCGCCGATCTCGATCGCGGCGTGAACGTTCTCGCCTCTGCCGACGGGACGGTTTTGCGGCTGCGTGACGGTGTCCCCGATCGCCGGTTGCGTACAGCGGCAGAGATCGACGCGATCGCCGAGCAGGGCATCGAGTGCGGCAACGGGATCGTCATCGACCACGGTGACGGCTGGACGGGGCAATATTGCCACCTGGAACAGGGCAGCGTTGCCGTGCGCCAGGGCGATCGCGTCCAGCGTGGTGATGTCCTTGGACGGGTCGGCGTCTCGGGGAAAACCACCTTTCCCCACGTACATTTAACGCTGCGCTACAACGACGAAGTGATTGATCCCTATTCGGGAAAACCGGCGGCAGCGGGCTGTAATGTCGATCGTCAGCCGCTCTGGAGCGAGGCGCAAGACTATACGCCGTCGGGGATTGTGCGGATCGGCTTTTCCGATCGACCACCAACGATCGACGGGCTCTGGGACGGCGAATTCACCGCGCCACAGATCGACACGAATGCCGAGGTTGTGCTGTTTTGGGCGCATTACTACGGCGTGAAAGCGGGCGATATTGAGCGCTATCGCTTGGTGGATGCGGCGGGTCGTGTGGTGACGGAATACGAGCAGGAAATCAAAGCGAATCAGATTAACGGCATGAGCTACGTTGGGAAGCGCAACACGCCGCAAAATCCGGTTGTACCGGGGATTTGGCGCGGTGAATACAGCCTGGTGCGTGGTGGTCAAACGATCGCCAGTGAGCAGGCGGAAATCAACGTGCGATCGGCGAATTAGCGTGAGAGTGTGCCTAAATTTGGGTTAAACCTCGGGTTAACGTCGCTGACGACGGGCTTCAAATAGCAACAGCGACGCCGCGATCGCAGCATTCAGCGACTCAACCCCGGCCTCGATCGGAATACTCACGCTCGTATCCGCCGCCGCCGTCAACGCCGGATCAAGCCCCGCCCCTTCACTGCCTAACAAAATCAACGACGGTTGCCGCCAATCGTAATCCCAGTAGGTTTGCTCGGCCTGCATTTGCGTCGCCACCACCCGAATCCCCGTCGCTTTCGCCGTCGCGATCGTCTCGTTCAGATCCTGCCCCGTCGCCATCGGCAAGCGAAACCACGCGCCCGCCGAAGCGCGAAGCACTTTCGGATTATCGAGATCGACGCAATTTTGACTCAGCCACAGACCCGCAGCGCCCGCGCCCACCGCCGATCGCAGAATTGTCCCCAGGTTGCCGGGATCTTGGAGCGTATCGAGGGCGAGGCCGATGCCGTCGAAGGGCAAGGCGGGGGGAAGATTGCCCGATCGCGGCGCGGTGGCGATGATGCCGTCGGGGTTGTTCGTCGTCGCGATCGAGGCGAGGGCGACCTCGTTAACCCACTCGAAGCGATCGGCGTATTGACTGAGGCGATCGGCCAATTCCGGATAGCGATCGCCCCAAGCTTCCGTCACACAAACGGTATCGAGCGGATAATTGGCGCGATGGGCTTCTTCGATCGTGTGGGTTCCTTCCAGCAACAGGCGATCGGTTTGGTGGCGATACTTGGCTTTTTGGAGTTTTCGCAGGTCTTTGATCAGCGGGTTTTGCAGGCTGGTGAGCATCGGTGGTAGTGATGTTGTGATGTTGAAACGACAGAGAAAACGGGTGTCTTCGGAACGCTGAAATCAATCGTGATAGGGTCGCCGAAACCCGTTTTTTGGGGATCGATTCGGTTAAATCCCGTGACTTTTGCCGATGACCCAATGACGACGAAAGAACCGCGCCAAGGACGACTCCGACAGCGAGAGATAGATCGGGCGACCGTGGGGGCAGGTGTGCGGATTGCGGGTGCGTTGCCAGTCGTTGAGCAGGGTTTGCATCTGTGGCAGAGTCAGCGGTGTGCCGTTCCGAATGGCGCTGCGGCAAGCCGTGGAGACGATCGCCGCTTCCAGATCGCCTTGACTCAGTTCGATAATCGCACCTGGCAGGTCAAGCGCACCGCGATCGGGTAGGGTCTGATCCGAAGCTGCGGGCGATTCCTTGCGATCTGATCGATCTGATCGATCAGATCGATCGGTACGATACCAGTCCTGCAACAGCGCCGGAATCTGTCGCACCGCCCACGACGTATCGCCAAACGCTTCCGTTTCAATCCCGATCGCGCGTAAATTTTCCACCTGATGTGGGCGCAAACCTTCCACGATCGCCGGTGGCTCCAAATCCACCAGTCGCCAGCGATTGCGTAACTGTTCGTACAAGACGCGCTCGTGGGCGATGTGCTGCTCGATTAGCCACAGGCCGCTGTCATGCTCCGCGACGATGTAGGTATTGTTGACTTGGCTTGTGGCGCGGAGTGCGTTGGGGAGCGGGGATCTGGATCGTTCGGGTGTATTGGATGGAGAAGTTGGGGTATTTTGAGAGATTGCAGGATCGATCGGGTAGGGCTGCGCGGTATAGGGCTGCGCGGCTTCAGCGACCGAGAGCAGGGTTTTAACACGATCGGGTGCGATCGACTCCAGCCGATCGTTGAACTGATAGGCATTGGCGATCGCCGTTTCGAGCTGATTTTGTAAGCGATCAAGATCGCGGAGATAAATCTCCGTTTTGGCCGGATTGCGATTCCAATCGAGCCGATCGGGCGGTAGCTGTAAATGAACAAAACACACCGGATAGCGACCACGCGGCAAAGTTCGAGCCGTAGCACGAAGGATGCTGTGTTCGAGATCGGGCTGATGGACGATCCGGCCATTCACCGCGAGATAAATCCAGTCGGGGCGGCGACGATGGCAACGATCGGGCAAGCCAAGGACAAGATTGATCGCGATCTGGGGATCAGGACTGGACGCGATCGCGGGGATCATTTCGGCATACTCCGTCAGATCATCACGGCGTACGGTCGGGCTAAACTGCGCCAAAATTGCCGCCGCCGTATCGCCCGCCGCGATCGCCAACCACGGGCGATCGTTCCATGACACCTGCCACGTCACCGACGGATGACATAGCGCAATTTTTTCGATCGTGTGACGCGCCCAGGTGCGCTGCTGAATCAAGCTCGGCAAGGCATCACGCCGCCCCGGCAGATCCGCAAATAAATTTCGTACAGAAACAATCGTGCCGGGAGCAATGGCGATCGTTTGTTGATATTCTGACTGCCCATCCCGATCAAAATAGATTTGCAAGCCATCCGCCTCGGCAGCTTGGGAAGCAATATCGAGACGTCCCAAGCAGGCCAAACTATAGAGCGCTTCCCCGCGAAACCCGAGCGTCGCAATCTGTCGGAGATCCTCGCGATCGCGAATTTTGCTTGTGGTGTGGGGACGCGCCGCCTGCGCCAGCTCGATCGGCGTCATGCCCGCGCCATTGTCCGTTACGCACACATCCCAGCGATCCGCCCATAGCGCTACCGTGATCCGCGTTGCCCCCGCATCGATCGCATTTTCCGCCAGTTCCCGCACCGCCGCCGCCAGCGAATCGATCGTCTCCCCCGCCGCGATCGCCCGCACCACCTCGATCGGCAACGCGCGGATCGTGCGATTTACCGTTTCAGGGTTGGGGTTGGGTGAAGGCGATAGTGACATGAATGAGGATGATTGAATCGGTCGAGTGCCGATGTCAGACGAATATTTGAAACAATTTGGAACAATCGAATGGGAGACGATCGCGGCCTGTAACAGCCTTAAATCAGCATAAACTCGTCACGATTGAAGTCCTGGGAGAATTGAAGAATAGTCCTGGATAACGCCGCCCTGAACCTTTCTGGATTAATGCGATCGGCCTGAATTTTGTCAGATTACCGGTTGGATTACCGGTTGGATTACCGAAAATCACCGACTTCAAATGATTAGCAATCGTGCCTGAGCTATCGTAAATTCCTATATATCTTGCAATTTAGAAACCTCTGCTTTAGTCTCATGTAAGTTCGGCATTCCCGTACAAACATACATTTTGACTGTATTGGTAAAGCCTTTCCGCACCTTAGCGGAGCGCTTCGCCCCTCTACATGCCCTCATTTAGCTAAGGTATCGATATGAGTTCTGAGATGAACCCCACTCAAGAAATCCAGGCCACACCGACGGATACAACCCCCGAAATGCTTTCAAGCACTGAAGGCGACAGCGCAATCTCCCAAGTCAGCTCTGACGATCAGCTTAAAGAAGTCAAAGCTCAAGTCTTGTCAATCCTTTCGGATTTGTTCACCTACGTCGGCGACTTTTTTGCTGAGTACAAAAAGCCTCTCATCAACGTCGGCCTCGTGGTTAGTGCGCTGATCGCCATCTACCTCGTCGCTGCGATCGTCGATGCAATCAACGATATCCCCCTATTGTCGCCCCTCTTTGAACTCGTCGGGATTGGCTACACCGGCTGGTTTATCTTCCGCTATTTACTCACGGCAGAAAACCGTTTGGAATTCTCGAAAATGGTGGGTAACTTTACCGACAAAGTTACCGGTAAAGAATAGAACGGTTACAACCTAGAACGTCGTGCATCTTCTCCATACCGTGCGCACAACCTCACGGTGTTGCTGCCGGTGAATGGGATAATCAGAGCGTGATCGAAAAAAGCACTGGATTAAGTCCGGTGCTTTTTTGATGGCATTCTGAATTGCCGCGATCACCCGATCGCATGTGACCAAAAAACTATGGGCTGTTTTTTCGATATCGTTTATTCATGTACATGTTGAGGTCTGCGACCCGCAGTGCTTCCAAAATGCCGCCGATCGGATCACGCATCGCCATGCCGATCGAAACTTCGATATTTGCATTAGCAAACGTCTCGCGGAGGCGATCAAGCAAATCGATCGAACTTTCACGCGCACAGTTGATCGCCAAAACCCCAAACTCATCACCTCCAAGACGGGCGATCAAGTCACATTTCCGAACTGCTGCTTTGAAGCATTGCGCTGCCTGTTTTAGCAAGCGGTCTCCCTGGGGATGACCCTGAGTATCATTGATCTGCTTCAGGCCATCGAGATCGGCAATGAAGATACAGTAGGGCGTGCCATAGCGGCGAGCGCGAGCCTCTTCTCGTTCGATCACCTGTTCCCAAGCTCGTCGGTTATGTAAACCCGTGAGTTGATCCGTCATGCAATCTGTGCGCATCAGTTCGAGTAAGCGCAACTGCTCTACGGCGGCGAGATCTGCGGCCAGAATTGATCCCAGTAGCTGGGCGAGTAGCTCGATGAGCGGAAGCTCGGCGTGTAATGCCACCGTTTGGGGCTTGGGGTCAATCGCGCACAGCGTCCCAAAGAGTTCACCGGATGGCGTGTGAATCGGGACACCGATATAAGCCCCGATCGTGACTTGCTGGCCGATCGGCGCGGCAGCGTATACCGAAATCTCCTGGGCATTGGGCGCCACTCTCGGACCATTTCCCCGGACCATGTGTGAGCAAAAGCTATCTGTCCAGCGCAAAACAGTTCCTTCGCCCACATCGTAGCCATGATCCTCAGCCTGAAGCACAATCCAATCTTCGCCAGACGTTCGAGTCATCATCCAGAGATCGAACCCGAGCCGTTGATGTAAAAAGGCGAGCACCGATCGGCTAGCGGCCTCAAAGTTATCGAAGGGTATTAACTCTTGTATCGCGCTAATACTGCTATTACCCATATATTTCGTGTGACCTGGCGGATGAATTTTGGGAAGTACGATCGGGAGGATGTCTAGAAGCGGTTTAAAGCGCGACGATGTTTCCCGTATCGCGGAAAAGATATTGGCTAGGAGAATCTGTGTATATCAAGCCTGATGTCTTTGCAGACGATCATCACAAGGCATCTGCTACGATCGCCTCAACTCATCGGATGTGGCTCTTGAGCGTTTTGAGCACCCGTTCAATCGTGACCAGAGCCCCGATTAAGTTGTGTCGAGTTATGACTCGGTTCCACAAGATCTTCTTCAATGTTTGCAGAGTCTCGATCCCAATTTTGACACTCCCCAGCCTAAAGGCGTGGGGATTCTTGGTTCAACGAAACCACTTAATCAAAGTACCTTGCAGTGCTTCAACCAGAGGTGGGATTCTCCCCAAGCGTAAATTCGGGTATGCCCTACCCTATTCGCATTACTGCGAGTTCTTTTTTTTTGACCTGAAACAATTTGTTTCAAAAACTGGTTGTCTAGCTCCCATGAATCTTTTACCCACTGCTGGGGGAAACTAGAACTGTGCAGCAGAACCGCATAGATTCAATTGTCAAGGTTCAGTGTTCTGCCGTTAAGCAACTAGGTTTTTAGACAGGTTGTTTACCTTTTCCTGTTACTGAAAAGAGTAGCAGGCTCAGATATCAATAGACAACCCACCACAAGCCGTCCTAGAAGCGATGCACTGAGCCTGTCGAAGTGGACGGGGTTTTAAACCCAGTTTTTCGATAAACCACGGTCTCGTTCCCTATGTTTTGGAGAGCAGCGGGCTTGAGCCGGACTCTTGCCAATCAGCAGGGGTCTAGTTTCGGAGGACGGTATGAGCTTGCAGCAAAAAGAGGCATCCACTCGATAAAAGTAGATGCCCCCGTTGAGAAACACGAGTTAACGTTGATCGCGTATCAATCAAGCTCGTAGAGAGTCCGATCGATACGCTCCATCTTGTCTAGAACCGTTGGGATAGTCCGAAATACAGGCGGAAATCACCCAGACCATTGACGGCGGCATCAAGGCGTAGAACATCAACGATCGGGATACCGTCAAAAAGAAGACCAGCACCTAGGGCAACACCACCACCGGGCTTGGTGCGTACAGGGCCCGGTTCGCCCGGCACATCATCGCTTGAGTCGAAGTCTGTTCCGTATCCGGCGTAGATTGAACCGCGTAAGCTGTCGAAAAAGCCGTTATCGACATTCATGATCGGAAAACGGTATTCCGCGAGCAGTTGTGCGAAGCTTTTGGATGTGCCGACATCACCGGTTCCAAACCCGCGTACGGAGTGATAGCCACCCATCGAGAAAGCTTCGTAGGGCGGAACATCGTCACCCAGAATTGTTCCTGCCTGGAGGTTCAGGGCGAGGACTCGCGGCCCTTCGGCAAATCCGAATAGGTTGAGCGGGATGTAGTGGATTAGGCCACCACTCAGGCGGTTAAAGCCGAGGCTGGAATCGCCGATCGGGATGGATTGTTGAGTGCCGACTTGGTAGCGCGTTCCAGATAAGGAGATGCCGTTTTCATTGGTGTCAACGCTGTCATGGTGCAAAAACAGGCTCAGATAGAGCAAGTCATCGGAGCCGTCATCGTCGTAGGACAGACGATTACCTGATAGCACGTTACAGGCGGGTGCGATCGGGCGAGTGCGGAAACAACCATCACGAGCAAATTCATCGTCACCGAAGGCGCTATTGCTAATGCGAACATTCTGGTAGCTCAAGCCTGGAACGAGAACGGTGGTTTCCGTTGCAAGCGGTACGAATAGCTCGAAAGAAGCACCGAGGCGATTAACCCAAGGCTCATGCTCATCACCGCGCGGTAAGAAGACTTCGGAATACGGTGCGTCTTCAGGAGCGAGAAAAACAGCTTCGGTGGAGTTCATGAACCCAGCACGAGCGCGGTAGCCTAAGCGAGCATTCTCACCAACGATCACCGCTTGGGTATAGCTCGCATCTAGACCGGCGACCGTTTCCCCCGCCGTCACACTAATCGCAGCGGTGCGGCCATTCTCATCGCGTAACTTCACCGCCAGTTCGGTGAAAATACCCCGCTCACGGCTTACTCCACCTCCCGGCGCAAAAAAGAACCCGGTGCGGAGTTCGTCGAGTTCATCTTGGTTATACACTTCGGGCGCGGACTCCGCGATCGGACCTTTGACAGGTCGAATACGCGAGACGCCATCTCCAAATTCGAGTAGCGATTCTGCGGTATCGATCACTTCGTCGGTGTCGATCGCCATCATCGTCCCGTTCAACTCTTGCGGATCTGGGATGTCGCGAGCTGCTATGGTCTCCGGCGTTGCATTCGCAGGATCGACAGCAGACTCTGAGTCTAGTTCGGTTTCGAGTTGTGGATTTGTCGCCGTAGTCTCGGTAGCCTTAGCGTCGGAGTGGGTTCCGGCAACCTCGACCTCCGTGGCAGAACTGGACGCTGGACTGATCGCGGAGGCCGTTATTGCGGCAAGAATGGCGATTAGACCAGTGGGGGTTAATCGAAAATGAGAATACATACGTTCACTCCTCTTCACCAAGTTATGCTCAGGTGCAACCCAATTGCGGCGTAATTTTAGGGATCTGCCATCTGATTCTATCGGGGTAAGGATTTTTGTACGTTTTATTGTTCACAGGTATTTACGAGCTGTCATGCTGCGTTGCAAACTAACCGAACAAGATCGATCTGGCACGGTATCGTAAAGCACGATCGAGACGGCCTAGCGAAACTGGCTCAACTGTTTACTCCAGGCGTTAAGGACGGCTTTGAGTAAGCCAAGGGCGATCGGTTTACTAATATAGTCATCCATGCCTGCATCTAAACATCGTTGACGATCGCCCTCAAAGGCATTGGCCGTGATTGCAATGGCAATGGTGCGGTGTGGTGTGCTTTGTTCTCGATGACGCAGCCATTGTATGACCTCGAATCCGTCCATAATCGGCATATTGCAGTCTAGAAAAATCAGGCCAAATAAATCTTGTTGGAGGGCATCTAGGGCCGCGCGACCGTTCTCGACGTACGTGATATCCGTGTAGCCCAACAATTCAAGCTGTCGCTGAATGACAAAGCGACTCACGGGTGAATCTTCCGCCACAAGAATCTTGATCGTCAGGAGTTGAGCTGCGCTGAGGGGAGCTATTTGATCGGACTGAGAGAATTGAGGGAATTGAGGGAATTGAGGCGAGGGATAGAAATATGGGACGTTGGTTGCGATCGGTTCGGGTCTTGGGTCTTGGGGGGATGGTTGATGTTGCGATTTAAGTGTTGCTGCGTCGTGATCTTTTGGCGCAGGGTCGAGAGAAAACGGGTCTAACGGATTGAGCGATGCCTTTAATTTTTGCAGGAGCTGCAACCAATCTGAAGGACTTATGGGTAAGACAAGGCTGGCGATCGCCCCTCCCATTTGGGCGCGTTCAGCAGCATCTGAGGGTTGGTTGGAGGTCAAGCCCGCGATCCATGCTGTGTTTAGCGCTTGCGAGTTAAGGTTAATAAATTTTCCCAGTCCACTTAATTTTGGATCGAGATAATCGACCAGGGCGATCGTATAGGGAGAATTATCCTGAGAAGCCTGACGTAAACCCATGAAGGTCTCTCGCCCATTCGTAAAGGTATTAATATCAAGTCGCTTAGACCATCCCTCCACGGATGCATCGATCTGGCTGTGAACCAGCATCAAAGCTTTGCTGAATTCGCTTTGAACGGTAGATTCACTGGCCACGATCGCAATTCGCAGCGGGTGCGGCGGGGAATTTGGTTGAGAGTTGCGATCATTGTCGGGAGTCCGAGTTAGATCAAGCGCATGATCATGCCCAGCATCGGAGGCGAGAGAGTCCTCCGATGGGGTGAAGTTAGGCGACTCTGCGGAGACTTGGGCTGAAACCGGTTTTGCGATCGCAGCCGACGTCAGCTCAGTTTCATCAGGGCTCGATTCTGTAGCGACTGGCCTCTCAATCTCCAGAGGGATTTCAAACCAAAATGTTGACCCCACCGTTAAGACGCTATCAACCCCGATTTTTCCCTTCATGAGGGTTACGATCTGCTTACAGATGGCGAGCCCCAGTCCTGTGCCACCGTGACGGCGAGTCGTCGAAGCATCCACCTGAGAAAAGGACTGAAATAGCTTGTGGCAATCTTCGGGAGCAATCCCCATGCCGGTATCGCGAATCGAGAACCGGAGGTGAATCGAGCTTGGATGATGTTTCGGTGAAGCTTGATCTTGCGTCGAGGGTTGTTCGATCGGCTTAACTTCGACGGTGACGGCTCCTGTCGCTGTGAATTTAATCGCGTTACCGATCAGGTTGAGTAAAACTTGGCGAAGCCGAACCGGATCGCCCACCAGTGTTCTCGGTAACTGCTCGTCGATCGCAACCCTAAACTGGAGGTGCTTTTTCTCCAGTAATCCTTGCATTAAGAGTCCGATATCGGTGATGGTGTCCTTCAGGGAAAATGCGATCGCTTCTAGCTGCATTTTTCCGGCTTCCAGTTTCGAGAAGTCAAGAATATCGTTGATGATGCAGAGCAAATTTTCGCCACTACTTCTCAGCGTGCGAACAAATTCTCGTTGATTCGCGTTGAGTGGTGTGGAATTGAGTAAATCCGTCATTCCGATGACACCATTCATCGGAGTTCGGATCTCGTGGCTCATATTGGCTAAAAAACGTGCTTTTGCCTGAGTCGCCGCTTCCGCTGCTTTCAAGGCTGTTCGCAATTCTGCGGTACGGATATTGACCTGTTGTTCTAGATTCTGAGAGTAAACTTCGAGAGTTTTGGAGTATTCAACGAGCTGGATATTGGCTTCATAGAGCTGATCGCGCTGGTAGCGATTTGCGGCAATAAATGCAGTGATCACGAGTGCCAAAGCGGGCGAGAATACGGGGATGATCACACCGGTGTAGACCGCTCCGGCTGCGATCGCAAAAAGAGTACAGCAACCGATGGCACTGCCGAACACAATGCGCCAGATATGAAGCGTACAGACTCTCCCAGGACGGCGATCAAAGGAATAAAAGGTCACGCCAGCGCCGATGACTGCCGCCGAAAAAATCCAGGTATAGATAAGGAAATGAGGGAGCAGTCGTAGCGGCGATCGAGTTCCTGTCGCGACGCTAACGAGATAACTAACCGCGTTGGCATGAACCACAACGCCAGACATAAATCGCTGTTTTTGCCCTTCGACTAAGAACCACTTCGATTCATGAGGGGTATTGAAATTATCTTTGAGGCTCGGAGCGATCGCCCCAATTAAAACAATGCGATCGCGAAAGAAGTCGGGTTCATAGTTGCCTGCCAACACCTCCGACATCGAAATCATACGGAAGCGATCGCTTTGCCCACGATAGTCAAATGGAATTTGATAACCGTCGATTTGGTCTGCTGCTGGTGAGTGATAGTACCCTCGATCTGCACTTAGGGGTGTAAACTCAACAGCGCCTAGGCGAACTTTGAAGGTCTCAGGATTGACAATTTCAGTCTTAATATTGTGACGTTGTGCCAAATAGCGCTCTGCGAGGAGTAACGCCAGGGAACTGCGAAACTTGTCCGCGCCAGGGGCTTTCCAGCTCAACATCAGGCGACGTATACGTAAATCCGCATCAACCGGCAGATTCGCAAACCCCACCCGATCCTGTTCCTCTAGTATCGGCGGCGGCGCGACAACCTTGAGCTGATTGGTCGCGAGGTGATCAATTCCGTATAGCGATTCCATCGTGCCCATAAACCGATGGAGTTCCTGGAGATCGGCCTCACTACCGACAGGAATGTCACGAAAAATATCGAGGCCAACCGCGATCGGCTCCGCAGCATCAATACGCTTCAGCAAATCGGTCAGAATTCGATCCGACAAAGGCCATAAGAGATCGACAACATCGGCCTCATCGGCATAGACAATGACGATCGACTCGTCTACCGGTGCTTGTGGCCGCATTCGTAAGGTCGTGTCGTTGACGGACCAGTCCACATCCCGCAAAAGTCCGAGCGGCTGCATTGCACATACGCTGACGGCAACGATCGGGATCGTCGAGATGATCGAACCGTACTGTCGCCAATATTGGCGAATATATTGACGATATTGGCGCAACACCCAGAACGTACCCTCTCCTTAAGTCGCAATCAATTTACCAAAGAAATGGGTCTCACACCCCGCCCTTCTAGGATGGTTTTTCCGGGTTGAACGTCTAAATTTTCCGAGAGAGCTGCTGTTTATTGGGCTTATTCTTGGGCTTATTATTTGGCTCAACGAGCTTTAACCCGCGTTGAGCATTCAGAATCCTAAACTGCATCAGCCGATTTCAGTTATTTTTGCTGGGTCGGGCTGTTGCCATTGGTGTCGTTATCCCCCTGGCGCGATCGGCTCGGCGGACGCTCTGGCGAAAAGGCCGAATCCGGAATTTTGACATCACCCAGGCTCACTTCTTCCAGATTTAGACTGCGAACGCCACCCCGTTCAAGCTGATTGAGCAGCTTGGTGAGTTGATTCCAAATCGCCAAGCCGATACCGAGGGTTAGGGGAATGGCGATCGTCAGAGAAAACTTGGACGAGATGCCGAAAATTTGTAGCGACGACGTGAGAAAACCGCAGCCGCCGATCGCGATGCCTGTAATCGGAAAACGAAGCTGATAGCCCTGGAGCTGCTGCAACCGTCGGCCCGATCGATCCTTTGACCATGCTTTTAACTCGCTCGTTAGCGTGGTGTAAAAGGCATAGCCCGAAGTGGAGGCCATGAATAGGTAAGCGGCGATCGCAAAAATGGGGGGGCCGAAGTACATCGAAGTCTGACGCTGAAAAACGCGGGAATGTCTGACGCAAGAGCTTTAGATTTTGACACGGAACGGCAGCGCGTGCGAGAGATTAGCGCGGATTGCTAAAGGCGCTTGCCGCGACTGAGGGTAACCAGTCCGCCGCGATCGACGAGGCACGTTTCGCGGAAAAATCGACGATCGTACTGACCGCTTCGTCCCAAATGCGATCGGTTGTAATGTCACCTTTAACCAGATCCCAAAGGCGCTGTACCGGTTCCGTTTGCAGGCGATCGTCTTCAGTCAGCGCGATTAACAACTGTTCGCGCAGGTAGCGACCCTCTTCGGACAGCAGGTATTGCAGCCCCAGGCGAGCCGTTGGCAACAGGTCGAAGTTATCGTCAACACGGGCAATTTGCAGCAGATTTTCCAGGCGATCCCACTGGAATTTGCCATCCTTGAACAGAATATCGATGAGACGACGACGGAGCTGAGGCGATTCGCCGGTCAGCAGCCGCTGGGCGATGTAGGGATAGCCAATATCGACGATCTTGAAGTTTGGATCGATACTCAGGGCTAAACCTTCCTGGGTGACCACCGATCGAATAATGAGGGCAAACTTGGCCGGAACCCGGAACGGATAATCGAACATCAGCTCCGAGAAGCGATCGGTCACGGTTTTGATGTTAAATTCGCCGACTTTTTTGCCCAGCATGTCGCCGAGGACATCTTCTAGAGCCGGGACGATCGGGGTGATATCGGTTCCCGGTGCGAGAAATCCGAGCTGCACAAAATCCAGCGCCAAATCGGTGTAATCCTTATTGACTAGATGAACCAGCGCATCGACGAGCGTTTCTTTCATCGACTCATCGAGCTGATCCATCATCCCGAAGTCGATATAGGCCATTTCGTTATTGGCCGTGGCAAACAGATTGCCGGGGTGGGGATCGGCGTGAAAAAAGCCGAATTCGAGCAGTTGTTGCAAACCGCTGGTGACGCCAATTTCGACGATCTCGCGGGGATCAATACCCGCACCGTCAAGATGCTCCATTTCGGTGAGCTTGTAGCCATTGATCCATTCCAGGGTCAGGACTCGGCGGCTGGTGTAGCGCCAAAAAATACGCGGGACTTTGACGCTGGGGGTTTGGCGGAAATTTTCGGCAAACTGTTCGGCGTTGCGGCCTTCGTTTTCGTAGTCAATTTCTTCAAATAGCTTTGAGCCAAATTCATCGACGACAAGCTGAAGATCATGACCGAGGTTGAGCGGCAGATAGGGCGAGAGCAGTCCGGCTCCGAGGCGAATCAGGAATAAATCCAGAGTTAGGGTCGGGATCAGATTCGGGCGCTGAATTTTTAGGGCGACCTCTTCGCCGCTAAACAGTCGAGCGCGGTACACCTGAGCGAGGCTGGCCGCCGCGATCGGGTCAGGCGTGATCTCGGCAAAAATTTCGCTCGCCGTTAGATCCAGTTCCTCTTCGAGGGTCTGGAAGGCGATGTCGTTGCTAAAGGCGGGGAGCTGATCTTGAAGCGTGATCAGTTCATTGAGATAGGCTTGACGAATTAAATCAGGACGGGTGGAGAGCGCCTGACCAACTTTGATAAAGGTCGGCCCCAAATTGGTTAGCGCATCACGCACCTGAGCCGCACGTTTCGGAACATTCTGTTCTTCTCGACCCAGCCAGCGATCGAACACCATGCCGAAGAGAAAACTCAGTAACATAATCGCCACTTCGAGGCTGCGCCAAAGCACTTGCCAAGGGCGACGCCAGTAGTAGCGGGCGATCGTTTCACTGTCGTAGCGGGTCAGTTCCGAAAGCGGATGGGAATTCACGCGAGTTTACGTCTCTAGTGCGAATTGAAGGACTCGAATGCTCGTAACTTTTGGCTAAAGCGTGGCACGCCTACCTAGAAATGTGACACATTCGTCTCTAAAGTATACAAAACTACAGAATATCTACCGTCTTATCGGAGCGATCCTGACGTTCGATCGAGTGCAGCTAAGGTCACTTTTTCCGTTCAAAGATAACAGCAACCCGACATTTTGACCTTCTTTCGTGACTGGAAAACCATGACTGCAAAACTAGCTCAAATCACCGATACCCACCTGTTGACCGATCGCGAGGCCACCATGCGCGGCGTCGCCACCTGGCACAGCCTGCGCCGCGTGCTGGCGTGCGTGGCCGAGAAGCAACCCGACGCGATCCTGCTAACGGGCGACCTGGCACACGATGGCGACCCCGAAGCCTATGATCAGCTCTATGATTTGGTTTCAGCCCTGAACATTCCGGCCTATTGGCTACCGGGAAATCACGATCGCCCGGATGTCGCTCGCGATCGGCTCAGTCGTGCGCCTTTCGTTACAACCGATCAAGTCAAAATTGGCGGATGGAACCTGATTTTGCTCGATTCGACCCTGGCGACGGCGACCTACGGTGAAGGTGAAATCAGCCCCGATCAGCTCCAGCGCCTACGCACACAACTGGACACGACCGACCGACCGACCGCGATCGCCCTGCACCATCACCCGATCCCTATGAACATCGACTGGCTCGACACGATCGGCGTCACCAATGCCAGCGAGTTTTTAGCGCAATTAGATCCATCGAATCAATCCGATCAATCCGATCAATCAGCGCCATCGACACCAGCGGGACACACCAAAAATAATCCCGTCAAGCTGGTGATGTTCGGTCACACTCATTTGGAATTTGCAGGCGATCGCCACGGCATCCAGTTTTACGGCACACCCTCTACCTGTACCCAAGTGCTGCGCGACGACGCCACCGAAACGGACAAACTCCCCGGTTTTCGCTGGCTCGAACTCCATCCCGACGGCTCCCACCACAGTCAAGTAATTCGCGTTTCCAAAACCGGACAGACGGTCACCCTTCCCCAGCCAATTCCCGTGTCGTGCTGAGATCGCGCACCACGATCGCCGCCTTCAGCTTGGGAACTTTGCTGTTACTGACGCTATGGCTAGAGCTATCGGTCGGATCGGTTCGCATTCCCCTCGGCGAGATGTTAACCATCTTGCTGGGCGGTGAACCCAGCAATGCCGCCTGGAAAACGATCGTCTTTTCCTTTCGTTTGCCCAAAGCGCTGACGGCGATCGCCACCGGTATCGCGCTCCCGATCGCGGGGCTGCAAATGCAAACGCTGTTCGGGAATCCGCTGGCGGGGCCGTTTGTGCTGGGGATCGGATCGGGGGCAAGTTTGGGCGTGGCGATCGTGGTTTTGGTTGGCGGGGTCTGGGCGGGAAGTTGGGGGCGCGTGGGAGCGGCGAGCCTGGGGGCGGCGTTGGTTTTGATGCTGGTGGCGATCGTGGCGCAGCGTATCCGCAGCCGCGAAACCTTGCTATTGCTGGGGTTGATGTTTGGCTATGCGACCAATGCGATCGTTACGATTTTGCTGCACTTTAGCAATCCGGATCAGATTCAGGCGTATTTAATTTGGACGTTTGGCAGCTTTGGCGGGGTGACCTGGGATCGTCTGGGCGTGCTGGGTGCTGCGGTAACGATCGGGACGATCGCGGCCTGCGCTTTAGCGAATCCGCTGAATTTATTGCTACTGGGCGAAACGACAGCACGGAGCTTGGGGTTATCGGTACGGGCAATCTTCACCGGCACGATCGTCAGCACGGCGATCTTGGTCGGAGCCGTGACGGCCTTTTGCGGGCCGATCGCCTTTCTCGGAATTGCCGTGCCGCATCTGAGCCGCAGCCTGCTACGCACCTCGGATGTGCGTAAACTAATCCCGACGGTGGCATTGCTGGGCGCGACGCTGGCGTTGTTGTCGGATTGGCTGGCGCAGTTACCGGGGTTGGCGGTGGTGTTGCCGCTGAATGCGGTGACGGCGATCTTAGGCACGCCGATCGTGGTTCATGCGATTTTGCGGCGATCGCGCCTGCGATCGTGATGTCCAAAATCGCTCAAGATTTGCCATATCCCTCTTTTGTCACTCTTCATCAAGAATCGCTGTAAGGCTGATTCCTCCGTTACTATTCTCATTTAGTTAATGCCCGAAACAACGCAAATTCGTTGAGTTATCGGAAACTGACAAAAGAGGGATATAGCGTAAGCCGATTGTGTTAGGACACTCTCGTCCAAGCTGAAAACCGCACTATTTGCTTCGCAAAGGCTACGCCAACGACTCCGCTCAGTGCTCTCAGCTTTTTTTATACGTCCTAACCAAATCGTTTTTTGCTATAATACGGAACAAAACCTCAGAGGTCTCGACTCACCTCGAACTCAAGCTAACCCTGAAACAGGACAAACCCGGCCACAACAAGAACGAAATAGCCAAAGCCGGTTTGCAGATGACGCGCGTCAATCTTTTGGTTAAGCCACGCCCCGGCGATCGTGCCGCAACTGGCCGCCAAGGTAAAACTCACCAGCAATCGCAAGTCCAGCTCAACTTGACCCAAATAGCCCAGGAGACCACTCGCCGAGTTGAGCGTAATGATCACCAGCGATGTACCGATCGCCTCTTTCATCGGCAGGCCACCCAACAGAACCAGCGCGGGAATAATCAAAAAACCGCCGCCCACTCCAACAAACCCCGTCAACACTCCCACACCCAGCCCTTGCAGCGGAACCGCAAGCATGGATAACCAACGGTTTTGCTTGGGTTGTTGATCAAGATTGGGGTCAAGATCGGGGTCGGGATTTTGGCTGGGATCTGCGATCGGTAACGGCTCCGTCGGTGGCGTCACTCGTCGCCCTTTGCGAATCGTGAGCAAGCTCGCCAGCACCATGATCACGCCAAAACAAAGGAGCTGAAAGCGCTCCGAGATGATCGGTAGGCTCGCCAGTCGTGCGCCAAAATATGCGCCCACCATCGCCGGGGGCGTGAAAATCGCGGCAATGCGTAGGTTGACGTTACCGTTGAGGCCGTGGGGAATTGCACCGATCGCGCTGACGATGCCGACCACAGCGAGGCTCATGGCGATCGCTGTTTTCGGTGCAAGGCCGATGACGTAAATCAAAATGGGCACGGCCAAAATCGAGCCGCCGCCGCCGATCAGTCCGAGGCTCAAACCGATGCCGACAGCGAGCACGTGGCCGAAGATAAATCTAAACATGGATGAGTGGTTACCGCGAACGTGTGAAGGGCAAAGTATCGCTAATAAATAGCCCAAAAAAATTAAAGTGACGATCAACCACGTAACTCAACCATCCTGGTTGCAGACAAGCTAGAAGCTTGTGTTACGCATCGTGTCCCTGGATTAACTTGGCCTACTTAACAGATTTTGGGGAGCAGAACATACGCAAGAGGGGCTAAACGTCCGACTTCTACGAATAGACATGATTCCTGCGATCGCATTCAAACCTGGCCGCAGCGTTCGTTTGCGGGGACGGCTTCCATAATTTTTTGTGGATTGGGCAAGTCCAGGGCATTCATAAATTCGATAAAGGCGGCGCGATCTTTGCCGACAAAACGCGGATTATGTTGCTTTTCCTCGCTGATCGTCGAGACGCTGTGGCCGCGATAATCATGGCCGGGATAAACCAGGGTGTCATCCGGCAACGTGAACAGTCGCGTCGTCACGCAGTCGTAGAGCGTTCCCGGATCGCCGCTTTGAAAATCCGTCCGACCGCAACCGCGTATAAACAAGGCGTCCCCGGTGAGCACATGCGTTTGATTGACGAGATAGGCCATGTGACTGTCGGTATGGCCGTGGGTTTCGATCGCGGTGATCGTCGTGTCACCGATCGCGATCGTTTCGCCACCGCTAATGTGCTGATCCGCACAGGCCACATTTGCACCAACCGGAACAATTGATGTGCTGCCCGTCCGTTCGCGTAGCAGACCGCCGCCGGTGATGTGATCCGCGTGAACGTGGGTTTCGATGCTATAGGCAAGCTTCAAGCCGAGTTCGTCGATCAGGGCTAGATCGCGATCGACCTGTTCGAGGACAGAATCGACCAGCACAGCTTGGCCGCTCTGGCGATCGCCGATCAGATAGGTGTACGTCCAAGTCGCGCGATCGAATAGCTGACGAAAGATCATGGCAGGCTCCTTTTTTGTTCGCTTAAACAATTGTATTCTTATTTAGTAGTAAATGACATCGTCTCGACCGAGCGATGAATCGCTCGGTTCAAAAAATACGCAAGTAATAATACGTACACTTTATATGGACTCCATTAATCGATCCGTACTAAATTGAGTGCAAATTTAAAGACTGCGTAAACCCTAAACCAGGAACGTAAATCTCGAAGGCTCCACGCGATGAGTTATTCAGGTAGCTCAATGGAGAAACACTCCATTGCGCCGCCTAAATTTTTATACCCTCGCGTCACACCACATCAAATCATGCGTTCTACATCCGCTCTATTGCTCGGTCTTGCTTCGACGGCCCTTAGCCTCAATGTTGTCCAACCGGCCTATGGTTTCACCTTCGGTACGGATGGTCTCCTATTCGAGAAAGAAACTCGCCTGGATCTGACATTTAATGAAAGTCACGGCAAATATATGTCCAAGCTGGCGCTGTTTAGCGTTGATGACGGCATTACAAGCTGGGTGCAGGATTTGTTTGCGGAGGTCAAGAGCTCCGATAATTCGTCCGCGAATGGCTGGCTGGGAACCTGCGGAAATACGGTTTTAGCCGGGGAAAGCGGTCTCTGCTCTGCATCGGCTTTGTTATCTGCGGGACAAACCTATACGTTTGGTTTGACGAGCGGTGACACAACGGTATTCTCGACCAGTAGCCTGAATACCAACGACCAGCAACAAACGGTGTTTGGTTCTTTTGGTGCGGAGGGAGCAGATGGAACTCGCTTCGATCTGGCCTTTGATTTTCAGTCTTCTGATCCTTTCGCTGGTGACGGTAGCCGCGTTGCGTTTGAGGATCAAGCTGGCTCGAAGAGTGATTATGATTACCAGGATTTCAGCTTCACCGCAAAAGCTATAACTGTTCCTGCTGAGTCACCGGCTGAGGCGCCAGAACCGGCATCGGTGCTGGGTCTCGTGGCACTCTCGGGTGTCATGCTGCAACGTCGTCGCGATCGTTAGGCTAGCTAGGTCTGGGGGCTTTTCTGAGCGATCGGGTCAGGCTCCCAGGTTATGCTTGCTCTCGTTTGATCGTTCTGAATGCCCTCAAAAATTTTAGAAACAACCTTAGAACATAGGAGTATTCGTCGTGTTGCGTTGGCGATCGCTACTCAATCTCCTCTTCAAATCCGAATGCAATCTTTGTCGTCGCGATAGCCCCTCGCCGATTTGCGATCGTTGCCAACCAAAACTCGATCGCCTGCAACACCGTAACCGCGATCATCTGCGGCGTCTGTCTCTACCGGTCTGGGTTTGGGGACAGTATCGCGATGAGCTAAAGCAGGCGATCACGACGATGAAATACAACAATCGCCCCCAAATTGGCGAGCATCTCGGCGAATGCCTCGGGCGTATGTGGCTGAAACAAGCGAAAGCTGGACGTCTCAAGCATCCGCCGATCGCTGTGGTTCCGTTGCCGATGCACGCAACCAAACGACGCGATCGCGGGTTTGATCAAGCTGAGGCGATCGCCCAGGGCTTTTGTCGAATCACGGGTTTACCGCTCATCGCCCAAGGGTTACAACGCGTCCGCCCCACGCGAGCCTTATTTGAGTTATCCCCCGATGAACGTCAGCGCGAACTCGATCGCGCCTTACAGATTGGGGCAGCACGCGCGGAACTCCGGCAGCTCGATCGCCACATCCTATTGATCGACGATATTTTTACGACGGGCGCGACGGCTCAGGCGGGCGCGAGGGCACTGCGATCGGCGGGCTTCTCGGTGTACGGTTTGGCCGCGATCGCTACAACAGCACGTTAAGGCGCAGACCATTTAACGATGAATCATTACAGTTTTGTAGGGTGGGCATTGCCCACATCGCGGAACTGATGCGCGAGCCGATCGTGGTGGGCAGTGCCCACCCTACTGGCTACTACTTTTAGGTGATTTGCTTAACTCGTACTCACGTTTACTACAAAGCTAACTTTTGTCCCGGTACTGAGGGGCGCAACATTAAAAACAACACAACAAATAAAGAGGCTCTGAAATGATAATCATCTCAGAGCCTTTTCACTTTGATCGTTATTAAAGTAGCTTGACGTCTTCTAAAGTTTGAACAAACTCGTGTTGAACACGTTCTTACTTCTCGTCATGACCCGCAATACCCTTTTTCGGCGACAGTAGCATCGTCATGCTGCGGCCTTCCCGTTTCGGGCGCTGCTGCAAATCTGCGATTTCATTCAGATCCGTGGCCAGACGCTGAAGCAGACGCGCCGCTAGGTCAGTATGCTGAATTTCACGACCTCGGAACATCACCGTAGCCTTGACTTTGTCACCGGCTTTGATGAAGCGAGTTGCGTGCTTGAGGCGAACATTGTAGTCATGCTCCTCAATTTTGTAGCGCATCTTGACTTCCTTGAGTTCGGAAGAATGCTGCTTTTTCTTCGCTTCTTTTTTCTTCTTCTCTTCCTCAAACTTGAATTTGCCATAATCCATGATGCGGCAAACAGGAGGATCGGCCTTGTCACTCACCAGAACGAGGTCGAGGTCTTTTTCTTCGGCTATTTCGAGTGCTTCCGCCGGAAGCATAATGCCGAGCTGCTCGCCTTCGGTTCCAATGACGCGAATTGTCGGATACCGAATTCGCTCATTAATTTGGGGGAGATTCTGTTGTCGTCTTCTGTTTCGGATTACAGGCATATATGCTTTATGAGAAATTGGCTTTATGTGTGAGCGTTGCGGACAGCGATCCATCACCGCAGCGCTGACGCACAGCACGTTTATTGCTATCTTACTCGCAATCTTTCGTAAGCGTGCCACGTCTTTACGGAAATTCTCGTTTCATACGGACGTGTTGTCTGAAAATTAAGCCGAAGAGCCAGACTGAGATATAGGTGTAGCGTAATGTCTGCGTCGGAAATGAGATACCCCTTCATCATGCTCCGATTTCTGATCCTCTAATTCCTTTGACGTGCCGATCGCCCCGCGACCCCATGCCCGATTCAACCGCTTCGATCGCCTCGCCCTCTCGATCCTCGTTACCCCATCAGCCCTACATCCAACGTGATTGGGTGTGGCGTGGCTGGCGGATTCGCTACGCATTTACGGACGCGACGCCGCAATACGATAATCCTCGCAATCAGCGCCCGCCGATCGTCTGTATCCACGGGTTTGGCGCGGCGATCGGCCATTGGCGCAAGAATCTACCCGCCTGGGCGCAGACTCATCGCTGCTACGCGATCGATCTGCCGGGGTTTGGTGCGTCGGAGAAGGCGTATGCGCCCTACACGATGACGCTCTGGGCGGAGATGGTGGGCGATTTTTTGCGGGAGGTTGTGGGACAGGCGGCGATCGTGGTGGGTCACTCGATCGGCTCGCTGGTGAGTTTGGCGACGGTGGATCAGTTCCCGGACTGGGTGCGGGGGGTGGTTTTGGTCACGCTGCCTGATCCGTCGTTGCGAACGAAGGCGATTCCCAAACCGCTACGGGGGGCGATCGCGGCGATCGAGGGATCGGTGGGTCAGCGCTGGTTATTGCGGCCACTCCTGGCCTTCCTACGCGATCCTCAGCGGTTAACGTCCGTCGCCAAGCTGGCCTACACCAACCCCGAGGCGGTGACGCCGGAACTGGTCTCGGTCTTCTCCGATCCGGCCTACGATCGCGATGCGGTTCGTGCCTTGACGGCTTTAGTGCGCCAAGCCTCGAAGCCGGACTATTGTCCTGATTTGGTGGCGATCCTTGAGCGATCACGGCTACCGATCTTGCTGGTGTGGGGGCGGGACGATCGCCTCGTTCCGCCGAGCCTCGCGCGTCCTGCATCCTTTGCCCAGTACAGCGATCGGCTCACCCTACACGAGATAGCTCCCGCCGGACACTGTCCCCACGATGAATGTTCCGATCAATTTAATTCGCTCGTTTTGGACTGGATTGAAACCCAGGGGCTTGTCTGTTCGTCCTAGAAGCGGCGCAGATCGGTTGCCGATCTATTACGCGATCGTGCTATTTTTCATGCCAGTCCGTTGTCAGAGGTTTCGTCAACACTCTGACCCAGATTGCCTCGCTGCCAGAACTCTCGCCATCGTCTACGGGCGGTGCTGGTGCGTAACCATCCCGATTTACCTTCAGCCCGACTGAAACGTTTGATCGCTCGTCATTCCGATTGAAACGGCGACGATCGCAGGAGATATGACTGTGAAATTTATTGCATCGTTCGTTGCCGCACTGGCAGGCGCTTACCTGCCCATGTCAGCGTGGAGTCTCGCTAATGCAGCTCCCGTAGAGACGAATTCCGCCAGGACTTCGATCGCCTCCATTCGCTTCGATAATGGTTCCCTAGATCCAGCCTTTGCGACGTTGCCCACTTCTGAGAGCGTGACCCAAGCGACGAATACAGCCGCCGAAGCGATCGAACTCCAGGCACAATCATCGCCCGCCACAGTGGAGTACATCGAACTGACAACCGATGGCAATCGCGTCCTGATTCGTACCGATCGCCGCGTTGATGATTACGACACCTACTGGGATCGATCGAGCCTTGCCTACGCGATCACCATCCCCAATGCTCGCTTTGGCCCGAACGTCACGTTGCCCGACACCAGTAGCAGCAGTGCGATCCAATGGGTGAACGCCGAACAGGACGCCTACGGCAATATCACCATTTATGTAATGCCCTCGCCACAGGTCTCGGTGCGTGGCGTCAATGAGCCCAGCACGCAGATGCTCGCGGTTGATTTGCAACCCTACGGCATCAACAACTCCAGCGGGGTCGGCACTGCGGGGAATAATGGCAGCAGCTTTGACTGGTCGTCGATCAATAATTTGCCGAATGCCTCGAATGGTCGGATCGTCGTCGTGCTCGATCCGGGTCACGGTGGCCGCGATCCTGGCGCGGTCGGGATTGGTGGGCTGAGTGAAATCGATATCGTCGATCCGGTCGCCAATCGTGTGGCAGCCTTGCTACGAGAAAGCGGCGTTGAACCGGTTTTGACCCGTACTAGTAACTATGAACTTGACCTCGATCCGCGCGTGGATTTAGCCAATCGCGTCCGGGCTAACCTTTTTGTCAGCATCCACGCCAATGCGATTAGCATGAGTCGTCCTGATGTTAACGGCATAGAAACGTACTATTTCCAATCGGGTAATTATCTCGCGGAGACCATTCACGAGAGCTTGCTGGATGCAACGGGCAGCAACGATCGCGGTGTGCGAACGGCGCGATTTTACGTGTTGCGCTACACCGACATGCCCGCCGTCCTGCTCGAACTCGGCTTTGTGACTGGTGATCAAGATGCGCCACGCCTACGCGATCCGGACTATCAAGAAACCCTGGCTCGCGGCATCACCCGTGGCATTCTTGAATATATTGAGCGCTATTGTCCCGGTCCGTACTGTGAACCCTAGACTAGAATCATAGCCACTTAGCTCTCGCATTCCACACGATCGCCCCATCCGTCCTTCGCTTCGACGGCATGTTGGTGCGCGTTGCTATGCTTGCGAGAGTGGATACCTCGCCCTCCTTCGCTTTCCCTCGCACACACCACCTTATAACCCTCATGATTGCGAATGACCCCCAACCACCAACCGATCGGCATTTTCGATAGCGGCGTCGGCGGCCTCACCGTCCTGCGTGAGTTCGATCGCGCTTTGCCTAACGAGTCGGTTCTGTATTTCGGTGATACGGCTCGCTTGCCCTATGGCACGCGCACAGCGACAGAAATCATCGATTTTGTCCGCGATATCCTGGATTGGATGGCCGATCGCGGCGTCAAAATGGCGCTGATGGCCTGCAATACCAGCTCTGCCCTCGCGCTCGATATTGTCCGCGCCGAATACGATTTTCCGATTCTCGGCTTGATTTTTCCCGGCGCACGCGCTGCCGTCAAGGCGGGTCAGCGTGTCGGCGTGATCGCGACTCCGGCCACGGCCAATAGTGGCGCTTATGGTGATGCCATGCGCGAGATCGATCCCGACGTTGAGGTGTGGGAAGTGGGCTGTCCGCAATTTGTGCCGATCGTCGAAGGCGATCGGCTCCAGGAGGCGGCTACAGTTGCGACGGCTCGCGAATATATCGAACCGCTACTCGATCGCAACATCGACACGCTGGTTTACGGCTGCACCCACTATCCGCACCTCGCCGAGGTCATTCGTCCGATCGTTGGCGATCGGGTCACTCTCATCGACCCTGCCGCCCACCTGGTTCGCGCCACCTCACGCGAACTCGATCTCCTGGGTCTACGCGCCACAGGCTCACGGCAGGCGACCCAGTTTTACGTGAGCGGTGTGCCGTCGCAATTCTCGGAACTGTCAAGCCGCTGGTTGGGTTTTCGTCCGCAGGTTCACCGCGTCACATTCCCCAGCATGTCCGGCCTGGTGGATGCTCATGCCGATCGCCCGTTGGTCAACGCCGAAGAATAACCCCAGGATTTCGCCTCACATTCCTCTAATTCCGGAGTCATTGCCGATGAGTAGCCTAGGAGACCGCTTTAACCGCATGACCGGCAAAACGCGTTTTGTCGTCTGCCGAATTGTCGTCAGTTTGCGGGGTTCTGAGGTCGCTCCCCTGCTGGGAACGCTGAATCGATCAGCGCGAATCGCGATTGAACAGGAGGGCGATCTTGATGTGATCGGCGAACAGCTCGACACGATCGTCAGTCAGCTCATTGATCTTCAGCCCTATTGGCAATCCGCCTGTAATGAAGGTGATGCGTTCTGGGATGAAGGCGAGGCGGGCGACTACGTTAACGAGCTGTTTGCCGACTCAGCGCAACGCTACCAGGGCGACTTTGATCCAGGCGACACCGGCCTTGTGGACGATCCGTTAACGCTACCGGTCACCGAAAATGTCCTGGTCTCGCTGACGATCGCCACGGAGGGCGAAGTCCCGGCGATCGAGACCGACCTAGCCGATCTTGATGCCCTAACCGATGGCCTCAAAGCCCTATCGACACTGCACTATCAAGAACGCCTCCGCGCGATTCAGGTTCATTTTGCGCCCGCCAAATTCGGCGATCGCTTAACCGATGAACAACTGCTCTCCAATTACCCCGAACTGATCCCGCTCTAAGGGGCGGTGTCTCGCACAAACAACAGGTGCGATTCAAATGACGTTCATCAAAAAAAATAGCCACCCTAGAATCTAGGGTGGCTATTTTTTTAACACTGGAGTTGCAGAAGATCGAACAAGTCTTCATTCAGAAATGCAGCAAACTCCAGAGCAAGAATTAGAATGGCGAGAATTTAGACTTGTACAGTCAACTGTGACTTAGTACAGTTCTTCTTCTTTGTGGGTTTCGATCGTGCAGTTCGCAGTCGGGTATGCAACACAGGTCAGAACGAAACCAGCTTCGATTTGCTCATCATCGAGGAAGGATTGATCCGATTGATCAACGCTGCCTTTGGTGACTTTACCAGCGCAGGTCGAGCACGCACCAGCACGGCACGAGTAGGGTAGGTCAACACCTTGCTCTTCAGCGGCATCGAGAATATAGGTATCCTCGGGAACATCGATCGTGATGTCGATACCTTCAGCTTCGCTGATAAGTGTGACTTTGTATGTTTTGTCGCTCATGTCATTTCCTCTCGTTATATAAAAATACCTAATGCATTGGTTGACGACAAGCTGACGCCAATCGAAGGGCAAAGGCTACTTTTGCTCTCTGATAGTACGGGAAAAACCAAGGGATGCAACCCCCACAATCGATAAAAAATCGACAAAATTAATTATAAATAATACTGATTCAATCTGGATTTACTTATCTTTGATCCGAACGAGTTCTTGTCCATATGCTGCGTCATGTTTGTCAAGTGTGGAATTGCTGTCAAGAACTAGAACGGTCAATCAAGCCAACGATCGCCTAGCGTTCTACGTTGATCGGAGGCTCCGGGTTTTGCTGAACTCTCATCAACTCTCATCATCAATGGGCTTGAGTAAGACCTCCGACTCTCCGGTGGGGAGTCCTGCTTGGGGCGCGATCGCTATAGTGTAATGTCGGCACAGATGCACCGATAAATGGCGAAGTGAGAGGCCGCAGGATGACGCAAATCCGTTGGGGATTGATTGGTACAGGCTTTACGGCAACACGGCGAGCGGAGGCGATCGCCCGCGACCCAAACGCGCAGCTTGTGGCGGTTGCCGGTCGCGACCCCGATCGAGCGGCGGAATTTTGCCAAACCGTAATCTCTGCATTACAGCTCGCACCGAAGGCTCAACCGATCGCGGTCGATCATTGGCGATCACTGCTGGATCGTGACGATATCGATGCGATCGCCGTCTGTACGATTCCGTCCGATCACGCTGAACAGACGCACGCGATTCTGAGCCACGATAAACACGCGATCGTTGAATACCCCCTCGCGCTTGATCCCGTAACGGCGCGTGACCTGATCGCCTTGGCACGATCGCGCGATCGTCTGCTCCATGTCGAACATATCGAACTCCTCGGCGGCCTGCATCGCGCCACAGTTGAGCATCTGCCCAGCATCGGCAAACCGTACTACGCCCGTTACGTCACGCTGCTCCCGAAGCGCCCCGCGCCGCGTCGCTGGAGCTATCATCACGCCGAATTTGGCTTTCCCTTTGTCGGCGCACTGTCGCGGGTCATGCGGATGATTGACCTGTTTGGGGCGGTGGATCGGGTCTCTGCCTCGGTGCAGTACTGGCCAGAATTCGAGCGGGGCGATGCCAGCTACGGGTCTGAGGACGCGGGATATTACACAAGCTGTCTCTGTCGCGGAATGCTGCAATTTCAAAATGGTGTCACGGCAGATCTGATCTATGGCAAGGGCGATCGGGTTTGGAAAACGCAAAACCAATTTGAGGTGTTGGGTGATACGGGGGCGCTGGTGCTGGAGCATGACCAAGGCTGGTTAATCCGGGATGAGGAACGGTGCGAGTTGCCGATCGGGGCGCGACGCGGCATGTTTACGCGGGATACGGAAATGGTGACGGAGACGTTGCTCAATGGCGCACCGCTCTACGTGCAGCCGGATCAAAGCCTTTACGCGCTCGAAGTGGCGGACGCATTGCGACAATCCGCCCAGCAAGGTCTACCGATCAAACTCGAAGCCGAGCCACCATCGGCGATCGCGGTTTGATATTTGCCCTGAATATTTGCCCTAAATATTTGCCATTCTGAAAATTCGGGAGCATCCCGTTTATGCAACTTGCCCCTCATCCCCCAGCCCCTTCTCCCAA
>CAZFJL010000005.1:0-110310 GCA_964518905.1 uncultured Geitlerinema sp. | reverse complement strand
GCCAGTCATCGAGGGCGTCAAATAGCCCCCGCTGTGGCACGCGATCTACTGCGATGGTCATAATTTCAATCCTCCTCGCATTGATTTTTGAAAAGCAAGGTTTTAATTAAGTTAACATAAGTATATACAGACGTGCTAGGCGATTTTCCCCTAGTATGCATAGGTTTTGCTAACTTCAATGTCCCAAATTGGGTCATATGTCCCGGTGTTGCGACCCAAAAAAATGGCAATTGTGACAAGTACCTTGGAATCGCTCTCCGCTAGCGCTCGTATATTCTTGAGCCGTAGAGACTAAAACTCACCTATGATAACAATCGTTTAAGAAAAACACGTTTTATAACAATGCTTACCGCTTGGCTTGGATCGATCGATGTTCGGGAACGTCCTGGTCGGCGGTCAATTTCAGCCCACAATCCCACAATTGAGGTTGGCCAGCATCTATGCTGACTGTCCTGGCGATCGCCAACCCGAGTTCGTCCGCCGAAACCCGCCTGAAATTAACACCTACTTTCTGCCCATCATTTCGACGCTATGACAGCACAAACAGTATCAAAACCTTCCAACGATCGCTTACTCAACCAGCCTGTTGTGGGTTCGCGTCGCCTTAGTAACTATTGGTGGGCAAGTGTGGTCACGATCGGAGGTCTCGGCTTTTTGCTGGCCGGTTTGTCGAGCTACTTGCAAATCAACCTGTTGCCGTTTTCCGATCCGACTAAGTTGGTCTTTATCCCCCAGGGTCTCGTCATGGGACTGTATGGCGCTGCTGCGCTATTACTTTCGCTTTACCTGTGGCTGGTCATTCTCTGGGATGTGGGCGGCGGCTACAACAAATTTGACCTGAATGAAAGTCGCGTTTCGATTTTCCGCTGGGGCTTCCCAGGGAAGAATCGTAAAATCGAGCTGGACTGTAAAGCCGCCGATGTGAAGTCGATCCGCGTTGATGTTAAAGAGGGGATCAACCCGAAGCGAGCGTTGTATTTACGGGTGAAAGGAATGCGCGATATTCCTCTAACTCGCGTAGGTCAACCGATGACGCTGGATGAACTGGAAACCCAAGGTGCAACGCTGGCACGTTTTCTCGGTGTTCCGCTAGAAGGGATTTAGTCTAAAGTTTGGCTGGGTTTAGATGGATCGATGGGGTTCACAACACGTGAACGGTTGCGCTGCTACGGCGTCACGTTTCCCAGCCTGGGTTTGACGGGCCATTTGTTTGATATTTGCTTAAGAACCAATATGAAGACGACGACGATCGCTATTTCTCCCCTGTGGAATCAATTGACTGGACGCGGGTTTGCCGCATGTATAGCTCTCTGTGTCAGCGTTTTGCTGCTCAGTGGCTGCGCCGATCAGCCCGCGTCGAATGCGGAGGGGGGATCGCCCACGGCAGCGCGTGCAGCGACGATCGAAGATGTTGCGCGTCTTAACGGTAAGGCCACGGTAGAAGTGGTTACGAGTCGTGGCTCGGTCACCGTGGAACTATACGGCGACGAAGCACCGGTTACGGCGGGTAACTTTGTGGACTTGGTTCAACGCGAGGTTTATGACGGAACGGTTTTCCATCGTGTCGTGCGTGAGCCGGAACCGTTTGTGGTGCAGGGTGGCGATCCGATGAGTCAAGATGCGAGCGTTCCGGCATCGATGCTCGGTCGTGGCAATTTCACCGATCCGGATACCGGCAATGCCCGCTATATCCCGCTCGAAATTTTGCCAGAAGGTGAGGACGAACCGACCTATGGTCAGACCTTGCGGAATGCTGTGCCAGAGTTGAAACATTCGCGTGGCGCGATCGCGATGGCGCGATCGCAGGCTCCGGATTCGGCGTCGGCTCAGTTTTATTTCACGCTAGCCGATCTAGCTTTCCTCGACGGTAACTATGCTGTGTTTGGCTATGTCACCGAGGGGATGGATGTGGTTGATGCGATTCAGCAGGGTGACAAAATCGAGTCCATTCGGGTGATCGACGGGCTTGATAATTTCTCAGCTCCTTAACCTGAGTTTCTAGAATTTCTAGCGTTTTGAACGGTGTGCCTGATTTTGACGTCCTTGAACAGTCGCAACCTTCAGAGCGATCGGGTCGCGATGTTGTCGTTACAGGCATGGCGATTCAGTCGGCGCTAGGCAATTTGGAAACCACATGGACGCGATTGTTGGCGGGTGAAACTGCCGTGCGATCGCGTTTTTTGTTCGACCATATTCCAGAACGTCCGATCGCCATGATCGGGGATCAGCCGATCGAGGTTGTTGATTTACTCGATCTCACTCTGGCTGATTTGCTCACGGATCGAAAGCACGATCACGGTCAGATCTGGCACGATTGCGCGGTATCGATCGGGTCGAGTCGCAGTATGCAGCGATCGTGGGAAGCGTGGCATCGCTGGCAAATTGGCAACGGTTCAGAGAGTTTAGAAAATGTAGAGAGCAGCTTGCGATCGCATCGACCCTGGCTGGAGACCTTGCCCCACACGCCAGCCCTGCGAGTCGCGCGTCAGATGGGGTCGCGCGGGGCGGTGTTTGCGCCGATGGCGGCCTGTGCGACGGGGTTGTGGTCGATCGCGCGGGCGGTGATTGCGATCGAGTCGGGCGAGTGCGATCGGGTAATTGCGGGATCGGTGGAAGCGCCGATTTCACCGCTAACGATCGCCACGTTTGACCGTATGGGAGCGTTGTCGCGTGAGGCGTGTCGCCCGTTTGATCGATCGCGATCGGGGATGGTGTTGGGCGAAGGAGCGGCGCTGCTGCTGCTCGAATCGCGTCAGGCGGCAAATCAGCGTCAGGCCAAGATTTTGGGTCGGATTACAAGTGCGGGCATGACCGCCGATGCTCACCATATCAGCGCTCCCGATCCAAATATTACGGCGGCCTGTTCTGCGGTGCGGCAATGCCTGAGTCGAGGAAACTGGACGCCCGAATCGGTGGACTACATTCATTTGCACGGCACGGGAACGCAGCTCAACGATCGGCGCGAGGCGGAGCTGGTTCAAGCGCTATTTCCGCAGGGGGTGGCGGTGAGTTCGACGAAGGGGGCGACGGGTCATACGATCGGGGCGTCCGGCGCGATCGGGGCGGTGCTGTGTCTCCAGGCGATCTCGACGCAAACTCTGCCGCCCTGTGTGGGGACGTACGATCCAGAATTTGAGCTTGATTTGGTGCGATCGGCGCGATCGTCCCCAGTCAAGCGCACGCTTTGTTTTAGTTTTGGGTTTGGTGGTCAAAATGTGGTGTTGGCTTTGGAAAGGGATTAACCTTTGTCACTCTCCAAGAGCTTAAGAATAAGTTGAAACGTGAAGGTAGGACGCCATCTGCGCTTTGTGTTCTGGTCTTCCGACGGTAATGGGTTTGAGCAGCTCTCGTGTTTGCTCGACTCCCAAAGCTTCCACTAAATCGGACATCGTGTAGATAAAACCGTCTGTACAGCCATCCTCTTTTGCGCATTCCAGCGCCGTTTGCAGCGTTAGAGCAGCGTACTCTAAATCCTTCAAACGATTGACCCGCTTTGCGTGGTAGTCCCCGACGGGTGGTTTGAGTCGTTTCATTGCCCTTTGAACTCCATTGTTTAATACGAAATCCGACTGTGTATAAGCTTAGATCGTCGATCTAGGCGGACACCGCACTTCGACTCCGCTCAGTGCTCATCGACGCTTTTGTCTTTTTCCTAGACAGAACCGGATTTCGTATAAGACGGTTACGACGGCAACTGATCGCCATAGCCTAACTGAATCGATCCCGGCGCAAATGTCATTTCACATTCGACACCGTTTTGTGTGCTGCATACCCGCAACTTTCCATCGATCGTCACCCCCAAAACAGCAACCGATCGACCATCAATCGCGATCGTCCGACCCCGATGAAATAACAACTCCTCATAGGCCGCAGTCCCCGCCTCGATCCCGTGGGTTTGCCAAAAGTAAAACCCGCGAGCGATTCCACTCAACACGATCGCGGCCAACAACTCCAACGACAACGGCGATCGCCCCGGATTCTCACACCAAAACTCCGCCAAACTAATCCCCGTCTCCGGCGTCGAATTTTGCCAATTCACCCCAACCCCCACCACCGCGTGGGTGATCGTCTCCGCCCGTGTGCGAATGTCGGTCAAAATCCCGCCCAACTTGCGACCGTTCAACAGCAAATCATTCGGCCATTTCAGCTCCACCGGAATCCCCCGATCGCGCAAACTCGTCGCAATCCCCCAGGCGCTCGCAAACGTGAGCTGGGCGCTTTCGGCGATGGGTAAATGGGGAGCGAGCAAGGTCGAAAGGTATAGCCCGCCACGATCGGACTGCCATTGACGGCTCCATTGACCGCGTCCGGCGGTTTGCTGACCGGCGATCGTGGTTGCGCCCGGTTTTGTGCCAGCGTCGCGATCGAGGCGTCGCCAAATCTCCGTGTTGGTCGAATCCAGTTGATCGACGTAGCACACATCGAAGCCCAACGGACGGGCGATCGTCTCGTCTTGATCGTGCTGAATCGTGGCGAAGGCGGCGTTAAATCGATGCATCGAAAATGCAGTCGGTGAACAGGGAGTGGGCATCGGTGACGGCATGGGTATGGGCGAAAGAAGGCAAGGATCTATCCACATTCATTGGATATTTTCCAACGCTACGAAACGCGATCGCCCCCCCATAATAGAAGGCATTAAAAATACATACGGAGCATTACCTTGGCTACTTTTCGGACACCTGAACTCGATCATCCCAACCATGAAGATTCAGACCCTCGCCTCCAGATCGAAACCCTGCGTGACAGCGATCGCGCCGATCAGCTTGCCGCCCAAGCCGCCGATCGCAACGAAATCCTCAACGGACTCGCCCAGCCGCAGAAAACCCTGCCCGCCAAATATTTTTACGATCAGCACGGCTCCGAGCTATTTGAAGCCATTTGCGACCAGCCTGAGTATTACCCGACCCGTACCGAGGCTTGGATCTTGGATCGTTACGCTGGGGAAATCGCCGATGCTACCGGCCCCTGCGAACTGGTCGAACTGGGGAGCGGCAGTTCGACCAAAACCCGCGCTCTGCTCGATGCCTATCGCGATCTGGGCGAGCCGCTGCACTACACGCCGATCGACGTGAGCCGCACGATTTTGACCGATAGCGCTCGGCAGTTGTTGTGCGACTACCCGACGCTGCACGTGCGCGGCGCGATCGCCACCTACGAGCAAGCCCTGGCCGAGCTAGGCGTTGATCGGGACGCGATCGATCTACCGTCGCGGATGCTGATTTTTCTCGGTAGTTCGCTGGGAAATTTCACGCCGGAGGAGTGCGATCGCTTTTTCATGCAGGTGCGCGACTTCCTCAGTGTGGGCGAATATTTTTTGCTCGGCGTCGATTTGCACAAAGCCACACCGCAGCTTGAAGCGGCTTATAACGATGCAGAAGGCGTCACAGCACGCTTTAACCTCAATGTTCTCGACCATCTGAACAGCCGTTTCGCGACCGACTTTGATCGCGATAATTTCGAGCATTGGGCATTTTATAACGAGCACGATCGCCAGATTGAGATGCATTTGCGCTGCTTGAAAGCCCACGATGTCCACCTCGGCGATCGTCGGTTTAGCTTCGCCCAAGGCGAGACGATCCGCACGGAAATCTCGCGTAAATTCGACGTTGACGCGCTACAAACCCAGCTCAATCACCACGGCCTCGAACCCGTCAAGGTTTGGCAAGACCCGCAGGGCTGGTTTACCTCGATCCTCACACGTCGGATCGCCCGTTAATCCAAAGCTCGCGACTATCAACATAGCGATACGAAAAATTCTGATCATGCTGTCATCCCTACCTCAACCTCACCGGCATCACTGCGATCGTGATGCCCTGATCGCCTACTTCGAGAATGCCTGGGAGATCGAAGATCGCCTGCTCGCCACGGTGATCGATCCCAACACCTTTTACCTCAGTCCCGACCCGCTGCGAAACCGGCTGATTTTCTACCTCGGCCATTCGGCGGTGTTTTATCTCAATAAGTTGATCCAGGTGGACTGGCTCGATCGGCGCATCAATCCGCACTATGAAACGCTGTTTGAAATTGGCGTCGATCCGTCTACCCCGGAGGAACTGGAAGCGGCGATGGCTCATGTGCAGTGGCCGGAGGTCGATCGGGTTTGGGCTTATCGCCACAGCGCCCGCGAGGAGGTCGCCCGCGTGATCAACCGTGCGCCGCTCGATCGCCAAAGTGCGGACGATCGACCCTGGCAAGCGCAGCCAATCTGGGCGCTGCTGATGGGCATCGAACACCAGCGCATCCACTTCGAGACCTCATCAATGTTGCTGCGCCAGTTCGACCCCGATCGCCTGCGTCGCCCGGATGAGTGGGAATATGCGCCGACTTCCGGGACGGTGCTGGACAATACGCTCGTGCCGGTGGCCGGTGGCCGGACGGTGTTGGGCAAAGCGTCCACGGCGGACACCTACGGTTGGGATAGCGACTACGGCTCGCGATCGGTGACGGTGCGGCCTTTTCTGGCAGGACGATCGCCAGTCACGAACGGCGAATTTCTCAAGTTTGTACTCGATGGTGGCTACGACAATCCCGAATTTTGGGACGTGGAACCGGAGACCTGGCGATCGCGATCGGAGACGCGACCGCAGCACCCAAAGTTTTGGCGGCGTGAGGGCGATCGTATTCGTTACCGCACGGTGTTCGAGGAAATCGATCTGCCGCTAACCTGGCCGGTGGAGGTCAATCACGATGAGGCGATGGCCTACTGTCGCTGGTACGGAGACGGGACGCGCCTGATGTCCGAGGCGGAATGGCAGGTGAGTTTACCGGCGGGCGATCGGGCTGAATCGGCTCGATCGGCTCAGTCAGACGCGGCAAACCTCGATTTACGCTTTGGCTCACCCAGCCCGGTGGGTTTACTGGAGGGCGATCGTGATGGCCTGTGCGATCTGCGCGGTAACGTGTGGGAGTGGCTGGGCGATGACTTCGAGCCGCTACCCGGTTTTGCGCCGCATCCGCTGTATCGGGACTACTCCGAGCCGTTTTTTGACGGTCAACACAAAGTCATGCGCGGTGGTTCCTGGGCAAGTACGGGAGCCTATGCCGCGCAGGATTGTCGCAATTGGTTTCGCCCCAACTTTCATCAGCACGCCGGATTTCGCCTCGCGCGGGACGCATAAGCGCACCGTCTAACTCAATCTCGCCCAATTCAAGCTCATTTAACGTGAGTTCGGGTTAAGAGCAACGCAAAACCCACGTAACACAACCATCTTGGTTGTTGGCTTGGATTGATTCCATGAGACAGACCACAAACGACTCGCATCATTGCATCGCCTTCTCCGCCAATCAACAAGCTGGAAGCTTGTGTTACCTGAATCGCTGATCCCGACCTCACGTTCACTTAACTCAATATCGCTACCACAACTTACTCATGTTCCGACCCACCCCGATCCCCCCCGAACCTGGCCAAGAATCCGTCTGGGACTATCCCCGTCCCGCCTGTTGGCAAGCGACCGATAAACACATCCAAGTAATTTTCAACGACGTTGTGATTGCCGACACCCGCCGCGCCAAGCGTGTTTTGGAAACCAGTCATCCGCCGAGCTACTACATCCCGCCGGAAGATATTCGCTTCGAGTACCTCAAGGCGACACCCCGCCAGACGTTTTGCGAATGGAAAGGCGTCTCCTGCTATTTCAACCTAGCCGTGGGCGATCGCACCGCCGAAAACGTCGTGTGGCAGTACACCAACCCGACGCCGAATTTCGCGGAGATCAAAGACCACTGTGCCTTTTATGCCCAGTTTATGGACGCCTGCTACGTAGACGGCGATCGCGTCATCCCCCAACCGGGCGGCTTCTACGGCGGCTGGATTACGTCGGATGTGGTCGGCCCATTTAAAGGCGAACCCGGTACGATGGGCTGGTAAACACTGCCAGGTTTTCCGCATAGTCTATGTCCACTATTTCGATCGCGATTAGCTTCATTGCCTTTTTGCTGCTGTTTACCGGGGTCGGCCTGTTCGCCGCTAGCCGTAAACAGAGCACGACCGCGGATTATCTGCTCGCCAGCCGCAACGTCAATCCCTGGATGACGGGACTCTCCGCCTTCGCTACGGCTCACAGCGGCGGCATGTTTATCAGCATGCTGGGTTGGACGTATCAGGTGGGGATTTCCTCGGTGTGGCTGCTGCTGGGGTGGTTTTTGGGAGACTATCTGGCCTGGTTCTTGGTTCACCAGCCGCTGCGGGTGGTGTCCGAAGAGACCAATTCCGAGACGATCGGGGCATTTTTGGCGGGTGGCGATCGCCAGAACCGCTTGATCGCCGTGGTGTCCGCCCTGACAACGATCGCTTTTCTCGGGGCGTACGCGGCGGCGCAACTCCTGGCGGGCAGTAAGGCACTGCACGTAATTTTCGGCTGGGACTATAACCTCGGCATTGTCCTCGGTGCGGTGATCGTCGTCTCCTACTGCTTCTCCGGCGGGATTCGTGCCTCGATCTGGACCGACGTGATCCAGTCCGTGGTCATGATGCTGGCAATGCTGGCGATGGTCGTGGTGGCACTGGTGGCCTGCGGTGGTTTTGGAGGTATGTGGCAACAGTTAACGGCGATCGATCCGTCGCTGGTCGATCCCGTACCGCAGGGTTTGCAGTTTGGCTTTGGGCTGTTTTTGCTGAGTTGGTTGGTGGCGGGCGTCGGCGTGGTCGGCCAGCCGCACATCATGGTGCGAGCCATGGCGATCGATCGCGCAGAAAATATGGGCTTGACGCGAAATATCTATGCTTTTGCTTACGTGGTCTTCTCGGCGGCAGCGGTGATCGTCGGGCTAAGTGCGCGGGTGCTGCTGCCGGATTTAATGCAGGGCGGCGATCCCGAATTGGCGCTCCCAACACTGGCGATCGAGTTGCTGCCCTCACTCGCTGTCGGGGCGATCTTGGCCGGGATTTTCGCGGCGGTCGTCTCGACGGCGGACTCGCAGATTTTGTCCTGCTCGGCGGCACTGACGCAAGATCTATTCCCCCGACTGTCGCACTCCTATCGACTGGCGAAGGGAGGAACGATTATCGTCACGGTGATTATCCTGACGATCGCCCTAGCGAGTAACAAAGAAGTTTTCGCGCTGGGTGTTTTTGCCTGGTCGGCGCTGGCCTCGGGGCTGGGGCCGCTGCTCATGGTGCGGGCGTGGCGTTGGCCGGTCAGCAATGGGGTAGCGGTGGCGATGATGCTGGCGGGAATCGCAGCGGCGGCAATCTGGGGTCTTATTCTTCAGCTTTCAGGGTCGATCTATGAAGTGTTGCCGGGAATGGCGACGGGTTTTGCGGTGTATGGCGCGTCGCGACTTAATCAATCGTCCCAGCTAAATTAATCGTTGAGCCAGCGAATCGCTTAGGCTAACAGTGTTCTGTCTCGCTGCGATCGTGACTCAATCCTCTGCAACGCCTCCCATCAACTCCGCCTCGATCTCGACCGCTTCTTCTGTCGCCGCTGAATGGACGTGGCACGCGACCACCGAAGCTGGTTCCTATCTCACCTGCTCCCTGCTCGCTGACTTTGCCCACGGCTTTTGGTCACGTCAGGCGTACCCGCACACACCCTTTGAGTTGGCGCCGATGTTGACACCGATCCAGGGAGCGACAACCTATCGGGTGAAGCAAGTTCACGGCGATCGCGTGGTTCTCTGCAACGATCTGACGCCAGTGATCTCCAGTGAATTGCCGGAACTGGTGGACGCTGATGGCATCTGGGGAAACCAGACCCAGCAAGCCCTATGGACTTGTACGGCGGATTGTACGCCGGTGTTGGTCGGCGATCGGCGCACGGGAGCGGCCAGCGCGATCCATGCCGGGTGGCGCGGAACGGCGGCGATGATCGTCCCCAAGGCGATCGCCCAGCTCGAAGCCCAGGGTAGTCGGCGCGAGGATTTGCGGATTGCCTTGGGGCCTGCGATCGATGGGGCGGTGTATCAGGTATCGGACGAGGTTGGAGTTGAGGTCGTCAAGGCTTTGTTCAGTGATTGGGTTTCACCGGAGAGCGTGATCGAGCATGTGGGATTTGCCGATCGCGATCATCCCGAATCGCCGCTCTACTCCGACGATGAACCGGGCAAAGTGCGGCTCGATGTGCGCCGGGTGATCGTCGGTCAGATCCGTCAGCTCGGGATTGCCGCCGAGGCGATCGCCGTTGCGCCGCACTGCACCTTTCAGGACGCCGATCGTTTCTTTTCCTATCGCCGTACCGGTGAAAAGTTTGTCCAATGGTCGGGAATCGTAACGGGCTTGCGATCACGTTAGAACAATGAATTGGCGATCAACTGCCTCAGACCATAAAATTTTGGTGAGCCGATGAGCAATCGTCCAAAATTTGCTATGCTGTTATAGCTTTTGAGCCATTTCGACCTTAAAACCGTTGAAATTAGCCAAAGCAGCTATGCAAATAGCACACCCTGGAGAGATGGCCGAGCGGTTTAAGGCGCAGCACTGGAAATGCTGTTTAGGGGTAACTTTAACGAGGGTTCGAATCCCTCTCTCTCCGTTCTAAAATTCCAATCGTTAATAAGCCTCAAGTCGAAGCATTGACGATCTGCTTTTCGGCATTCAGCTTTTAAACTAGAGGCAACGCTTCGATCGCCTTTAAGTTTCACCATGTTTGCCCTATCTCGCTCATTCCCGTTCGTTTGTCTAAGCTCGATTAGCGGCCAAGTTCTTGCCCTCGTCGCGATCGGTTGTAATCTCGCGACTCCTCCGGCGATCGCGCTACCCGGCGACGACCTAACAACCGTACAACGCTGGATCGAACGTCATCCCGGCCTACCGCCTGCCCATCCCGGCGCACTGCGCGTCAGTCGCAGCGATATTCCCGGACAGCGGTTTACATTTCAAGCTTGGAAAATCCTACCGGGTTTCTATCAGGATGAGCCGGTGGACTTTATCCGTAGCGAGCAGATCGAGGTGCGCGATGAGGTTGAGTTTGTCTCGATCGAGCGGCTAGAGCTGGTTTTGCGGGATTTGTACGGTAGCGATATTTATCAGGACTATCGCAACGCAGCAGAAGTCTATCGCTACACGCGCACGACCAAAGGAGACGTGCCGCTTGACGAAATACGAACCACAGAAGATGGAATTGTGATCCAGGGCGACCGCTTCGCCTACTGGTTACGGTTGTTCTACGACAATACTTACGATGGGGTAGACGTGCCGATCGTCGGTCAGCTAACCGTGTTGTTAACGGACGATCGCGATCGGCTCGAAGTCTATTTACGACGCGAGTAAGTTTGAGAGGTTGAGACCCGCCTACAGCGCACCGGCAGCAGTTTGATCGAACACGCCACCCGATAGATGGCTGGTCATGTTCATCGACTGCAACACCGGCAGACCCTCCGCACCGTCGGGATAGTCAATGATGCTGACCGCGCCGTTGCCCTGTTTGAAATTCCAGAAAAATTCCGGCGGTAGCTCAAACAGTTCGCAGAGAATCGCTTTATTGACCGCATCGTGGGCGACGACAATGCCCGATCGCGGCGTCTCACCAGCGGCATACTCACTGACGATCGCATCCCAATCCACTTTGACCCGATCCCACACCTGCTGAAGATTCTCGCCCTCCGGCATCTGCACCGTTTCCGGCTTCACTTTCCACTGTTCGAGCAGATCGGCATACTCCGCCATAATTTCCGCTTCGAGCTTGCCTTCCCACAAGCCATGACCGATTTCCTTCAGCTCATCCTTATAGGTCAGCTCAATACCGGGATGATGCTCCAGGATAAACTGCGCGGTTTCCTTCGGACGCGATAGCGGGCTGCTTACGGCGAAATCCAGCTCGACATCCTTGAGGAATTCAGCCGCCTTGCGACCCTGAGCCTTGCCATTCTCATTCAGCGGAATATCGATCTGTCCCTGGAAGCGGGACTCGCGGTTCCATTGGGTTTCGCCGTGGCGCACAAGGAAGATGCGCGGGCCTTTGTGGGGTTTGCGGTAGGTGGGGAAGGGATGATCGAGGTGGGCGAGTTGGTTGAGGGATTCGAGCTGGACAGTGTCGGCTAAACCGCCGGAAAATTTGAGGACGTTAATGCAGCAGTTGGATTGCTGGATCGAGGGATAGTAGCGCGGCGAGATTTTAAGTGCAGTGGCGATCAGGCTGCGGTTAATGCCGTTGTGAGCGACGATCGCGATCGTCTTGCCGTCGTGTTTCGCGAGGGCTTCCGTCCAAAACTGTCGAGCGCGATCGAACAGCTCCAGCACGGGGAAACGCTCGATCGTCTCGCCATTGTCATCGGTCACCGTCATCGAAAATTTTTCGGGGTGATCCTTCCAGGTCTGATACTCCTCGGGATACTTGGCGATCACGTCGCTGCGCAGCATCTCCTCCCACAGCGGCAGATCAATTTCTTTCACCAGATCGAGCGGTTGGGGCGTGATGCCCGTGCCGATCGCGGTGCAAATTTCCGTCGCGGTTTGTGTCGCACGCTGGAGCGGACTGCAATACACCGCATCGAAGGCCACTCCTTTCAGCGCTTCGCCTACTTTTCGCGCGTCGGCGATGCCGCGATCGGTCAGCACCGATTTATCACATTGACCTTGGATACGGCCTTCGAGGTTATAGGTGCTTTGTCCGTGACGGATGATGATGACGGTGGTAGCCAGGGGTCTGTCCTCCAGTTGCGCTAGGGCGATCGTGATTCAGTGCGGCGATGCGCCATTCACCCAGCAACGCGGTCAAGATCTCCGGTTTACCAATGGAGTGGAGTGATCTTAACGATCTGCAATCTCTTGATCGTGTTGCTCAGTTCAGACGTAAAGTTCTTGACTTTTTCTTGGCGATCGGCAATTCCGCACAAATTTTACCCCGTGTCGGTCGCTTTTCCCGCCCAGCTTTGCCAGCCCTGCGTTATCAGCAAATAGACTTAACGAATATCGGCGATCGTTAACCCTGGGGGGAGAAACCCCCATCACCTGAAACCGAGTAATTACGTAATATTACTCAAGACAGCGAGTGATTGAAGTCTGCTCTCTTAGCACCAGAGACCATACAGCAGAAGCATTTTAGCGAATTGGGATAGAAACAGACCTGTTATCTTCCTCGTGTTTTTACAGTTATTTCTCTCTATATTGTCTCGTGTCGATCCTCTCCGACGGTAAGCAAGAACAACCGGATAGTCGCAACAACAGAACGTAGACAGTAATCAAGTTTTGAACTGAAAGGGGCAGAGATGGCTCGCTCACCGATAACGCTTCGGTTCCCTGGCTCCCATGCTTTCATCCTGTCTTGACGTAATATCGACACGTAATGCCTTCCCCAAAGCAGCCTCCTAACGCGATTGATCAGACTCACGAACGCGCAACGAACCTTTGGGGCTGGTTGATTGGCACGATCGCCTTAGCCGTTGTGCTCGGGACGATCGAGGCGATCGCTCCCAACCTGATTATTACGAATTTCAACGCCATACTAGCGAATATTGTGGCCCTCCTCGATGCCGTACTATTCGTTGATATTTTTGGCATTCCCCTCGTGGTGCTGTGGCTGAGTCTGGGCGCAATTGTTTTAACCGTGCGGCTCGGATTTGTAAACCTGTGGGGTTTACGCCATAGCTTGCAAGTCTTAGTACACCCGGAAGTATCCGCCAATCAACCGGGGGAAGTGACATCTTTTCAGGCGCTCTCGATGGCCTTGGCCGCGACGGTTGGTTTGGGGAATATTTCCGGCGTGGCGATCGCCATTCAGCTCGGCGGTCCCGGAGCCGTCTTTTGGATGACCCTCGCGGCTTTATTGGGGATGAGCAGCAAATTTGTCGAAAGTACGTTGGCGCAAACCTATCGATCAATTTTGCCCGGTGGACATATCCTTGGCGGGCCGATGTATTACCTGCGTGACGGGCTAGCGGAAATCGGTCGGCCTCGGCTTGGGCGTTATTTAAGTTTGGCGTTTGCAATCCTGTGCCTGCTGTCCGCCTTGGGCAGTGGCAGCATGTTTCAAACCACCCAGGCTTATATCGCGATTCAGACCCTTGCTCCTGTGCCGATCTGGATCTTTGGTCCGGTGGTAGCGGGTTTGGTGGGAATCGTGATCCTGGGCGGTATCCGTCGCGTGGGTTCCGTGGCGTCGATGCTGGTGCCACTGATGGCGGGGGTGTATCTCCTCGCGACGGGTTGGGTGTTGTTACATAATTTTGGAGCGATCCCCCAGGCGATCGGCGCGATCGCCCAGGGTGTGACGTCTCCCGTAGCGGCTATTTCTGGGGGATCGATCGGGGTGATGGTACAGGGCTTGCGTCGGGCGGCGTTTTCCAATGAGGCCGGTCTCGGGTCGTCCGCGATGGCTCATGTGGCCGCACGCACAACTTGCCCCGTACGTGAAGGATTTGTCGCACTACTCGAACCGATGATCGACACGGTGTTGATTTGCAATCTGACCGCCTTCGTTATTTTGACGACGGGATCGCATACCCTCGGCTTGTCGGGCATCGAAATCACGATCGCGGCGTTTCGCAGCAATTTAAGCTGGTTTCCCAACATTTTGGCGATCGCAACGATGCTGTTTGCCTTTTCGACGGCGATCGCCTGGAGCTACTACGGCGAACAATGTTGGTCGTATTTACTCGGTGGACGCTGGATCAGGCTCTATCGAATGTTGTTTGTGGTCGCAACGTTTTTCGGATGTTTCGGCCAAGATTTAGTCACGATCATTGATTTCAGCGACATGATGTTTTTCGCGCTGGCCTTTCCGAATGTGATCGGCTGCGTTTTACTGTCGGGGAAAGTCTCGCGAGATTTGCGACACTACTGGACGCATCGCGCTCCGTTGAACCAGCAGCCATAACACCGTCCGAAAGACGCGATCGCAGCTTTCCCCTCCTGGATCTCAGCGATTAGCCCTCTTTTGTCACTCTCCGATTCGATAACGAGTTTGCGTTATTTCAGCCATCTCTTAAATGAGAGCGAGAACGAAAGAATAAGGGTTTCAGCCGTTCTTTTTGAAGAGTGACAAAAGAGGGTTAGGCGATCGTTTTCATCAGGCTCGCCATTTCCAGCGCATTCATCGCATAGCTCCAGCCTAGATTGCTCTTAATGCCCGCTCGTTCTAGGGCTTGCTGCATCGTATCCGTGGTTAACACGCCAAAAATGGTCGGCACGCCGGTTTGGATGCTCGTCGCGGCGATGCCTTTCGAGACTTCCGACGCCACGTAGTCAAAGTGGGGCGTATGACCGCGAATCACCGCACCGAGACAGACGATCGCATCGTAACGTCCCGTTTCTGCCAGCTTTCGCGCCACCAGCGACACCTCGAAACAGCCCGGAACCCAGGCATAATCCACCTGACCACCGTCAGGATCGGTATTGACGCCGTGTCGCTTAAAACAGTCCTGACAGCCTGACACGAGCTTATCCGTAACAAGATCGTTAAACCGCGCAATCACGATCGCGAAACGATAGTCAGCCGTATTGGCAAAATTTCCTTCAAATACAGTCATGGTTGTGTGTGGAGAGTGCGAGGATTCGGACGATTGAGTCGAGGTTTTAAGGTGTGGGTCAGCGGGGGCGATCGCGATCGAGCAACGGTGACACATCGGTTGGCATCACGCAGCAAAGAACCCGGCAAAGCTAAACTCTACCGGGTTCCCGTCATCAAAGCCAAACTCATACGGGCATCGATCATCATAGTCTCGACCTGATGCCCTCACGTACGATCCTAGGCCACAAGATAGTTTAGTGCGCCAACAGCCAGGACGAGGACGATCCACAGACCCGAACCGACCCAGAGCAAACCCTTCGACTGATCCCAGTTTTGCGGCGAAGCGTACGCAACCGGAACGCCAACAACCATCAAGAACGACAGCAGAACGAGGCCAGCCAGGGCGATTTGAAACGCGATTGTGAGCATTATTTCTATCCTTAGTTAATTATTTGTCCTTAAAAATCCGCAGGCGCGACCGACGCATACTTGCATCATATTTACCATATTTTTGGTCAGACACCCGCAGCTCTCAAAACACTGTCACCAATGCATTCCCTACCGCTGCGGTGGGAAAAACAAGACGGGGTGAAAGCTCGATCGCAAAAGCTGATTTGGAAAGCTAGGGCGTGACCATTCGAGGAATTTCGGCAAACTATGCGCCGTCACGGCGATCGCGCTGACGCCACCTTCGCCCGCCATCTTGATCATCTCGGCGATCGGATCACCGGTACGCACTTCCGTCGTCACCTTCAGATCAAGTGCCGCAAACCGTTGACCAGTCGTGGAGATTTTGGCCTCCGCTTCGGCCAGCTTCTCCGGCACGGAAATGCCACGGCGTGTGGTTTCCACAATCCAGCCCAGCTTGCAGCGCTCGATCGCGGCCTTCCCGTGTTGACTGATGCGATCAACCAGCATGTCGATCAAGCCTTCCGAAGCCTCCGTTCCGTCATAGGCAACGAGTAAGCGACGGAACAGATACTGACAGCGGAGGTTTAGCTCTTCTTCGGTGAAGGTGGCTAAGACGACCGGTCGTATCACGAGCATCGGAATCGGTAGCTTTTCGGTCAGGGTCGTAGTGGTGCTACCAAACAGTTTTTCATTTAGCAGCGTCCGGCTCTGCGCTCCCAGAATCACTAAATCACTGCCGTGTTCTTGAATCACGTCGAGCAAATTGGTGACGAGCTGCTCCGATCGCACCTCGAACTTCACCGCGATATCCCCTGAGAATCCCGTGATTGTCTCGGAGAAGCGATGACGAGCGGCTTCAATTTTCTCATCATCCATGCGTGGGATATCTCCCTCTTGCCACATGGGAACGTAATGGAAGAAGACCACTTCGCGGATACCGCTTTTCGCCAAGCTATCCAAGCAGTTCGCTAAACGTAATAGCCCATCATCAAAATCCGTACAGATAACTAATTTCTGAAACATAAATCTCGCACTCGTCTTCAAACGTGACCGGATTTTTCTCGACCCAGCGATCGCAATTCGAGAAGCAAACCAGAATTATCGTGGCTCGCCTTTCTAGAGTACGTGTCGAACTGCCTTCAAGCTAGACTGTTGTGCCATTCCTGTCTTAGTTCTTGATGTTATGGCTGGAGTCCTGATGTCCTTGTTCACCAGTGCAGGCGCAAACAGGGCTAGGAATTCGCGCCACTGTCCTATCGCTCCCGACAGCTCGCGCCAGAAAGAAGAGGCACGGCGAGGGGAGCGGAACCGCATTCAACAGCAGCGCGATGTGAATTTTGAATATTCGTGGCACGGCGATCGCATTTCCGCCGTATTTTGGGGTACATTGGATCGCCGGTAGCGGGCGACTAGCTCAATGGTAGAGCATCGGACTCTTAATCCGCTGGTTCAGGGTTCGAGTCCCTGGTCGCCCATTTCAATACAAATATTCAAGCCGTACAAGCCGTCTAAGCCGTAAACGATCCTGAAGCTTGCACTCATCGCGATGCTGTTTAATTCGTTTGCATTTGTCATCTACTTTTTGCCGATCGTGCTGGTCGTGTTTTACTCCCTGGCACGGTGGCGCAAGCTGAAACTCGCGATCGCGTTTCTCCTCGCCAGCTCGCTGTTTTTTTACGGCTACTGGAACCCGGCCTATCTGCCTCTGCTAATCGGCTCGATCGCCGTGAACTACATTCTCGGGCAACGCATCCAACGCGCGACACCCTACAGCCCACAGGCGCGACGGCTCATGTGGATCGGGATCGCGATCGACCTCGGGTTACTCGGCTATTACAAATACGCAGGCTTTTTCGTTGCGAACCTCAACGGCCTGATCGGTATACAGCTCCCAAATCCGACGATCGTCCTACCGCTGGCGATCTCGTTCTATAGCTTCACCCAAATCGCCTACCTGATCGACGCCTATCGCGGTGAAGCCCACGACTACGACCCGATCGTCTACGGACTCTTCATCACCTTTTTTCCGCAACTGATCGCAGGGCCAATCCTGCGACACGATCAGCTCATCCCCGAGCTAGAACAAAAGCGCATCTTCGTTTTTTCGCCGCGAAATGTAACGATCGGCGTCACAATTTTCATCCTCGGTTTAGCCAAAAAAGTCTTAATCGCCGATACACTCTCGCCCTGGGTCGCGGCCAGTTTTGATCAGTCCGCCACGGCTTCATTTTATCAAGCCTGGTTTGGCGCATTGGCCTACACCCTACAGCTCTACTTCGACTTTTCGGGCTATTCCGACATGGCCGTCGGACTCGGTCGCATGTTCAACGTCCAAATCCCGATTAACTTCAACTCGCCCTATCAAGCGCGATCGATCGCCGACTTCTGGCGACGCTGGCACATCACCCTCTCCGACTTCCTGCGCGACTATCTCTACATCCCCCTCGGCGGCAACCGCAACGGCGAGCTACGACGCTACCTCAATCTCGTGGTCACGATGCTGCTGGGCGGGCTATGGCATGGGGCAGGCTGGACGTTTGTCGCCTGGGGTGGCCTGCATGGCGTGTATCTCGTGGTGCATCAGCTTTGGGCGCGGGGTCGGTGGTGGTCGCCGGATTGGTTCGGGCGGGGGATGACGTTTGTGGCGGTGGTGATGGCCTGGGTGTTGTTTCGGGCGACGGAGTTTGGGCAGGCGCAGGAGTTGCTATTCGCGATGGTCGGTGGGCGCGGGCTTGGGTTTGGAGTTGAAGGTGGGGGATTGGCGGTCTTGCCGATCGCCGTCTGGATGCGTGGGTTTGGCCTCCTCGGTTTATTGCTGGTGGTATGGTTTGCGCCAAATACGCAAGCGATCGCCCAACGGTTTCAGCCCACATGGCGCTGGGCGATCAGCCTCGGTGCGATCGGGGCTTTAACATTGATGGCGATGAGTCAACCGTCTGAATTTCTCTATTTCCAGTTTTGAGATCTCCAGTTTTGAGATCTCCAGTTCTAGGCCAATCAAGACTGATACCTTAATCACCCTGGGGATATTCATTCCAAAGCGGCGTCGATTCGCGCAAGCTGCGATAGTTGCCACCACCTAAAATCAGGTGATCGAGAATCGGCACGCCCAGCTCGCGACCGGCGTAGAGCAATTTTTTCGTTAAATCGAGGTCGGCTTGGCTTGGATCGACGCAGCCCGAGGGATGATTGTGCGCCACGATCGCGCGGGTTGCCCCTTGGCGGAAAATCTCGCGAAATAGCTCCGGTGTACTCACAAGAGTTTCTGTCGCTGTACCGATCGTCAAGGTTTTAAACCCAAAGGCGCGGTTTTTCGTATCCAGGAACAGCACCGAGAAATATTCCTGCTCATTCCACATCAGCTCCTGGCTCAGGTAATTTGCCGCAACGCCGGGATGGTCGATCGTGGGCGGTTCTAGCGCTCGCGTTTGAAACACCCGTTTGCCCAGCTCGATCGCCGCCAGGATCGTCGTCGCCTTGGCGGGGCCGATGCCATTAATCTCCATCAATTCCCTAGGATTGCTCGTGCGTAGTACGTCCAGCGGATTGCGATCGCACTGACCGAGGTGCTGCAACATATGTTGCCCGAGTCCCACCGCCGAAAGCTTGCCCGCTCCCTGTCCGGTTCCGAGCAAAATCGCGATTAGCTCCGCATTCGAGAGACTTTTCGGGCCGACGCTCATCAGGCGCTCACGCGGGCGCTCATCGCTAGGGAGGTCGGCAATTCTGAGGCTGTAGGTCATCGATGCACCATGGGAATTCTGTAGATGTTTGGCCTGAGTCTTTGGCCTGAGTCTTTGGCCTGAATAGGGCTTTGTTGCCAATGTGTCAGACCTGTTATCGGAGCGACAACGGTAAAACTACGCGACCTTGCGATCGTCACATCATGTTTCGCGATTTTCACGCTGACAAGACTTACGCAAACTGGGTTAACAGTCCGACGTCTCGCATCATCCTGAGATCTGGAACGACGAAGGCTCATCCAGAAGTCGAACTTCTGCGTAAGTCTTACCAGTGCAGTCATGACAATAATTTCACGACAATAATTCGAGATTCTTCGCAATCATCCACAATGATTCGCAATAGCTCGAAACGTTGCGTAATCAACGGTGTGAGTCCCTCTAAAGGCTAGATCAAGCAACCTCGTCCCCGTCACGTCGTCGCAGAGGGGCACTGATACCGTAGGATCGACGCAATATAACTCAAACTTTTCACCCCCGAGCTGCCCGACGTGAACGTCTTCGTCTATCACACCCCCGAACTCACCCCGATCGACCCGCTACCCGATTGCGCCGTTGTGATCGATGTCCTCCGCGCTACCACCACGATCGCCACCGTCCTCGATCGGGGCGGCGACTCCGTCCAAGCCTTTAGCGATATCGACGAACTCCTCGCCGTTAGTGCGAGCTGGGACGCGGATAAGCGACTGCGAGCGGGCGAACGAGGCGGTGCAACCGTCGAGGGCTGCGATTGCGGCAACTCGCCGCTGGAATATACCGCCGATGTCGTCGCGGGGCGTCGCTTATTTCTCAGCACAACCAATGGGACGCGAGCCTTAGAGCGCGTGGCCGATGCGCCGATCGTCTTGACGGCAGCTCTGGTCAACCGTCAGGCCGTCGTCGATGAAATCATCAAACGTCAGCCCGAAACGATCGCTCTGGTCGGCTCCGGCTGGCAGGGCGGCTATGCGCTCGAAGATACGGCCTGCGCTGGTGCGATTATCGAAGGCTTGTTGTCGGCGACGGGCGCAAAGCTGGCCGATATTGCGGCCAACGATGAAGTCGTGGCGGCGTTGGCGCTTTATCGTCAGTGGCACGATCGCCTTGAGGATTTGATGCGGATCGCCAGTCACGGTCAGCGCTTGTTACGGCTCGATGCGGAACGCGAAGACATGGCGTACTGTGCCCAACTCGACACGATCGCGACGGTTCCGATGCAATCGGATCGCGGCGTTTTGATTGCCGCATCGTAAAAGGGTACAGGGCGATCAATCGATTTTTAAGGAACTACATCCGAGGCGTTGAACCCAACTCCTCGATCGCCTACATGATTTTTTTGTGATTTCCGGATATCGATCCCTACCTTTGTAGTAAGAGAGTGGTAGATGCACCCTGATGGTAGACTCCAGCGCTTGCGCCGGAGTTTTTTTTTGCCTAACATTCATCGCCGAGATGGAAACGAGCACCCCCCATTCCTACCGACACATCGCGATCCCCCCCTAGACCTGTTGGTGTTTGGCGATCCACTCTACTGGTCGTAACTAGACCCCTCTACACGCCGATTGCCAACAAACTTGGGTCACAAAGATCGGATTCAGATCGCGTTAGGGTCTAAGACAAGCATTTCAAGTGCTTCTTCTTCCTGTCCCTTGCATCTTTCTCAACGCTATGCGCCTTCCCCATCCGATACCCAAAGAGACCTCTTTCTTTCGCGATCCAGACGTTTTTAACGCCCTGCGAGAATATGTTTTCCCCGAACTGCTACGCCGCCGTCGCCTTGAAAAAAAACTAACGATTTGGTGTGCCGCCTGCTCCAACGGCCAGGAAGCATATAGCCTCGCAATGTTGCTACAGGAGTATTTTCCGAGCTTGACCAGTGGGTGGCAGATCCATTTTCTCGCCACCGATATGTCATCTACGGCGATCGCTCGTGCTCGCAATGGCGAATACAGCGACGCCGAAATTCAGCGCCGCCTACCTCAGCCTCTCCGATCTCGCTACTTTTTTCGTCATGGTTCTGATTGGAAAATTGTGCCGGAATTACGTCTACTGGTTGAGTTTAATGAGCTAGATCTGCGCGATGACTGGTCAAATCTACCGCCATCGATCGATCTGATCTTGATGCGTAATGTCTTGATTTATTATGACCTCGTGACACGCGAGCTAATTCTCGATCGTGCCCTCAAAGCGCTTCAGCCGAACGGTTATCTCTTTTTGGGAGCAACCGAAACCGCATTCAATCTGGATGGTACATTTCGATCTGTTCATCTCGGTCAAGCCATTGGCTATCAAGCGCGATCGCGACCTTAGCTTCGGTCTCGACGTTGCCCAATGGTTATCGAACTTGACACATGATCAACCGAATCCGTTCGGTCAAGGTGAGGGAACCCCACGCGAATGCAATTGAATCGATCAAGCCCGCTTCGATACGATACGAACACAGTAAATGTGGTTTGATCCGGTTTGACCGGGCTTGAGTCGGGCGATTCGACTCCGAACGCACCGCTGTTGTCGGTCTTCGTCTGGATGTTAGCGAAACCCACCCAAGCGAGACCCAACCAAAAGCACGCATCAAGAAAGGAGGTGTAGCGATGAATGGCTCATTTCGTGTCGGTAGTCTGTTTGGTATTCCGTTCTACGTCAATACCTCATGGTTTATCGTCCTTGCCCTCGTAACCTTTAGCTACGGCACCGAGCTGGGCGCGACGTTTCCCCAATTGGGTGGTGCGGCCTCCTTTTCTCTGGGTTTTGTTGCGGCTCTGCTGTTGTTCTCCTCCGTTCTGGCTCACGAGCTCGGCCATAGCTTCGTCGCCATGCGCCAGGGCATTGAGGTGAAGTCGATTTCGCTCTTTCTGTTTGGTGGTCTGGCTAGCTTCGATCGCGAGTCCAAAACCCCCGGTCAAGCATTTTGGGTGGCGATCGCCGGTCCCCTTGTCAGCCTGGGTCTGTTCGGTCTCCTGCGAACCCTACTCGTCGGGTTCAGCACCCTGTCTCCCCTGGCCGCAGTGGTCAGCCTGCTGGCCTCGATCAACCTCATCCTGGCACTCTTTAATCTCATTCCCGGCCTGCCCCTCGATGGCGGTAACGTTCTCAAAGCGATCGTCTGGAAAATTACCGGCGATCCCTATAAAGGCGTTGTTTTCGCCGGTCGTGTGGGGCAAATCTTTGGCTGGTTGGCGATCGGGACGGGCATCTTGCCGGTTTTCTTCGGTTATGGCCCTCAACTGTGGAACATCCTGATCGGCTCGTTTCTTCTGCAAAATGCCGGACGCGCCGCCCAATCCGCCCAAATCGAGCGCACCCTATCGAGCTGCACCGCTGCCGATGCGATCACCCCTAACAGCCCGATCGTACGCAACGATCTAACCCTGCGTGAATTCGCCAACCAGCACGTTATCGGTAACGCTCGTGAGTGGAAACGCTTTCTCGTCGTCGATGAAACCGGCAAAATGATTGGCGCGATCGCCGCCGACGATACGAAAAAAATCGCCACGTCCGATTGGGTGAAAACCACCGTCGCTGAACTCACTCAACCGCTAACCCTCGAAACGATCGCCGCCAGTTCCTCACTCCTCGAAGCCCTGCAAATGATGGAGCGCATCCACCAAAACGAGCTGCCCGTCGCCGATGAAACCGGCGCTATCATCGGCCTCTTCGAGAAAAACACCGCGATCGAGATCCTCCGCTCAGAACGCGAAGCCAGCACCAGCGAGACCTCAAAAACGCAAGAGATCATTGCAGGTAATGAATAATTATTAATCTTGATTGAAACTTATTGAAATTTATTGATTCAGGCGACAGAATAGCCGCCCATCCGGACATTGCATTGGGTTGATCTGAGCGTTGATCTGAGCGATGAGCCACCATCTGATCCGGTCAACAGTTATCTTCACACTGGCTCGGCAAGCCTCCATGATCGCGATTTCTTCGTTAGCATTGAAGAAATCGCGTTTTTTTGCGTGAGTTCGGGTTGATCAAATTAGCTAAGACTTCGATGCCGTAAGGTTTCCTGTGATTCTGGCTATACCCTCATCGCCGACTCCCTGCTTCCAAAATGGGAGAAGGCAAGCAAGATTTAAAGGTCAAAGCCCCTCTCTCGGCCTGAAAGAGAGATTCAGGAAGAGTGGCTGAAATAAAAAACATAAGCTAACCTACACGTAGGATTGAACCAGAGCTTGTAAGAACGCACTGTGTCCATAGCGTTTTGTGTCTTGTGTCGTTTCCCCTCGGAATAGACAGCCTACTTTGGGCACACGGCTATCAAACTTGAATGACATTTCAGTTATGCCAAAAAACCTTGGAACCGGCTTTAATTTTCTGCAAACAACTTGCACAGTTGCGCTATACTTTCCCGGCGAGTGGCTTTCGTAAACACAGCGAACGTCAAACACCTTCAACGAGCCGTATTCTCCACAACTGTGTAAACCTTCCGATCAGGGCGCATCTGCCAGTATTCCGTATCAAGGTGATACTGGGTTGGATGACGAATACCAGACAAAGTTCGTAAGCCGAGTCTATACATCAGTGCGTAAATGTACTGACAGTGTGGAGGCCGCTTGCATTGGGTTGGAACCGGCCAGCTCAGTATTGATGACCAAATTTAGGAGTACGAGGAACGCAGAATGACCCAGGCGAACAATGTAATCGTCCAACCTGCTGATGATATCGAGCAGATCTCTGGCGAGAGTGACACAGAAATAAGTACGCCGCGAAGCCTTGAGGCGCAGGCCGACGAACTTCTCCGTGCCGCTGCGGGTTCGGCTGGGTCGAAGAAAGCTACGAAGACGCGAACCAAGCGTCGAGCCCCCGCAGCCGTAAAGAAAAAGCATTACACCGAAGACTCGATTCGTCTTTACCTACAAGAAATCGGGCGAATTCGTCTTCTGCGTGCCGACGAAGAAATTGAACTCGCACGTCTCATCGAAGATTTGCTCTATCTCGAATACATCCTCACCACCTACGAGGATATTCACGATAAGGAGTTGAGCGAGCCGGAATGGGCGCGGTTAGCCTGGATTGCCGATCCGATTCGCGCTCAGATTTGCGAAGATTTTAAGGATAAAGAGAAAAAGCCTGATACGGAAAAAGACGTTTGGCCGACGGTCAAAGAGGCGCTAGAGACAGTTTCGCCCGAGCGCGATAAGGAGTGGGAATCTGCTCGCCGGAAGTTTACGAACTCGTTCCGCACCCGACTGTTCAAGACGCGTCGTGCTAAGGACAAGATGGTGCAGTCCAACCTGCGTCTTGTGGTTTCGATCGCCAAGAAATACATGAACCGTGGTCTTTCGTTCCAGGATTTAATCCAGGAAGGTAGTCTCGGCCTGATTCGTGCGGCGGAAAAATTCGACCACGAAAAGGGCTACAAGTTCTCGACCTATGCGACCTGGTGGATTCGTCAGGCGATCACCCGCGCGATCGCGGACCAGTCGCGGACGATTCGTCTGCCGGTTCACCTGTACGAAACGATTTCGCGCATCAAGAAAACGACGAAGTTGCTGTCTCAGGAAATGGGACGCAAGCCGACGGAGGAAGAGATCGCCACCAAGATGGAGATGACGATCGAAAAACTTCGCTTCATCGCCAAGTCTGCTCAACTGCCGATCTCGCTGGAAACGCCGATCGGTAAAGAAGAAGATTCGCGCCTCGGTGACTTCATCGAGTCCGACGGCGAGACGCCAGAGGATCAAGTCTCAAAAAACCTGCTACGCGAAGATCTCGAAAGTGTCCTCGACACCCTCAGCCCGCGTGAGCGCGACGTGTTGCGTCTGCGTTACGGTCTCGATGATGGCCGGATGAAGACCCTCGAAGAAATCGGTCAGATCTTCAACGTGACGCGCGAACGCATTCGCCAAATTGAAGCGAAGGCACTCCGTAAATTGCGTCACCCGAACCGCAACAGCATCCTGAAAGAATATATCCGCTAAGGTTCTAGACCTTTCCGCCCTTATTCTTTGACGTCAGAAAAAGTCGATCTCCCCAGAGATCGACTTTTTTATTTTCGCTACGTATAACCACGTATATAGCAAAAAACGATTTGGTTAGGACGTACAAAAAAAGCTGAGAGCACTGAGCTTGTCGTTGGCGTAGCCTTCGCTCTGCGAATAGTGCGGTTTTTAGCTTAAACAAGAGCGTCCTAATACGATCGGTTTCTGCTATAGCAAAAAACGATTTGGTTAGGACGTATAAAAAAAGCTGAGAGCACTGAGCGGAGTCGAAGTGCGGTTTTCAGCTTGGACGAGAGTGTCCTAACACAATCGGCTTACGCTATACATGAGCTGCTCTCCTACTCCCTCTGCCGGAGAGTGACAAAAGAGGATTAGGTAGGATTTGGCCTTCGAGCCAAGGTCTGACTAAAACTGGAAGTATAGAAATTCGCTCTCCGGTGCAAGCAGCAGTGTTTGCAGGGCGAAAAAAATCAGGATGCCGAGGGGAATGCCAAGCCAGGGTTTGGGATGCCAGGTGAGCCAACGCGGTAGGGCGGATTGGTCGTGATCGCGATCGCGAAATCCGAGGGCGGGCTCGTAGCGGTGCATGATTGCGAGCAGATTGGGGGCAAAGAGAACGATCGCGAACAGAGCCGCCGCGATCATTCCGTGTGTTGGGATAAATTCGCCGACCGTATTTCCGTTGAGGGCAACCGTCGATCGCAGGATTGATCCAGCCGTCGCGAGGCGATCCGCCCGAAAAATAACCCAGCTCAACATCACCGCTACGAACGTGATGCACCAGGAGAATCCGAGGCTCGATCGCGCCATAATCTTCGCGGCCAAGCCATCACCCCAGCAGCTCACCCGTACACGCCGATCGCGCCACGCTTCCCACCCGATACGCCAGGTGCGATCGATCCCCAGATAGATCCCGTGCAGCCCACCCCAGAGGATGAACGTCCAGCCCGCACCGTGCCACAATCCGCCGAGCAGCATGGTCATCAAGAGATTGAGCCAGGGGTTACCCGATCGGCTGCCACCGAGGGGAATGTAGAGATAATCCCGCAGGAAGTTGGAAAGGGTGATGTGCCAGCGTCGCCAAAAGTTGCTGATGCTGGTAGCTTTGTAGGGCGAGTCGAAGTTGAACGGGAGGACAATGCCGAAGAGGCGGGCAGCACCGATCGCCATGTCGGAGTAGCCGGAGAAGTCGAAGTAAAGCTGAAATGTATAGAACAGTGCGGCGCTCCAGGCTTCGATGACGGTGAGAATTTGGCCGTCGCTGGCGGTGTCGAAGAGGGGCGAGGAAATCGCGGCGATCGGGTCAGCGATCCAGATTTTTTTGATCAGGCCGATGGTGAAGATGGTGATGCCGACCGCGAGATGGTGCGATCGTGGGTTTGCTGTGTTGGTGGTGTCTTTGTTGGTGGTGTCTTTGTTGGTGGTGTGGATCGCTGAAGCTTGTTCGGCGGGGGAGTGGGGAGATATGGCCGCGCGATCGAATTGCGGCATCATTTCTTGGTGATGGACGATCGGCCCTGCGATTAGCTGCGGAAAAAACGTAACGAAGAGGGTATAGGCGATCGGGGTGTAGGGTGGGGCGTGGCCGCGATCGACGTCGATCAGATAGGCGATCTGTTGAAAGGTAAAAAAGGAAATCGCTAGGGGAAGCACGATCGGAGCGATTTGGAGATCGACCCCGAAGGCATGATCGACCGTGCCGAGAAAAAAGTTAGCGTATTTGTAATAACCGATCAGCGCAAGATTGAGGCCAATGCCAATTAGGGTTAAGTATCGACGCGATCGCGATTTTTGAGGCGCTTGGTTAATCGCAAGTCCTAAGGCGTAATTCGTCGCGATCGAAGCCAGCAAAAGTAAGACGTAGGGTGGATTCCACCAGCCGTAGAACCCGAGGGAGAGCAGGGTTAGCCAAAGTGTTGCAAGCCGATCGTCGCCAAACTGACGCAGGAGGCGGTAGCCCGCGACCGTGAGGGGCAAAAAAACGAATAGAAATTCGATCGAATTAAACAGCACAGCCTAAATTCAGTAAAAATAGCGCCTAACGCAAAACAAGGGCTGCTATGGAAAGCAACCCTTGTATCCTTACATCATTAAATTGACGTTGAACGATTTAACGACCTAACGCAAAAAGCTCGACGTGAGCCAGAGAACAAAGAACGTCAGCCATGCTGCAACAATTTCCGAGGCGACGGGCGTACCGAGTAACGGCGCGACCAGTGAACCGATCGCAATCCCGGCGATCGTGCTGACCAGCGTGAGTAAAACGGCGCGACCAAAGCGCTGATCTTTGCGGTTGAGAAAATACAGGCTTGCACCGGCTCCCAAGGCCAAGGCGATCGGCGCATACTCAATGCCAAACGCACTCATGATACCGAGGCCGGTAAACACACCTGCGGGGATCAAAACATCGTTGCGTTCGGGATGATCGATCGAATCGCGAATCCAGCCTGGAGCGCGTTCCTCTAGCGAAGCCGCCGGAGCCGGTTTCGGTTCGGGAGCCGTGCGCTCGGGGAAACGAATTCCCTCTGGAACCTTGATTTTGCCCTGCTGACGCATCCGCAGCCGATCCATCAACACGGCATCGTAGGCCATCTCGACGTGTTCGACCGGCGTACCTTCGGTGGTACTGCGCTCAATTTGGCGTTTTCGTGCCTGTTGTATTTCCTCGAACGACGCATCTTCGGTGACACCAAGCCGTTCGTAAGGATTGCGATCGCTCATAGCCTTTAACGTGCTGTAAATCCTGGTTGTTAAAACTATAACGCACGTGACGCTGGGTCTTGTCCGGTCGTCATTTTCCGCAATCTAGAGCTGGAGGTCTAGACATCACACTCAAAACTAGCATCAAAACTAGCGCCCAGTTAGCAATCCTCCCGCGTCGCCACACGTTCAACCATTTCGAGGATCGCTTTTGGCTGAAGTTTGCCCTTAAACCAGACGATCGGTACGGGCAGATCGCTCACCCGTACCCCGGCTTTTTCCAGGTTTAACCGCTCCGAGACGGCCAGCATAAACCCGCAGGTCAAACCGCCTGCCTCAATTTTGCGAGCCTGGGCAAATTTTTTACGTAAATATTCGGGTCGCCAATAGCCGACAATTTCGACCAAGATCATGCGGCCATCGGGGTGGACAAGGCGAAAATCGGGGATCGCGACGCTGCCGGGAATGGGGACAAGATCGACTTCGCGTTCGAGCTGCCAGGGCGTGTCGAGTTTGGCCCAGCGTTTGGCGAAGGATTCTTCGAGCAGGCTGTCGAATTCTTTGCCCGGTGGGTAGTGGGAGACGAGGCCGCAGTCCGAATCGAGGCTGTAGCGTCCCTGTTTCCAGTTGCCACTGTCGCGATCGCGGTTGTGGAGGGTGGCGGTGAGGTTCCAGCGGCTGACGTGGAGTAGGGCGGGGATCAGTTTGGCGATCGCGAGGCCGTAGCGGGTGCTGGGTTTGAACAGACTGGTGGGGCCGTCGATCGTCACGGTGAAGCCGTGGTCGGCGTCGCCTTCGATGTAGCACATCAGGCCAAAGAGTTTGAGGTAGCGAAATAGGAGTTTGTACTGGCCGGGGACGTTGCGATAGGCGTTGATCACGATATCGCTGGCACGGTAGAAGATGCCCTGAACTTGCGACAGGTTGTAGAAGTGGATCAGGGTTTCGGGTTCGGGAGCGTCGAATTGCACGAGGCGGCGGTTTTCTTGGAGGTCGGCGTAAAGGCCATCGCGGACGAGATCGGGAGGGATTTCGCGGGCGAGATCGCGTGACAATTCCAGGGCGATGCGTTCGAGGGTGGCGGCGGTGCGATCGGGATGGGGGATCGTTTGGGCAGCATGGGAAAAGACGCGGCGGCGGAGATCTTCGGGCGGCAGCGGGCTGACGATTTCGATCGTCGAATATTTACTTTTCAGCAGATGCGCCAAACCGCGCCGCACACGATAGTCGGGTAAGTCGCCTTCAAATTCCGCCAAGCGCCGATCGAGATCGCCTTGGGTTTCGCCGATCGCGGCTTGAAAAATGGCGATCGCCGCCGCTGCTAATTCCAAGCGAGCGGAATCAAGGGGCAAGCGTTCGGGGATCAGGGTTTCGCCGCGTTTGCGATGTTTCAGCAGTTCTGTTGGCAACATAGATAGATTCCGATCATTCCGCGCGATCGCCGCACTTCGCTAAACTCTAAAGACTCAAATGTTAACGAAGACTCAATTCGCTCAACTCATGCCAATTCATTGTTAATGGCTTGAGCGATCGAGTCTATCCTTGTTGGCGCTCTCTGTTCGCCTTTGTTATGTCTCCTTTCTCTGCTATCACATCCTCGTATCATCGACGATCGCGCCATCGACCCCATCGCGCGTTTCGTCGGTTTGGGTGGTCGCTGGGGCTGATTTTGGCGGGTTACTGTGGCCTGGAGTCCAGCATCGCAACGACAGCACTCGCAGGCTCGGACGAGACCGCGATCCAACCCAACATCGTTCAAATTTCGCCCCTGTTACAGCCGAACCAGTTCGATCGCGCCACGCTCATGCGCGAGGCCAATCGCTATATGCGCGAGCAAAACTATAGCGATGCTGAGGCCGTATTTCGACAACTGATCGATCGCGATCCACGTGACGCGGTGTTGCACTACAAACTCGGTCTTGTTCTCGCGGCTCAATATCAAGACGCCGAAGCCGAAGCGGCCTATCGTCGCGCGATCGAACTCGAAAATCGCTACGTCCTCGCCCTGAACGCTCTCGGCGACCTCTACTCCAGCCAAAGTCTTTGGGACGAAGCGCTCGTTTTATTTGAACGGGCGGCAAATATTGAAGCGAGCTATACCGAGGCTCAGTTGGGGCGTGGTCAGGCTCTGTGGCAGCTCGGGCGCGATCAAGAGGCGATCGAGGTGCTGAAAATGGTGGTTGAACAGCTTATTAACAGAGATCAAATCTGGCAGGCGATCGGCGTTGCTAATCTGATTCAGCAAATTGAGCGGATGCAGGATGTTGTTTGATATTTCGATTCTTCCTTCCCAAATACAGAAATCGGAGTTTTTGAAAAACTCCGATTTCTCAGCTCTCAGCCCCGTTGCTTTGGTTTAACGATCGATCTAACGCTGACGACGACTCAGCGCTAGGGCAAATAGCGAATCACGCGGGATATTCACCTGAGGGGCTTCCTCCGCCGCTTCTGCTGGAGTGGGTTTCTCTACGCCGTCACAGATCTGGCGTTCCATATCGTCAATGTACATATTCGTGCGCAGGTAGTCCGCCGCCCAGGCGCAGCCATAGTAAAGCAACTGGCTGGCTCCCATGATTTCAGACACCGGCGTAATGATCACGCTGGCATCATTGCTGCCGGAAATGACCTGGCTGTTATCCGGGCTGAAAGCCACCGCCATGACGGAATCACTATGACCACTTAAGGTCGTGATTAACTGACCGTCGAGATCCCATAAGTTGACCTTTTGATCCGTCGCTCCGGAAGCCAGACGATTGCTATCCGCACTGAAAGCCACCGCGTTCACCAGTCCTTCATGTCCGATGAGAGTCGCGATTTCGTTGCCGTCTTTATCCCAGAGCTTGACCGTATTGTCGGCGCTAGCTGTGGCGATGTAGTTTCCGTCAGGGCTAACGGCTACGCCGAGAAGTGCAGCATTATGCCCCTCTAGGGTCATCACTTGTTCACCGTCTAGATTCCAGACGATCGCACTGGTATCGTCACTGGCGGAAACAAAGCGATCGCTACTGGGGTCAAACGCGATCGCCGGAATTTCGTCTTTGTGGCCGGTCAGAAACTTGATATTTTCCCCGGTTTCCACATTCCAAATCCCGACGGTTTCATCATCGCTAGCCGACACCAAATACTTGCCATCGCCGCTGAACGCCACACTGTTGACCTTACCGCGATGCCCGCGCAACACTTTGAGTTCGTCACCCGCCGCAGACCAAATACGGATCGTTTTGTCGTCGGAGGCGGATGCGATCATCGAACTATCTGGACTAAAGGTGACACCATAAATGGCCCCCGTATGTCCGGAGAGCGTCTTAATTAGCACACCTTCCGGCGACCAAAGACGAACCATATTGTCCCAGCTACCACTGGCCAATTGCTTGCCATCGGGGCTATAGGCCACGCCACGCACGCGATCTTCGTGTTCATTCAGCACCTTGAGAAGCTTAGTCTCTCGCTGCCAGAGACGAATGCTCTTGTCACGACTCGATGATGCGACCAGGGTTCCACCATTTTTTTGGAACGAAATGCCCGTCACTTCGCCTTCATGACCGACCCAAGATTCGAGGAGTTTGCCCTGTTTTGACCAAATGTTGACGATACCGTCCAGGCTACCCGAGGCGATCATTTGGCCATCCGCCGAGAAGGACAGGCCGGTCACGCCTGACCCGTGAGCTTGCCAACGATCTTGCTCTTCACCCTGTAAATTCCAGGTCGCGATCTCGCCTTCACTACTCGACGAGACGATCGCGTCGCGATCGGGATTGACATGTATTCCCCAAACGCCGCCATCGTGAGCTTTGACCTGGGTCGTTTCGGCTTTCGCATCAATATCCCAAATCCGAACCGTACCGTCATCACCTCCGGAGATGAGGTTTGTATCATCGAGGAAAGCGAGATCTTCGACTTCATCAGTATGCCCGGTCAACGTTCCAAGCTCTGCACCGTCGGCCACATTCCAGAGTTTAATCGTTGTGTCAGCGCCTCCCGAAGCGAGAGTTTTGCCGTCGGGAGTAAACGACAAACTCCAGACGCGACCTTTGTGACCTTCTAAGACGTGAATCTCCTTCATCGTCGCCACATCCCACAGCCGCACGGTGCGATCGATACTGGCGGACGCGAGAGTCTTGCCGTCTGGGCTAAATGCCACACTCCAAACACGCGCCGTGTGACCTTTGAGAGTCCCCACCTCAGTGCCGTCAGGCTTCCAGAGCTTGACCGATCGATCGCCACTGGCGGAGGCTAAGAGCTGGCCATCGGGAGCAAAGGTGACGTCGTTAATCCGAGCCTGGTGACCTTCCAGGCGATTTTGCTCACGGACGCCATAAACGGCTTGGCGTAAAACCTGTTCGGAACTCTCGGCGAGCTTTCGATCAGGGTTGGCTAAACCTTCAATCGCCCGCTGGGCTTGAATGGCAACCACCAGGGCATCGAGTCGCTGATTGAGCGCAAATACGGCGCGGGATGATTTACCTAAAGCGTTGACCCCGCTATATAGCGCTTCTTGTTCTTTTTGAACGGCAATTTGACGCTGAACGAGCGCCGCAATTCCTAATCCAACGGAAACCACAAGAGCGCCGCTGACGACGGCGAGGAATGCTTTTTGCTTTCGAGCCAGTTCTTCGGCGGCTTTGACTTTATCTTGCTCTAGGCGCAGCACTTTTTCCTGGCGCTCACGTTCGGCCTGTTCGGCGGCTTCGATCGCGTCCTGACTGGCCTGAATGAAGTCGTTTTGTAAGTCGGTAACCGGGGGATTTTTGGTGTACTCGATCGCCTCGTCTTTCCAAACTTCCGCGATCGCAAATTCCGAACCGCGCAAGAGTAGATCGCCGGGGCGCTGTTTGCCATCCCACTCGATCGCCCGCTGCAACCATTTTGTGTGGCTTTGGACGTGTTCGCGATCAATGTCGATCGTCCGAATCAGTTCGTTGAAATCAACGAAAAAGTCATCGTCATCGGCAAAGTTGATCGTCGGCAAATCGCGAATATCGGGATCAATCTCGCCGAGATCGGTATTACGCAACAGCACGGGGATAATCCGCTTTGTTAACGATTTGGCGTAATCCAGCTCGTCTTGACAATCCTCGGTATTCACCGACGTGGGAGAAATAACGTAGATGAAGTTGTCGGCCTGAGCAATCCCCTCGCGCATCTGAGCGTCCGTATCCCCGGTCGCAGACAGAGACTCTTGGTCAAACCAAGTCACTTTCCCTTGGGTTTGCAGTGCGTCGTTGAGTTGACGGGCAAAATCACCATCGGTACGGGCATAGGAGAGAAAGACATCGCTAGACGGATCGGGCGGCTGGTTTTGGCTCGCTTCAATCAGCTTTTCGTGAATCGGCAACGGCTGCGAATCGTGTCGATCGCGACCGGCCTTCAGCCAGGATTCCGCGACTTCAAGATTATGGGTTCGCAACAGCAAACCGGCGTTATAGTTCTGAGCCTCCCACTTCAGCGCTCGCACCAGCAGCGTTTTATGCTGCTCGAAGTAGGCGGACTCTTCCTTGAGCTGCTTGAGTACCGAGCCGATCGCCGTATCGTACTCCTTCTGGGTTTCGCACGCATCGAGCTTGACGAACCGGCGCGTTTTAATGCTGTCTGGTAGATCAGCGGTGGGGGTTGGCGCGACCTTGATCGTGATGATGCGTTTATTCAGAGCGATCGCGTAATCGAGCTGCGTGGCGCAGTTTTCCGAACTCACTGACTCGGGCGAAATCAGATATACAAAGTTGGTCGCCTGCTCGATGCCTTGGGAAATCGCTTTCGATAAATCCGATCCCGATCCCGCATTGCTCGCGCTCCACAGCGTAATGCCATCGCGCATGAGCGCAGCTCGCAAGCGTTCGGAGATCTCCGCATTTTTCTTCGAGGCGCACACAAAAACATCACTGAGCAGGTTATTCGCGTTTTTGATGCTCTCGCAAATGTAGTCGCAGTGCAAAAAGGTCGGCTCGCAGGGCGATTGTTCCTTCCCGGTAAAACTCGTTTTGAGCCAATCGATCGCCTCCGCGCGATCGTCGCCCGCCAGCAGATAGCGCGACTGACGCTGCTTGCGATCCCAGGTTAACGCCCGCTCTAGCAACACCGTATGTTGATTCACATAGCCTTTGTGGCGATCGATTAGATCCACAAGACCGGCAAACGACGACTCAAAATCATCGATACCCTCACGGAAATACACCCAGTTAATTTTGCCGATTTCTGGGGTCATATTGGGAAAACTGGAATGCTTCCCAGCAGCCTTATAGCTTTCCCACTGTTCGTCTGTGCCGTTGGGGTTTCGCGCTTGCCACGTCTCCCGCGAAATTTCCTCGATGTGGAGCAGCGGAATAATTCGCTTTTGCCGCTTCAGAGCCAGAACGATTTCCTTGAGGCAGTAGGGCGAGTTAATCGAGTGCGGCGCAATGATAAACAGAAAATTGTCAGACTTGTCGATGCCATCATCGATCTGATTTTGGAAATCTACGCCGAGGGGAATATCGTTTTGGTCAAACCAAATGTTCAGGCCGGTGGCACAAAGGCGCTGATGTAGCTTGGCGGCAAAGGCTTTACTATCGGCTCGACCATAGGAGATAAACGCATTCCAAAATTCACTCATGGCTAACACACCGCGTGTCTGACTAAGGGGAGAGGAGGAGAGATCGGGTTAGCCTCTTGTGAGCTTGCAATTGCAAGCTTGCACATCGGTCTGCTGACCCAACGAAAAAACAAACTTGATAGAGCGGAGCGCGAAAACGTAACTGATGAGGTTTAAAACAACTCAGGACGTATATCCACACTGACGATGACTAGTAAAACTCCAAGGTTTTTGTGCTTTGGTGACAGTGGCGATGTTGATTCGGTGCTGTGCCACAACCTGAAGCGAACTCAGTTTATCACCCCAAATTGGGAGGGGAAAGCTGTATTTCTAGGCTGCATTTTAGGGATTGGCTTGCAGTTATCAATAGTCGTAAAACTACGTAGGCAATCAACGACTCGAATCGGTGTTACGTGAATCGATCTGGGGCAGGAACTAGGAGCGGCGGGTAGCCGCTTTCGATGTGGAAGATGGGGCGATCGTGTCGGGGAGCGATCGCTTCAGGCCGTACAGCCAAATCAAACTCAGCAGCGCGATCGACATGCCTCCCAGGCTCACAACCTGAGCCATCCGCAGCGGCCCGAGCATTAAGCTATCCATCCTCAGCCCTTCAATCCAAACGCGCCCGAGGCTATAGGTCGCGAAATAAACCAGAAAAATTGTGCCCGGTTTCAGGGCGATCGCGCCTTTCACACCACGCCAGAATAACCACCCAATCAGAGCCAATACGCCCAGATTCCAGAGCGATTCGTAGAGGAACGTCGGGTGAAAATACTCGTAGCTGGTGTAACCCTGTGGACGCGAAGCAAGGGGAATATACAGCTTCCACGGTAAATCAGTCGGAGCGCCAAAGGCTTCCGAATTGAAGAAATTTCCCCAGCGTCCAAGCGCTTGGCCAAACACGAGCGAAGGAGCCACGACGTCGAGCAGCGCCCAGACCGAAAGTCGATGTTTACGGGAAAAGAGAATCGCGGCGATCGTGCCGCCCAGGATCGCGCCGTGAATGGCAATACCGCCGCGCCAGATTTGCAACGCTTTGATCCAATCATCGGCATAGGATTCCCACTCAAACACAACGTAATAGATCCGCGCCCCGACGATCGCGCCGATCACCGCCCAAATGGCAAAATCACCCACATCATCGGGATTGAGGTTGCGATAGCGAGCGAGAAATTGCGAGAGATTAATGCCGACCAAAACGGCGATCGCAATCAGTAAGCCATACCAACGGATCGAAATCACGCCAAGATCAAGCAAAATCGGACCCGGAGAAGCGAAATCGGCCAACAGAGGATCGACGAGCATGAGGAAGTCAGGAGTGAATCAGCATTTGAGCCGCTCATCAGTATAGTGTGCCTCCTGCCTCTGAGCCGAAGCGGCGATCGAACCCTACGTGATCGAAACCCGTAAATAACGTTCGAGAATCGCAGCGAGCCGATCGCTATTGGTCGGCTTACTAATGTAGTCCTGCATCCCCGCTGCCAAGCAACGTTCGCGATCACCAACCATCACCAACGCCGTCATTGCCACGATCGGGATGTGCATTCGGTTGGGGTTGAGCTTGAGTTGACGCGTCACGGCCAGCCCGTCGAGATCCGGCAAGCTCACATCCATCAAAATCAAATCGGGTGAATGGTTTGTAAGCCATGTCAACGCCTCTAAACCACCGCTGGCACGGTAAACCTGATAGCCCCAGTGCTCGATCGCATCTTGGAGAAAGGTCGCATTCGAGTGGTCATCCTCCACAATCAAGATCAGCGCATCAGTGCGAACACCCGCATCAGATTGAGTCAGGATTGAGGGTTCGGGAAGCGGTGAGTTGTTCCGTGCGATCGTCGGCGACGGTCGAGAGTCTGGCAAAATGATCGTAAAGCGACTACCCTCCCCAAGACGCGACTCACAGGTCACATAACCACCGTGCAAATGCGCAAATTGATTCGTGAGCGCAAGCCCCAGGCCAGTACCTTCGTGGTTACGACTCAGGGAGTTATCGATCTGCTGAAAAGGCTGAAACAATAGATTTTGATCCTCCTCTGTAATGCCGATACCGTGGTCCCAAACGCTGAGATTGATCATGTCATTGCTGACGCTAGCCTCTACGCCAACCTGGCTACCGGGCTCGGAAAATTTCAGAGCATTTGAAAGGAGATTGAGCAGCATCTGTCGCAATCGCAGCTCGTCCGCCTCGATCGTGTCGAGATTTGGCATGATATCGAGCTGAATCTCGATCTGTTTTTTGCGTGCCTGACTGCTCACCAAGCCGATCGTCTCGCCACAAATCCCGACCAAAGAGCAAGGCGTAAAATCTAATTCAATTTTGCCCGCCTCGATTTTTGATAGGTCGAGAATGTCTTTGATCAGCTCTAGCAAATGCAAGCCGCTATCCTCAATGCCCTGAACATAGCTTTGTTGTTTTTCGTTGAGCTCGCCAAATAAACCCTGAATTAGCAGCGACGAAAATCCGAGAATAGACGTGAGCGGTGTCCTTAATTCGTGGGACATGCTGGCGAGAAAAGAAGACTTGTGACGACTAGCCTGTTCGAGTTCGAGATTTTTGCTGGCCAGCTCTGCCTGAATTGCTTTTTGGGCGGTGATATCGCGGCAGGTAATCGACACCATCGTTGGGCGGCCCCGATCGCTCGGGATAGGACTCACTGAGACGATCGCGGGAAAGCATTGGTCTTGGGTCTGGCGCTGGCAGATCGTTTCGCCACTCCAGCCGGTGACCTCCCCGAGAGCATCGTAGTGATTATCGCCCAGCACTCGCTCAATCAAATTCTTGATCGACAGTTCAGCTTGCGGCGGATAGAAAATAGATGCGTGTTCCCCCAAAATCGCGTCCACATCGTAGCCAAACGTCCGCGCTGTGGCCGAGTTCGCATAGACGATCGTGCCATCAAGATCCACGATCATCGCACTGTCGTAGGACGACTCGATCGCCTGAAGAAACATCTGAAGCCGCTGTTCCGATCGTTTCCGCTCCGTAATATCTCGCGCGATCCCGAGCCCCCCGATCGGCTGCCCCTTGCGAAACAGCACCCGGCCATTCACCTCCATGCACACCGGATCTCCCTCCAACGGCTGAATCATAAACTCATAATCCTTCAGCTCACCAGTTTGGAGCAGGCTGGCAAATGCTGCGGCGGTCGCCTCCCGCGATTCCGGCGCCACAAACGACATGTATGGTCTCTTATGCCACTCGCCTCGATCGCAGCGCAGCAAATTTTGACCATAGCGATTAATGAAGGTCAGCCGCCCCTCTAGATCTACGGTGTAGACCATATCGCTTGCCGTTTCGAGATACGCCTGGAATAACGTTTCTGTATCCTGAAGGTCGAAATTAGGCAGAGATGATGACGGTGATGTAAGAGGAAGATCCCCCTGTTCCATAGCAGAGGATGAAGTTAGATCAGAGAGAGGGCGAGAAGATTTTGAGGACGGTTTATCGTATTCGGAGCTAGAGGGCATGGGCATTTGGGACATGCAAGCAATCCCACAATTGAAATCAATATGGTCGTCACAAAGAGCACCGAGCCGGGGCGTGTCATCAATTCATCAATTCATCCATAGAACCCTTATCCGGCGAGCTGTTGAACGCCCGCCCCAACAAGAGGCCAGGGGCTACAACCCTTACTGGGCAAGCGCTAGAAATTTAATGGAGACAGAACCTAGCACCTCGATTCTGTCACACCCTTCAGCCTGACTGACGGTAAACCCGGAAAGCGTCGGACTCTGAGTTCTCAGTGAGCAAAGAGTCGTAGAGTTTTATTTCGGCCTATTACTATTGTCTAACCCAGAGAGTAAAGACATTACAGTCGCGCTCTGCCGATCCTCCCTTCTCATTGTGATTGATTTACTCTGTCACAACATTTTTTGATTTGCGAAGATGCTTTAACTTCAAGAAGTTAAAGACAGACGATCAACTAAAATTGAACTGTAGCGCGATCGGCATTTGCTGTACGGATTTAGAGGTTAAAGATATAGCCCTCACACTCAAAGTTCACCCTTCATTCCGCCTAGATTCAAGCTGGTATTAGAGTTCTAGTTGCAAGGCTGAGAACGCGGAAGAGCGAGCAGGACTACATCTAGTACGTTGCGATTAAAACAACCTAAATTATGACGGGCAAATACCCTAAAGATTAGGTTGGCATTAGCTCAAAAATTGGCTTGCTCGATTCGGCATAAAACGTTATCCCCTTTATAAGAGATTTACGACATTAGCGATCGAAACCAAAGTTTTATTGCATGTTGTATCACCCTGGTTGCCGCCTCAGGTAATCCCGCTATCCTGGGAAACATAAAAATATTGTTAAAAAAGATACTGATTGAGTCACAATAAGCATTGACAATGCGTCTGGTAGCTCAGAGTCTTTTGTGATTTTCAGCCTGAAACCAATTATTTTGCTATCTTTGTTCACCATCTAACTCACTCAAGTTTTCACGTCACACGGATTTCTGATCGTCACGCACCCACGCTCCATTTTAAGATCTCAATCAGGAGATTGACATGAAACCTCTTCTACTGCGCCAATTTTGGCAACTCATCGAAGATACTCAAACCAGCCAGCTCCTCGGCATGGACGATACAAGCCTTGCAAAGTGGTTGACCCACGAGCTAATCGAACACAATATCTCAATTGACCGAACCGAAGCCTCGGCGATCGGTTCGTACATTCGCCAAAAGACGCCGCTGATTCGTGATCTAGCCTATCAGCGTGCTGCGGGCAGTTTTTCCTAGTCCAGTGCCACACTTAAATTTTGCCAGCCGGTGATTCCGTTTGGCACTTTTTTTTGCTTGCCTGCTGCCGGTCTTGATCAGCTTGGCTTGACGTAGTTCTTGCCGATCAATCTGTAACACAAGCTTCTAGCTTGTATGTCACCAGGATGCTTGAGTTACGTCGTTCAAATCTCGTTAATTTTAAATCTCGTTAATTTTCTTGGATGCCTGACCGCATCGAGGCATTTCCTGGAAAATAACGCCTAGTTCGCTCTGTGGCAGACCGTGAGCGGAGTGGTAGATAATACAGCACTCGATGTTGCTGTTGTGAGGGTGAACCGATTGTGGTTGATGGGGTTGGGCTAGTTTTTGGTGCGGTTCGGGCAAGTGTGGCCGACCCTTTGAGCGCGATCGCGCTTCTGTCGCTTTTCATTTGGGTCGTATTGCTGCTCTTTCGGGGGCGATTTTGGTGTGGGACGGAGCGGCTGAGTGCGCCTGTGCTGTCCGTTAATGCCGATCAGACTTCGCTTTCAGGTGATCCGACACGAACAGACCCCAGGATCATTGCCGTCATTCCCGCTCGTAATGAGGCCGATGTTCTTCCGGAGACCCTGCGATCGCTGTTATCTCAACGTTATGGCGGACAGTTGCGGGTGGTGCTGGTGGATGATGGTAGTACAGATGGTACGGGCGATCTGGCGCGTGAGCTGGCCGGATCGTTGCCAGATGTGATGCTGATGGCGATCGAGGATTGCGAACATGACTGTGACGATGACCGCGCAACGGGCGATCGCACTCAACCGGTCACCTCTCACGCAAACTCTCAAACACAACCCCTAGAATTTGCCGTTATTTCACCGCCGCCGCTGCCAACGGGCTGGACGGGAAAATTGTGGGCGCTCGATCGCGGCATTGCAGCAGCGCGATCTTATTGGGGCGACTCCGACTATGTTTGGTTGACCGACGCCGATATCTGTCACCCGCCGGACAATTTGCAGCGGTTGGTTGATCGTGCCCGTGGCGATCGGCGTGAATTGGTTTCGCTGATGGTGCGTTTACGCTGTCAGAGTGTTTGGGAACGTCTGATGGTTCCGGCGTTTATCTTTTTCTTCCAAAAACTCTATCCATTTCCCTGGGTGAACGACCCCAATAACGCGATGGCTGCTGCTGCCGGTGGCTGTATTTTGCTCCAAACCACAGCTCTCGATCGGATTGGCGGTATCGGCTGTGTGCGGCAGGCGTTAATCGATGACTGTGCCTTGGCGTCGGCGGTGAAACATCTCGAACCGGACTCGGGTTCGGCGGTGACAGCGAGTCTCGACCCGCAAACCAAACCGCAAACCAAACCGCAAACCAAACCGCCAGCCGATCGCCCCTCCTACCGACGTATCTGGCTCGGACTGAGCAACAGCACCCGTAGTCTGCGGCCTTACGAATCATTAGCGAGCCTTTGGGACATGGTGGCACGCACGGCCTACACCCAACTCAACTATTCGCCGATCCTGCTCGGTGGCACGATTCTTGGCATGATTCTTGTGTATCTCGTTCCGCCTCTGAGTACGATCGGTGGGATTGCGTGGAATATCCCCCAATTGGCGATCATCGGCGGGTTAACCTGGGGTGGGATGGTTGTGGCCTATCGTCCTACGCTACGATCGTACGAACAACCGGCGATTGTTGGGGTGTTACTGCCCGCGATCGCCAGCATCTACCTATTCGCAACGATCGATTCTGCATGGCGACACTGGCGCGGTCGGGGTGGAGCCTGGAAAGGACGAACCTATGCCAAACACCCATAAGTATCAGATCCTAACCATCAGATCCTGAGCCTCAGATCCTGACGGAACCTTCAGCTTTGCAACTTAATGTTCATCCTCTTCAAAGGGTCGTGGAAAGTGTTCTTCATTCAGTTAAGTGTCGTATCGACGCTGACTGGTGCGTTTGCACTCACCCTCGGTAGCTTGTGGGTTGGTGCGCAGTTAACCCTAAACCCGAAGGCGGTTCCCTGGTTACAGCCCCACTTACCCAACCTTGACCTCCAACTTGCGGCGGAAAGCTACGTCCCCTTAACACTGGATCAAATCCGTCGTGATCTGGAGTCTGAAGGTTACATTGCCGGTGAGACGATCGAACTGGTCACTCCAGAGGAACCGATCGACATTGCCAACCCTCCCGCTCTCCTGTTGCCCATCCTGAAGCGCCAGCCCAACTGTGCGGGCGAATCCTGCAACGCGATCGTCATGCTGCGGCTCTATCAGCCCGATGCTCCCGCCGATCGCTTTGGCGATGTGGTCTATCATCTCCAGCGAGAGCTGACTCTCGAAGGCCCTCCCGAATCGCTCATCATCGCGCCTTTGGTCGAAGGCAACCCCAGTCTCGCCGCCTCCAATCGCCCACTCCCCCTGACTTCACTTCAGCGTTTTAATGGCCTCACGCCGCGATCGGGGCTGTGGTTCAATCTCGTGGGTGAATACACCTTTGGGGATGCCACGGTGCGCTATGGCCAGGTGTTGCACTTCAATCCAGCCCGTCTTTACCTCGGATTATCAGAACAGTGGAGCAGCCCCAATGGCAAACTCCCCGAATGGCAGCCATTTACCGGCGGTGGTGATCCTGAACTCGTGGTCGATCGCACTGTGGGTCTCGAACCCAACTACGAGATCTATCGCATTACCTCCCGCCACTTTCTACTCGATCCGACCCACCTCGAACCGCTTTCTTTAGTTGAGCCCGCCCTCGATCTAAAAACCTATCGAGAAGCATTGTTGTTAGCCCGCAGTGGTCTCTGGTCAGCGGCACAGGCTCGTCTTGAGCCCCTAGCCCAGCAACGAAAACAGGCCGGACAATCCTGGCCGGACGCAGCCCAGGCGCAGCTCGACACGATCGCCTTACACGCACGCCTAATGAAAACCCAGGCGGATACCAATTGGGCGAGTCCCGGTCAAGCAACGATCGTCGCACTGCTCGATGGGCGCTGGTCGCAAGCCCTGCGCCAGGTTGAGGCGAACAACAGTTGGCCGGAGGATATTTTTCCTGCAATCACCGGTAATCCGGTGCGACTCTGGCGACGCGTCGAAGCATCGTTACGCTTTTTACCGGAAGAGCAGTCCGCGCGGGTTTGGGCTGCGATCATTATGGCGGCTCGTTACGATCGCGATCAGGCCGAACAGTGGGTCGCAGACAACGGTGACATGATTAATGCGACCGAACGGGCAACCATCGATCGGCTCCTCGGGCAGCTCAATTTACCGACGGCGAGCCCCGTCAGTTGGGATGGATCAGGCAGCAGCACGGCAGTTATGGCCACCGGCGAAGAGTAGACCGACGCAAGCCAAAGCGATCGCCGATCGTTCGTGTCGCGTTATTTTGGCCTACGCCTGTAAACCAAGCGTCAAGGTCGTACCGGCTTGATTTGAGGAGACGGTCAAGGTTCCATTGTGTTTCTCGACAATAATTTGATGACAAATCGAGAGACCCATTCCAGTTCCTGAACCGATCGGCTTCGTGGTAAAAAACGGGTCAAAAATTTGCTTTTGTATCGCTTCCGGGATGCCGCAGCCCGTATCGTGAACTGATACGTAAATCCAATCGCCCGCCGGAAGCGACTGAATCTTCGAGGCATCCTCACAGAGAACACCTTGCGCATCAGCCATCCACGCACTAATCGTGATGACATGAGGCGGTTCGGTATTATCGATCGCGTCGATCGCATTCGTAATGAGATTCATAAACACCTGATTAAGCTGGCCAGGATAGCAGGTGATAGCAGGGAAGCCATAATAATTCCGCTTGACCTGAATCTCGGAGCGCTTATCAGTTGCATTTAGCCGATGTTGCAAAATGAGCAGCGTATTATCAATCCCTTCGGATAAGTCAACTTGCTTATGATCGCTTTCATCCAAACGCGAAAAATTGCGCAGCGAATGCACAATATCGCGAATGCGTTCAGTTCCCATCTTCATGGACTGGAGCAACGCGGGAAAATCCGATTGAATAAACGGCAAGTCTAAATCGTCCACCTCGGGCGCGTCGAGACTCTCGGGATACGTTTCCTGGTAATACTCGATCGCCGACAGTAACGACTCGGCATGTTCGCGCGCAAAACTAAGATTGCCATGAATAAAACTCACGGGGTTATTGATTTCATGGGCAACACCAGCCACAAGTTGCCCCAAGCTTGACATTTTTTCGCTGTGCACAAGCTGCACCTGGGCTTGCTGAAGTTGGATTAACGTCGCCTCTAGATCCGTCGTTCGTTGCGTAAGCTGACGACTCGCTTCATATTTTGCCGTCACATCTTGAATCAGCGAGGCAATACCAAGGGTTTGACCGTCAGCATCAACGAGGGGAACATTATGCCAATCGCAGAGTAAGTACCGACCATCGCGAGTGATATTTTCCACACAGCTATGTCCGCTGTCTTGTTCATTCTCTCGTAACTTCAGAAGATCTTCGATCGCCAATTGAGGTTGAGCCGGACTCACCAAGCTTGCAAGCTGTTTGCCGATCGCCTCTTCTGGGGTATATCCAAAAATAATCTCGGCGGCTGGATTCCACGCCACAATTTGCCCATCGAGATCCCATTCCAGCAGCGCTAACGGCGATTGTTCGACCAGCAACGAGAGTCGCTGCTGTGATTTTTGAATGATGCGAGTGATCCGTTTTCGTTCTTCGATTTCTGTTTCGAGCGCCTGAGTTCGATCGCGAACACGGATTTCCAGCTCTTCATTCGTCCGATAGATCTCCTTAAACTTCACCTGAAGAACTCGCGAAACAAGCTTAAAGTTGGATGACAACTGTTCAATTTCTTCGAGATTGAAACTGGGCCAAATAGTAGTGCCCTCTCCCATTAATTTTCGAGGTAAATCTGTTGTCTGTTCACCGAGCTGACGTAAGGGTGACGCAAAACGATTTCCCAACGAGTCTGCTAGTAGAATGGCAATTACCATCACGATTAGAATCATCGCTAGGTGTCGAATATAGAGCAATTCTAAGCGATCTATTTTTGGTGCGATCGACAGTGCAACCTCGATGCGCCAAGGTATGTCCAGAGTTGGGTTTCGCGTGATTCGATAAAATGAGCGTCGCCAATTCTCTAGTTCAGACGATGTAACTTGCTTGGGAAAGTAGTGCCGAATTGGCGAAAATTCCGCGTCATGATTGTGATCAGCTTCGCGCAATTCCTCATTTATTTGTGTCACAAAATCAGAGGATATTGTGAGGTCTTCTGATTGTGATTTTGGATCTTTTAGATTATTGTAAATATTTAATAAATGGCTAGTTTCATGAGTTTCTAGCTGATACCATCCCGGAAAATTCGCACCACTATCAAGAACGAGCCGATCATTTTCAGAGGTCAAGGAGATGTATAGCGGCAAACCAAGATTTTGGTGCTTCAAACTATTTTTGAGTTGTACCTTGCTTCTTCGACCCCAGGTTTGCCAATGCTCTACCGACTCGACAATGTTATGAGTCACAACACTCAATTGATGGTGCTCTATCGCCTCCAGTTCGATACGAGCAATATGACTATCAATACTCGTAATTATTAAGATGGGAATAAAGGCAAGCGCTACTAAAAAATTAAAGGCTACTTGCCGAACGGAGCGAGACAGTGGACTTCCGTATAAGCTAACCCAAAGACGATTAACAAAAGATGAATGAAACAGTAAAAAACTGGCGATCGTGACGCAGAGTAAATGCTCGATGCTGTGCTGTAAAGCAATCAGTATGCTGGCGTTCCACGGCATATTTAAACTGTAGTGATACATCACACAGAGAAATGGAAGACCGGCAAGGAGCCAAAACCAAAGATCGCAGGCGATCAAGTTCCGGCGTTCATATTGCCAATTCCAGCCCAGCCGAGCGGCTTCAAAAATGGATACAATTTCAAGGTACGGGTGACCGGCGAGTAGCATGGTGTGGATGCTAGCAATAGCAGCCACGATCGCGCCGTAACGCCAGCCCAATACGACGGCAGCGATCGTCACAAAGATCGTGCCAAAGGAAAATGGCACACCAAAAAATATTGGCAAATCAATACTGTTGCCGATGTAGCCCAGTCCAGCGAATAGCGCAACTAATAGGAATGGCAGATAACGGTGAGTTCGCTGCCTGATGCGATCAAAGCGATGAACCACGAGATAAAATCACGAATGAAGTGAGAGCTTAAATATTACGAGTTCTTACAATTTTTATCATTAGCGGAAGAACTCAAGCGCACGAAGACAGCCCAAGACATCTGAACGTCCAGTACATTCACCTTACTAGCACTTGCACGTCTAAAATTCTCCGTAAGCCCGATTGCAGCAACAGAAGTTAAAAAAAACGTTGTAACCGCTTGGGGTATCCTAGATCGAGCTTTTTTAAATCCGTTTAAAACCTTCCATGACAGCCTCCGCCGCTACGCGTACCATCCGCATCGCCTCGCGTAAAAGTCAACTTGCCCTCGTGCAAACCCACTGGGTACGCGACACGCTTCAAGCGGCCTATCCCGAGATTGCGTTCGAGATCGAAACCATGAGCACCCAGGGTGACAACATCCTGGATGTGGCGCTCGCCAAAATCGGCGATAAGGGTCTGTTTACCAAAGAGCTAGAGGTTGGCATGTTGGCCAATCAAACGGATTTCGCCGTTCACTCGCTCAAAGATTTGCCGACGAAGCTCCCCGAAGGTTTGATGTTGTCCTGCATCACCGAGCGCGAAAATCCGGCGGATGCGCTCGTGGTTCACGAAAAACATAAGGACAAGTTGCTCGAAACCCTACCCGCCGGTGCGGTGATCGGGACGTCGTCGCTGCGTCGTCTGGCACAGCTTCGCCACCACTATCCTCACCTCGAATTCAAAGATGTGCGCGGCAACCTCAACACGCGCCTCGCGAAGCTCGATGAGGGACAGTATGACGCGATTATTTTGGCGGTGGCGGGTCTGGAACGGCTCGGGATGCCGGAACGGGTGCATCAGGTGATCCCGGCGGAGGTGTCGCTCCATGCGGTGGGTCAGGGTGCGCTGGGGATCGAGTGCCGCAATGATGATCCCGATACGCAAGCGGTCTTGAAGGCGATCGAGCATTTGCCGACGACCTATCGCTGTTTGGCGGAGCGGTCATTTTTGCGGAGCCTTGAGGGCGGTTGCCAAGTGCCGATCGGTGTGAATACGGCGATCGAGGGCGATACGCTGACGCTGAAGGGCATGGTCGCGAAGCTGGACGGTTCGGTGATGCTTAAGGATGAGGTGTCGGGCGCGGCGACGGATTGCGAGGCGCTGGGAATCGAGCTGGCGAAGAAGCTACGGGCGCAGGGTGCGACGGAAATTCTGGAGGAAATCTTCCAGACGGTGGGTCGCGATAACTAGATGACGGCAACGAGCTAACCCTAGTCTGATCGCTCACGCTTAAGCGTAAAAATGCCCGACCATCGTACGAATTGTCGTCGATCGCGTCGGGCTTTTTTGTGGCTTTATCGGTTTGGAACAGGATTGAAGGATGAGTGCGACGGTTGCAAATTATTATCTCGGGCTAGATTTTGGGACGTCGGGCGCTCGGGCGATCGTGATCGACGATCGGGGCGAGATCCAAGCCTCGATCGCGGTTGGATTTGACGCACCTGAAGATCGGCGCGATTGGTTTGGGATCTGGACAGCGGCGCTAGAAGATTTACTCACGCGGCTCGATCGCAAGGTGCGGCAAAATCTCCGGGCGATCGCGATCGATGGCACGTCCGCGACGGTGTTTCTCTGCGATCGCGACGGGCAACCCTGGGGCGAGCCGTTGATGTATAACGATGATCGATCGCGATGCGTGCTCGATCGCGTGGCAGCGATCGCGCCGGATCATCACCCGACGCGCAGCGCCACATCGAGCCTCGCCAAGCTGGTTTGGCTATTGGAACAGGGAGCGATCCCCGGCGAGAAAAATCAGCCTGATTCACAATCTCGATCGCTCTATACCTTTTGCCATCAAGCCGACTGGCTCACGTTCCAGCTTCACGGAATTTTGGGGATCAGTGACTATAACAACGCTTTAAAGTTCGGCTACGATCCGGCGATCGAGCAGTATCCAGGCTGGCTACGATCGGGACTGCGGACGATCGCGCCTCGCTACACGATTCACGATCGATCCCCGCTTTCGTCTCAAGTGAACCCAGCGATCGAGCCCAACTCACCCACGCCAATCATCCTGCCCCACATCGTCGCACCGGGAACCCCGATCGCCACAGTTACAGCCGCGATCGCCCGCCGCTTTTCCCTGCCCGAAACCTGCGTCGTCATCGCCGGAACCACCGACAGCATCGCCGCTTTCCTCGCCAGCGGCACATCCCGACCGGGCGAAGCCGTAACGAGTCTCGGATCAACTCTGGCCGTTAAACTCCTGAGCCGATCGCGGGTCGATGACGCTCGCTACGGCATTTACAGCCACCGCCTCGGCAATCTCTGGCTGGCTGGTGGCGCGTCGAATACCGGCGGCGCGGTGTTGCGTCACTTTTTCAGCGATCGCGAACTCGCCGATCTGAGCCAAGACCTACCCGACGCGCCCAGCCCACTCGATTACTATCCCCTGCTCGTTCCCGGCGAACGCTTCCCCGTAAACGATCCCGAGCTGGCGCCACACCTAGAGCCACGCCCGAGCGATCGCGCCGAATTTCTGCATGGTTTGCTCGACGCGATCGCTCGCATTGAGGCGCGGGGATATGCGCTACTCAACGAATTAGGCGCAGAGCCGCTGTCTCGCGTGTTGACCACGGGAGGCGGGGCGAAAAATGATGCCTGGGGACGGTTGCGATCGCGTCGTTTGGGGGTTCCGGTCGAGAGGGCGACACAGTCAGAGGCGGCCTATGGTGTCGCTCGATTGGCGCGATCGGGCGTTCAGCAATCAACATCAACCGACGCTAAATCTTAGGTTGATCCCAGCATCTCGAAATCCTAAAATTCCAACTTACGCCCAGTTACGCCCAGTTTAGATAAGGCAGCTTAACCGCAGTTTCACGCACCGCCGCGATTTGATCCACCAACTGACCGCAGCTATCCCACAAGCCTTCGATGAAACTCTGACGTGCGCCCTCGGGCATCGCGATCGCCACGCTCAGATCGCCGCAGGTCGCCTGCATCGATTCCAAGCTGACGCTGATCGTCGCACTCGGATCGGCCTCGATCGCCGTCTGAAGTTTCGTCGCATCCTCCGGCGACACGGTCACGCACGGCACACCGATCGCCACACAATTCCCGAAAAAGATTTCCGCGAAACTTTCGCCGATAATCGCCTGAATTCCCCAGCGAGCGATCGCCTGCGGTGCGTGCTCACGGCTCGACCCACAGCCAAAATTCGCATTCACGACCAGAACATTTGCACCCTGGTAGCGATCCTGATCAAACGGGTGATCGCCGTTGGTTTGCTGGCGATCGTCGGCGAACACCTGTTCGCCAAGACCGTCGAAGGTGACACAGCGCAGGAAGCGGGCGGGAATGATGCGATCGGTGTCGATATCGTTTCCTTTTACGGGAATACCGCGACCGGCGATCTGTTGAATTTGGCTCATGGCGAAATGGTAAGAGAAGAAATTTGAGCGAAAACAGTCAGCGAAACTGGCAGGATTTATGCAGAAGTCCGACTTCTGAACGAGCCTGCTCCGTTTCAGCTCTCAGGACGATGTGATATGAAATCCGCTTGTGTATAAGCCTGGATCATCGCTCTGGGTGGACACCGCACTTCGACTCCGCTCAGTGCTCATAGGCATTTTTGATTTTGCCCATACAGAACCGGATTTCGTATGAGAAGTCGGACTTCTCACCCACAACGAACTAAACGCAAAAACGCTCCGGGCAATCATTAACTGACTCGGAACGTTCTTGCGAAATATTGAATCAGACTCACAAATTATTGAATCAAAAATAGATGAATCAGGCTGAATCCAAACAACGCCTAGATTGAGACTACGCGCTCGGTAGCGTGGGGCGATTGCGACCTTCGGCAGCATCCCGGAACGCTTCGACTTCCGGCGAATAGTCGATCGGCAGAACCGCAACCACGTTTTCGTGTGGACGCGGAATAATCACCCAGGTTTCGAGCGCTGAACCGTAGGTATTCTCCGCAGCTTCGATGCCTGCGGCCATTGCCGCTTTAACTTCCGATACACCGCCGCGAATATTAACCGTAAACCGGGCACTACCGGCGCGGATAAAGCCGACAACGGTAATGCGTCCGGCTTTGACCATGGCATCTGCGGCCGCCATCATGCCGGGAAACCCTTTTGTTTCGAGCGAACCCACTGCCTGCTGTGTCACTGTCTATCTCCTATTGTTGCCGCTGCGTCTGAGATCGCGTCTCGCGTGTTGGCTTTAACTTGCGTTTAATTACGTTTGAGTTGCGATCGTGTCGAACAAAACTGGAGTTTATCTTACGCTAACGCGATCCCTCTCTCGCATCAGAGATTAGAGAATTATTGGATGGCGACGTCTCGTTGCGTTTCGTTTCGCTAAACTCTGGGATCATCACAGACAAAAAGCTTGAGCTGATCGATCTTTTAGAGTGTAGAAATTTGGGGCTAACTCGAAGCAAAAACACCCCAGCGCTAACGATCGCGATCCGGCTCGATCGACTCGGCGATCCCCTCACCAAACAGCGACAAACCCACCACCATCAGCGTCATCGTCGCCCCAGGGAAAAACGCCGTCCACCAAATCCCCGTCGGCAACGCTTCGAGCGCCTGACGCAGATCGCTGCCCCATTCCGGCACGTTTTCCGGCAAACCTAGACCCAGAAAGCCCAGCCCGCCCAAAATCAAAATCGCGTCGGCGGCGTTGAGCGCAAATAAAACCGGCACGCTTTGAATCACGTTTCCGAATAAATACTTACGTAGAATTCGCCAGGTTGATGCGCCCATCGCCTGCGCCGCTTCGACAAAAAGCTCGGTTTTAACGCTGACCGTTTGGTTGCGAACCACGCGGTAATACTGCGGCACATAGGCAATGCTGAGGGCGATCGCCGCGTTAAACAGGCCGCGCCCGACGACAAACGCCAGCGTGATCGACAGCAGCAATCCCGGCAGGGTATAGATCGCATCCATCACGAATAGCAAGATGCGATCGACCCAGCCCCCGAGATAGCCCCCCAGCAGACCCAGCGGCACACCGATCAACACGCTCAACGCCGTCGCCAAAATCACCACCTTCAGCGCGGCCTGAGCGCCGAACAGCGTCCGCGAGAACACGTCGTAGCCCTGGCGCGTCGTGCCAAACCAGTGAGTGCTGGATGGCGGTTCATGAATTGGGTTGCTCAGGAGTTCGTTCGGGTTTTGGATCATGCCCGTCTGGACTAAAAGCGGCGTGAACAGGGCGATCGCCGCAAACGCTAACGTGATCAACGCGCCAATCTGCATCAGTCGCCGTGAGATGGAAATGCGGCCACTCGGCCGGAGGATCGATCGCACTCCGGCGATCAGATTCGGAGCGTGAGAGTCGATCGAGGACATAGGGGAGATAGAGAAAACGACAGTTTGGGAGCCACAAATCAGAACGACACAAACCGCTTCTAGATTAAGCCGTCTTGTCCTAAAAGCCCTTAAAAAATCAAGATGGCTAGTAATGATTCAGTTCCACGTACTTTTACATAGGCCGTTCAAGTCTTAAATGTTCTTAATTTGAAACCCTTGTATATCAATTGCCAGAGAGTTTCCTAGCGTGCGATGATGTCTCGGGCTTGCTTGTTTAACCAAGTTTCAACTTTACGAGTCGCGTTCGAGTATGCAGGGTCAATTGTGCCTTGTTGATTCGGAAAGTAGCCGCGATCGATCTGACTTATGTGTAGGAGTTTGCCGTGAGAGCGATTGTGATCGGAAATGGAGGACGCGAGCACGCATTGGCCTGGTCGTTGCTGCGATCGCCAAATATTAACGGCGTGTTTTGCATTCCGGGAAATGGCGGCACGGCAACGCTAGCGAATTGCCAAAATGTGGCCATGTCCGTTTCTGATTTTGATGGGATTGCGCGATTTGCCCTCGTGCAAGGCGCGGGCTTGGTGATTATTGGCCCCGAAGCTCCGCTTGCTGCGGGTTTGGCCGATCGCCTCAAGTCGGAAGGAATCCCCGTGTTTGGCCCGACCCAGGACGGGGCGCAAATCGAGTCGAGTAAAGCCTGGGCGAAGGCGCTGATGGCCGAAGCTGGCGTTCCGACGGCGGCGTCGCAGAGTTTCACGGCGGATCGCAAAGACGAGGCGATCGCCTATGTGCGCCAAATGGGATCGCCGATCGTCGTCAAGGCGGACGGTCTAGCGGCGGGTAAAGGTGTGGTCGTGGCGGCCAGCGAGAATGAAGCGATCGCGGCGATCGAGACCATTTTTAGCGGCAAGTTCGGCGCAGCGGGTGAGACGATCGTCATCGAAGAATTTTTGACCGGTCAAGAGGTTTCGGTTTTGGCCTTGACCGATGGTGAAACGGTTATCCCGCTGCTCCCGGCTCAGGATCACAAGCAAATCGGCGAAGGAGATACCGGCGCAAATACCGGCGGGATGGGAGTTTATGCCCCGACGCCGCTGTTATCGAGCGAGCAGCTCGATCGCGTCCAGCGTGAGATTTTGCAACCGACGGTCAACGCCTTCAAAGCACGCGGGATCGACTTTTGCGGCGTGCTGTATGCCGGTTTGATGGTGGCCGAGGATGGTAGCGCCAAGGTGCTGGAATTTAACTGCCGCTTCGGTGATCCCGAAACTCAGGCCGTCTTACCTCTACTCGAAACGCCGCTCGATCGGGTCTTGCTTGCCTGCGTCCAAAAACGTCTCGCCCAGCTCGATCCGCTCGTCTGGAGCGACGGCGTCTCAGTTTGCGTGGTGTTGGCCTCGGGTGGCTACCCGGATGATTACGAAAAGGGTAAGTCCATCTCCGGGATCGACATGGCGGAGGCTCAAGATGCCGTGGTCTTCCATGCGGGAACGGAAATTAAACGGGGCGAACTGCAAACCTCGGGCGGGCGCGTCTTGGGGGTTACCTCCGTCGCGGATAACTTTGAAGCGGCGATCGCCAAAACCTACGCCGCCGTCGAATCGGTTCAGTTCGAGGGCAGCTACTATCGTCGCGACATTGGCTACCGCATCCGTTAGGATAGCGATTTGCCGACAAAGCGCAGAGCCGTGGGGATGGTAAGCCACTCATACCCACGCTTTCAACGATAAGACTTACGCAGAAGTCCGACTTCTGAACGAGCCGTCTCTGTTCTCAATCTCAGGACAATGTGAGCAGTCGGACATCTAACCCCCCTTGCGTAAATCCTGAACGATTGTTGTCAATGATGAAAGTTGACTTCAACCCGCTTTTTATTCATTACCCTTCGCCATTATTCTCCGTATGAGTACCCGAGACGTCATTCGTACCGACGACGCCCCTGCACCCGTCGGCCCTTATAACCAGGCGATCGCCGCCAGCGGACGCTTTATTTTCGCCGCCGGTCAAATCGCGATCGATCCCGCCACCTCCCAGATCGTCCACACCGAAAATGTGGCCGGTCAAACTGAGCAGGTCATGGCCAACCTAGCCGCTGTCCTCAAAGCCTCCGGAGCCAGCTTTCAGCACGTGGTCAAAACCACCGTCTTTTTGGCTGATATGAACGACTTTGCAGCGGTGAACGAGGTCTACGCTCGCTACTTTGACGACGCCACTGCCCCCGCGCGTGCCTGCGTCGAAGTGTCGCGCTTACCGAAAGACGTGCTCGTCGAGATCGACTGCATTGCTGCGCTTTAGACCGAGATTGAGACCATTTGCGACGGAGACCCGATCATTGCAATCCATCCCCTCACCGAACTGGCTAACAGGTTGGTGGCGTCTTTTGCTACAGCGATCGTCGCCTCAAAGTTATCTCAGAAAACGCAATCCTTCATGAGACACTAGCAGCAAGCAGACCCCGTCTCCTTTAGATTTTTTTAGAGTCACTAGAGTTCAATGGTATTGAAATCCCCCCTGCGCCGGGCGAAAATCGTGGCGACGATCGGACCCGCCACTAGCGATCCCGATGTCCTTCGCGAGTTGATCTTGGCAGGGGCTACCACCCTTCGGCTCAACTTTTCTCACGGAACCCACGAAGATCATCAGCGCAACATTCGGACGATTCGTCAGCTTTCCTTTGAGTTGAATCAGCCCGTTGGCATTTTGCAAGATCTCCAAGGCCCCAAAATTCGCCTCGGCAAGTTTGAGCAAGGCTCGATCGTCCTGCGTGACGGCGATCCCTTTATTCTGACGAGCAACCAGGTGCTCGGCACTCAGCACATGTCGTCGATCACCTACGAACCGCTCGCGCGAGAAGTTCCCGAGGGATCGATCATCCTGCTCGACGATGGACGGGTCGAGATGTGCGTGGAAAAGACCGATCCCAAGTCGGGCGAGCTTTTTTGTCGCACCACGGTTGGCGGCAAGCTCTCCAATAACAAGGGCGTGAATTTTCCAGGGGTCTACCTGTCGGTTAAGGCCATGACCGATAAAGATCGTGAAGATCTGATGTTTGGTCTAGACCAAGGTGTCGATTGGGTGGCCTTGAGCTTTGTGCGCAATCCCCAAGATGTGCTGGAAATTAAAGAGCTGATCGCTAGCGCGGGGAAAAATGTCCCGGTGATCGTCAAGATCGAAAAACACGAAGCGATCGAGCAGATGGAAGAAATCCTCTCGCTCAGTGATGGCGTCATGGTAGCGCGGGGCGACCTCGGCGTTGAACTTCCCGCCGAAGATGTCCCTCTGTTGCAAAAACAGTTGATTCGGACGGCCAACCGCTTTGGCATCCCGGTGATCACGGCCACCCAGATGCTCGATAGCATGGTCTCGAATCCGCGTGCGACCCGTGCGGAGATTTCCGACGTGGCAAACGCAATTCTGGATGGTACAGACGCGGTGATGCTGTCTAACGAAACCGCTGTCGGCGATTTCCCGGTCAAGGCTGTCGAGACGATGGCCACGATCGCCTGTCGCATCGAAAACGACACGATCACCCGTAATGTGGTCTCCGCCGAAGAATCCGGGCGATCGATCCCCAATGCGATCAGCCAATCCGTCGGCCAGATCTCACACCTGCTCGATGCTTCGGCAATCATGACGCTTACCAAGAGCGGCGCAACCGCTCGGAACGTCTCGAAATTCCGTCCGTACACTCCGATTTTGGCGATCACGCCCCACATCAACGTGGCACGGCAACTCCAGCTTGTCTGGGGCGTGCGTACCCTGCTGGTACTGGATTTACCCTCAACCTCGCAAACCTTCCAAGCCGCAATTAACGTCGCGCTTGAAGGCGATCTCGTGTCCGAAGGTGATCTGGTCGTGATGACGGCTGGAACGCTGCGCGGTGTCTCGGGATCAACCGATCTCGTCAAGGTGGAAGTCGTGACGGCGCTCCTGGGACAGGGAACGGGCTTGGGCGAGATTCGCGGCACGATCGGTGCATCGGCGCGAATTGTGGAAGATATCCGCGCGGCAGTCCACTTTAATGATGGCGATATCCTTGTGACAGCGACAACGAATGCTGACTACATCGAAACCATCAAAAAAGCGGCGGTTGTGATTGTCGAGGATGAAAACCTCAATGGTCATACGGCGACAATCTGCGCTCAGTTGGGCAAACCGGCGATCGTCGGTCTGAAAAATGCCACCCGTTTGATTGCGGATGGTGCGATTATCACGGTCGATGTGACACGCGGTTTGGTCTTTTCCGGCACACCGGGCGGCCTCGAAGCGGATGAAACCCTCGATAGCTAGAACGAAAGACTCATCAGCAGGATCAATAAAATTAATGGTCTATGCCGTGAAGGTTTCCGAATAGACCATTGATCTCCCGCACCTTAACCGACCGGCTTTAGCCTGAATGCTCATCGGCCTGATCTGCCACTGAAATTTTGGGCTGACGTCCAAGTCCGCCCGTCATTAATTGCAGCGCAAGGCGACGGATCGGCGCGATCGCCGTTAAGCTCCAGAACCCGATTTGTCGCGCCATCACCAGCGGCCAGATCTCATTCGAGAACAGCCGATCGAGGATATCGGTAAACCCTAATACCACCCAATTTTCCAGCTTGCGCCAGCGCTCATAGCGCTTCAGAACCGCGATCGATCCAAGATCTTCGCCCGCACGATCGGCCTCGCTCAACACCTCCGCCAGCGCCGCCGCATCGCGAATCCCCAAATTCACCCCCTGTCCGCCCACGGGATGACAGCAATGAGCCGCATCCCCCGCAAGGACAAAACGCGGGGTCGCATAACGCTGGCTTTGCATAAGCTGTACCGGGAACAGCCGACGCGGGCTAAGGATCTCTAACTCGCCCATATGATCGCCAAAATGTTCGCGCATCGCTGCGTTAAAGGCCGCGTCATCGAGAGCCATGACGGCCTTGGCCTCCGCATGGGGCAGCGTCCAAACCACATTGCACCGATCGCCCGTCAGCGGCAAAATCGCAAACGGCCCCTGCGTCCGAAATTTCTCGTAGGCGACATTTTGGTGGGATTGCTGCGACTGGCGGGCTTTGACTTTGAACGTGACGCAGGACTGCCAATATTTCCAGCCGGTTTGCGTGATGCCCGCCGCCTGACGAAGCTGCGATCGCGCCCCATCTGCCGCCACCACAAGCTGCGCCGTAATGGTTCGCGTCTGACCCTCCACCTCAAGCGTCAGCTCGGCGCGATCGTCAAACTGGGTGAGATGTTGCACCTGGGCAGGCGCGATTGAGGTCAGCGTTTCGCGATCGGCAAACCGAGCGTGCAGCGCTTCCAGAATCGGCTGATGCTCCGCCACATAGCCCAGAGGATCAAGTTCCGAGCAAGCCCCGAGATCGGTCGGCTGAAACGTGACACGATTCGCGCGATCGCCATCTGATAAAACAATCTTGGTAAACGTCGATATCTGGGGCAAGATCTGATCCCAGACACCCAAGCCCGCAAAAATCCGACCCGATAGCAGCGAAATCGCATACACATTTTGCCGATTTGCCGCCTCCCGCATCGTCTGCGCGTCGATCATCATCACCCGCAGACCCGATCGCCCCAGCGCACAGGCCAGCGTCATCCCCACCACGCCGCCACCGACGATCGCCACATCGCAATCCAGCCTTGACGGCAACGATCGCGCCTCCATCGGCGAGGGGTCGAGATCGCGGGTTCTCTGAGTGGAAAGGTCTACTGTCATGAAATTAAAAAGCGAGGAAACAGCCGAGATCAGAAAGCTTGCAGTGTTTTGCAATCAAATTTGACGCCTGACCGATCTCAAACAGCATTGTTCTTGATTGTCCTTAAATCTTTACACATCTTCACGATTGAGCAAAATTTGGAGGTATCGGATATTTAGAAATTTCATGCCGATCCAAGAAAACGCTCAAACTAAGAGCCTTTGAGACTTGTTATCATCCATTGCGGTTAATTTCTCAAGCCGAATGATTCCAGCACAATTAAGGTCAGAACCGACCGGCAGCGGCTTTGAGTCGATCGGGAATGAATCGATCGCTGTACTATGCTGTATGCGGGAGCCAATCCCGCTGAATTGCTTGGCTAGGTTTTCGCGTTGGACTTGTCCAACATTTGCTAGACTTAGCTTCCTAAGTACAGGCTGAAAAACCGCTAGCACGCGACAATCAAAACTCTGGGGCGACCCCAAGCGAATGGCTAGAAAGTAGTAATACTTCGAGGGTAGGGCACTTCCTCGTTAAAAACCCAGCACTCCGACGGAATGCGGCCCATCTTCACTTTATAATTATCAAAATATTAAAGTGAAAACCTGTACCGAGAGACACTTGGGATCAGGCTAAAAGTATGCCTGGTTGACTTTGAACGCGACCAACTGCTACCCCTTATGATTATTGGGCGGCAGCCCTTGTGGTTTATGTGTCGTAAAGAACGAAATCAGGAATCCTGCGACTTCCGGTCGTAGGAGTGTCCAAGAGTCTGAACTTAGTGCGCTTATGAGGAGGAGATAGTCATTCCCGAGCAGCTCAATTTGACCGTAAGCCTTCGAGGCACGCGAGAAGTCAAAAGTAACTATCAGCTTTTTCGTTTAACTGGCCTACTGGATGCCTTTTCTGAGCCCAACTTCCGTAAGGCTTTGGATAAGTTCGTCGAGCAAGGGCCGAGCAACATCATTCTAGACCTATCGAAAATTGATTTTGTCGATAGCTCTGGTTTAGGGGCTTTGGTGCAGTTAGTGAAGAAAGCTCAAACAGAAGGTGGTGTTTTACAGGTGGTGACCAATCCGCGTGTCACACAGACGGTAAAACTTGTGCGATTGGAAAAATTTCTATCGCTGCAAGAATCCGTTGATGCAGCGGTTACCAACCTATCGAGCTAAGACACTGTATTGTTTTGGCGGAATCGTAATGCTAAAAGTCCTGACTCCGGCTGTGATGTATATCGCATCACCGTTTTGCTTGTCAGAGCTTAGGCTTTTGCGCTTCCGCTAAAATTTATCCCAGTCGAATTTTTAGGGCAGAATTTCAGGCTATCTCGAATTGAGAGACGATAGGTCATTAACCTTGAGAGGCAAAATCAGAGTCTTTTGCACCGTTGTTCATTGCAAACAACTAGGAATTAGATGATCAATTTCGGGGAGGATCGGTTATTGTTAGTACCCCGGCTCAACCCGAACGTCATCCGTTTACGGCCATAACCTAATCGTTGGTCTTGCAATCCAGGACGTTTCGTTAGCCATCTTGTCCTGTGAACGATAATTTGTCCGCTGTCTCTGACGCTATTCACCCTTGAATGCTTTTCCGCTATCTGCCTCACTCAGCGATCGTGAAGCTCGCCTAGTTGCACCAGGGATTCTGGCCTACATCGGTGATGCTGTCTACGAGCTGTACGTCCGACAAGCCTTTTTATCGCCACCTCGCCGACTCAACGATCATCATCGATGCGTCGTGAGTCAGGTTCGGGCAGAGCGGCAAGCCCAACATCTCGATGCGATCGAGTCGGCCCTATCCGAGACAGAGTTAGATGTTGTTCGGCGGGGACGTAACGCAACAGGACGCGTCCCTCGGCGAACCAATCGCACAACCTATCAACGGGCAACGAGTCTTGAAGCCCTTGTTGGCTATTTATACCTGTGCGATGGGAACCGCCTCAATGAAGTTATGGGCTGGCTTGATTTAACCGGAATTGATCGGAACGTGTAACCGGATTGTTGTTTTCTATCCACAGCGTTGCCGTCGAGACCCATTAGTTGTAACAGAGTAGACCGCTTAGGAAAGACACGTTTGATTTTCGTAACCGATCCTAGATTCGGGAATTGCCCTCCGAGGCATAATCGCAGATGGCCACGATCCATCGCCACGCTTCAACTAACCATCGTTCGAGTCGTTAGCGTTATCTAGGGCTTCCAAGACTCATTGATTGATTTTCCATTCGTCAGTTACGTGTAGCTCGATGAGTCGATTTGTATCGATGCTTCGTTCTTCGCGACCTTTATGACGACCACTCAGCATTCACCCTTTTCGAGGCCATTCATGACCCCTCCTTCTGATAATTCTTCTAACGATTCCAACTCTTACGGCGATCGCGATCGTTCACGAGACCGAGACGATCGCAAATCTTATGGTGATCGTGGCGATCACGATCGTCAACCTTACGGTCAGCAGGGCGGCGGCGGCGATCGCGATCGCAAGCCCTACGGCAAGCAAGATCGCTACGGTGACCGGGATCGCAAGCCTTATGTTCAGCAAGGCGGCGACCGAGATCGCAAACCTTACGGCAAACCGGATCGCTACGGCGACCGAGATCGCAAACCTTACGGTCAACAGGGTGGCGGCGGAAATCGCGATCGTAAGCCCTACGGACAGCAGGGTGATGACCGAGATCGCAAACCCTACGGTCAGCAGGGTGGCGGCGGCGATCGCGATCGTAAGCCCTACGGTAAACCGGATCGCTACGGCGATCGCGATCGCAAACCCTACGGTCAGCAGGGTGGCGGCGGCGATCGCGATCGCAAGCCCTATGGCAAACCGGATCGCTACGGCGATCGGGATCGCAAACCCTACGGCCAGCAGGGTGGCGGCGGCGGCGACCGGGATCGCAAGCCCTACGGCAAACCGGATCGTTATGGCGACCGGGATCGCAAGCCTTACGGTCAGCAGGGTGGCGGCGGCGACCGCGATCGTAAGCCCTACGGCAAGCCCGAGCGTTACGACGATCGTGACCGCGATCGCAAGCCCTACGGACAGCAAGGTGATGACCGGGATCGCAAGCCCTACGGCAAGTCAGATCGTTACGGAGACCGAGATCGCAAGCCTTATGGCCAACAAGGTGGAGGCGGAGACCGGGATCGTAAGCCTTATGGCGACCGGGATCGCAAACCCTATGGCAAACAAGGCGGCAACCGGGATCGCAAGCCCTATGGCAAGCAAGGTGGCGATCGAGATCGCAAACCCTACGGTCAGCAAGGTGGTAGCCAGTTCGGTGATCGCTTTGAGCCTAACGAAGTGGAAGTACGCCCGATTCACAGCGAACAAGGCTCTGAAGGAAACGACACACCCGGCGATCTCGATTTGATCTACGGTCGTCATACTGTCTTGAGCGCGATCGAAAGTGAGCGATCGCTCAATAAAGTGTGGGTCGTATCACAACTACGCCACACCGATAAATTTCACGAGAAGCTCAACGAAGCCAAGGCCAACGGGGCCACGATCGACGAAGTCTCATACACCTGGCTCGATCGTATGACCGACGGCGCAACGCACCAAGGCGTCGCCGCCCAAGTTGCTCCCTACGACTACGAAGAACTCGACAAGCTAATCCTTAAGGCCAAAGAGGCCAGCGAGCGCCCGATCATCTTGGTCGCAGATGGCATCACAGACCCGCACAATCTCGGCGCGATCGCCCGTACCGCTGAAGCAATGGGAGCCCAGGGTCTCGTCATTCCCCAGCGCCGTGCCGTGGGTGTCACCTCGACTGTGATGAAAGTCGCCGCAGGAGCGCTCGATAATCTCTCGGTAGCACGGGTCGTTAATCTCTCGCGCAGTCTAGAGACCCTCAAAGAAGCGGGTTTCTGGATCTATGGCCTATCAGAAAAAGCTGATCATCAGGTTAACGAAGTTAAATTTGACACACCCACAGTGCTGGTTCTGGGTTCCGAAGGAAACGGGCTCAACCTACTGACTCAGAAGAATTGTGACATGTTGATCTCCGTCCCGCTCAATGGGCGAACCCCCAGCTTAAATGTATCTGTTGCTACGGGAATGGCCGTTTATGAGGTTTGTCGGCAAATGCGGTTCGATAAGTTACATATCGCCTCTGAAAACTTGTAGTAGCATGTACGCATAAGCTACTTCATAATTAGGGTGGCTTGTAGATCCAAATTGTCTCGTTTGCATACCGGCCGATCGCGTATCTATCCCGATCGCCAGTGCGACTTGCATGGGATTAATTCCGAAAAAACATTTTTAGAAAGCTTGCGACAACCATGAAAGAGTTGTTTATCAACATCAAACAAGCTCTCGGCCGTGCTTGGTGGGTTAAAGTTTCGACTAAAACCCCAGCATGTGTTTATTACTTCGGCCCCTTTGGTTCCGAAGCCGAAGCAACGACAGCACAAACGGGCTATGTTGAGGATTTGAAACAAGAGGGCGCGCAAAATATTGCGGTTGCCATCCTACAATGCAAGCAACCGGATAACTTGACGGTTTTCGATGAGGCATCGGATTCGGTAAACCCTAATCAGCCAGTCGTTCTGAGTGGGCAAACCTAGGGCGTAGACTCGGCACGATTTCTCTGCTTCGTAGCCGAGCGAGTTTTGAGAGCGAGAACAATCCAAAACTCGGGCTATCGTGCTGTACAGCACGATAGTTTTCGTTTGGCTTTATTTGTGATAGCTGCCGCCTTGCAGAATGTTTTTAGCGCGGTAGAACTGCTCGAATAGTAGAAGGCGAGCTATCTCGTGGGGAAAGGTCATCGGGGAAAGGCTCAGGCAGCGATCGGCGGCTCGCTTGACGGCGGGACTGATGCCTTCGGCGCTGCCGATCGCGAAGACCAGCCGATTTGATTCAGCCTGAGCGATCCAGTCGGCAAAGGCGATCGAGTCAAACGTTGTGCCATCTTCGGTCAGCGCAATTAACCGATCGTTGGGTTTGACCCTGCTTAGAATTTGCTCGCCTTCTTTTTCGGGATTGCTATCTTTGAGCTCAATCATGGTCAGTTCTGGGACGCGCTGACAATAAACCTCTAAACCCTCTCGAACCCAGCCTTTTTTTACCTTGCCAATGGCGATCACGGTAACTTTGGGAAAGCTGCTCATGGGCGTCTCAAAATGCGAATGCGAACGAGATGGGTCGTCAGTCTTCTACGGCTGACAAAATTTGCGCTCCCGATCGAGATCGGGATATTGCCAACCAAAAGAAAAATGACTCACGGCATTGATATTACCGCGTGGGTCAGAGGCAACCTGGGCGATCGCTCGCATTTGAGCTTCGAGCGGGGGATGACGGTTTTGGCTAGTGGCTCCCCAGGTTCCGGCCAAGGCGGGAACGATCGTCACGCCGGGAGGGGCAAACTGTCGGACGCGATCAAGATCTTCGAGAATGCAGCTTGTCCCGTTACAGCCGCCGTACAGCATGGGATGCCAGACGATCGAGGCGGGAAATTTATCCCAGGGCTGTAGGCGTGAATCGAAACCATTACCGATCGTCAGATTACCTTTCGGAAAAAAGGCCGCACCGACGGGACGACGCTGATTTTGAATGGGAATTGCGGCGAGATTAACAAAATCGATCACGCCTTGGGCTGCGTGGGCAATGCTCAGGTTCCAGAGTTCGGTTTGGAGGGAGACCGCCGGGGCGTCGGTCTGCTGTCGAGGGGGAGGTGTCGTGTTCGTTGGGCTTGAGGTCGTGTTGCGTGGGGCTGGTGTGGGCGGAGGTGTCGCTGGGGCGCGGCCTGTGTCGAGGTAGGTTTCGAGTTGCGATCGCGCAGCGGCAGTTTGGGCGCGATCGAGTAGAGCTGCGCGGGAGGCGGGGCCATAGACCCAAAGATCACGAATCTCGTCAGCGACGGAGTCGGCTCCACTCAGTTTGGGATAGCGCACATAATCGAGAACAACCCCGGCAGGATCACGGGCGAGAACGGCGTCGAGTAAGCGCTGGTAATCCTGGCGAGCGATCGGGCTGTAGGGATCGACAAAGACACCGTCGGCGTTGTTGGTGTCCGACACGGCGCGATCGAGTGTGGTTTGGCCGCGTCCATTGCGAGCCAAGGCGGCCTGTCGATCGTCACGTTGACCGTAGGCATAGCCATAGTTAAGCGCAAACATCCAGGCGTGAACCTCGATGCCGCGTGCGCGACCGGCGGTGACGGCATTGGCTAGCAGATCGATCGACGCGGTGGCGGGTGTGCGTGCGACCGATGGCCAGGGGGTGGGATTATCGTTACCCGGTAGCAAGACCTGACCGTTAGCCAGAGTCGCGAGATAAATTTGGCTGTAGCCGTCGTTGGCGATGCGATCGAACAGTTGGTCAATTTCTCCAAACCCGGTGTCGCAAGGATAGAGAGTTAGCCAAATCGCCCGATCGCGTGGCCAGGAACCTTGACGGCATTCTGCCTGTTCGCGGGCGTGACGGCGGACAAGATTACGATATTCCGTAGCGGCGTCAACATCACCATTCAGCACAGCTTGCAGTAAAGCTGATTTTTTATTGATCTCGGCACTGCTCGTTTGGCATGTTAAGCGCGACTGAGACGCGGCGATCGCCGGGATCACTTCCAGGTTCACCAGGCCAGCCGTAAGGATCAGCAACACACTGGCACGTGACATCAATCCAAGACCGTTCCAGAAGGACAGCCAAGGTCGCGCGATATTTGTCGGTCGCGTGCCGTGCTGGGTTAGCCCTCGACGCCGAATCCCCAGATTTAGCGATGCGATCAATGGAATAAACGAGATCCGTATCATAGCCTTGAATATTATTCCGTCTTGCTCGCGGTTTACGGATCGGAATCGGTGGGATCGGGACGGATGTCGGACGGGGCGTCGGGTTGGGTCGCGCTGGGAAAGGTGCTCGGTGGACGATCGGTACTCCAGGCCCACCAAGCACGATTACACGAGCATTGATAGAACTCTTGCCATTTACGCTGGAGATCAGCGCCATACACCGGCGATCGGCGATTGAGCCATACTTGGCTTGCCTCGCGACTGCTAGCACCACATTGTGGGCAGGCAAAGTTGAAAACGTGGGTTGCGGCCTGAGTCCAATCGGGTGGAGTGGGCGAAAATGCATCCATGACACGGCCTCTAAAACGTTTCTAAAACTTTCTATAACAATGGGGGATCACGTTGCGATGCTGCTATGGCTAGCGATAAAACGCTGAACGATCGCCGCACTGTACGCATTCTTGCGCATTCTTGTTATAGCCTGATTCCCTCCGATGCCTTAGCGACGATTCGCCGCAGACAGACCTGATGCTATCCCGGCAATCACCCGGCGGTTTCCTTAAGCCGGGTCTCGAAATGAATCATGCCCGGTTTGCAAGAATTTGCACCCGTCCGCTAGCGCTCCGATCTATCATTAACCCCATTGCTCCCGTGGTGTATCCTTCGGGCAGACTGACCGGGTATTGCGCTCACGATCGTACGTCCTACCTTGCTTTTCGTCTTGCTGTCTAGGTACATCGCCTATGAACGTCGCTAAAGAAATTGAATACCTGCGCGACCTGATGCCGGTTTCTGGGCGGATGCTGGTGAAGTTAATTGCGAAGGCCGATCGCCCGATGACGATCGAAGCACCGTTTCCCTATCCCTGGCAGCGATCGCGCAAGGTCTATCTCAATATTCATTACTGGAGACAGCTTTCTCGGGCTGAACGCGACCTGCTGCTGCTGCGGACGGTGATTTGGGTGACGGGAATTCGTTGGTTTAAGTGGGATTTGTATCGGGGTGCGGCGATTGCCGGGACGATCGCGACGATCGCGGAAACCATGCAGGGCGACCCGCTGGGGATCGTTGCTGCCGGGAGTCTCACGGCATTTGCGGCGCGTCAGGTTTGGCGGCGCACGCAAAGCTCGGATCAGGATATTAGTGCGGATGAAGCGGCGGTGAGTTTGGCGCAACGCCGAGGATACGGTGCAGAGACGGCGGCCTTGTCGTTGATCCAGGCGATCGAACATGCCGCCGAGCTAGAAGGCCGTCCGTCGCTCGAATTTACCGAAATTATGCGCTGTCAAAATCTGCGGGCGATCGCTCGTCTCTCCAGTGAGCCGATCGTTACGCCGCCGCGAATGGACTGAGGCGCGATCCTTCTGAGGGGATTTTGATCCCAAGTGTGGCCGGTTTTCGCGTCCATGTTCTGATCCACGATCGCGGCGATCGGAGGTTACGATCGAAAGCAACGCCTGTTCTAGTCAGGAATGGATGGTATTGATCCATATTCGCGAACCATTTCGCGAACCATCACGCGACTGGATCAATCGAATCAACAGAACCGATCAACCCCAAAACAAGATGGGATCGATCCTTCGGCCTGCATCCTCGCGTTTTCAGCCGTGCGCCTGCGGTATCTTCGCCTACCCTGTGGACTCCATGGAAAATCAAAATATTATTCAACAGCTCTTGATTCTTGGCCTTGGGACGACCTCGCTCGTCGCCGATCGGCTACGGGAAGCGAGCGATCGGCTCGTCGAAACGGGTGAATTGGACGCGGAGGGCGCGAAGGCGTTTGTCAACGACGCGATCGAAAATCTCAAGGCCGAGCAGGGCAACTGGGAACAACAGTTTGAGCGGCAAATTCGCAATACGCTGCAAGATCTCGGTGTGCCGCGTCAGGCCGAAATGGATGAGCTGCGAGGGCGGATCGATCGGCTAGAACGACAGGTGCGCGAACTCGAAAATAAGCTGTGGGAATCGCGCTAGCGATCGTCAAGGATCGTTTTAAAAGATCATTTAAGGTTCAATCCATGTTGCTCGTTTTTTGTGTCGTTTTAATCGTCTAAAAAAATAGGGTGACACCGTCCGAATCAAGACTGTTTTACACTTGATCATCACCCTTGGCTTTCCCAATATTGAACTGGGAAGTATTTCAATGCCAACTCCCCCCAAACCGACCGGAGGTAACGCAACACCATGACCAGTCCAACCGAGCGCATCATCATCTTCGATACAACCCTGCGAGACGGAGAACAATCTCCTGGCGCAACGCTAAATCAAGATGAAAAGCTAACGATCGCCCGTCAGCTCGCTCGACTGGGAGTGGACGTGATCGAAGCGGGATTCCCGTTTGCCAGTCCGGGCGACTTTGAAGCGGTTCAACGGATCGCCGATCAGATCGGTACGGAGACCGGACCGACCATTTGCGGTTTGGCGCGTGCCTCGAAGAAAGATATCGAGGCTGCCGGTAAAGCGCTCGCTCCGGCGGCGAAGGGACGCATTCACACGTTTATCGCCACGTCGGATATTCACCTGGAATATAAGCTCCGCAAGAGCCGCAAGGATGTATTGGCGATCGTGCCGGAAATGGTCGCCTACGCCAAGAGTTTTACCGATGATGTGGAATTTTCGCCGGAAGATGCCGGACGTTCCGATCCCGAGTTTCTCTACGAAGTCCTCGAAGCGGCGATCGCCGCAGGTGCGACCACCGTTAACATCCCCGACACCGTCGGCTACACCACCCCGTCCGAATTTGGTGGCATGATTCGCGGCATCAAGCAACATGTGCCGAACATCGATCGCGCCGTGATTTCCGTCCACGGCCATAACGATCTTGGGCTAGCCGTCGCCAATTTTCTGGCAGCGGTCGAAAATGGAGCGCGTCAGCTCGAATGCACGATTAACGGCATCGGCGAGCGGGCGGGCAATGCAGCACTCGAAGAATTGGTGATGGCGCTGCACGTTCGCCGCGCCTTCTACAATCCGGCACTGGGTCGCCCGGTGGACTCGGAAGAACCGCTGACCAACATTGATACGCGCCAAATTTACAAAACCTCGCGCTTAGTTTCGAGCCTGACGGGGATGTTTGTCCAGCCGAATAAGGCGATCGTCGGCGCCAATGCCTTCGCCCACGAGTCGGGTATTCACCAAGACGGCGTGCTTAAAAATAAGCAAACCTACGAAATCATGGACGCCGAGTCGATCGGTCTCCAGGAAAACCAAATCGTCCTTGGGAAGCTTTCCGGTCGCCATGCCTTCCAAAGCCGCCTGAAAGAACTGGGCTTTGAGCTATCGGAAACCGAGCTTAACAGTGCCTTCTTGAACTTCAAGAAGTTTGCCGACCAGAAGAAAGAAATCACCGATTGGGATCTCGAATCGATCGTCAACGATCAAATCCAGCAGCCGCCCGAACTGTATCGCGTGGAGCATGTGCAAGTGTCCTGCGGCAACCATGCCAAATCGACCGCCACCATCGCGATTCGGACGCCGCAGGGTACGGAGATGACGGACGCCGCGATCGGTACTGGCCCCGTCGATGCGACCTATCGCGCGATCGATCAAATCGTCGATTTACCCTACGAACTGATCGAATACACCGTGCAATCCGTCACGGCGGGCATCGATGCCCTGGGCGAAGTGACGGTGCGTTTGCGTCATGAAGGGCGAATTTTTTCCGGTCATGCCGCCAATACGGACGTGATCGTTGCTTCCGCGCAAGCCTACGTCAATGCGATCAATCGCCTGTACGGATCGCTAAAAGCGCCCACGGCTGCGACTCAAAAAGAGGTTGCGAAGATTTAGATTGAGAGATCTGGCACGCTTGTCGCTTTGAGCTCGAACTTGAGCTCGAATTCATCTCAGACATATTTGCTCGCATGACTACCAGCAAACTGACGCTGGAGACATAGCCATCTTGCGGCCACGTCACGACCAAATGTCATGACCAAATAATCATAAGCCTCTCGATCGTCAACGATCGGGAGGCTTGTTTACTGAGCACTATTCGCATCGCAAAAGCACGCTAGCTTAAGATTATTGACCACGAAATCAGACGAATCTAAGGGCTTTGCCACTATGTTTCATGCGTCAAGCCGCATTTGGATTCAGGCACGGCGTGCAATCCGAAATCGGCTCGCAACTCAACCGTTCCGGCCTTGGAAACAAGCTGGGAAAACGTGGAGGCGCGGGACTCGACGCTGGTCTCGATCGCTCCTGCTAGGTGTCTTCTCCCTAGTATTGGTCGGAGCGACAGCACTATCGAGTCCCGCGATCGCCTTTCCCCTGGGTGCATTAGATCTTTCGTTCAATTTACAAGGCTTAAATCCTCCGATCGGCTCGCCCGTTCGAGAGATTGATGACCTCGAATATTTACCGATCGCGATCAATGGTGAACCCACCTCAATGATCATCACCGCGATTCGCACACCCGCCGCAACAGAATCCAGCGATCTGCGACCCGTCGAACGACGCTCCCGCAGCATCGAAACCGATATCGAAACGATCCTAAAACTTGGTTTTGATCTCGACAGTTTTACAATCTCGATCGACCAAATTGCCAATCAGCCCGTGTTGATTGCTGCCGACGACGCAGAGCTCTCGCCACGCGTCGTGCTAACCGTGACCGAGACGGATGCGCAACTCGCCCGCCAACCTGCCAAGAATCTCGCGCAAACCTGGCAAAAAGAGCTCCAAGGCTCGCTCATTAAAGCCTACAAAGCACGACAACCAGAAGCACGGAACCGTCGTCGCTGGATTGCGATCGGGGTGAGTTTAATGACGATGGCGATCGGAATTGGACTGTACAAGCTTTCAAACGTATTTGATCATTACGAAGACCGTCTGAAAGAAGCTCCTACCTGCCCGCTACCCGGCCAAATGGAAGAGGCCACGCTGCACGCCTCGCCCAAGCAGCGGCGACAACTATATCGACTGTTGAGCAATCTTGTCACTATTGGCGAAGCCATCGTCTGGCTCGGTGGAGCCGTCATCGTGCTATCACAGTTTGCGGTAACCCGCCAAATTGCTAGCTGGCTGCTCGGGTTTCCGTTACAGCTTGCGCTGGTTGTTTTGGGAGTCCGTTTGACGAATCGGATCGCCGATATGTTTATTAGCCGCAGCCTGGAGGTCTGGGCCGATCAGCAAGTTTTGACCGATAGCGCCTCAAAACGCGCTTCACAGCGAATTCCAACCCTCTCGATGGCACTATCTGGCTTGATGCGTCTCCTGACGGCCACGGTCGGAATCGTCGTGTTTTTGAGCTTGCAGCCGTTTTCCCCTGGGTCTGTTCTGGCCGGGGCCGGGGTTTTTGGGGCTGCTCTTGCCGTGGTCTTTCAAAATTTGATTAAGGATTTCACGACTGGTTTGCTCATTTTGTGGGAAGACCAATTTGCGGTTGGTGATGTGATTGATGTGGGAATTACGCTTGGGTTTGTGGAGGAAGTTGGGTTGCGCGTGACGAAAATTCGCGGCGATGGAGGACGCCTCAGCGTTATCCCCAATAATCAAATCGCCTACGTTCACAACCTGACGAAAGATTGGTCTCGGGTTGATTTTCGGGTGCGAATTGACCGGGAACAAGACCCGGCGGAGGCCATGCAGTTAATGCGTGAGGTCAGTACGGCGATGCAGGCCGATCCCGATTGGCGCGATCGCGTGCTTGATCCCGTGGTGCTAATTGGCGTTGAAAAGCTTGACGATCGCGGTGTTGAAATCTTGCAGTGGATTCAGACTATACCGCTATCCCAGTGGGATGTGGAACGAGAATATCGCCGTCGTCTCAAGCTGGCTTTTGAGCGGGTGGGAATCACGATCGCCCTGCCTCAAATCGACCTGCGATCGAGCGGAATCGAAGCACCACCCGTCACAAATTCTGAGGGGTTCAAATCTCTATAACCGTAACGGTTTGCGATCCCCAAAAATACGAAAAACCCTAGTAAAAACTTAATCTTTCCACGAATTAATGTTAACTTGGGTCTGAATTTTGTTGAGTTCGCACCACAAGCCGGACTCCCGTTACGTACCGCCGCTTGTTTCTCGCCAGGGCATCCTATCCATGAAGCGCCGAATTCCTGAATACTACACGCTGTGGCTAGGCCGTACAGGTCAAGATCCTTGGGTTCTCCAATTCAAACCGATTTGGTTGACCCGAGCCGCAATTTCGATCGCCACGATCGGGGCGACTGTTGTCGGCGTCCTGGCTTACCAGCGATCCAGCCTCCAAGCACGTCAGGCCGAGCTCAATCGTCAGGCCGAAAATGTCATCGAGCAGATCGAAGCGCTCGAACGCGATCTCGAAGAGCTACGCCGCCGGTCGGGAACAACCGAAGACGAAACGATGTCCTATCAGGATCTATCCCATGAGAGTGGTCGTGGTGGCGCGATCGCGGCGGATATTCCAGCCCTTGAGGCCGATACGCGCGACAAACTGGCCAATGCTCAACAGCTTGCGCTCTACCTTAAACGTCAACTCTCGACGGATGTTCGCCCTGCGCTCGAAGCGACCTTGGCCTACGAAGCGGCGATCCCGAATCGTAAGCCGATGGGTGATTCCAGCGAGATGACTTCGACTTTTGGCAAGCGCTCGAATCCTTTCGGATTTGGCGGTCGTGAGTTCCATAACGGTCTCGATTTTGTCGATGAGTATGGCGCTCCGATCATTGCGACGGCTCCCGGCAAGGTGGTCGAAGCGGGTTATAACGGTGGCTACGGCAACCAAATCGCCATTCAACATGAATACGGCTATCAGACGCTCTACGCTCACCTGTCTGAGATTCGAGTTAAAGTTGGCGACTCGATTGAGCGGGGCGACATCATTGGAGCCTTAGGCAACACCGGACGATCCACGGGGCCACACCTTCACTATGAAGTGCGTCTTGATGGCCAACCCATCAACCCTCAAAACTTCCTCGAACCTGGAGCCACTCCGATCGCTGATGTCCGCAACACCTCAGATTAAGGGTGCGCCAGCCAATCGTTAGTCAACGCTCGACTCCGCCGCACTCAGTTTCTAACGTCATTCTGACGTTTCTCGACTATGTTTTTCAACCGTAAATCGCCCGCACCAAAACCGACGATGACCTATCTCGGTTCGGGTAGTGAGTTTGATGGAAATCTCAAAACGGCGGGTGATCTTCGGGTTGATGGTTCCGTGCGTGGCAATGTCGAGGCCAATGGCGATATGGAAATTTCCGTCGAGGGTTCGATCGAGGGAACCGAGCTGCGCGGTCACAATATTTTGGTTTACGGTCGGGTCAAAGCTCGGGTGATTGCTAGCGGTAAGTTAACCCTGAGCAATACGGCGCATCTAGAGGGAGATGTCATAGCGCATTCGCTTCAGATTGATGAGGGTGCGAACTACTTGGGCTATATCTCAACGCAGGACGAGGCCAGCCCGACACTGTTGCCGAGCGATCGCAACTTGCAGCTACCCGAGTCGGTGTCAGTGCCGTCGAGCGATCGGCCATCGCTGTAAGCTAAAGACCTGGCGGTGACTGAGCTGTGGAGTCTGTCGCCTCACGCCCCGAGACTGATAGCGCGGCGCAGACGAGGCGGATTTCGCCATAGCTGACCGTACCGTTCAGGGCTTCAAAAATCGGTGTGAGTCGCTCCATTCCCACCCGATCGATCGCCGCTTCAATCCGCGATCGCACTCCTGGATCAACATACGGATCAATCTCCGCGATTTGGCCCGCTTCGACCAACTTCGCTAGATGACCGTGGATTGTCGTCACCTGAAGACCGCGATCGCGAGCAATCTGATCGAGGTCGCGGCCTTGGTTGAGCAGCTCCAGCGTGGTCAAATGCGTGCCGCTCAGGTCTGCCGCGTTGTCGCTGCTATAGGCGCGAATCGCCGCCACAAACGCCTCGCCGTATTTGTCCAACTTAAACGCGCCAACTCCAGCAATTTGTCCTAATTCGTCGAGGTTTTGGGGCTTTTTCTGTGCCATCAGGCGCAGGGTCGAATCGGCAAAAATGACGTAGGGCGGCACCGATCGCGCCGTGGCCAGTTTTTTCCGCAGCGTCCGCAACTCCTGGAATAGAGCCTGACCCGCCGTTGTCGAACTAGAACGATCGTCGATTTCGTCTATTTTTAGCTTCGGTGCGATCGCGATTTCCACCGATCGCTGTTTTTTCATCACTTCCCAACTCAGCGCATTCAGCTTCAAAATCGGAAAACCATCGGTGGTTTCCGAGACCAAGCCCTGATGCAGCAGCGATCGCACCAGCATTTTCCAATCGTCCGCCGTGTGATCTTTGCCAATGCCGTAGGTGGACAGCTTGTCGTGACCCCATTTCAGAATGTTTTGCGACTTTGATCCGCGCAACACGTTAATCACATGGTTTGTGCCAAACCGCTCCTTCGTTCGAGCAACACAGGATAACAACTTCATCGCCTCGATCGTCCAATCCTCGATCGGCTTCGGATCGCAGCAGTTGTCGCACTTGCCGCAGTTGCCGTCGAAATGCTCGCCAAAATAGCGCAACTGGATCGTATTGCGACACTCTGTACTCTCGGCATAGTCGCTAATTTGCCGTAACTGTTGCCGCGCCACTCGCTGCTCATCTTCGCTCGATTTTTGCTGAATCAGCCATTCAACCTTGCCCACATCGCCAGCGCTGAAGTAGAGCACGCAGTCCGAGTCCTCACCGTCGCGACCGGCACGACCCGATTCTTGGTAGTAGCTTTCGATGTTTCTCGGGAGGTCGTAGTGAATCACGAACCGCACGTCGGGTTTATCGATGCCCATCCCGAAGGCCACCGTCGCGACCATGATTTGCACATCATCGCGAATGAAGCGGGTTTGATTTTCTGTCCGCACCTCTCCCGCTAGACCCGCGTGGTAGGGCAGCGCCGAGACCTTGTCAGCGTTCAGCTTGGCGGCCAGTTCTTCCACCTGACGGCGGCTCATGCAATAGATGATGCCCGATCCGCCCTGACGAATTCGCGCCAAGATTTCCCGATACGTGGCGCGTTTTTCCTTCGGGCGGACTTCGTAGAATAGGTTGTGGCGGCGGAAGCTGGCGATGTGGACGAAGGGCGATCGCAGGGCGAGCTGATCGACGATGTCTTGGCGGACGCGATCGGTGGCGGTGGCGGTCAGCGCGGTGACGGGAACCTGGGGATAGCGTTGGCGGATGAGGCGGAGCTGGCGATATTCGGGGCGAAAATCGTGACCCCAGGCGGAAACGCAGTGGGCTTCATCGATCGCAAAGCCGCCGATCCCGACTTCATCACGGACACGATCGAGCAGATCCAGAAACCCATCGCTGAGTAACCGTTCTGGCGCGACGTAGAGCAACCGAATTTCGCCCTTGAGCAGCGCCTGGATGCGATTAAAACTTTCCTTGCCGTCGAGGGTGCTATTGAGGAATGTGGCGTTAATGCCGTTGGCTTGCAGGGACTGAACCTGGTCTTGCATCAGGGCAATCAGCGGCGAAACGACGATCGTCACGCCCGGTCGAACGATCGCCGGAAGCTGGTAGCACAGGGATTTACCACCACCGGTCGGCACGATCGCCAGGATGTCGCCGCCCTGGAGCGATCGTTCAATGATTTCGCGCTGTCCCGGCCTAAAGGCATCGTGGCCAAAGGTTTGTTTTAGGGTGCGATCAAGATCGGGAATAACCTGGGGTGAACCGTCACTGGGCTGAGGAGCGGAAGAACGATCGGAAGAGTCAGCAGACAGCATGAAGGGAAGGGTAAAATCCAGAGCAAACAGCAAGCGCTCGCCTTTTAGGATACAAGCTGAATCCGATTCATTGAGTCCTATTTTTGTCGCCTAGGTCAGGAAATTCTGGCTGAATTTGGTGGCGCATGATCGCGTAGCGTACACGATCGGTTTACTCCAGCGCTTTCACCCCGCTCGCCTGCAAAATATCGCTCAACGTCGCGCAGTAGGGAACCATCCCCAGGCTCGACGGGTCGATCGCATCGTTATAGACAAAATGCCGATAATCCAAACAAAACCGATCCCACGACGCCAGTTGGATCTTAAACAGCTTGATCACCGCCTCCAGTAACCACGATTTCAGCTCAATCCGTAACCCCACCGACTGGCCACAATAGCGACATAACTCCGCGATCGCCTCATTCACGCTATACGCCTTACCGCCCAACACCCACGACTTCGGCTCATACTCCGCCGCAGGCCGCGTCACCAAATGCGTCACCACCTGAGCGATATCCTGCGCGTGGATATTGTGAAAACTGCCGTCGAGCTTGATAAACCGCAGCAGCCACGACCATTTTAAAATGTCCGGCAACCCGGCATTTAAGTGCGACCAGCGCTTGCGTTCATCGCCGCCCCACACCAGCGTTGGAAATAACACCGTCAGTCGATCGGCGATCGGCGATCGGCGCAGTTGCTTCAGTGCGTCGTATTTGGTGCGGATGTAGTCCGTGCCGAAGTGTGCCGCTTCTCGCAGGACGTGTTCGTCGCGATCGAGCAGGCTGGCAGTCGAAAAGTAAATCACGCGATCGCAGGTCTCGCGATCGAGCAGGTTCACCAGTTGCAGCGTGCGCGAAACATTAATATCGTGGGTCACCGTCGCGCCGCCCCAAGCTGCCGCCGTGAGAATCGCACAGTTCACCGTTTTCAGTAATTCCGCCTGTTGTCCGATTTCGTTTAAATCACCCTGAATCACATGGACGCCGTCGCGCGTGGTGGTGTCGATCGCGAGTTTGGCCGGATCGCGCACAAACAGAAACAGCTCGCAATCCGTTTGCTCAATGAGCGCTTCGGCAATGTACTGGCCGACACAACCGCTTGCGCCGGTTAAAAATACTCGTGTTCGATCTTGATCCATTGGTTTTGTGGCAAATCGGAATGTATCGATCCGCAGTTCTCCACTCGTGGCGGTGTTTGGGCGGATAGGTCAGCCGTCGATTGCGTTGATTTCAGTGACAAATCCAGAAAATTTGAGCTGACTCTAGAGCAAAAGTCCGATCATGCGACATGATGGATAACGGACGGGAATTTTTTATGATGCGTTAGGCCGGAGCCTGGATTTCGATATATTTTTATCGATCGCGTTACCCGTCTTTTCTTCATTTTTTAACCATCAGCTTGAACTAGAGACCTATCGCTACAGGTTCAAGTCGATCGACTCCAATCCAATCAACACGACATCAGGGGCTAATCCAGCACCCGAACATCGATCGTGCTGCTGTTGAAGTTATAGGTCTGGCTTTCCAGCTCGATCGGCGTGCCAATTTTGACCTTACTGTTGCCAAAGACGACACCGTCATCGGTTATCTGCGCTTTACCCGCGAGCGTCACGATTAGGTTCACGCTATAAATCGCCTCTGTGCGGGGATCAGGTAGAGCGACCACCGAGCCATCAGGTTGAGGAACCGTGACCAGGCGTGGCACATCCTGAACGTTCTTGATCTCAACCTCGCCGTAGGGCTGGTTCCGAATAATGATCTTTGTTTTGCCGTCAGCCTTCAGCATCTCGGTGAATTGAATCGGATCGCGCACGCTCAAGCCTCGAACGATCGTGTCAACTTCAACCGATTTGGTATTCACCGCCACCTGAGCCAACGAACCCGACCCAGTTCCCGGCCAGACAAAAATGGCCGCCGCAACCATCACAATGATGATCGCCGCGCCAAGATCCAGCAAACTGACTTTGCCAAACAGCCGACCGTGGGAATCGATGAACTTCATGCGCCGTTACGTCAAAAATTAGACAGATATAATGGAAACAAACAGAGGAAACGAATACGCCCGAAAAAACGTCCTCTAGCTTAGATCAATTGGCTTAGATCCATAGATTAGATTAAGACAATGGGCGTCAATGCGCCCGATTGATCGCAGCGAACATTTCGTGCAAATTCAGTCAGAGCGTATCACCAAAGTTCGCCCAATTTTCGCTTGATCCTTGCCCATTCACCATAAATCGCCTGTGAAACCGTCACGCTTATCGTTTCAGTTCGGCTCCAAGTCCCTCCATCGCGGCATGACGATCGCGATCCTCACCTGCGTACTGACCGTCGGCAGTTGGCTCGGCGCGGTGCGGGCTGGATATGGGTTTTCGCTGAGGGATCTGCTGCCCAGCGCGGTCGAGTTATTTCAGCTCTCGACGATGTCGGATGAGCGTGAGGTCTCGATCGGCTCGCAAATCGATGCCCAGCTCAGAGCCAACCGTAACGTCTCGAACTATAACAATGCCAGCGTGCAGCAGTTTGTGGAGGATATCGGCGAGCGACTGGTGGCGGTCAGCGATCGCCCTGACCTACCGTTTACCTTCCGAGTCGTCAACGATAGCAGTATTAACGCCTTTGCCACGCTCGGCGGTTTTGTCTACATCAACACGGGTTTGATTGCCCTCGCCGAAAATGAGGCAGAACTAGCCGGTGTCGTCGCCCATGAAATCGGCCACATCACCGAAAAGCACGTGATTGAACGGATGAAACAAGCCGCGATCGCGCGGGGTGTTGCTGGTTCGACGGGAGTTGACGACAGCGTGCTCGTGGGGATTGGCTACGAGTTGGCGCTGAGTTTGCCATCGAGTCGGCGAGCCGAATACGAAGCCGATGAGGTGGGACTCGCGATGTTAGAAGCAGCGGGATACGCTCCCAGCGGTATCGTCACCTTTTTTGAAAAGCTGGCGGCAGCGAGTGGCGGTGGTCGTTCGCCGACACTTCTCAGTACACACCCCGCGACGGAAAATCGTATCAGACGTCTCGATCGGCAAATCGACGACTCTGAACGCAACCAAGGCGACGGACTGGACGCGGCGGCCTATCGTCGCCAGGTCTCGCCGCTGTAGGTCAGCATCCTGCTGTGATTATTCCTTTGACCAGGTCGATCGCCATGCTGCTTCGGCCTTGGCGATCGTGTACTCCTTTTGATTGACCGCGTAGCGCTTGCGGAGTCCAGAGAGTTCCGCCAAAAGTTGACGAATGGCGTGACGCGCCTGACTGACGGCAGTTTCCGCAAATTCAATTTCGGCCAGATGCAGATGAATGGCCACGAGTTGCAGGGCGCTACTCGCGGATTCTTCTGAGTCACGGCTACCCGTTTGGATCGTCAACTTGAGCAAATTTGGCGTTCCGGTCGGCATCTCTGCTATTGCTTCACCCTGGCCAAAGGCTTCGAGTAAGCCTAGGGGAAACTCCTGGGGCAGGATGCCGCATTGGTGTAGCAGTTGATTGGCCTGAGCCGAAGCTTGATGCAACATCCTGACAATGTCGCTTTCGACCGATCGCTGCCACGCTCGCAGGTTATTCGGTGTTGTAATGTCGTCATCGTCATCGTCATCTTCCAGCTCGGCTCGTAGCTTGGCCTCCAACGCTAGGGCGATCAGTTGTGCTTCGCGTTCGCTGAGGTTGGGTCGGGCTTGAGCTTGAGCTGCGTTGTCAGGATTACCAGGACGATCCGACGCAGCGGCATTATTGTCGGGTAGAAACGTCCCTTCGCCTGGGGCAGAACTCGGGGCGGCAAGATCATCCTCCCCACGATGGCGATGATCGCCCATCGATCGCTTCAGATTGGCGGAGGTCAGATCTTCAATGCGCCACGTACTGATGTTCGCCAAGCTGGACAAATCGATCTTACGGCTCTGGCGATCGGCATCCCCTGGGGCTGACTCTGGGACTGATTCTGGGGCTGACGGCGATCGCGACGAGTCCGGCGATCCATTCTCGGCAGGCTGAGCTCGATCGACGTCCTCCGCCTCTTGATCCCGACCCAGCGAACGGTCTAAATCGCGATTGACCGACCCCTCACCTGGTTCAATATCGGCATTAAATCCTGGCCTCTCCGCGTCAGTCCCGTCCCCATCCCGATCGCGCCCCGCTTCCTCCAGCTCAGACTCGCCAGATTCCGACTCACTCCACTCGGGATCATCCGACTCAAAATACTCCTCAAAACCAAGCCGAATTTGCTTTGCCAACTGCTGCAACTGATACTGAGCCGAGGCTCGTTCAGCCACAGATAATGCCAGAAAATGCTCAGGATAGCCCCGTGTACAAATCTGATACGTTGCCAAGATTAGGTGCTTTTGGACGGCGGGTGCGAGCGCTTGAAAGTAGCGATCGTAAGCATCGTTAAAGCGATCGCCCAGATCGATCAGCTCTTCGAGTTGCGCTTTCGCAGTTTGTTCGATGCGTTTTAAATTGCCAGCCACGTTCCGTTTCTCGATCAGAATGTTGGACTTGGGTCGCGATCGATCCATCAGTACCGATTAAAAAATCTGGCGGCAGGATAACTACCCCCAGATTTTGGCAACCTGTAAATCGATCTCATCCCATCTTAGATAGCATGAGATCAACCCATAAAACGGACTGATTCGCAGCTTTACAGATTCAAAAACTCACAGATTTACAGGGCTTGAATCGCGTCAAAGCTAAAGCGATCGCTTAGTTTGCGCCCGTTTGTGCCGCGACTTCTGCCGCGAAGTCTTCTTGTTTTTTCTCAAGACCTTCGCCGAGGACAAACCGAACAAACCGGCGTACACGGATGTTTTCACCCAGTTTTGCAACGCCCTGCTTAACGTAGTCTTCAACCGTGATGTTTTGGTCACGCACGTAAGGCTGATCGAGTAGCGATAGCTCCTTCAGACGCTTCGCGATCCGACCTTCAACGATTTTGGCACGGATATTTTCCGGCTTGCTCGCGAGATCTTCACGACCCATTTCGATTTCGGTTTCTTTCGCGACGAAATCTGCCGGTACTTCATCAGTGGTGACGTATTCCACATTTGGGCAAGCGGCGATTTGCATCGCCACGTTGCGCACAATTTCCTGAAACTCGTCGCCACGAGCTACGAAGTCGGTTTCGCAGTTGATTTCAACCAAGACACCCACACGGCCACCCGTATGAATGTATTGACCAACTTGACCTTCAGCGGCAATCCGACCGGATTTTTTCTCCGCCGAAGAGATGCCCTTTTGGCGCAGCCACTCAATGGCTTTTTCCATGTCGCCCTCAGTTTCTTTGAGGGCTTTTTTGCAGTCCATCATCCCCGCGCCGGTTTGGGTGCGCAGGTCTTTTACGGCCTTGGCTGAAATGTCCGCCATCGTTCTCTACGTTCCTATTGGTGTTGCTATAAGTGTTGCGATTAGTCCTGGCGATCGAATCCAAAGGAAGACCCGATCGCCAAAATGGTTTCCACAAATTGACGATCACATGTCAATCGACCCAGCGAAACCCTAAGCTTCTGTCGGTGCAGCTTCTTCGGGTGCAGCTTCTGCTACTGGTGTAGCTTCTGCGTTATCTGGAGCCGCTTCGACGCCTGCATCAGCCGCCGTGACGCCCTCGACAACATCGTCCTCAGGAACGTCATCATCCTCGAAATTCTCTTCGCTGTAGTCGGCATACTCATCACCCGAAACGGAGTCGAGTTTGCCGTGCTGACCTTCGTAGATCGCGTCGGCGAGTTTACCGATCAGCAGCTTGATGGCGCGAATCGCGTCATCGTTCGCCGGGATGGGAACATCGACGACTGCCGGATCGCAGTTGGTGTCGAGCAGCGAGACGATCGGAATACCGAGTTTTTGGCATTCTTGGACAGCGGTGTATTCACGGCGTTGGTCAACCATGATCACAATGTCAGGAATCTTGCGCATTCCTTTGATGCCACCGAGGTATTTACGCAGCTTGCCGAGTTCACGACGCAGCATCGAACCTTCTTTCTTCGGACGCAGATCGAGGTTGCCCGACGATTCGAGCGCTTCGAGTTCTTTGAGGCGATCGACACGGGTTTTAATCGTCGTCCAGTTGGTCAACATACCACCCAACCAACGTTGGTTGACATAGTAACCGCCGCAGCGTGCTGCTTCCTGGGCGATGATGGCAGCAGCCTGACGCTTCGTACCCACAAACAGGAATTTACGGCCCGCTTCGGCATTGGTACGAATGTAGTCGTAGGCTTCTTGCATCAACTGTGCAGTTTGCACGAGGTCGATGATGTGAACGCCATTGCGTTCAGTAAAGATGTACTGATCCATGCGCGGATTCCAGCGGCGGGTTTGGTGCCCAAAGTGCACGCCGGATTCGAGCAGTTCAGACAGGGTAACGACTGCCATAGTTGATATTCTCCTTTTCGGGTTTAACCTCCATCCAGGTTGGCTTTTAGTGCGGCCTTAAATTGTCGATGAATTAACGTCAAACAAACGTGAACTCATTAACACAGGCACAGCGAGAGACGGGTTCAATTTTGCATTTCGATTTTGCAAAATTAATCTGAATCTTTCGGTCTAAAAACACCCGAGACACTGGATGTGCGAAGTATGGTTTAAGTTGAGCCTACCTAGGCTACCACGAAGGGTTATCAACAAATCTCATTGGCAAATCCAAGCCAAAACAATCCGTCTGTTTGTGGCGAACTTTTTTGCTTGACCCGTTCGCTGTAGGGTCTGTGAGCTATTGCCCCTAATCTGGCTTTCTGGGCTTTTCCTGTGTCACAGATACTTAACGCTCTTTTTAATGGTCTCAGCGTCGGCGCTGTTTTGCTGATTGTCGCACTGGGTCTTGCGATCGTCTTCGGTTTGATGGGGGCGATTAACCTGGCCCACGGCGAACTGATGATGCTCGGCGCATACACGACATTTCTCGTGCAAAATGCGATGAAACCGCTGGGTTCGCCGTTGTTCGATATCTATATATTGGTCGCCCTGCCGCTCGCCTTTGTGGTGGCAGCGATCGCGGGTTTGATCCTGGAAAAAGGCGTGATACGACATCTCTACGGCAGGCCGCTCGAAACCTTGCTGGCAACCTGGGGTGTGAGCTTAATCCTGATCCAAACCGTACGTAGCATTAGCTGGACACTGACGATCGCCGTTGTCCTGCTGTGTGTGCTGTATTTTGGCGGCAAGTTTGCCGTACAGCGTTTTGCCGACTGGGAACGGATCGCGCGTTGGGCAAATCCGACACTGTTGGCCCTGTCGATCGCGATCGCTAGCGTCACGGGCATTCTCCTAAACAAAATCGATAGCGACCTGCTCAATCGTCCGTGGTTCAGCGCCCGTAACGTGGATGTCACGGCTCCAGCATGGCTGCGAGGTGGCATTTTGGTCGGTAGCGTACAGCTTCCCTACGCGCGTCTCTTCATCATTGCGCTGACGGTTATTTGCACGATCGGGGTGTACTGGTTCCTGAATAAATCCCTCTGGGGTTTGCGGATTCGGTCGGTGACCCAAAACCGCGAGATGAGCGCCTGTTTGGGTATCCCGACGGAGCGGGTCGATGCGTTGACCTTTGCGCTGGGGTCAGGTTTGGCCGGGATTGCGGGCTGTGCGGTGACGCTGCTCGGATCGGTGGGGCCAAACCTGGGATCGAGCTATATCGTCGATGCGTTCATGGTGGTTGTGGTTGGCGGCGTCGGCAAACTTGTGGGCAGCATTGTTGCCGCGCTAGTCATCGGTAGCTTTAGCTATCTGATTGGCTCCGGTACATTTTTGATGATGTTTGGCGACGTTCCTGCATTGGCAAGCTTCTTTGAGTTTTTCGCGACGACGAGTATGGCAAAAGTGATGGTTTTCGCGGCGATCGTCGCCTTCTTGCAGGTCAAACCGGCGGGCATGTTCCCGCAGAAAGGCCGCACGATCGACGCTTAATGATCGTCCTGATGCCGATTCCAGCGGTTGAAACACCGGAGCAGGCGTCCTGCCTGCGTTATGAGTCTTTCCATAAAAATACGCACGACACCACGCCCCTGACGTTATGACTGCTACTTCGCGGCTAAATCGCAATTTTTGGACCAATCGGAAAACGATCGAAGCGATCGCGATCGTCGCGATCGCGCTGTTCGTGATGTTCGCGCTCCCGCTCATGCTGTCGGATTTCCGACTCAAGCTGCTCGGGCGCTTCCTCTCACTGACGATCGCCGCCCTCGGCATTGACTTGATCTGGGGCTACACGGGAATGCTCAGTTTGGGACATGGCCTGTTTTTTGCCCTGGGCGGTTACGCTCTGGCGATGCACGCCAATCTGCAATTACCCGAAGGGCAGATGCCAGAGTTTTTCATGCTCTACGGCGTGTCCGATTTGCCGATCTTCTGGAAGCCGTTCGCCTCGTTTCCGTTTACGGCGATCGCGATTTTCACGATTCCCGCCATTATCGCCGGACTCCTCGGCTACCTAATTTTCCGTAACCGAATTCGCGGCGTCTATTTTTCGATTCTCACCCAAGCCGCGCTCATCGTTTTCTTTAACTTTTTCAACGGCCAGCAAAAGCTAATCAACGGCACAAACGGCCTAAAAACCGACACCGAAACGATGTTCGGCGTGCTGATGAGTTCACCAGAAGCGCAGATCGCCTTTTTCCGCGTCTCGGTGCTGCTGCTGATTGTGGGGTACTTGCTCTGTCGCTGGCTGACATCGGGACGGTTTGGGCGCTTACTGATCGCAATCCGGGACGATGAAAGCCGGGTGCGATTTTCGGGCTATGACCCGACGGGTTTTAAGGTGTTGGTGTTTGCAATTTCGGGCGCGTTGGCCGGGATTTCCGGGGCGCTCTATACGGCGCAATCGGGGATTATCACGCCGAGTGCGATGGAGGTTTCGACGTCGATCGAGATGGTGATCTGGGTCGCGGTTGGCGGTCGGGCGACGCTGGTGGGTGCGATTATCGGAACGCTGATTGTGTCGTACGCGCGGACATTTCTGAGCGAAGAATTTCCGGCGGTCTGGCTATTTTTCCAGGGGGCGTTGTTCCTGATTGTGGTGACGGCGCTACCGGACGGCATTATGGGCTTGATCCGCGATCGGGCTTGGCCGTTCATTAAAGATCGCCTTGGTTTGACGCCAATGGTTCCATTCCCGAGTCTGGCTGATCCCGAGGTGGAATACGAGCGTCAGCAGGTCGAGCCGGATGAAAAATCGTAAGGCTAATTGAGTCATCCACAAAAATTGCTTTTGGTAGGGTGTGTTGTGGCATCAAACACTGAACCCATAAGTCGATCCATGTTCCTCGCCACAACGCACCAGTTCAATGGCTGCGGTGCGTTACGGCCTATCTTCAATCGATCGCGCTGAACATCATGAATCGTGGCCGCAACACACCCTACCGGAGGCCGATCGCTTGAGTTTGATGGTATTTCCGAGTCGTTTTTCTGTCCTGTTAGAACCGTGCCATGAGTAAAATTCTCGAAATCGAAAATTTAACCGTTAGCTTTGACGGTTTTAAAGCGCTCAATAACCTCAACTTCAGCATGGAAGCCGGGGAACTGCGAACCATCATCGGCCCCAACGGTGCGGGTAAAACCACGTTCTTGGACATCATCACCGGCAAGGTACAGCCCACCGAAGGCACGGTCACGTTTAAGGGACGCAATCTGGCGAAAATGTCCGAACACGCGATCGCCCGATTTGGCGTCGGTCGCAAATTTCAAACGCCTCGCGTCTACCTCAACCTAACGCCGCGTGAAAACCTGGAGCTATCGTGCAACCGAACCAAAAACGTCATCGGCTCCCTGTTCCGCAAACAGTCGAGCGGTGAACGCCGGACGATCGCCGGACTGCTCGAAACGATCGGCCTCGTCGCCAAGGCCGACACCGAAGCCGGGTTGCTCTCCCACGGCGAAAAACAGTGGCTCGAAATCGGGATGCTCGTCGCCCAATCGCCCGATCTGCTGCTCGTCGATGAACCCGTTGCTGGCCTAACCGACGAGGAGACTTTTCAAACAGCAGAGCTACTAAACTCACTGGCGCAAAGCCATTCAATCATCGTTATCGAACACGATATGGAGTTCGTCCGCGAGATTGCGCGTCAGGTCACGGTGCTACACCAGGGAACCGTTTTGTGCGAAGGCGATATGGATTCGGTGCAAAGCGATCCGCGCGTGATCGAGGTGTATTTGGGTCACAGTGATGATGAGGATGAAGCGGCGTAAGTTCCGTAGGGTGGGCATTGCCTACCCCATCAATGCCAGCAAATAGTTCCGTAGGGTGGGCATTGCCCACCACACCAATGCCAGCGAATAGGTATCCGTGATGGTGGGCGATGCCCACCCTACTTCTTTCGTTTATCCAAATCCTTAATCCAATCAGCGATCGTGACAACAACCCCAACAACAACCCCAATTGCCACCACTGACACCGATCTGATGCTCCGCATCTCCGGTCTGAATGTTTACTACGGCCAAAGCCATATCCTCCGCAACGTCGATTTATCCGTCCCCCAAGGCAAGATGGTTTGCTTAATCGGGCGTAACGGCGTCGGCAAAACCACGATGCTAAAAACGATCGTTGGCCTGCTGTCGCCCAAAAGTGGCGCGATCGAGCTAGGCGGCGTACCGATCACGAAATCGCCGACCGATCGACGGGCGCGGATGGGCATCGGCTACGTTCCCCAGGGACGCGATATCATCCCGCGTCTGACGGTCGAAGAAAACCTGATTTTAGGCTGTGAAGCGCGTCCGACGGGACGCACCGGTAAAGAAAAAATCCTGCCCGAAATTTTCGAGCTATTCCCGGTACTGGAAACGATGCTCGGTCGGATGGGCGGCGACCTGTCAGGCGGACAGCAGCAACAACTGTCGATCGCGCGGGCGCTAATGGGCAAACCGCAATTACTCCTGCTCGACGAACCGACCGAGGGGATTCAGCCGTCAATTATTCTCGAAATTGAATCGGCAGTCCGGCGCATCATCGAAAAAACCGGGATTTCGGTGTTGCTGGTTGAGCAACATTTGCACTTTGTACGCCAAGCGGATTATTACTACGCCATGCAAAAGGGTGGCATTGTCGCGTCGGGTTCCACGGCAGAGCTGAATAACAGCATCATCCAAGAATTTTTGGCGGTATAGAGTGGTATCGACCTGACGCAAACGATCGCAACATGATCTCCATCTCCCGTTCGATCAGCCTTCTCACCCTTAGCGCTGCACTCAGCTTGCTGACTCAGCCCAGCCCCGCCAAAGATTTCTCAACGACGGTTCCCCAGGATGCGCCCGTGTTGCTGCAACAGCAAGGCATTCTGGAACCGGGCGATCGGACATTTGCTGAGGATAGTAGTCTCTTTGATACCTACAACTTCACGGGACAGGAAGGTCAAACGATTCGACTTTCACTAACCGATCTGACCTTTGATGCCTTTCTGGCGCTGCTCGATGCGAGCGGTACACAAATTGCGGCGAGCGCTGATCTCAATACCCCCGATACGGGCGATCGCAACCCGGAACTGGAAGTCGTTTTACCCACCTCCGGAACCTACACCATCATCGTCAACGGTCGCGATCAGTTTGCGCGTGGAGCCTACGAATTGACCGTGCGCGGAGTCGATGCCGGGTACGCACCCGCCTTGAGTTCGGCGGTCGATCGCCTGCCGGAATTCGGTAGCGCCAGCCTCAGCCAAGATGTGGGCTGGCAAGCCGTGGGCAACCCGACGCTGAATGCGCTATCGCTGCCGGTGTATCGCTATGTGGGCGATTGTCCCGGTGGCGGTGTCGGACGGATCACGGCGGTATTTCGATCGGCGACCACCGCACCGGCGGACAAGCTAGAGGTCGAGATTCGCAATGTGACGGCGGGTATCGACGATGATCCCTACCCCAACATTGAACGCAATTACGATGAGGGTTCCGCCTCGGATCGTGCCGATATGGGCTTTAGCGCCGACCAAATTCGTGTATTTATCGGTCGTCGGACGATGGCGGTGATGCCCGGTCTCAATCAGTTTGAATACGAGATTAAAGATGGCGATCGGGTTGTCGAGCAAGGCGAGTTTGCGACCCGCATTGTACCGATGCCGATCGTGCGTGAGCGGTCAAGTCAGCAGCGCACAGAGCAATATTGTCGGACGGGCGGATCGGTCAGCAACTGCGATCGTGATGAGATTCGGACACGCTATATCTGGCAGTGTCCAACCACGGAATATCCGATTCCACGGGAGTTTGAGTCGTTATTTTCAGAGTTATTTGATTGAGGTCTAGCAAGGTTAGGATTTACGCAAAGCAGGTGAAAAGTCCGACTTTTTTCAAAAGTCGGACTTCTAGGATGGGCTATATATTTCCGGGCGATACTTTTAGCGCACCATGCCCGTCAAGATGGCATCCTCACCGTCGATCGTGCTGCGGCGGGTGACGATTTCGCCGAATTCAATTTGCTGCTCGCTGTCCATCACACCGCGCATGTCATTGAGGCTGGTGTAGTAAAGGTCGGCGAGGTCACGGTGTAGACCGCGAATTTGGCTGCGGGTGCGGCGAGCTTGGCGACGATCACCACCGAAGATATTTTGCTGTAGAGCATTGCGGGCATCGACGAGGGCGAGTTCGTGAGCGTCGCGTTCGCTGAGATAGTTTGTGTGGATACGCTCGATTTCGAGACGTTGGATTTCGTTGAGTTCGAGACGATCGCGCCAGTCAAGATTGGTGTCATCAACGGCGGGCGTGCTGGCAACGGGGATCGTGGTGGGCGGGGTGGGCAATGCGATCGGGCTGGTCACAGGGGTCGGAGCATCGGGAGCCGTGGCGATATTGCCGGTGGCTTCGTTGAGTTCCGCGAGGCTACTGTCATTGGTCAGATAAATATGACCGAGGGTGCGGCCTTGGTAGGTGCGTTTCGTGAAGCGCCAGCCCGGATTGAGCGCGACTTTGCTGAAATCTTCCGTGTAGCCCGCGCGGCCAATTTCGAGGCTAGGGCCGTTACCACGGTAGGGATTTGCCATCAAAACCATGTCATCGCCACTGCGAACCATACTGAGGGTGTAGTTGATGCCCAGATCTTCGCCGCCGACTCGGACGGAGTAAGCGTTGCTATCGGTAGCACGACCACAAATGCCGCTGAAGTCAAAGTTGAGGAGGAGTGGTTCAACGATGGTCGGCGCGGAGCCGCTTTCTGACCAACAAGGGCGGGTGCTAGCCTGTTGTTCAACGATGAGCAGCGATCGACGTGCCGTTGTACCCACGGGTGCAGCGATCGCGATGAAATCACGTTGGCGGACTTCCTCTTGGCCGAACATGGCCGCATTCGCGGGGTTGATGCTGCTAGCGAGGGCAGCGCCGAGAAGGGTCGCGCTCAGGGTTGCGAGTTGGAGTTTGTTGGCGAGACGGGTAATCGTTTTCATGGTGATGACTGCGTTGGTGATGGATGATGTTGGGTGTGTGAGGAGTTGGATGAGAACTCGTCTCGCTCGCTCCTTCAATGTGTTCATTCTGCGCTGAATGTCTAGTCCGCTGTATGTGGCACGTTCTACTTTGCGAACTGGCTATACCCCCCTGTGACACTCTGCTGGGTGGTTTCGATCTCAAAATCTCCCCTCTCTATCCCACGCCAAGGACTCAGATCCATCACTATGACTCCACAAATCGGACGACGGTCAGCGCTGCGATATCTCGCACTCGGAGCGGGAGCATTGGCCACAACCCAGTTAACCGCCTGTCGTACAAATACAACTCATGCAGATATGGTGCATTCTGATGCTTTCCCAGAACCTCAATGGTTTCAACCGGATGAAGCTGCGCCCCATGCCCGAACCTGGATGGCCTTCGGAGCCAGTCGCCAGATTTGGGGGTCTCAATTACTGGAGCCGGTGCAAGATAATCTCGCGACGATCGCGCGGGCGATCGCTCAGTACGAACCGGTGACGATGGTGGTACGCGAACGGGATTGGGATATTGCGGCGGCGAAGTGTGGCTCGGATGTAGACCTGCTTGTTGCGCCCCTCGATGATCTCTGGATGCGGGACATCGGCCCTGTGTTTGTACAAACCGATCGGGGAGAACTGGGAGCGATCGACTTTAATTTCAACGGTTGGGGCGAGAAGCAAGCGCACCGTAGAGATGCCAAGATTGCCGACTTTGTCACCCGTCAAACACCGGCAAGACCGATCAACACTTCGATCGTCCTCGAAGGTGGGGGGATCGAAGTGGACGGTCAGGGAATGGCGCTGATGACCGAGAGCTGCATTTTGAACCCCAATCGCAACCCCGGATTAACCAAAGCCGATTGCGAGGCCATCCTCAAACCCTTGCTCGGTCTGCGGAAAATTATTTGGCTACCGGGTATCCGCGATCGCGACATCACGGATGGCCATATTGACTTTTATGCACGCTTCGCCAGTCCGGGTGTGATTGTTGCCGCCGATGATCCCGACCCGCAATCCTTTGACCATGACGTGACGCAAACTCACCTGGAGATTTTGGAGCAGGCCGTAGATGCTGATGGCAATCCCTTCGAGATTCTCACCCTCGAAACGCCGCATACTGTCCGTCCGACGTTTGATAACGCTGATTTTGCAGCGGGCTATATCAACTTTTACGTGGTCAATGGCGCGGTGATTGCTCCTGAATTTGGTGACCCGCCCCGCGATCGGCGGGCGTACGATGTCCTACAAACGCTGTTCCCCGATCGCGATATTATCCAGCTCAACATTGACGCGATCGCAGCGGGCGGCGGCGGCATTCACTGCGCGACCCAACAGCAACCACGCACGGAAGATTAAGATCTCAGCACCAAGCGCGTTGCTTAGGACGGCGGCGGTTCGCGATCGTCCGGTCGAAACTGATTCACCCCCGCAGACGTACGAATCCGCTCAAGCTGAGTCATCGCCCATTTTGCGGTTTCTCGAACCGACGGGTCACGATCGTTAACACTATTGCTAATGAAATAACCCATTTGAGACATCGAATCAAAAATTCGTGTCAGATCACGCAGGGCATTTTTTCGCACCTCGGGGCTTTCGTCCTGGAATGACAACGCCAAAGCTTGCTGCATGGGTTCTAGCGATCGCGTATTAATTTCAGCCAAAACCGCCAGAATCAAACTGCGCTGTTGCGAATCCGATTGCAGCATCAGATTGACTAAAGGCTGGATCGCCCGCGAATCGCCGCGCCGTCCCAATTCCCAAATTGCTTTTTTACGCTGACTCGGTTCAGGATGATGTAAATCTTGTAGGAGGCGCTCTGTAATGCTGACCTTCGCGGTCACGATTTCGGACGACAAGGATGAGTCTGCGGTAGATGTTACCGAAGATAGAGAGGCCGCGACCGGGACGGGTGACGCGAGGGGAAGTGATGCCATCGAGACCGAAACTTCAGGTGGTGGCGACGGTGGTGGCTCGCTGACTGGCACGGTCGGAGGCTGCGGTGGGTTCGCGGGTATGGCAGGGGGTGACGGAATTGGGGGAGATAGTGCCGGTACAGGCGATATTGTCGGCGCGATCGGCTCTATGTCGGGGTTTTGGATGGGTAAAGGATCGCTGATCGGGTCTACGACCTTTGATGCAGGAGGGCTGGTCTCTATGGGGGGATCTGTGGCGATACCGGCGATCGCGATCGGGCTAGATGTCGTAGATATCGTGTCAGCCGAACTATCGAGATTCGCTTGCTGCTCGGCCGCTTGCTGGGCGAGTTCTCCCCCAAGCGGATCAAGGCTACGTTCAGGCGTCTCGGGTGCAAATTCGTCAAAATCACCGGTGTCGGCAGCTTGATCGCCACCTTCAAACAGGCGTAGCAACCAGTAAAACACCATCCCCACGACACCGATCATCACAATCAACAAACTCAACCACAGCATGAGTTTGCTAAAGCCTCCTGATCCGGCTTCTGGACGGGAGCTTGTATCCTCGGGTTCTTGAAGCGTTGAGGCAGCAGGTGTTTTATTTGTCTCGGGCTCGCCGGACTCTGATCCGCTAGACTCCGATCCACGGAACGAAGCATCAAGGGATTGCAAGCGCTCCCAGGTTGTGGCATCGACAATCCCTGTAGCGTTAAGGCGTTGGGATTCCTGAAATCGACTGACCGCTAGATCGGTTGAAATATCAAAAATTCCGCTGGGCTCGCCTTCGTAATAGCCGCCAATGCCTAAAAGTCGCTGGATTTCTGGGATGCGGGGATCGGTATCGCCGAGCTGTAAATCGATCGGTGCATCGGTCGTATCTGGATTACTCTCGGTGGCCTCATCACTGAAATCGGGATTTGTGTCCGAACCTGCTTCGGCTTGAGCGATCGAAAACGCGCTAGGTCGGACGGCTCTGATCTCGGGAATGGATCGGGTCATTCCCTGACTGGGCGTCGGAATTGCAAGAATTCCCGCCACAGCGAGAAGGCGCCACAGCGCACGCGATCGTAAAAACGAATTGGACAGACTACGCATGAGGTCGTGAGAAGGTACGATTCGACAGCGCGGGAGCAAAGTATCCCTACTATAGTCGCTGGCTCAGAGCTTTACGGCAGCGACGGGAAAAACTCCGGGATATTACGATGGATACGGATGAATCTAGCCTTGAGTGCGTCTGGTTGCGATGCTTTAAACGAGAATTGTTAATTCTCAGGACTCTGGGGGAGCATCGAGGGGCAGCACAACCGCTTCATTTCCCGCCGGGTTCTCAGGCTCGATCGCCCCATCAAAATCACGACGTTTCCCAATCACGTAAACCCCCACTAGCGTTAAACCGACCCCGCACCATTGCTGTAACGTCAGGGTTTCCGATAAGAGGAGATAGCCAAAGATGAGGGCGAAGACGGGCGTGAGAAAGGTGAGCGAACTGAGGCTAATCAGGTTTTGGCGAGCAGCAAAGTAGAAAAATAGACCGTAGGCGATCGCGCTGCCGAAAATGGTCGTGTAAATCAATGCGCCCCATTCCGCCGGTAACAGATTTTGCCATTGCTCGGTTTCCACCGAGGCCGAAAGCATAAATAACGGCAGGCCACCGAGGATCATATGCCAACCGGTCGCAACCAGAGAATCGACATGTTCGGAGATTTTCGGCATCATCACCGTGCCGATCGCCATCGACAGCGATGCCAGCAACATCAGTCCTTCCCCTAAACCAAAGACAAGCTCGCTTTGAATATCCGCTTGAATCTCCGCCGCCGTCGCATCAACAATGCCGGTTAGCGTCGCCGCCCAGTTGCCAAACCGCGCCGCATGTACCGCCAGCCACTCGATCGGCAGGCCGATCGATGCAATCCCGATCACACCGATCACCAAACCCAGCCAGCCGATCCAGCCAATCCGCTCGCGAAACAACACACAGGACAGCACCGCCACAATCAACGGCTGCGAGTCGATCGTCACCGACCCAATCCCCGCTCCGGTGCGCTCCAAGCCTTCCGCTAAAAACCCCTGAAACAACATCGCATCGATCGCCGCAAACAGCGCAATCCAGCCCCACGCCTTCCAGCCCTGCGGCTGTGGCCGTCCGGCGATCGCTGCCGCAATCAACACCAGTATTCCCGCCGGAACGAGACGAAACCCAGCCACAAATAACGGCGTCGTATGGGGCATGACGCCTTTCATCGCCACCATCGCCGTTCCCCAAAAGAAAAACGGCGCGATCGTCAGTAACGACATCACCGGCTGAGATGTTGATGTCTCTGCAATTTCTCCAGAGACATCCGCCGATCCGTTTGTGGGTGGCGAGCTTGTTTCGTTGAGGTGGGGAAGCTCCATGCCGTTTCAGATCTACCTAAAGGTCAAGAAAGAAAAAGTACTGTATTGAACCCTACAGCAAAACTCTAAATGGAGCCTGTTCAGCTTGACCCATCGAAACGTGGTCGCGATCGGCTCCCGCGCCCTCTGCCCAGTCATTTATACAATCGTTCAATTTTCAATATCTAAAGCACAAAAATAGCAGGGATGCAACCCCAAAACGAATCTCTCGCGAAACCCCTCTAAAATCGCCTAGGGGTGATTCATGTTAGGATTTAGGTGTTTTTGCTCGGAACTAACGCGAGCCTATGGCTTAACGCCGCGTTAATGCCGCACCAAGGAGAAATGTATGAGCACCAGCTATGGCGCTGACCAGATTCAAGTCCTCGAAGGCTTAGAAGCCGTCCGTAAGCGACCGGGGATGTACATCGGATCAACCGGGCCGCGAGGTTTGCATCATCTGGTTTACGAAGTCGTCGATAACTCGATCGATGAAGCCCTCGCGGGTCATTGTTCGACAATTTTGATTGACCTTAATGCCGACGGTTCTGTCAGCGTCACCGACAACGGACGCGGTATCCCAACCGGCATTCACTCCAAAACCGGTAAATCCGCCCTCGAAACCGTGATGACGGTGCTGCACGCAGGCGGTAAATTTGGCGGTGGTGGCTATAAAGTCTCGGGCGGTCTGCATGGCGTTGGCGTCTCGGTGGTGAACGCGCTGTCGGAGTGGGTGGAAGTCACAGTCTGGCGCGAAGGCGATACCCATGTGCAGCGCTACGAACGGGGTAAGCCTCAAGGTGACCTGAAGGTTTCGACGAGCGAAGATCCGACGCAACAAGGTACGCGCGTTTGCTTTTTGCCGGATACAGAAATTTTCTCGACGGGGATTGAGTTTGAATACGGCCTTTTAGCCGGTCGATTGCGCGAGCTGGCTTACCTGAATGCGAATATTCAGATTACCTTCCGTGATTTGCGCCTCGAACTGCTGAAAAGCGATGAGCCACGGGTGGAGACCTATCACTACGAAGGCGGGATTCGCGAGTACGTCGAGTACATGAACCGCGATAAAGACGCGCTGCACGAAGAAATTATCTACATCAATGCCGAGCGCAATGATGTGCAGGTTGAGGCGGCGCTGCAATGGTCGATCGATGCCTTTAGCGATAACATCCTCGGGTTTGCGAACAACATTCGGACGATCGATGGTGGAACCCACCTCGAAGGCTTAAAAACCGTGTTGACGCGGACGATGAATTCGGTCGCTCGTAAGCGCAACAAGCTCAAGGACGGGACGCCGAATCTGGGCGGTGAGAATATTCGCGAAGGTCTGACGGCGGTGCTGTCCGTTAAGGTTCCCGATCCTGAATTTGAAGGTCAAACCAAAACGAAGCTGGGCAACACCGAAGTACGCGGCATCGTCGATTCGTTGGTCGGCGAAGTGCTGACGGAATATCTCGAATTTCATCCGCAGGTCGCGGATACGATCCTCGAAAAGGCGATCCAGGCGTTTAATGCAGCGGAAGCAGCACGACGGGCGCGGGAACTGGTGCGCCGTAAGTCGGTGCTGGAGTCGTCTACGCTGCCGGGTAAGCTGGCGGATTGCAGCACGAAAGATCCCACCGAGTCGGAGATTTTCCTCGTAGAAGGGGATAGTGCGGGCGGTTCGGCGAAGCAGGGTCGCGATCGGCGTTTCCAGGCGATTTTGCCCCTGCGCGGCAAGATCCTCAATATCGAAAAAACCGACGACGCCAAGATTTACAAAAATAACGAAATCCAGTCGCTGATCACGGCGCTCGGACTTGGCATTAAGGGCGAAGAATTTGACGTCGAACAGTTACGCTATCACCGCGTGGTGATCATGACTGACGCGGACGTCGATGGCGCTCACATCCGGACGCTGCTATTGACGTTCTTCTATCGTTATCAGCGTGATTTGGTCGATCGCGGACATATCTACATCGCCTGCCCGCCGCTCTACAAGGTTGAGCGTGGCCGCAATCATTACTATTGCTATAGCGATCGTGAGCTAACCAACCTTGTCCGTAACGAGTTCCCGGAAAATGCTAACTACAATATCCAGCGCTTTAAAGGTCTCGGCGAAATGATGCCGCAGCAGCTTTGGGATACGACGATGAATCCGGAAACGCGGATGATGAAGCGGGTGGAAATCGAGGATGCGGTGGAGGCCGATCGGATCTTTACGGTGTTGATGGGCGACAAGGTCGCGCCGCGTCGTGAGTTCATCGAAACCGAAGGGCCGAAGCTCAATCTTGTCGATCTCGATATCTAGATTTGCGCTCTCCAGATTCAGTCTGTGATCTCGCTGATCTTGATGATGCAACCCGATGATACAAAGGGGATGGATCGTTATCGGTCTATCCTTTTCGTTTCCCGGAGCAAGCTAGAAGCTCGCGCTACACGTAACACAAGCATCCTGCTTGTTCCGGTCAGCCTGATTGGTTAAAGATTATGTTGAGTCAGCCGCTCATCCCGAACAATCTGCCCCAGCCGCCGCAGTTCGATCGCCCTGCCGACGAACGACTACACCGTAAGCAACGCCTCGCTGCTGCCTTTCGGCTGTTCGCCCGCTACGGCTTCGATGAAGGCGTCGCCGGACACATCACCGCCCGCGACCCGGACGATCCCCATAGTTTTTGGGTCAATCCGTTTGGCATGTACTTCGGCCATATCCGCGTGTCTGACCTCATCCTCGTCAATGCGAACGGTGACATTCTCGACGGCGATCGCCCGATCAACGCCGCGGCCTTCGCGATCCACTCCCAAATTCACGCCGCCCGCCCCGACGCGATCGCCGCCGCTCACGCCCATTCGATCTACGGCAAAACCTGGTCAACTCTCGGGCGAAAACTCGACCCCCTCACCCAAGACGCCTGCTCGTTTTACGACGATCACGTCCTGTTCGACGACTACACCGGCGTCGTTCTCGACCCCAGCGAAGGCCAACGCATCGGTCGCACCCTCGGCACAGCGAAAGCGGCAATTTTGCGGAATCACGGTCTGTTAACCGTCGGCCACAGCGTCGATGAAGCGGCCTGGTGGTTCATTGCAATGGAGCGCTGCTGTCAGTCGCAATTGCTGGCCGAAGCGGCTGGGACACCGATCGTGATCGATCGCGACACCGCCACCCTCACCGCCTCCCAAGTGGGAACGCCGTTTATGGGCTGGTTTTGCTTCCAGTCGCTTTACGACAAAATCGTGCGAGAGGAGCCAGATTTATTGGATTAACGACCCCGAGTCTCGTCTAGCTGCAAGTTGAACATAATCCCGATCTTTGTGCCATTCCAACCGATCTGAAAGCGCTTAGAGACTTCTAAAAGCTGGGATTGGGGATAATTGCCATACGCAAACAACTGCCGGTGTGGGTTATCAAAAAATATTCCCGATCGCGCTAGCCGCGTGCGTTCGCTACCCCAAACAAAGGGTTCATCCTCGGGAAAGGGTCGATAGGGGCCTGTGATCGAGTCGGAGACGTAGCAGAACATCGAGGATTCGCTTAAGCGACGCGGAACTTGGCGCGATCGCCAGTCGGGATGCAGGCGATCGCTTGGGCAGGAAAAGGTCAAATAGTACTGATCATTCGCCAGGGTGATTTGGGGGCGATCGATGCGTCCGAAGGCCGATGATCCCGTTTGACCGGCCAATTGCAACAACACGGGCGGTAGTGTCGTCAAGTTGGTGCTGTTTCGATCGCCAACCGCCATCGCAACACAGCCGCGATAGTCCGAGTCACCACAGCTTGCAGCACTCGCCCCCAGAAAGAAATAGGTTTTATTGGTCTTGGGATCGACGAAGAAGTTCGGGTTTTGCCAGTGGTGGGGCGCGTAGTATTGCGGGTCTAGGGCGATCGCGTCGTGGTTGATGGTTTCCCAGTTCAGACTGTCGGGTGATGTTGCCAGGGCGATCGTCTCGCGTTCTCCCGCGTCCGTCTGCTGACGCACGGAGTAGTAGAGATGGTAAAGATTGTTGATGATCCGCGTCGTGCCGCCACCAAAGCTGATCGTCGCGTCTGGAGCGGTGATGATCGTCCCGTCGTAGTGCCAGGTGGTTAAATCTTCAGAATGCGCGGTGTGAATCGATCGCGATGGTTCATCCCACAGTCCAGCGAGATAGTACAGCCGATAAACATGGCCATCCCACAACAGCCAGGGATCGCGCATCCCGTGATGGCCGTAGATCAAGTCGCGATTAAAATGGAGCGCGAGGGGGACACCTGGGACGCGCAACTCGGCGGCTTGCTCAAAGTGCGATCGCGCCGCTTCGAGATCACCCTGCTGCCACCACTGACGACCGAGGCAAAATTGCGCTTCGGCATAGTTGGGACGAAGTTTGACGGCCTGTTGATAGCTGCGGAGCGCGGCGATCGGGCGTTGATGAAGTTCGAGGGCTTTTCCGAGATTGAGGTACGACAGTGCGACCTTCGGATTAGCACGGACATGTTCGTAGAGCGGTTGCAGGTCGGGGAGATCGGTCATGAAGCGTGCAGGAAAGCGGGTTTAACCAAGCGGATAGGAAACGTGTCTCATTCTGATATCGAATGACTATAAACTCAAACTCAGGCTCAAACTCAGTTTCGTAGCCCACCACGATCAATACCAGCGAGAAGTATCCGTTATGGTGGGCAATGCCCACCCTACCAAGCTCAGACTAACCAAACAGAGAATTTAGAGGCTTCTCCCACTGTTGCGACCTATGGCGATCGACTTTTTCTTGATTTACCGCCTGCTGTTAACCGGCCTGTCGGTTTATAACGTGATTCGTGTGGCTCGGAGCGTGGCTCAGTATAAGCCGATGTACGATCGCGTGCCGCTGTGGGTTCGCCGCTTTCTCACCGATCGCGGGCGTGAATTCTTTGGGCGAGCCTTGCTACTCAGCCGTACCGATATGGCGATTAATCTCGGCCTGCTGATCGTTTTAATCGCTCTGACCCTGATTTCTTGGTTGATTTAGGAGTGGACTGAAATATTTATCCGTCACCGAGCATTCGCCTCAGTTTAGAACTTGAGAGCGATTGAACCGATCACGATCGAGCATCCCGATTTTCAATAGGGTAAAATTGGCTTACTATTTTTGCCAATTGTCAAGAGTCTGACTCAGTGCTGTTGCAAACTTATCGCCAGCCCATCCAGCGAAATTAATCCTGACCGAGGTATTTTCGCCGTTGTGTCGTCCCTTCCCCTCTTCTAGCGCACCATGCCCAAAGCACCATCGCGTTCTTCCGCCACAACGGCCACTCCTGCGGAATCATCGGCAAGTCAGAGACCGACCGCAGCGGCCAAGCCAAGTAAGTCGAGCAAGTCGGGTAAACCGACCGAGAAAAAAGGCCGCTTCGACGCCCTCGACGCCCTCGAAATGACCTCGATCGTCGGGGCGGGAATCGGAATCGGTGTTGCTGCCGTGACCCAGCAGCTCGTCCATTTTGCCCTGCCGCTCACCCTGGCGATGGGCTTGGGAACCGTTAACCGACAGCGCTTTCAGCAGCGGATGCAAACGCAGTACGTTTCGGCGGTCGGTCAGCTCCAACAGAGCCTGAAGCTGTTGCCCGATCCGGTGAATCTTGACCCGATGTTGCAACAGGTCGTGAGTTTGGAGCGATCGAACCGCGAAACTGTTCAGCAAGTGGAAATCCTGCGCCAAGAACTGCGTCAAACCACACGCCCCGAACAGGTCGCCGCTCTGCGTGATGCCGTCGTGACGCTCCAAAACGACCTGCGCCAAATGCAGGAGTTCACGGGGCGTCAGCGCGAACGCGAACGGCATTTGGTGGCGCAAATCTCGGAGCTGCGTGAATGGTTTCAGATGCTCCCACGTCAGCAGCAAAGCAACGAATCGCAGCGGGTGGAAAGCGCGATCGCCGTTCTCCAGCGCGAACTCGGCGTCGTCAAAGCGCGGCTTGCTCCCCTCGATGATGCCAACCTAGAGACCGTGCAGGGCAATATCCGCAAACTCGAAGAGCATATCAAGCAACTTTCGATCGGCGTCGGCCCGATTCAGCGTCAGCAGCGCGATATCGTCCGTCGTCTCTTCCCGCGCCTGATTGCCACCATCAAGGAAATGCGCCAGCCGGAGCATCAACCGGCGCAAAAGGCCGCGATCAATCGCCCGCCCCTGCCCCAGGTCGATAACGTAATCCGCACCTCTAGTCCGCTCAGTCAAGCCGCGCCGCGTCCGGATCAACAACGTCTTGCAGCATGGCAAGCCCAAGTGCAGGCTAACATGCTGCGTCAGCGTCAACAGCAGCGCAACCAGCAACAACAGCGCCAGGGGGATTCAGGCGTGTAGGACGTTCTGCTGCAAGATTTATAACGACTCGGCCTGGTGGCGGCGCGTTTCAGCTCCCATACGTCCACGGGCGATCGGCAAGCCCGCACGCGGAACCGGCGTCACCGCCCGCTCAGTTTCGAGTTGCTTCAGTTCGGTGTAGTCCACCCAGTGAATGCAGTTCACCGGGCAGGTGTCGATCGCCTCTTGGATAATGTCTTCGGAGTCGCCCGTCTGATTGACCACGCGGGCGCGACCCAGATCCGGCTCGATATAAAATGTGTTGCGAGCCGTCAGCGCACAATGCTTGCAGCCGATACAGGTCACTTCATCCACAAATACGCCTTTTTGGCGCAAAAAGCCGCCGAGTTCTGGCTCGAAGCCGGTTCGATCGCTCGTATCCTGCCGCAATTCCGCGCCGAGTTCTGGCTCGAAGCCACTGCGATCGGGTATGTTATGCGACCGATCTAAATCGGGGGAGAGGTTAGAAAAGTTGGGCGTAAATTCGGATTCGTGATCGGATGGAGTCATAGCAGCAAACGTCTGATCAACAGATGTATATGCGTGTACAGACCATTCAATGATGCAGTATTGAAGATCGAATACCCAACATCAAATACAAAAAATAAAAGACGTGCGATCGCACGTCTTTATGTCTAAACCAGATCTGAACCCAACCTAGCGAAAGGTTATAGATTGCTTAATGCAGATTCGGAGATGGTACTTGAAGATTTTCTCGGTTTGAGATGCGATGTAGAAACGATCGGCTAAAACCCGTTCAACGTTTGACCATACCGAACTATCGGTTCAGATAAGTTCAGATAAATTTAAAACAACCTACGCGACCCAACGTTGCAACACGAGGCGAATCGAACCATCGGTGTTCTTATTCTGTTCTGCAACTTGAAAACCTTGTTTCGCTGTTTCTTGCATCACGGTGTCAAAGGCATATTGCTGTGTGATTTTGCTAATGAAGCGATCAACTGATCCCATTTGTTCCCAGTATTGCAAATCCGCGACGAGTTCATAGGACTCACCATTCCAGGAAAATCCGATGTCGTAACCATTGTCTTGCTCGATGACAACATCAGCACTGTGGGTTTGGCCACGGTAGCCACGGACATCCGTGGGGCCAGCTTTCCAGTCGATGCCAAGGGTTGTGAGGGCTCCTTGCAGCGTGCCGAGATTGCGGATTTTGGTCTTGATGTGGCTGAAGTGGGACATAGGACAACAGTTTGACGAATAAAAAAGTTGAAGAAGGGGAAACTTAAAAAATGGAAACGTTGAATGTGCAGAAAAAACTATTCTACTAATCGCATGTTGAAACAAATCGATCAATAGATATGTTTTAAGACCACTCGCTGTGAAGGGTGTTACGAGTTTGGTTCTGGGTCGTATCGTTGTGAGATTGGGCGAAAAATTCAGAGGTCTTTTCGCTGGATAGGACGACACCGAGTTCCACCTCGATCGCGGCGGTAACATCTGCGCAAGATGCACCTTCAATGCCGGTCACTTTTTCAATAACGCGACCGTCTGGATAGATGACAAACTCTAGCGTTTCCATAAGCAAGAGACCCGAGTCTCGGTGTCAATATAAGGGCGTAAAAACGGGATATCTGAGCGTTTAACTTGAATCCTGCGGGGCTTTGATGGAGCTATTTTTTGAGCTTAGGGTCTGGACTCACCACTCAAAGAGGCTTGACTCAAGACCGTGCCAGATTTACGAAGTTTTGCCCGCGCTGTTTTACGTTATTTAAACAGAAAGCAGCAGTGGCGGCTACGACCAATATTAAGTTTGTCGCAAGTTTTGATCGACGTCAAGGTGAACCGGAGGGTGCGGACGGCAGACTTCAAGGGGTGTGCGATATCCTCGAAGCATCCTTGAGGTTGTAGACACGATCGAGGTTGCATCGAAATTCACCGCTCAAGACACACTCCGGTATGGCGATGGCGATTCCTTCCCCTGATCACGAAAACGACACGCTGCCATCGAGTTCGGAGACTCCAGCGGCAGCCTCACACGCTAACACGTCACTGTCTAGCCCCGATCGCAACCTGGGCACGCCGTCGTCAAGTCGTGCCGGATTTGTGCCGATCTCGCCGAAGGATCAGGGCGACGAGGGGGCTGCGCCGACCGGTTCTGAGACGCGCGATCGCGCGATCGTGCTGCCGTCAGAACTCAGATTGCCACCGCCCGATGTTCAACAGAATCCCTTCAATGCGGATGCCTTCGATCTTCTCGATTCCCCAACTCTCGCGGATTCACCCGATCTTCCCGACCTGACAACGCCGGAGATCGTCGATTCGACTCCACGCCGATCGTCACCTGCCGTTCCGACCTCTCGTCCACGTTCCTCACCCATCCCCAGAGCCAAAGCACTGCGGATGCCGCCACCGCCGGTTCGTCCGACTTTTCCGACTTTAGAATCCACCACGGCACGGGATGTGCCGCCCAGTGAGAGTCCCTCGCATCAGAAGGTCTCCGCTACAGCACTACCAGGAAAACAGCTAGAAAATCAGAAAAAGAGTCAGAACGAGGGCTGCACGTGGCGCAATGCCGATCGAGCCGATCGTTGGACGCGACTGAAGGGTCTCCGATCGGGGCATTTACGACGCCGGGAACTCATCGCCACAATTACCCTATGTACGCTGAGTTCAATGCTGGCTCACTGGCTCATGCAGCGAGGAAACGATGCTTTCTTGGCGATTGGTCTGCGTCCAATCCAAACGTTTTATCTGAATCACAACCTGAGTTTAGCGATCGTGCTGGGTGTATTGACCATCGTTGCCCCCTTTCTCTTAGACCTCTTACTCACCCGGCGCTATCGAGCCCAGCCGCTGACCCATAATCGCCTCACCAAACATTCACCCGAAGCCGCGCAACTCCTGACGCGGTTTGCCCAACATAAAAAACGTGCCAAGCCTGCGCTCTATACCCTGAAGAGCCCCGCTGCATTTGTGTGGACCTATGGTTACGGTCAGAAGTCGCTGCGGATCGTGATTTCGAGTGGCGCGATCGAGACGCTTTCGGCGGATGAAATCGCGATCGAAGTGGCAGCGGGAATCGCGTCGGGCGTACAGCGTGATGTTTTTTTTGCCACAGTGAGCGTGGCGCTGCTGCAACTGCCGTATATCCTGTACGACGGACTGACCCAGATCGGCGATCGCTGTCAAAAGTGGACGCAGCACGATCGACCCGCCCAGTTTGGTTTTGATCTCGCCAGTGCGCGGATCATCGCCGCCGAAACCGGGCTGTGGCTGACGGCAACGATCGCGACGTTTGCCTATGGTCTGTATCGGCTGTGGCGTTTACCGCTGCTGGCCTGGTCGCGCCTGCGTCAAACCTACGCCGATCGCTTTGCGGCCAATCTCACCGGCAATCCCAACGCTCGCGCCCGCAGCCTCGTCAAACAAGCCCTGACGCAACGGCGCGAGTTTGACCGAGATCACGCCTTCTCGACCCTGTGCGAACGGTTTGAACTACTCGGATCGATTAATCCGCGCCACGGTCTCTGGTGCGGTGCGGATCTCGATCGCCCACCGCTTGAGCGTCTGGGCTGGGACGCCGCCACCCCCTACAGCACTTGGCTGGCGATCGGCGATGCCCATCCGCCCCTCGGTCAACGCCTCGATCGCCTCACGCGCCTCGCCCAGCATTTCCAGATCGAACCCGAATTTTCGCCCGAACTGTTTCGCCGCGATCCCAAGGCTCCCCGCCGCCCTCGCACTCCCACGCGCAGCTTGCCGATCGAACCCGCCAGCTTGCTCGAAAGCGCGGGCTTGATGCAGAATATGACCCCGTTAATCGGGATTGTGGCCGCTGTCGGATTGGTCGTGATCGCGGCCAGTTTGGGGACGGTGGGGCAGGTTTTCCAGTGGCGATCGCTATCGTGGCTACAGGCCGATTGGCCGTGGCTCACGCTTGGTCTTGTGCTCGAAGGCTTTGCGATCGGGACGGTTTTGCGTATCAATGGATTTTTTCCCGATTTCAAACCCTACGCCTTGAACGCCGATCCCGATCTCGATCGCTGGACACTTGATCCCGATAGTTTGCCGATCGACAGTCGCACCCTACGACTCAGCGGTACGCTCGTCGGGCGTCGCAGTGTCGGCAACTGGTTTGGCCAAGATCTCTGGCTCGATGATGGCTCTACGCTCTGGCCGCTGCACTACCTCGATCGTACCGGCTGGCTAGGCTGGCTGCTGCCGACCCACGATCGCGCCACTCGTTTCATCGGTCAGCCCGTGACGATCACTGGCTGGTTTCGGCGCGGTGTCACCCCCTGGATTGACGTTGACCGTCTCGACGCGATCGGCACACCGAGCCACGATCCGCCAGCATCCGGCAAATCTCGCAACCTTTCCTCCCCTAAAGCCAATACACCAGCCGCGATCGCCTCCCCCCAAAATGGTCATCCACTGTGGTCAACAGCTCTCGCGAGCCTCTGCGCCGTTTGGGGAGCCGTCATTCTTGCGAGAGGGGGCTTCTAGACATTTCCCAGATCAAGCTCAAACTTTCTTAAACTTTTGTTACTTTTCGATCCCCTGTGATAGTGTGGACGCAAACCAATCACTTGCACCGTTTCGCTCTTGACCATTCTGGGGTGGGTCTCAATCCCCGGACTTTTAGTCCGCATCTTGGCCCTGTTTGGTTAGAATATACGAAGTCGCCGGGGGATACTCGGAGACTCTAAACGAACGTGGAGTTTGCCAAAGTACTTGCACAAAAGACGCGAACAGTCGTAGGATTCATCACTGAATGTCGCAGATGCTACAAAATATTGTTAGATCAGCGCTCGTATCAGCAGTTGCTTGATTCAGTGTTAATCTACTGTGTCAGTCCGCTTTTATTCAGTGGCTTTAGTAATGGCCTGTTGTTGGGTTGCTTTTCGCCTTTTTCAGGATTGAGACCTTCCCAAACTCAGCCTGTTTTAACAGCATTGAGAGATATTGGTTAACTACTTTTCGCTTTCCAGCGTCTTTGTCGGTGTCGATACGAGTTGTGAACAATTTAGAGCATGTCCGGCACAACCGTTTTCGTTTCAGAGCGATGCCGATAAGCAAGCGGTTCCATCAAGTTTGTTTCGAGCGAGATGCGCCCGACAAAGCCCACGGTGAACTACGTTTTGAACCGTTTTCCATGTCGCATCGTGACATTCGATTCATCCGAGCAATAGTTCGTTTTTACCAAATATCTTTGGGAGATTCGAGCTGGTTCAAAGTGTTGTCATTTTAGATACTCATACTGGAGATTCATTTCATGTCTATTCGCCTTTACGTTGGTAATTTGCCCAAAGATGTCGAACGCGACGAACTGCAAGAATTACTCAAAGATGCGGGTGATGATCTATCGATCAAGATCGTGACCGATCGCAAAACGGGTAAGTGCCGTGGTTTTGCCTTTGTGACCGTTGAGACCGATGAAGAAGCCGATAAAATCATCGCGAGCTATGACGGTCAAGCGTTCAAGGACGCGAATCTGAAAGTCGAGAAGGCTCAACCGCGCAAAAAAGAAGATGCAGCTCCGGCTCCGGCAGCAGCTCGTAGCGGTGGTGGCCGTGGCGGAGACGGCGCACGTCGCGGCGGTAAATCAGCAGCAACGACGGGTCGTGCACCGAGCACCTCGTCCTCTCCTGCTGCCTCCAGTCAACCCGATCCGCGTTGGGCTGATGAGTTGGCCAAGCTGAAGCAGCAACTTGAAGCGCAAGCTAGCAATTCCTAAGTGATTAGCGATTGAGCTAGGTCGCTATCAATCAAACATTAACGATGTTTGAGAAATCATCACAACACATCATAATTCAGTCTTATGGATCGATGTGATACACAAAAAGCGGGTTAAACTAACCCGCTTTTTGTGTAGCTATGCTCGCTGACGAGGGGGCATTAATCTAGATTTGAACAGGGAGCGAGATCGTGACTGGGGTTAAGCTTTTAGAGATTCTAAGTAGCCCCGGCCAACAATTGAATGGATCACTCTGAGGTCACTGTTTGATGATCTTGGGCTACTTAAATTTTCTGTTCTCTCGTTGAGGCGATCGGTCTTCAACGAATTTAAGCATAAATAGCAGCTCATCTAGACTTATACATATATGAAACGTCGTAATTTGCTTCGCCATGCTGCTCTCGGTGGCGCAACTGCTGCGATCGCCGCGTGCAGTCCAGCCGCGACCAACAGCACGGACAGCAACCGCCTACCCCGAGTGAACTGGACGATGGCCGCTAGTTGGCCGACTTCGCTCGACACGATTTACGGCGGGGCGCAGACGATCGCCGATCGCGTCAGTGCCATGACCGACGGGCGGTTTACGATCGAGATCTACGCGGCGGGCGAGCTGGTCCCGGCGCTACAGGTCATGGACGCGGTACAGGATGGAACGATCCAGTGTGGCCACACAGCGAGCTACTACTACATTGGCAAAAATCCCGCCCTCGGGTTTGCGACGGCGATGCCCTTCGGACTCAATGCCCAGCAGCACAACGCTTGGATGTATCAGGCCGGTGGCCTGGAACTGATCCATAAAATCTATGCACAGTTCGGGATTATTAGCTTTCCGGCGGGAAATACCGGCACGCAAATGGGCGGCTGGTTTAAACGCGAGATTAAAACACTGGCGGATCTCAATGGTCTGAAAATGCGGATTCCGGGTTTGGGCGGCGAGGTGATGTCACGCTTGGGCGTTAATGTTCAGGTGTTGCCGGGAAGTGAGGTATTCTTGGCGCTCGATCGCGGCGCGATCGATGCTGCCGAATGGGTTGGCCCCTACGACGATCAAAAACTGGGCTTAAATACCGCTGCACCGTTTTACTACTATCCGGGCTGGTGGGAACCGGGCGCAACGCTCGATGTGCTGGTCAACCTCAACGAATGGAACAGCTTGCCGCCGGAGTATCAAGAAGCGTTTAAAACAGCAACGATCGAGTCGAACATGATGATGCTGGCGCGATACGACGCCCTGAACAGTCAAGCGCTGAAGGAGTTGATCGCGAGCGGCACGAAGCTTCGCGCCTATAGCCCAGAGATTTTGGACGCAGCGCAGAAAGCGTCTCAGGAGTTGCTCGAAGAAAATGCGGGCAAAGACGCCACCTTTAAAGAGGTCTATGACCAATGGTCAGCCTTCCGAGACGAGATTCGCGCCTGGAATGCCGTCAATGAGCTGAGTTTTGCGTCCTACGTCACCCCTCCGGTTCCGTCTTAACGTTTTCAGGTTTATTCAGTTTTGTAGGGTGGGCATCGCCCACCATCACGGATACTGATGCGCGGGCTGATCGTGGTGGGCAGTGCCCACCCTACAGGCTACGGCGATCGATCAACGTTGATCGATCACTATTTTTTCGCCCAATCAAATCCCGACTAAAAAAGTCGGGTATAGTTTGCGACCGTTTGACACCGTGTTACGATGCTGCGCAATGAGTGATACGGCAGCGTTTTACAACGCTTTTTTTGAGACATGACCCAAGCTATTGAGCGCCTGAAGAATCTAAGCACCGCCCCCGCATTCAACCGCCTGCAATGCAAAGAATGTGGCACTGAATACGAGCCGGTTGCCAAGCACGTTTGTGAAGAATGCTTCGGCCCGCTGGAAGTCAAATACGACTACGACGTTATCCGCAACACCGTCACCCGCGAGACGATCGAAGCCGGTCCGAACTCCATCTGGCGCTACCGTCAATTTTTGCCCGTTTCGTCCAACGACCCGATCGACGTGGGCACAGGCATGACGCCCTTGGTTGAAGCCAAGCGCCTCGCCCGTCGTCTCGGCCTGAAAAAGCTTTTCATTAAAAACGACGCGGTCAACATGCCGACGTTGAGCTTTAAAGACCGCGTGGTCTCTGTGGCTCTGACCCGTGCTCGTGAGCTGGGTTTTACGACCGTCTCCTGTGCTAGCACCGGCAACCTGGCCAACTCCACCGCCGCGATCGCCGCCCATGCTGGCCTTGACTGCTGCGTCTTCATTCCCGCCGATCTCGAAGCCGGTAAAATCCTCGGCACGCTGATCTACAACCCAACCCTGATGGCCGTCAAAGGCAACTACGACCAGGTCAACCGCCTGTGTTCGGAAGTCGCCAACACCCACGGCTGGGGCTTCGTCAACATCAACCTGCGTCCGTACTACTCGGAAGGCTCGAAAACCCTCGGTTACGAGGTCGCCGAGCAGCTCGGCTGGCAACTGCCTGACCACATCGTCGCGCCGTTGGCGTCCGGTTCGCTGTTCACCAAGATCTACAAAGGCTTTAACGAGTTTGTTGATTGTGGTTTGGTGGACGCTAAAAATGTGCGCTTCAGCGGCGCTCAGGCGGAAGGTTGCTCGCCGATTTCCCAAGCGTTCAAAGAAGATCGTGACTTCATCAAGCCGGTGAAACCGAGCACGATCGCCAAGTCGATCGCGATCGGTAACCCCGCCGATGGTGTTTACGCCCTGGAAATCGCCAAGAAAACCAACGGCAACATCGAAGACGTCACCGACGCGGAAATCATCGACGGCATGAAGCTCCTGGCGGAAACCGAAGGCATCTTCACCGAAACCGCTGGCGGCACCACGATCGCCGTCCTCAAAAAACTGGTCGAAGCGGGCAAAATCAACCCCGATGAAACCACCGTCGTCTACATCACCGGCAACGGCCTCAAAACCCAGGAAGCCGTGTCGTCCTACGTCGGCGAGCCGCTGACGATCGAGCCGAAACTCGAAGCCTTCGAGGCCGCGTTCGCGCGTGCGAACACCCTCAACCGCCTCGATTGGGAACAAACGACGGTATAGCCCTCTTTTGTCACTCTTCAAAAAGAACGGCTGAAACCCTTATTCTTTCGTTCTCGCTCTCATTTAAGAGATGGCTGAAATAACGCAAACTCGTTATCGAATCGGAGAGTGACAAAAGAGGGATAGTCTGAAGCCGGAGTGATTGAGGGCGAGTGAAGTAACTCTCCTCAAGTCTCAATCACTCTGGTCATTTAATGAGTTGAGACCGCGATCTATGCGATCGCGCCTCTAGCAGACACAGGCAGGCTTTCGCGAGTGTCTCTGTTTGGTCTAACTGATTGACCTAAGTCGCTCATTTCACCCCCACATTCTTTAGCTCGTTTTTTATAAAGTTCTCATGTCCGTTAAAGTTCTCATCCCGACCCCGCTCCAGAAATTCACCAATGGGCAAGCCACGATCGAGTGTGACGCCAGCTCGATCGCGCAGCTCGTTGACGCGTTGGATTCAATCTGCCCTGGCATTAAAGATCGTCTTTGTGACGAGACGGGCAAGCCGCGTCGCTTTCTAAATTTTTACGTGAACAGTGAAGATATCCGCTTCCTGGAAAACACGGAAACAGTCTTGAGTGATGGTGATGAAGTCAGCATCGTCCCCGCAGTTGCTGGGGGCTGATGCCTAGCCTCGCGCTGACTTATCTACACATCGTCATCGCTCAGGTATCACTCATTTTGACGCGCGGAAGTTTTTTAACTTCCGCGTTTTTTGCTGTTGGTAGGGTGGGCATCGCCCACCATCACGACAATTCGCCCGTTGATTGCGGAAATCTTGCTAACGCTTTGCCCGCACATTGATCGTGGTGGGCAGTGCCCACCCTACGGCTGCCCACCCTACGGCTAACAGCCGATCGCGTTCAACATTTCGACCACCTGATCATTACTCACCAACGAATTCGCACAGAGAATCCCTGACGCGGCCACGGCGGGAACCCCGATTCCCGGCATCGTGCTATCCCCGACGCGGTAGAGTCCCGGTATGGGTGTCTGACAGGTTGGAAAACGATCGCGTTCGGCGGGAATGGCGGGGCCGTAGGTTCCGTGGTGGCGTCGCAGGAAGCGGGCGTGGGTGAGCGGCGTGCCGATCAGATCGAGGACGAGCCGATCGCGGAGGTCGGGGATAATGCGTTCGAGGGCGCGGTAGAGCGATTGGGCGCGATCGTGTTTGAGTTGATCGTAGGCAGCGCTCGGTCTGTCAATATTTTCCCAGGTTTCAAACGGTTCGAGCGTGTAGGCATGAATCGCGTGGTGACCCTCGGGGGCGAGGCTGCGATCCCAAACCGTGGGAATCGAGACCATGCAGGTATTGCCCGGTTCGGTGATGTCGCGATCGGGGTCATGGATCACGACATGATGGCCGGTCAGACCGTCGAGACCATCGGCGCGAATGCCGAGATGGAGATGCATGAAGCTATCGATCGCGGGCGTGGCGATCGCCGTTTGCCGATCGCGATCGGGTAGATCGTCCGCGTCTAATAACTGGCTGTACGTGTCCCAAATCGTCACGTTGGAAATCACGATCGGCGCGTGCAAATTCTCGCCGGATTTCAGCCGTACCCCAACCGCACGACCATTCTTGATCGTGATTTGCTCCACAGGCGATCGCAGCCGCAACGCACCGCCCCATTTCTCTAAACCTCGCACCAACGCATCAACGATCGCCCCGCTGCCGCCGATCGGATAATCGATCACCGATCGATCGCGTTCACCCAACATAAACGCCACCTCCGGCGCGATCGTCCCGTGCGCCTTCAGTCCCGACAGCAAGAAGCATTCAATATCGAGCAGACGCCGCACCCAGGGATCGCGAATGTAGCGATCGGCGATCCGCCCGACGGATTTTTCCACGTCGGCGATCGAGGGCAACAGCTTCAGCATCCCGATCGCGTAGCGCGACAACAGCAGCGGTATCGCCTGCCAGTCCGCCCGCAGCGCGATCGACGGCACACCCCGCAAGCCCGCATACATCCGCAGCATCGCCCGCTCAAATTCGGCAAACTCCGCCGCTCCGGTGGGCGTGACCTTGGCGAGTTCGACGCGATAGCGTTCGGCGTTGCCGTAAATCGGCACGCTGCGATCGGGAAAATGATAGTGACCGAGGGGATCGTAGGCGATCGCTTCGACGGTTTCGCCGATCGCGTCGAGGACTTGGCGCAGCGGATTTAGGCTGGTGCGATCGCTCAGGCCGCAATAAAACGACGGCCCCGAATCAAACCGAAAGCCATCGCGGACAAACTCGTGCGCCGCACCACCGGCAACGCTATGGCTTTCGCAGACCACCACCCGTTTGCCATACCGTGCCAGCATCGCCGCCGCACACAGACCACCGATCCCGCTACCAATCACGATCGCATCGTAGGTATTGCTGGTGTTATTACCTGTCATCCTGTCGTCCTTCACCCAGTAACTACACCAGTTCCACCTGACAATCATCGCCAATCATGAACCGTAGCGCCTTCGGACGCGGCAACGCTTCACCCAATCGCGCCCGCTGTCCGATCAAGCTATCGACGATACGCTGTTTGATGCCCGAAATCGTCGCATCGCGCAAAATGACGCTGTGTTCGATGTCGGTGTCCAGCAGGGTGACACCGTCGGCGATGCTGCTGTAGGGGCCGATGAAACAGTTCTCGATGCGGCAGTTTTCGCCGATCGCCACCGGCCCCCGGATCAGGCTATTTTTCACCGTTGACCCCGCGCCAATCCGCACCCGCCCGTCAATTTTGGTCGCCTTATCCAGCTCTCCCCGAATGTCGGTCACCACCTGGGCATCCAGCACAATTTGATTCGCACTGAGCAAGTCATCTTTTTTCCCGGTATCGAGCCACCAACCTTTAATCACGCGCGAGTCCACCGGGCGATCGAGGTCGATTAGCTTCTGGATCGCGTCGGTGATTTCCAGTTCGCCCCGTGCGGAGGGTTGGATCTGGGCGATCGCTTCGTGAATGTAGGGCGAAAAGTAGTAAATTCCCACCAGTGCCAGGTTTGACGGCGGGTCTTTCGGTTTTTCGACCAATGCCAACACCCGCCCATCGTCATCGACTTTCGCGACGCCAAAGGCCGACGGGTTTTCCACGGGGCGCAGCAGGATCAGGGCGTCGAGTTGTTTTTCGATGAAGCGATCGAGAAATGATTTGAGTTCGTGTTCGATCAGGTTATCGCCGAGGAACATGATAAACGGCGAGTCACCGAGGAAGTCCTGGGAAATTTTGACGGCGTGGGCGAGGCCGAGGGGTTCGTCTTGGCAAATATAGGTAATGGTCGCGCCGAATTGGTCGCCGTTGCCGGTGCGCGATCGGACTTCGTCGCCGGTTTCGGGGCTGATGACGATGCCGATGTCGGTGATGCCTGCGGCGACGATGCCTTCGATGCCGTACCACAGGATCGGTTTATTGGCGACGGGGACGAGCTGTTTTGCGCCGGTGTAGGTGAGGGGACGCAGGCGTGTGCCTTTTCCTCCTGACAGAATGAGTGCTTTCATCGCTTGGGTTCGGATCGCGCTGGGGGTTGTGGGGTGGATGCATGAACGGGCGATCGGGTTATGGGCGATCGGTGTTCATGGCTTTCTGTGTGACCCGAGTTTACAGGATTGGCACCAGTCGGTGGGCAATGACTATCCGACAATGACGCTTGAAATTCATGGTGCTGGGGTTCGTTGGGCTGCTTGGCGAATGAGGTCAAACAGGTGCGATCGATCCCAGAGGGTGATGTTATTCGCTTGGGCGAGTTTTTTGGCGCTAGCGGTGTAGGCGCTATTGGTCACCACCATGCCCAAAGTTGCCCGGTAGTAGGGTAAAGCGGCCACGACTTCTTGTACGGCGGCGCTACCGACATTTTTTTTGTAGCGTTTGACCTGAACAACGGTTTTTTTCCTATCTTTAACCAAAATCAAGTCTGCGCCAAAGTCATTGGTGTGGGGAGTTCGTTCAACGTAATAGCCGATACGTTTAAAACACGTTGCTAAAAAGTCTTCAAATTCTTCTCCTTTCATCTCGTCAATTTTTCGGGTTAATGCGAGTAGGTCTGGATCGTTACCCAATATTTGCTCGAATAACCAATCTTGAATCTGGCTAGAAACCTGTTTTTTGACAAAGTTTATTCCGGCATCCCAAAGCATAGCTGGAATGTCTTTTTTTTGTTTTGGCATTGGTTTAGTTTGTTGACCTATTCACGATCTATTTTGCTTGATAAGCTCCGGCTTCGATAATTTAGACGAGGTATTAGGATTGTTAGTAAATGGGCAATGACCACCCTACGAATTGATGCAGAGCTTGGAAACAATAGATATAACGTGATTCAGATCAAGTAGAAAAGTGCAAACTTTGTTCGATTAAGATTGTGTCCATCGACGTGAACGTCTGTTCCCGATATATTTCCAGCCTGTCTTGTGAGAGAGCCATTCTGCTGGTTCCATACCAAAACGCCGTGCTTGCTGGCGATAGCCAGAGTAACTGATTCCAAAGCGAGAACAGAGATCTTGTGTCGTAATCGCTTCACTATTTGAATCTGTTTCGCTATCAATCATTACTGTATCTGACTGACTTTGAGTCATATCAGCAATATCGTTTTTGATAATATCTATGGGATGAGGATATGCTTGAATTGCAAAATCAGATAGTTCCTCAGAGGACTTCTGAATAAGTAGTTTTACTCAGAGGAAAAGGCGTTTAAATCAGG